>NZ_OZ195517.1:0-1155877 GCF_964277355.1 Spiroplasma endosymbiont of Nomada rufipes | reverse complement strand
TTTTAAAAACCTCTTTAATTAATATAATTATTGTGGATAAATTGTGGATTAATGTTGATAACTTTTTTATAATTATAATCTGTATTATACTTTTAAAAAAAATAAAAAAAATAATATTTATTATTTAATATTATAAATGATTTATTTTTTTGTTAAACTAATATTGTTTTTATTAAAAATAAACAGAATAATTTGTTAAGATATAAATATTATGTTAGAATACTCTTAATGATTTTTTATTAGAATTTTAAAAAAAGGAGAAAAAAATGAAACCGACATATCAACCAAGTAAGAGAAAACATCAAAAAACTCATGGTTTTTTTGCAAGAATGAAATCTGCAACAGGGATTAATGTTATTAAAAGAAGACGTCAAAGAGGACGTAAAAAATTAACAGCATAGTTTAAAAAAATAAAATAAGGTGAACAAAATATGGAAAAAAAATACCGCCTTTTGAAAAATCATCATTTTAAATATTTAATTAATGAAGGAAAAAGTATTTCAAATGGTCAATTTTTTATCTATTATATGAATAGAGTAGATTTTGAGACTATACGAGTAGGTGTATCAGTAGGAAAAAAACTAGTTCGTTTTGCTTTTGCACGTAATAAGATTAAACGTCAAGTACGAGGAATGTTAGTAGATATTAAAAAAGATTGACCAGTAGATATAGTAATTATGATTAGAAAAAATTATTTATCTAATACATATGAAGAAAATCTTAGTTCTTTATTACAACTTTTAATGAAAATCCCATTATAGGAGAGTAAAATTAATGCAATATAAAAAGTTTTTATTTCCTGAACAACAGAAAAAAAACGTTTGATTAAAAATAACATGAAAATGAACTAAAATTATTTTAGGGACTTTTTTATTGATGTCAACACTTTGAGGTTGCGGTCAGACTATGGGTGATCCTAATGTTGCAACTAGTGATGTTATTTCAGCTTATGATTTTCAAAAATATAATGTAGCGGCTGTTTTTTTTGAATTACTTATTGGTAACAGTGATGTAGCAAAAAATCACATTTTTCATTTTAATGGTAATAATATTTATGAGTATGGATTTACAGGGATTAGAACATGAAGTGAAGCTTGAACGCAAACTAAATCACCGTTCTTTGGAATGTTTGTTTATCCAATTGCTTGAATCTTAGTTAGTATTTCTGCTGGATTAAGTGGTGGAGTTGATATAAATTCAAAATATTGATCAGTAAGTGTTATTTTTGCTATTATTTTTACAACCTTAATTATTAAACTTATTACATTAGTATTTACTTTTAAAGCCCAACAAAATCAGGAAAAAATGCAATCAGTGCAAATGAAAACTTCCGAAATTCAAGCCAAATATAAACATTCACGTGATCCAAGTGCAAAACAAAAACAACAAATGGAATTAATGGCTATTTATAAAAAAGAAGGAATAAATCCAATGGCTGCTTTTATTCCAATGTTTTTATCACTTCCTTTCTTAACAGCTATGTTTACTGTTATGAAATCAACTAATTTATTAAAAAATACTGTTGTTGGTGCTATTAGTTTAGTTGAACAACCATGAACTATGGTTACCCATGGACAATTTATGTATTTAATAATTATTGTTATATATATACCAACACAATTAGTTTCTATGTTATTACCGATGTTTTTAAATCGTTCACGACAGAAGATTAAAACTAAAGAAGCAAAAGCTGCATTAAAAAAACAAGTTATTATTCAAAGCGTTATGATTTTTATGTTTTTATTTTATGTATGTGTTGCTCCTTCAGGATTAGGCATTTATTGAATTATTTCTGGAATATTACAAATATTTCAAACTCTTGGTTTTCATTACTATAATAAACATAAACGTAGCCGTTATAAAAAAAATGGTACAATTAGTACACCATTTTCAAGTAAGATTAAAAAGATATTTACAAAATCTGAAATAGTTGTTCAACCTAAAAAAAATAAGTAATTTATTATAATGTGGAGAAAAAAAGATGGAAATTAAATCATTTAAAAAAAATATTGATTTAGAAAAAAACTATCAAAAATTTATCCCCCAAGACATTTTATATAAAATTAGGTATAGAAAAACGTTTATTTAAAACCATTACTAAAATTTTTATTTTTAACGAAAATGATGTTAAAAATTATTTGAATGATAAATGACATGATTTATCGGAACTTTTTAATATAAAAAATTATCAAGAAGAAATAATATTAAATGGCAATAAATTTTATATTAATATTAATTGTAAAAATGAAAATTCAATTTTAATTGGCAAAAAAGGTTATACAATTAGTGCTTTACAAAATTTACTTATTACTTATTTAGAAACAAAATTTAAAAGAAACTATCAAATAGTAATAAATGTTAATAATTATTTAAATATTCAAAAACAAAATTTAAAAATTAGAATATATGAAATTATAAAAAAAATAAGAATAAGTAAAGAAATGTTTCATTTTGAATCAATGCCTAATAACCAAAGAAAAATTATACATGAAATAGTTAAAAACATTGAAGGAATATCAAGTTTTTCTGAAGGTATAGGTTATAACCGTCATGTAGTAATTAGATTGGAAAATTAGAGTAATCTAAGATTTTAAATCTTAGATTGTTTAAATGAAAAGAGGAAAAAATGTTAAATGATACTATTACTGCAATTGCAACCGCACCTTTAAATCAAGCAATTAGTATTATTAGAATTTCAGGAAAAGATACTTATGAGCTATTAAATAAGGTTTTTGATAAAGATATTTTAAATCAAAAAGGTCACACTTTAATAACAGGATATATTATTGATCATAATAAGAATAAAATTGATCAAGTTGTTTTGGCATGTTATCGCGCTCCCAAATCTTTTACAGGTGAAGATACAATTGAAATTAATTGTCATGGTGGAGTGCTAATAACACAAAAAATTTCGCAATTATTACTATCTACAGGTATGAGAATGGCAACAAGAGGAGAATTTACAAGAAGAGCTTATTTAAATGATAAAATTGATTTAATTGAAGCAGAAGCTATTAATGATTTAATTATGGCTGAAAATAATACTATTTTAAAAACCGCTATTAATAGTTTAAGTGGTAAAACAAGAATACTAATTGATGAATTATCTTCAGAATTACTAACTTTAATTGCTAATATAACAGTTAATATTGATTATCCTGAATACGATGGGGTTGAGGAAAAAACAATTAATAATGTTATTCCTTTAGTTGAAAAATTTTTAAATAAAATAAAAGTTATTAAAGAACATAGTAAAATTACTAAAACTATAAAAGAGGGAATTAATACAGTTATTATTGGAAAACCTAATGTTGGAAAATCTTCCCTATTAAATGTGCTTTTAAATGAAGATAAAGCTATTGTTTCTAATGAAGAAGGAACAACAAGAGATCTGGTAGAAGGCAAAATTAATTTGGGTGATATTAGTTTAAATTTAATTGATACAGCAGGTATACGTCATACTTTAAATGATATCGAAAAAGCAGGTATTGATAAATCACATAAGGCTTTAAACGAAGCAGATTTAATAATATTAGTACTAGATGGTTCAAAAGATTTAAGTATTGAGGATAAACAATTATTAGAAAAAATAAAACATAAAAATTACCTTATTGCTATTAATAAAACGGATTTAAGGTTAAAATTAAAATTAGACATTAAAAATAATTTTAATGTGGTAAAAGTTAGTGCAATAATGGGCGAAATTGAAAATCTAATTTTAGGAATAAAAAATAAAATTATAACTACTGAAATTAATTTTGATAAAGAATTACTTTTTGCGAATACAAGACAATTAGCATATTTGGATGAAATTGAACTTAGTATTTCAGAAGCATTAAAAGATTTAAAAAAGAATATTTCGATAGACTTAATTATTGTACACTTACAAACTGCATGAAATAAGATTTTAGAAATGCAAGGTAAAAAATTTGAAACTGATTTATTAGATGAAATTTTTAAAAGATTTTGTTTAGGAAAATAAAAAGGAAGGTAAAATATATGGCTAATAATGGAATTTTTGATACTCATTGTCATTTAATGTCAAAACATTATGATGAAACAGAAATATTAAAATTATTAACTGATGCTTATTCAGCAGGTGATAGTATTGGTAGTATTTGTAATGTTGGTTTTGACTTAAATACTAGTAAGCAAGCTGTTAGTCAAATTTATGAATTTGAGAGTGAAGAAAAAATTCCTAATCTTTATGCAGCTGTAGGTATTCATCCAACAGAAGTAAATACTTGCGATAGTAATACTATTTCAGAATTGAAAAAATTAATAGCAACTGGTAAAGTAGTTGCTATTGGTGAAATTGGATTAGATTATTATCATAAATTTACAGAACCACAATTGCAAAAAAAATGATTTATTGAACAACTAAAATTAGCTAAAGAACATAAATTACCCGTATTATTACATATTCGTAATGCTTTTGAAGATGCTTTTGAAATTATTAAAAAAGAAAATATTACTAATGGTGTTCTTCATTGTTTTACGGGAACAAAAGTAATAGCTGAAAAATTTATAAAACAAGGTTTTTATATTTCTTTTGCAGGTAATGTGACATATAAAAATGCTTTGAAGTTACAAGAGGTAGCAAAAAATATACCAATTAATAAAATATTAGTTGAAACAGATGCGCCATATTTAACTCCTGAACCAAAAAGAGGTAAAAATCTCAAAAATGGATTAACAATTAATCATCCAGAAAATATAATATTTACAGTTAATAAAATAGCTGAATTAAAGAAGATCCCAAAACAAAGTATTATTAATGCAATTAGGGAAAATGCTATTAATGTTTTTAAATTAAATAATGAATTGAAAAGAAATAATGAGTAATAATGAGAAGTTTAAAGTAGCCATTTTTTTAGCAACAGGCTATGAAATGGGTGAAGTAATAATTACTATTGATCTATTAAGAAGGGCTAATATTATTATTGATTTAGTAAGTATTGAAAATGACTTAAAAATCAAATCAAGTCATAATGTTTTTATTTTATGTGAAAAGAAAATCAGTGATATTGATTTGTTAAGTTATAAGATGCTAATTTTACCACCCGGTAAAATTAGAGTAGAAAACTTAAGCAAAAATGAATGATTAAAATCAATGTTAGTTATTTTTGCTAAAGATAGTAATAAGTTTATTGCTGCTATTTGTGCAGCACCGCAAATTTTAGGGCAATTAAATTTAATAGATAACAAAAAAATTACGCATTTTCCAGACGCTAATATTGGTTTAAATAAAAGTATTATTTTAGATGAAAAAGTAGTAGTTGATAATAATATTATAACTGGAAAATCAATTGGTGCTGTATTTGAATTCGGTTTAAAGTTAATTGAAGTTTTAGAAAGTAAAGAAATTAGTGAATAAATTAAAAAACTAATTGTTTTTTAATTTGTATTTTTTTATATAAAGTTAAAGTTATTACTTTTAAAATAGTTAATGGCTTATACTTTTTATACAGTTAAAATAATAATTTTAAATATAAAAAATACATTTTAATCGATAAAAAATATTGTTGACATTTAAAAATGTATTTTTTTATTTTTTTTAAAATAATAATATAATAAGTTTATAAAAAAGGTTTTTTTTATAAAAATGAAAAAATGATTAAATATTTTAGGAACGATTGGATTTACAACAGTAAGTACAACAACAATAGTTGCTTGTAAAACATCAGAAAGTATTTTAAGTAAATCATTTGCTTCTAGTTATAATGTTGATGACTTTAGTAATTTAGAAGGTTTTGGTATTAAATATAACGAAGAAAATAATACATATGATTTTGTTTGATCAAAATTAACAGTAGATTTAGCAATTATTATAGTACCAATTAATAATACAGTTCCAGTTCAAAAAATTTCCAAAGATAAAAATATTGAAGTTAAAGAAAATGAATTAGTAGCAATATATTCTGCAGAAGATCAACAAGGTTTAATTATTGGTTCAGAAAATTTTATTACAATTAAAATTAAATTAAATTTATATAAAGGAGTAAAACAAGAAACAAATAAAGTTGAACTAGTAGATCAAACAGTTGAATATGATGTTTCATTAAATTTATTTGTTAAACAAAACTTAAAATTTTTAACAACTCCAACTGTAAATTGTAAAGCAGATATTGATGAATTTAAAACTATTTTAGTAAAAGAATTAATTAAAGACATTGATCATTATTTAGTTAAACGATAAATTGTAAAGGTAAGTGCAACTAAATTATTTTTCTATCCAAATATTCGATTGGTGAAAGATAATTTAATATTTTTCTCGGTCTTTGATTTAAAGACAATATAAATTTATGAACTTCATTTTTATTAGTTTTTGAAAAAATAAATTTTTTAGGAAATTTTTCTCTAATTAAACCATTAGTATTTTCATTAGTACCTCTTTGTCAAGGTGAATATGGATTGGCAAAATAAATTTTTACATCTAAATTTTTTTCAAGTTGTTGTCAATTTGAAAATTCTTTGCCACGATCAAAAGTAATAGTTTTAACAATGTTTTTAGGAAGAATTGATAAATAATAACTGACATTTTTATTAATAACTTTAGTAGTTCTGTTTTTAACTAATATTGCTAAAGTAAATCGTGATACTCTTTCAACTAAAGTTATTAAACATGATTTGCTTTTACCTCGTGATGATACTATAGTATCTCCTTCTCAATGACCAAGTGTTATACGATCATTAACATTTATATCTCGTTCTTTAATTGATTTATCATTAAACTTGCCACGATTTTCTTTAGATTTTAGTTTTTTACCTTTTCTTCTTAAATTTTTACTAGTAACTTTATCAAGCATTCCAAAATAAATTCAAGTATAAATTGTTTTAAAACTAATAACTCACTCTTTATGAAAATTTTTAATTCTGCCATAAATTTGTTCAGGTGATCAACCTAATAGTAATTTTTGTTGTACATATTTTACTAAATTCTTATTTTTAAACTTATGAAAACTAATATGTGATTGTTTTCAATTTTCAGCTTTATTTTGTGCAATTAATGAAAAATAATGATTATTATCTTTATTTCTATTAATTTCTCGAATAATAGTACTAATACTTCGATTAAGATTTTTAGCTATTTCACTAATTTTAAATTTAAATTTCAATTGATTCTCAATATAAATCCTTTCATCTATGCCAAGATGTTTATAACTCATATAAAAACTCCTTACTTTTTTCTAAACTAAATTTAGCATTATGAAATTTTTATATGAGAATTTTTTGCAATTTTATTTACTTGCACTTACAATTATAATTCAGCATTTTTTATTTATAGTAATAATAATAAACTAATATATATGTTTTAAAGACAATTACATTATAAAAATATACAATTTGATTTTTATGTTTTAATAAATTATTTACTTTAATTTTCTTTTGAATCTGATTTTTAAACAAAATATTTATTTTTTGCATTAGATTATCTTTCTCCCATAAGTAGTATAATAATATTATAACATTTTATATTAAAATTTTATATAAAGTAAAAAAGGAGTAATGCTAAATTGTAAAGGTAAGTGCAACTAAATTATTTTTCTATCCAAATATTCGATTGGTGAAAGATAATTTAATATTTTTCTCGGTCTTTGATTTAAAGACAATATAAATTTATGAACTTCATTTTTATTAGTTTTTGAAAAAATAAATTTTTTAGGAAATTTTTCTCTAATTAAACCATTAGTATTTTCATTAGTACCTCTTTGTCAAGGTGAATATGGATTGGCAAAATAAATTTTTACATCTAAATTTTTTTCAAGTTGTTGTCAATTTGAAAATTCTTTGCCACGATCAAAAGTAATATTTTTAACAATGTTTTTAGGAAGAATTGATAAATAATAACTGACATTTTTATTAATAACTTTAGTAGTTCTGTTTTTAACTAATATTGCTAAAGTAAATCGTGATACTCTTTCAACTAAAGTTATTAAACATGATTTGCTTTTACCTCGTGATGATACTATAGTATCTCCTTCTCAATGACCAAGTGTTATACGATCATTAACATTTATATCTCGTTCTTTAATTGATTTACCATTAAACTTGCCACGATTCTCTTGAGATTTTCGTTTTTTACCTTTTCTTCTTAAATTTTTACTAGTAACTTTATCAAGCATTCCAAAATAAATTCAAGTATAAATTGTTTTAAAACTAATAACTCACTCTTTATGAAAATTTTTAATTCTGCCATAAATTTGTTCAGGTGATCAACCTAATAGTAATTTTTGTTGTACATATTTTACTAAATTCTTATTTTTAAACTTATGAAAACTAATATGTGATTGTTTTCAATTTTCAGCTTTATTTTGTGCAATTAATGAAAAATAATGATTATTATCTTTATTTCTATTAATTTCTCGAATAATAGTACTAATACTTCGATTAAGATTTTTAGCTATTTCACTAATTTTAAATTTAAATTTCAATTGATTCTCAATATAAATCCTTTCATCTATGCCAAGATGTTTATAACTCATATAAAAACTCCTTACTTTTTTCTAAACTAAATTTAGCATTATGAAATTTTTATATGAGAATTTTTTGCAATTTTATTTACTTGCATTTACAAGTATAATTCAGCATGTATTAATAATTTTATATGATTTTTATGATATTTTTTTTGAAATATTTAATGATGTATTTTAAGCGTGATTATTAATTTTTTATTTTATATAGTAATTTATTATTTATATAGGTAAAAAATGCACTTCTATAAATTTTAAAAGTGCATTTTATTTAAACTTATTTTTTATCCTAAATCTTCGTCTTTTGTTAGAATTTCGCGGTTAGGATTTTGTTCAGCTATTAATTGTTTGTAAATTGTATCACGATATTTTACACAACCATCAATAACATTATCTAAAGGATTTTGAGCAACACGTACTTCAAAGATATCTCCCTCATATTTTTGACGAATTGGTTTTGTATTTTTTTCAGCTTTAACTTCGATGAAATATTCCTTAGCCAATTCTTCTTTAATAAATTCATCAATTTTTTTAATGTAAGCTCCACCACCACAAATTGTGATTCCCTTACCTTTTTTCTTTAAGTCACTAACACTACCAGCAGCTTTTTCCCCAGAAGTTCTTAGTACTCTACGAATTGATGGAATAACATGTTCTCTAAATTGAACTTGCATTACATTTTCGCGAATTTCTTCTGGTGTAATTTCAATAGTTTTAGAAATTGACATTGTTTCTCCTGGTTGAGAGTCTAATCTAGGTAATGAAACACCTGAAATAGTGTATGGTTTTTCATCTTGATATTTAAGAAGTGAACCGATGTTCTTTTTAACATCTTCTGCTTCTTTAGTACCAATTTTTAAAGCATGCTTTTTAGCTATGTATTCTTGAATTTTTTGTGTTAAATAGTCTCCAGCACAATGTGTTGTATATGAATATAGGATTGAATCGTTGCTAAGTACGGCAATATCAGTACTTCCCCCACCAATATCAACACACATAATTGCAGTTCCAAAAATATCTTGGCCTGAACCTAATGCTGCCATTTTAACTTCTTCTTGAACAAATCCACGAAGTGCTCCTAAACGATGAACTATATTTTCTAGTGCTTCTCTTTGTACTGAATTAATTTCACTTGGTGTTGCCATTAAAACAATTAAATTACGGTTTTTATCAGCTTGTTTTGAATCTTTAATTTCAAGTTTAAAATCTTGAAAAATTTTAGCAAGGATACGTTGTAAAGCATCTGGATCAGCAATATTACCATCACGAACTGGACGCTTAATAACAACATTTTCATTTGTTTTATCAATTAAAGCTTTAGCTTCTTCACCATAAAGAATAACATTTTTTTCATAGTCTTCAGCAAGATAAGTTGGAGCATCATATGTAAGTCCAATGTTAACATACCTTGCTTTAAAGTTTTCTGTTCCGACATCTAAAGCTAATCATTGGTAGTCATTAATAGACTTAATATTACTTTTTTTATTTAAGTTTTCTTTGGGTTTTTTATCAAATAATCCCATTTTTTTTCCTCCTTCTACACACCTGGAATTTTAATTACTTGGTCTAATGAATCCTTTTTCATATACATCTTGTTTATGAGTTTCATAGGCTTGAGTTCCTCTAATTACACACTCTCTTGGATTATTAGCAGATACCACATGTTCTAAATTTAGTCGTTTTTTTAGATAAGTTGTAATATTTTCAAGCAAAGCACCCCCACCAGTGATAGTTAAACCGTCTTTCATAATCATTTCTGAAAAGGCAGGTCCAGCTTTATCGATAATGTCACTACATAGTGCAACAATTGGTTCAAAGGCTTCGGTAACTACTCTAGCTGCTTCTTGCTTAGGAACTGTAATTTGTTCAGGTTTTTTAGTTTTAGTACTTTTTCCATGGATAGTAATTTTATTTTCACTATCTTTTTCACCATCTATTCAAATACCAGCACTAATTTTTGTTTTTTCAGCCTCCATTGAGCTAAGAGATATATAGTGCATTTTCTCAAAATGTTCTTTAATATTACGTTCAATAGCATTTCCAGCAATTGGAATTGAATCTTGAACAATAACTTCTCCACTTGATAAAATGGCACAGTCAGAAGTTCCACCACCAATATCAAGAATAAATACTCCTGAAGCATCTCAAAGTGCTTCCCCAGCACCAATAGCTGCCAATTTTACTTCAGGAACAATAACAACTTTTTCAGCTTTCATTACGCTTTCATTACTTTCATTATATCTCTTAGGAAATTTATCGCTATAAATTGGAATTTTAGCTACTTTTTTTCCTTGTAGAATTTCACGTAAAACAGTTCTATCTAATTTATAAACCTTAGATGGAATAGCTACAAGCGCTACTGAATTTTCTCAAATTTTTTCAGCTTTCACATCAATAATTTGTGTAAAAATTTCAGTTAATAAAGCAATCAAAGCATTATTGTCACTAATAACACCATTATCCATTGGTTCTCTGAAAATTTTATTCGCTGGAGTTTTTTCTTTCATTAATAAAGCGGCTTCACCAATGAATACTTCTCCGTTTTCTGTATCAAATACAATTGCTGATGGTTGACTATAAACAACCCTTCCATTAACTCTGACAATTAAATTTCTTGTTCCTAAATCTAGAGAAACAATATTAACGTCTTGGTTATTGTGTCCGTCATTAGCAACCTCTATTTTTGTTGCCATATAAAAATCATCTCCTTTTCCCACTCAAATTAATATTTATTTATTAAGTTGATATATGTTAATATTACCACATGTAGATTTGCTAGTAGTAAATTTAGCATATATGATTAGTTGGCTAACTATTTGTTTAATTATTACTAGTATATAATTAACTAAAAATGTGAATTGGAGAATAATAATGGAAAATCCAAAAAAAATATTGAAAAAATACGACTTACATGCAGTTAAAAAGTTTGGACAAAACTTTTTAATTAATAATAATATAATTGATAAAATTGTTAAAACTAGTAATTTTAAAGATGAAGATGGCATTGTTGAAATTGGAGCGGGCATTGGTCATTTAACCAATAAATTACTCAGCACTGCGCAAAAAGTTGTAACAATTGAAATTGACAAAAAATTAATTCCTGTTTTAGAAAAAGAGTTAAATGAATACAAAAATTTAAAAATTATAAATGATGATTTTTTAAATTTAGATTTAAAAAAAATCATTAATGAAGAATTTGCAATAAATCAAAAAATTCATGTAATTGCAAATTTGCCTTATTATATTACTTCACAAATTGTTTTAAAATTATTAGAAAATATTGAATTATTTGATTCATTTACATTAATGATGCAAAAAGAAGTTGCACAAAGATTTTGTGCTAAACCTAAAACTAAAGTATATAATAATCTTTCTGTTATGTGTCAATTTTATTGTGATGTTAAAATTATTTTTGATGTTAGTCCTAATAATTTTACTCCGATACCTAATGTCACAAGTAGTGTTGTTTATTTTAAAGTAAATCCTAAATTTCAACTTGATGAACCACAATTATTTTGAAAATTTGTAAGAAGTTGCTTTGTTAATAAGAGAAAAACATTAGTTAACAATTTGGGTATTTATTTAAATAGCAAAGAAAAAGCCGTTAATTTAATTAACGACTTATCTTGATCATTAACAATAAGATCTGAAGAATTAACATTTTCAATGTTTTATCAGTTATTTACTATTATTAATAATAAATACCTTTCATAATAATTATTAAAATTAATGATATTAGAATGTGGATAATAAGTATATAAAACACCTCAGCAATAATCCTTGTTTATTAATAAACATATTTTTAAATATTTATTATCCGTTAACTATTATAATGATTTTATTTTTTCTTGCAAAAGATATAACTTTTTATTAATTATTTTTAATTAATAGTCTTTAAATTTAATATACTTAAATTGTAATAAACATTGTATAATGAAATTATAATTATAATTTTTTAGAAACATGTAAAGGAGGATTTAATGAATAATGTAGAAAACATTGTAGTTTTTGGTTTAAGTGCTAGTCAAAAATTTACACAAGAAGTTTGTAAAAAACTTAATATTGAACCTGGAAAAGCAGAAATCAGTCGTTTTGCTGATGGTGAATTTAACATTCAATCTATAACATCAGTACGAGGGAAAGTGGTATATATTATCCAATCAACTTCGCCGCCAACTAATGATAATTTAATGGAATTATTAATTTTTGTTGATGCTTTAGTTCGTGCATCTGCTGCTAAAATTCATGTAGTAATTCCTTATTTTGGTTATGCTCGTCAAGATCGAAAACAAGGTGGTAGACAACCTATTACTTGTAAACTTGTTGCAAATTTATTAACTGTTGCGGGTGTTGATCGTGTTATTACTGTTGATTTACATTCACCACAAGAACAAGGATTTTTTGATGTTCCTGTTGATGATTTACGAGCAACTCAAGATTTAGCATCTTATTTAATTGAAGAAAATTTAACTAATTTAGTTGTTGTATCTCCAGATCATGGTGGTGTTACTCGTGCTCGAAGATTAGGTAATTATTTAAGTGTACCTTTGGCAATTATTGATAAAAGAAGAACAACTCCTAATCAAAGTCAAGTTAAGTTTGTACTAGGAGATGTTAAAGAAAAGAATGCTATTATTATTGATGATATGATTGATACAGGTGGTACTATTATTAATGCAGCAAAAGCTATTAAAGAACATGGTGCAAAATCAGTTTATATTTTAGCTACTCATGGTATTTTTAGTGGGCAAGCTTCAAAAAATTTGAAACAATCTGTTATTGATGGAATTATTAAGGAAGTTGTTATTACTAATACTATTGAAATTTCTGAAGAAAAAAAATTTAACGGCTTAAAAATTATTTCAATTGCTGATTTTATTGCAAAAATGATTGATGCTTCAATTAATAATAAATCATTAACAAAAGTTTATGATGATAAAACAAATGAATTAATAAAAAAAATTAATAATAAAAATAGTAAAAAATAATAAAGAGGAAATTTAAAGTAGATGAAATTAGTTATTGGATTAGGAAACCCAGGTAAAGAGTATGAATTGACACGTCATAATATTGGTTTTATTATTATTAATATGATTTGTGAAACATTACAATTAAAAATTAATCAAACTAAATTTAATGGTCAATATGTTAAAACTGTTGTTAATGGCACTGATGTTATTTTTTTAAAACCATTAACTTTTATGAACTTATCAGGTTTTTGTGTTTCAAATTTTATGAATTATTTTAAAATTAAAATTGAAAATGTGTTAATTATTCACGATGAAGTTGATTTAAATTTTGGTCAATGTCAATACAAACAAAAATTTAGTGCTTCTGGTCATAATGGAATTAAAAGTATTTTTAATCAAATTGGTAGTAAAGATTTTCAAAGATTAAGAATTGGTGTTGGTAAAAATCCTAATTTTAACACGGCTGATTGAGTTTTGAGTAAGTTTAGTAATGATGAGTTAAAGAATATAAACGATCATAAACAATTTTTTGTAGAAAGCATTAGTAGTTGAATTACTGATAGTAAATTTGAAAATATTATGAATAAATATAATAAAAAATAATTAATATATTATAAAAATATTAAAGAATATTTTCATTTTTATGTTTTCTACATAAGTAAACATAAAGTTGTGTTTCTTTTTCTTTTTTAATTTTTTCTAATTCTTTTTTTATTTCTTCAATTAATAAAATATCATTTTGTGTTTGCTGATATTGATTTATTTCATTTATTTTTTCAAGTTTTGCTTCTAGTAATTTCTGCTTACAAATAGGACAAAGTTTGTCAAAATCATCATTATTATCATTTTGAAAACTGTCATTATCAAAATTTCATTTCATTTTTTAAGTTTCCTTTACTAGTTTATTTTTAATAACAATATTTTGATAATCATTATTAAATAATTATATAATATAATTAATTTATAAATTTATAAATACTTTTTTTTGAGTATAAAGGAGACAATATGAAAGCAAAAAAAAATATAATCAAACCAACAATAGAAAAGGCAAAAACTCAAGTTGAACAACTTAATAAAACTATTAAACCAAAAGTTAAAGATGTAAAAAAAGCAACTAAAGTAAAAACGCAATCAATAAAAACTGACACTCTTAAGCCAATCGTTAATAAGATGAAAGTAGATTTTGAAAAGTCAAAACATATAATAAAAGAAGAAAATCAAAAAATTACTAATAAAATTGTTAATACTAAAAATATTTTAATATCAAAAATTGATCAACCAAAACCATTTAAAACTACTTCTATTATTGGTTGTCAATGAGGTGATGAAGGAAAAGGCAAAATAACTGACTATTATAGTCAAAATTCTGATGTTATTGTTCGTTGAAGTGGTGGTGATAATGCCGGACATACAATTGTTTTTGATCATCAAAAATATAAATTAAGTATTATTCCTTCTGGTATCTTTAATAAAGATTCATATTGTGTTATTGCTAATGGTTGTGTTGTTAATCCAGAAAAATTAGTTTCTGAAATTGAATATTTAAAAGCTGCTGGTTTTAGTTGTCAAAATTTACGAATTTCTGATCGTGCTCATATTATTTTACCTTATCATTTAGCATTTGATGAATATGAAGAAAAAATTAAGGGTGATAAAACTATTGGCACTACTAAAAAAGGAATTGGACCTTGTTATGCTGATAAAGTTAATCGGATTGGAATTCGAATGGGCGATTTATTAGATAAGGAACGACTATTAGAATTGATTATTGATAATTTGTTAATTAAAAATAAAATATTAAAAAATGTTTATGGATATGAAAAAGAATTTAATGCGCAAACAATATATAATCGTTTATTAGAATTATTACCATACTTTAAAGATTTAATTATTGATACTGGTCAATTTTTAAATGAACAATTAGTTAGAAATAAAAAGATATTATTTGAAGGAGCACAAGGTACTTTATTAGATTTAGATCATGGTACATATCCTTTTGTAACATCTTCTAATCCAAGTGCTAGTTCAATTGCTATTGGTTCAGGTATTTCTTTAAAAGCAATTAATGAAATTATTGGTGTAACTAAAGCATACAGTACAAGAGTTGGTGCTGGTGCGTTTCCTAGTGAAGTTTTTGGTAAATGAGCAGATTATATTCGTATGACTGGTAATGAATATGGCACAGTTTCAAAAAGACCAAGAAGAATTGGATGATTTGATGCAGTTATTGCTAAGTATAGTGCACAAATTAATGGATTTACTAGTTTAGCTGTTATGTTGTTAGACGTGCTTACTGGTATTGAAACATTAAGCATTTGTACGCATTATACTTTAAATGGCGAAATAATTAGATACATACCTTCTCAAATTAATAACTTTAATAAATGTCAACCACATTTTATTACTATGCCTGGCTGAAATGAAGATATTACTAATATTACTAGTTATGATGAATTACCAGAAAATGCTAAAAATTATTTAAAAAAAATTAGTGAGTTGGTGGGTGTTCCAATTAGAATATTTTCTGTTGGTCCAGATCGTAAACAAACTATATTTATTAAGGAGTAAAAATGATTGAACGTTACGAAACAAAAGCAATGACTAATATTTGAAATATGAAAAATCGTTTAAACTTATGAATGAATTTTCAAATTGATGTTTGTGAATCATTACAACATTTAAATATAATTCCTTTTAAAGATTTTCAATTAATTAAAAAAAATGCTAAGTTAGATATTGAATTAATGAATAAATTAGAATTAGAAACTAAACATGATGTAGTTGCGTTTACTAGAATGTTAAGTGCTAACTTAAAAACTGAAAGTCGTTGAATTCATTATGGTTTAACTTCAACTGATATGGTTGATAGTGTCCAAAATCTACAAATAAAATTTTCAAATGAAATTATTGAAAAAACTTTAATTACTTTACAATTTAAATTAAAAGAGTTAGCGTTTAAATATAAAAATCAATTAGTAATTGGTCGCAGTCATGGTATTTTTGGTGAACCAACTTCATTAGGATTAAAATTTGCTTTATGATACGATGAAATAAATAGACAGTTAGTAAGGTTGGAGTTGGCAAGAAAACAAGTTGAAGTTATTAAAATTATGGGTGCTATGGGTAATTTTGTTCATATTTCGCCAAAAGTTAGTGAATTTATTGCCAAAAAATGAAAAATGGAAGTTGACAGTTGTGCTACGCAGGTAGTACAACGTGATCGTTTGATTTTTTTAATTACACAATTAAGTTCAATTGCTACAACAATTGAAAAAATAGCTTTAGAAATTCGTTTGAGTCAACGTAGCGAAGTTAATGAACTTTTAGAGGGATTTTCTATTTCACAAAAAGGTTCAAGTTCAATGCCACATAAAAAAAATCCAATTGGTTCTGAAAATATTTGTGGTTTAGCAAGATTAGTTCGAAGTTATAATAGTATAGTATATGAGAATAATTTATTATGGTATGAACGTGATATCTCTCATAGTTCTAATGAACGCATTATGTTACCTGATATTTATCATATATTAGATTTTATTATTAATAGAATGACAAATATTTTAGATAATTTAGTAATTAATACTAGTGCCATGGCAAATAATATTGCTAAAGCTAATGAACTTTATTTTTCACAAGTAGTTTTATTGGCTATTATTAAAAACAATCCAAAAATAACACGTGAAATTGCTTATGATTTTATTCAAAAATGCACTTTAGAAGCACAAAATAAAATGATTAATTTTAAAGATGTATTAATAAAGAATAATATTAATCAATATTTAACTAGTGAACAGTTAAATGAATGTTGTAATAATAATATTTTTTTAATAAATGTTGATTATATTTTTAAAAAAGTTTTTAAAGATAAATAATGTTTAATATTAAATTTAATTAGCATTTAATTTATTAATTTTTGTTTTTTTATTTTATCTAATAATCGATAAAAATAAAAGATTAAGAAAATATTGTAATTAGTCACTAGATTATATAAGTTTAAGGAGTAAAAATTATGAAGAAATACAAAATCGATAATAGTTTTCCTTTTATAGATCAAGATTTTAATTTTATTACAAGCTATGATAGTGAAGAACACTTTTATGATGTTTTAGATGATCGATACTTAAAAGATAATGGAGAAATAGATATTAATTTATTAAAAAAGAAAATTAATAAAATAAAAATAATATTATATTATATTAATAATAAGAAATATAAATGTGAAAAAACATTGCAGTCAAATATTAAAAAACAATCTATATTTCTTTCTTATAATATAAATAGTATTAAAAAGTTAGAAATTTTCGAAAAACAAAAAACAAGTAAAATTTTTAAATTTAAGAATAAATTAGTTAAGTTTTTAACTTTTGGTTATTATAATTTTGAAAAAAAACGAATTAACAAAATAGTATGTGAAAAAGTTAATATAAGTAATCAAAAAGAAGAATTGAAAAAGGTTGGATTAAAAATTTTAAAACTTAATAATATTTTAGAAAAAATAGAAAAAGAAAAAAGAAGACAATGAGAAAAAAATGATCTTTTGAGACATTGATATGATTTTGCAAGTTCAAGAAAATTACAAAATCAACCATTAATGAGTAACGGTAATCAGTATTTACCAGTAAATAATTATGATAATGAAAAAAGTAGTATTATTTCACACGTAAATAGTGATTATCAGTTTTACTTAAACGTTGATATATATGCTGTTAACTCTGATAATGGTTTTAATGAAAATCAATATCAACAAAAATGTTCGATTTTATAAAAAAATAAAAATTAATAAAATATTATTAATTTAAATAAGTATTACAATAAATAATACTATTTTAATGTAAAATTATAATTATTAAATTTAGGAGCAAATAATGACAAAAAAATTTTATATTACTACCCCTATTTATTATCCTAGTGCTAAATTACACTTGGGACATTCTTATACAACAATTATTGCTGATGTTTTAGCTCGCTATAAGAAAATGCAAGGTTATGAAGTATTCTTTTTAACTGGAAGTGATGAACATGGTCAAAAAATTGCTAAAAAGGCGGATGAAAATAAACAAACTCCACAAAAATTTGTTGATGATATTGTTGTTGGGTTTAAGAATTTATGAAAAAACTTAAATATTGATTATGATAAATTTATTAGAACAACTAATAAAAATCATATTTTAAGTGTTCAGAAAATATTTAGCAAATTATTAAAACAAAATGATATTTATTTGGGAAAATATGAAGGGTCATATTGTATTTCTTGTGAAGAATTTTTGACAGATAGTCAAATTAATAAAATTAATAATACATGTAAAATATGTCAAGGTAATATTACTACTTTATCAGAACCATCATATTTTTTAAAATTGGAAAAATATACTAAACAATTATTAAAATATTATGATGAACATCCATTATTTTTATGACCACTTAATCGTAAAACGGAAATGATTAATAATTTTATTACGCCAGGTTTAGAAAATTTAAGTGTTACTAGAACGAGTTTTACTTGAGGGGTACCAGTATTAGAAGATCCAAAACATGTTATTTATGTTTGAATTGATGCATTAAGTAATTATTTAACAGGATTAGGTTATTTACAAGATGATGACATTAATTTTAAAAAATTTTGACTAGATTCAAATTGTGAAATTGTGAATTTAGTTGGTAAAGAAATTAGTCGTTTTCATATGATTTATTGGCCAATTTTATTAATGGCATTAAACTTGAGACAGCCAAATCGAATTTTGGCCCACGGTTGAATTACTAATGAAGAAGGAAAAATGTCAAAATCAAAATGTAATGTTATTGATCCTTTAGTATTAGTAAATCGTTATGGTACAGATGGATTACGGTTTTTTTTAATGAAAGAAATTATTATTGGTCATGATGCAAAATATAGTCATGAATTATTTTTAAATTGTTATAACTCTTATCTTGTTAATGATTTAGGTAATTTGCTTTCGCGAACAGTTACAATGATCATTAAATATTGTGATGGTAAAATTCCCAAAGTTAATTTAAATAAGTTACAACCAGAAGCAATAGAAATAATTAAAATTATTAAAAGTACTATTAATGATTTTAATATTGAAATGGATGAGTCTCAAATTCATGAAGCAATTAATGTCGTTTTTAAATTAATAACTAGTGGTAATAAATTAATTGATTTAACAAAACCATGAGATTTACATAAAAATAATAAAACTATTGAATTACATAATATTTTAAATTTATTAGCAAATATTTTAATTATTAGTAGTGCTTTATTAAGTCCAATTTTGGTTAATAGTTCATTAAAAATTCATGAACAATTGGGTGTCTTAAAAATTACTAAACCAATAGTCAATATCAACTTGAATGAAGTTTTTAATAAATCTGTTAATAAAAAAGAGTTATTATTTCCAAGATTAAATATTGAAGATGAATTATCATTTTTAAACAATGCATTTAAATAAAATATAAGAGTTATTAAAAAAATGCCAGTTATAGATAATAAATATCCAATTCATTTTGTATGAATTGGAGAAATACCAATTACTGTAAGAAATAATAGAAAATGCAATTAGAGAAAAAAAGGAAAAAAAATAGGAGTCTTTAAGAACAATTAATCAATCAAAATTAGTAAGTATTGAAATCCAAACCGAAATAAATGAAGAAAATGAGAAACCTAGTTGACAAGATCAAAAAATTGAAGAACAAAAAATTAAAAATAAATTAAATTAAGAAGAAATAAAATTAACATCTTTAAATGAAGTATGAAAATTAATAAGTACTGAAATTCCAGAGTTACAGCAACCTTTATCAGAACAATCAAAAAATGCAAACAAACAAAAATGAGAGAATAGGGGCTTAATAGAATCTCAATTACCTTTGGAAACAAAAGCAGAAATATTAACTGCAGTTTAAACTATCAAGTAGAAGAAAAACAAAAAAATACAACAAATTTTTATAAAAAAAATAAAAAATGTATAATTTTTTTATACATTTTTGGTGAAAATTAATAGTTAAATATGAAATTTATTCGGGTTCATAAAATGGAACAATAACTTTTAAAGTATCTGGCTCTTCAGTTTTTAGTAAACGTTTGTCAATTTTATAAAGGTTACTATTAGACATTGCAATTCAATCCAATAAGTCTTTTTCATAAGCAATTTCTTCATAGAAATCAATTAAGAATCAGTCATAAAATTTCGCAGTTAAATTATCATTATTTTCACGAGCACTTTTAACAAGTTTATTAGTAAAATCAAGTAATTCTTCTTTAGTAGATTTTAATTTTTTTAATGCTTCTTCAATGTTTTTTGTAGTAAAAGTTGGAACTTTAATGTCTTTAATTTCAACTTGAGCATCTTGATCCATTAAATAGTTACAAATTTTACGAATATGAACAACAGCATCAGCTGCTTCTACTTGGAAGAAGCGTGCAAACCCAGGATATCCTTTTTGATTTGCATCATTACTTAATTTAAAACTAAGCATTTGATATTTTAGATGTTCACTAATATAATCATTTAGATCATCGTTAATCTTTTTAATCATTAAATACACCTTCTTTCTTGGCTTTATATGTATTATACTACTTTAATACTATATATATTAAAATAAATTAAGAATAAAAATATTGTTAATTAATTGTTTGTGTTACATTTTTTATGAAGTAAGTTCAGTGAATAGTTCAAGACCAATTTGCTCATTTGCTCATTTATTTGGATGAACATAATCAAAGAAAAAATTATTATTAATAGTTTCTGGAGTTGTTCCATCAATATATCTTGGATTTAAATTTAAAGCTAAACCGGGAATTGATCATTTTATTGATTCATTAGTAATATTTTTTCCTATTTCTTGTGCTTCAGATAATAAATCACTAAAATTAGTTTCTAAGTCAAACGGTCTGATATTAATATCAGAATTATTTTTCATTAATTCAGTAATTTTATCATTTCATTTGTTATTATATTCATTTGATAAGTGGTTTGCTACTTCTTTAACAGATTTTTTTTCATTAACATATTTTGGAATATTACTAATGTTAGGCACATTGGCAATTATTAAATTTTGAGCACCAGCATTAATTAATGTATCAACAGTTTCAAACTCAGTTGTTATTGCATTATTAATAATTGACTCTTGTTTTGCTGTTGAATTTTCATCCATAGCAGAAAGCAGATCATTACCACCTATTTCAATAAAAATATCATCATTTTTTTGTATTTTATGATCTTTTAATAATTGATTAGCTTGGTGGTCAATAGAATAATGATTTAAGAATAATTGATATTCTCAACTATGATTTTGTCCAGCTTGTGCTCCACCTACAGCATAGTTATTACCTTTTTGATATCAAGCTGGTAATAGTTCTGTTCCTAGTTTTTTCGCTAAAATACTAGCAGCAACATCGCCATTAGTAAATGAATTATGATAAAAAGGTTCTTGAAATTTAACTTTATCTATATTTCAAGTATCATAAGTAAAAATATTAGCTAAATTACCATTATCTGATAAACTGTCACCAAGGACATATAATTGTGATTTCAAACTTATTGGTTCATTAAAATGTTTTGCTATCATTTCATTTCCAGCAGTTAAAGTTATTGCTGTCAGAGTGATATTTATTAAAAATGTTTTCATTTGATAAATTCCTTTTCTCATTAAAAATTTAAATATGAAGGTAATTTTTAAAAGAAAACTATATTCTCTTTTAAAAATTAATAACTTAACTTAATAGTAAGTTATTACCTTCATATTACCATATTAGTAGTAATGAGTAAATAAGGTTTTATTACAAAAATAAAAATTGATTTTAAAGAATGATTATATAAAATTAATTATTTATTAAATTTAATGCCATTTTTAAGAATAATTTTATGTCAATATCGAGTGAAAATTTCCCAAAAATATTTATCAAAAAAAATAAAAAAGAAGTAAAATTTAACGCTAAATTGTAAAGGTAAGTGCAACTAAATTATTTTTCTATCCAAATATTCGATTGGTGAAAGATAATTTAATATTTTTCTCGGTCTTTGATTTAAAGACAATATAAATTTATGAACTTCATTTTTATTAGTTTTTGAAAAAATAAATTTTTTAGGAAATTTTTCTCTAATTAAACCATTAGTATTTTCGTTATTACCTCTTTGTCAAGGTGAATATGGATTGGCAAAATAAATTTTTACATCTAAATTTTTTTCAAGTTGTTGTCAATTTGAAAATTCTTTGCCACGATCAAAAGTAATAGTTTTAACAATGTTTTTAGGAAGAATTGATAAATAATAACTGACATTTTTATTAATAACTTTAGTAGTTCTGTTTTTAACTAATATTGCTAAAGTAAATCGTGATACTCTTTCAACTAAAGTTATTAAACATGATTTGCTTTTACCTCGTGATGATAATATAGTATCTCCTTCTCAATGACCAAGTGTTATACGATCATTAACATTTATATCTCGTTCTTTAATTGATTTACCATTAAACTTGCCACGATTTTCTTTAGATTTTCGCTTTTTACCTTTTCTTCTTAAATTTTTACTAGTAACTTTATCAAGCATTCCAAAATAAATTCAAGTATAAATTGTTTTAAAACTAATAACTCACTCTTTATGAAAATTTTTAATTCTGCCATAAATTTGTTCAGGTGATCAACCTAATAGTAATTTTTGTTGTACATATTTTACTAAATTCTTATTTTTAAACTTATGAAAACTAATATGTGATTGTTTTCGATTTTCAGCTTTATTTTGTGCAATTAATGAAAAATAATGATTATTATCTTTATTTCTATTAATTTCTCGAATAATAGTACTAATACTTCGATTAAGATTTTTAGCTATTTCACTAATTTTAAATTTAAATTTCAATTGATTCTCAATATAAATCCTTTCATCTATGCCAAGATGTTTATAACTCATATAAAAACTCCTTACTTTTTTCTAAACTAAATTTAGCATTATGAAATTTTTATATGAGAATTTTTTGCAATTTTATTTACTTGCACTTACAAGTATAATTCAGCAATTTTATTAAGTCTAAGTTCACTAATTAAGCGACTTTGAAGTGTTTCAAATAAGCGTTCGATTCTACCCTTAGCTTGTGGAATGGAAGTTCTAATAATTTCAACACCTAAATCATTACAAGACTTTTGGAATTGAGTATAAGTATCATTTTCCGTGTTTATTTTGCCAGCATCGATTTATTTTTTATATCCAAAAACTGTTCTATTATCAGTATAAAATGTTTTTGGTATGCCATATTTAGTTAAAATTTGATAAAAAACATTATAATAACCATCTAATGTTTCTTGATGATCAAATCATAGTCCGACAATATTGCCTGTAGAATCATCAATTGCAGCATGTAAAAAAGCTTTTGGTTTATCCTTACCAAATCAATGATGATTACTTGCATCCATTTGAATTAATTCACCAAAATTTGTTCTTTGGTTTCTTGTAGGATGCAAGTTATTTTTCTTATTTTTATGTCTTTTTGGTGAAGTAATTTTTTCTTTAATTAATATAGTATAAAGTGTACTATATGAAATTTTAATTTTTTCTTCATTGTTTAATTTCTCATGGAAATGTTGAAAATTAAAATTATAATATTTGGTTTTATATAAATTTATAATCTTAATTTTGATTTCAAAATTTGTTGTTTTATTAGAAATTTTATTTCGGGATTTATGAATAAAACCAACTTTACCTTCTCTATTGAAAATTTGAATTAATTGGTTAATTCTTCTAATAGTTAGGTTAAGTTTATTCTTAGCTTGATATTTAGATAATTTATTAATAATAATGTCATTTATAATATTAAACTTATATTTTTCTTTCATAGTCATGCTTCTTTCCATATTTATCACCAAGTATATTTAACTTTACTTTTGGGAAATTTTTGCTCGATAACTAATAGGAAAGTATCACTAAATAATGACATTAATAATAATTTTATTGTAAAAAAAATAAAATGTGTTAATTTTAAATTAAAAGATTGGTTTTTTACCCATTTACTTTGTTTTAAAGTAAATGGGTTTTTTATAAAATATTGAAAGGGAATAGGAAAAATGAGTAGAAATATAGCAGAAGCAATTGAAAATTTAGTTAATTCAAAAATAGTAGAAGAGTGAGTTTTTCTTTTTGAACAAAAACTCGAAAAAGAAGAATTAAGAAATTCAGAATATATGAAGTTACACAGTAAAGAAATATTTTTTGAATATATGTTTCTTGATGAATATAAAAAACTTGATGAAATTGAAAAAGCAGAAAAAAAGATAAAAATAAAATTAAAAAAAATAGAAAAAATTGAAACAAAAAATAAAGAAAAAATCAAAAAAAATAAGAATGAAAAAGAAATTGTAGAATTAAAGAATGAAAAAGCAAGACTTAATAAAAAAATCGCTTGTTTGCGTTTATTTATAGATGATAAAAAAGAAGAAGTAAAAGATTTAGAGTTACAAAGATGTAAAATATTAAAAGAAAAAAGTAAAAATGAGAAAAATAATTTCTTATCAAAAGAAGATAGAGAAATACGAGATATTGAAAATAAAATATGAAAAATTATTTTAGATAATTATTTTCAAGATAAAAGTAATAAGAAACTTATATTAAAAGAATATGAGGAATATGCAAGTAATTTTAAAAAAACTATTAAAGAATTAAAGATTGGTGATAAAAAATGTTATGATGCATTATTAGATATAGTTACAACCTTATATAAAGACGTGTCAAGAGACAAATTATTTTTAGAAAGAGAAAACATAAAAACTGATGGTTGACAAGATATAAATTTAGATGAAGATTCAACAAGATTACAAAATTTATCTTTAGAAAATAAATTTAAACCATCTTTGTAGTCAAAAAATAGAAAGAGAATAAAAGATGAAAGAAACTATAGAAAAAATAAATAATGAATTAAAAGAATTTTGAAATAAAAATCAAAAAAAACATCCTGATATTTGTAAAAATTTAGAGTTATCAGGAATTACGGTTATAAAAGGTGGTGTTCCTATGATTGGAGGTGCTTTATTTGGTGCTTTAATTGGAGTTCCGGGAGGACCTATTGGTATAGCCGTGGGGCGTACCTATTGGTGTATTGCTAGTTTTTAAATGTGCACTTCTTCAATTTAAACCAAGTATTGATGAAAAATATAACCAAATTAAAAAGACAAAAAAACTAGAAAAATTATTGAAAAGACTAGAAAGTATTGTAGAAGAAGTAAATTTGCAAGAAGAAAATACTATAACAATAGAATCTGACAGTGAATTAATAGAAAAAAATTTATCTGATATTTTAAGAAAACATAAATTGTACAATGAAGAGTGTAGAAAAAAATTTTTTGAAGATGATCAATCATTTCAATCTGAAACAAAACTTCAAGAGTGAGGAAAAAATATAGGTGAAGAAGTAAATAAATTGCATTCAGCAACATCTTTAGAACAACAGGATGTAACTAGTAATTATCAAACATCTAAAATGTAAATAAATATAAAAATAAAAAACTACTTAATTAATTTTAAGTAGTTTTTTATTTTTATAATCCGCATTTAGATTGAATACCACAATTATTGCAAGTATAACAACCAGCGCTAAAGACAAGGACTCCTTCTTTATACATTGTACATAAGTCACCTAAATCAGTGCCAATTTTACGATCTTTACGATCATTACGTCATCCTGGTTTAATTGGTTTTGTTTCATTAATACTATCAGCAAAAGTTTCAGTTAGACCAAGATCACTTAAGTTAACTTGCTCTTGCATTTGATTATCATCATCGGATAAAGATAAGACTTGACTATCTCTACTTCCATCAACATAAACAGTTCCACCTTTTGCTCCATCTTTATATAATTTGTAATATATTTGTTCTACTTTTTTAACAGTGTAACCTTTTGGAGCATTAACAGTTTTTGAAATTGAAGAATCAACTCAACGTTGAATAATACATTGTACATTAGCATGATCTTCAGGTGTTAATTGCATTGCTGAAACAAAAATATCTGGCAATGGTTTTTCTTTAAATTCTGGATGATACTGTAATCAGTCATTTACAATTTTTGCTTTTACTTCCATAAATTTGCCAAGTCTTCCTGAACGGAAATATGAAAAGGCCAAGTATGGTTCAAGTCCTGTTGATACACCAACCATAGTTCCAGTTGAACCTGTTGGAGCAACAGTTAATAAATGTGAGTTACGGATACCATATTTAAGAATATCATTTCTGATGTCTTCAGGCATTGTTTTCATGAATCCACTATTAATAAATGCTTCGCGTGATTTTAAAAATGGAAAACTTCCTTTTTCTTTAGCAATATTAATTGATGCACGATAAGCACTAGTAGTAATAGTTTCAAAAATTTTATCAACTACTTCATTAGCTTCTTTTGAGCCGTATTTTAGATTACTTCAAATTAGTAAATCATGTAAACCCATTACTCCTAGACCAATTCTTCGTTCACCAAGTGCTTGTTTTTATTTGCTTCTAAAAAGTATGGAGTGTTGTAAATAACATTATCTTGCATACGAACACAAGTTGTTACAGATTTACTTAGTTCATCGTAAAGAATTTCACTTGTTTTTTTATTAACAAAATTAGCTAAATTAATTGCTGATAAATTACACACTGAATAGGGTACTAATGGTTGTTCACCACAAGGATTAGTAGCAACAACACGCATACCATATGCTTGAGCATTAGTCATTTCATTAGCTCTATCAATGAAAAAAATACCAGGTTCTGCTGAATATGTAGCACAGAAATTAATTAAATCTCATAAGTCAGATGCATTAATTGTATAATAAGTTTTAATTGGATAACCCATTTTTTCTCAATCATGAACATCACCAATTTTATTTCAATGTTCGTCATAAGCTTGTTTTTGAGTTACAGTATAATTATCTAAGTCAGGGAAACGTAAATTTCATTTACCATTTGTTGCAACGGCATTCATAAATTCATCACTAATTGTTACTGAAATATTAGTTCCGGTTAAAAAATCGCTTTTAATTACTTCTCAAGATCCACCAAGTGCTAGTTTATTTTTAGCATTTTCTATTATTTCTTCATTAAAAAGTTGTTCATTATTTAAGATTGATTCAAAAATATTACGATCTTGGTCACTAAGTACTTCAAATTTTAATTTTTTACTTGCTTCATCACGAATTAAACTTGATTTTGAATTTTCTTTTAACAATAATAAAATTTTTGCATTTTGCATTTTTGAAATAATAAATTCAATAATATCTGGATGTCAATCAGCTAGCATAATCATTTGTGCGCCACGTCGTGATCCACCTTGTTCTACTAAATGAGTTAATGTAGATAAATCGTTTAATCAAGAAACAGCTCCTGAAGATTTACCACCAACTGTTTTAGCAACAGTACCTTTTGGTCTTAGTGTTGAACCATTAGAACCAACACCACCACCATGTGACATAATTTCCATAACTTCTTGACGATGGGCAGCAATTCCACTTCGTGAATCATGAATAAAAGGCATTACGAAACAGTTAAAAAAAGCAACATCATAATCACTACCAGCCCCATATAAAACTCTTCCAGCAGGTACTATATTTAGCGATTTTAATTGTTCATAAAATTGGGATAAATAAACAGATCTTAATTTTGGTGATTCTTTTGTAGTTAATGATTTACTAACACGATAAGCAATTTGTTCATAAAATAACTCTAGTGGTTTTTCAAGTTCATATTTTTGTTTGTGGATAATGCCAGCTTTACCAGAAATTTTTATTAGTTCAGGATCAATTGAGCCGAGGTATTCATCTTCGATTTTGATAGCATAAATTTGATTTTCTAATTCTTCAATAACATAACCAATTCCTCTAGTTGGAAAAATAGCATCTTCACGGATAATACTAATTACCAAATCACCTGGTTTTAAAGAAATTAAATTTTTATCTTTTTGTGCATAACGATCAAGCATTACCATTCTTGATACACCTTCATGAGTAATTTTATAATCTTTTTCTATTGTTTTTTAAGTGTGTAAAATGCTTACTAATATCTTCATTTAAATTATTTTTTAAACTTTCACTGTACATAAAAATTCACCTGACCCTTTACAAATTTATTCTTATTATAACAATTGATAAATTTAAAGTCTAAATTTACATTGTTAGTAACTTATTATTTATTTCAGAAAATAATACGCTTTAAAATAATATCATAATTTATTTTATTAAAATAATTTAATTTAATTTTAAACATTGTCTAATTGTTTATTATAAATTTTTATAAATTTAAATTTATTTTATAGTTAAATATTTTTTCTTTTTTTTAAAATTAATAAGTAAAATATATTTTTATGTAAAAACTATTACTATTAAATAATAGTTGCTTTTTATTTTAAATATGATATTATAATTCTAAAATTTTATATTAAAGTTTTTTGTTTAACTTATTACTTGGTTTTTAAAGTAATGAGTTTTTTATGTTAAAGGAGGATATGCTGAATTATACTTGTAAGTGCAAGTAAATAAAATTGCAAAAAATTCTCATATAAAAATTTCATAATGCTAAATTTAGTTTAGAAAAAAGTAAGGAGTTTTTATATGAGTTATAAACATCTTGGCATAGATGAAAGGATTTATATTGAGAATCAATTGAAATTTAAATTTAAAATTAGTGAAATAGCTAAAAATCTTAATCGAAGTATTAGTACTATTATTCGAGAAATTAATAGAAATAAAGATAATAATCATTATTTTTCATTAATTGCACAAAATAAAGCTGAAAATCGAAAACAATCACATATTAGTTTTCATAAGTTTAAAAATAAGAATTTAGTAAAATATGTACAACAAAAATTACTATTAGGTTGATCACCTGAACAAATTTATGGCAGAATTAAAAATTTTCATAAACAATGAGTTATTAGTTTCAAAACAATTTATACTTGAATTTATTTTGGAATGCTTGATAAAGTTACTAGTAAAAATTTAAGAAGAAAAGGTAAAAAACGAAAATCTCAAGAGAATCGTGGCAAGTTTAATGGTAAATCAATTAAAGAACGAGATATAAATGTTAATGATCGTATAACACTTGGTCATTGAGAAGGAGATACTATAGTATCATCAAGAGGCAAAAGCAAATCATGTTTAATAACTTTAGTTGAAAGAGTATCACGATTTACTTTAGCAATATTAGTTAAAAACAGAACTACTAAAGTTATTAATAAAAATGTCAGTTATTATTTATCAATTCTTCCTAAAAACATTGTTAAAACTATTACTTTTGATCGTGGCAAAGAATTTTCAAATTGACAACAACTTGAAAAAAATTTAGATGTAAAAATTTATTTTGCCAATCCATATTCACCTTGACAAAGATGTACTAATGAAAATACTAATGGTTTAATTAGAGAAAAATTTCCTAAAAAATTTATTTTTTCAAAAACTAATAAAAATGAAGTTCATAAATTTATATTGTCTTTAAATCAAAGACCGAGAAAAATATTAAATTATCTTTCACCAATCGAATATTTGGATAGAAAAATAATTTAGTTGCACTTACCTTTACAATTTAGCGTTTTTTTATTTGGAGGGAGAAAATTTATATATTAAGATAAATTAATTGTAATCATAATATTATGGGAGGCAAAAAATGAAAATTGTATTATCTGGTGTAGTTGGTGTTGGTAAGAGCACTATTAGTAGAGAATTAGCAAAATTATTAAAATATAAAATTATGGACGAGCCAGTTACTAGTAATCCCTATTTAGATGATTTTTATCAAAATCCTTTAGAATATGCTTTTAAAATGCAAGTATTTATGTTGATGGCACGAAGTAAACAATTAAAAGAAGCACAAAATTTTAACAATGTTATTTTTGATCGCAGTATTTTAGAAGATCCTATTTTCGTTGAAGTATTAAAAGCTCAAAACAATATGAATGATAGAGATTATGAAGTATATTTAAATTTTTATAATAATGTTATTATTTCATCACTTTATTTTGATCCACAAATTAAACCTGATTTAATTGTCTATTTAAAAGCAAATCTTGAAAACACAATTGAACGCATAAACCTTCGTGGTCGTGAATCAGAAAAACATGTACCTCATGAATACTGAAGTTTATTAAATAAAAAATATGAACAGTGATATGAAAAAGAAAAAAATAACTTTAATTTTTTAGTAATTGACACTAATGATTTAACTCCTAAGGAAATAGTGCAAAAAATAATTGATTATATAAAATAAAATTTCTTATTGAAATCAAATTTTTATTTAGTCATTTTTTCTCATGTTATATTAATAATTATTGTTATTTTTCCTTTACTTTAAAGGTAATTACGTTATAATATTGTATGAGTCAAATATTTAAAAATAAAACTTAATATATTTACTCCTTGCTCATCAGAGCCATATGCCCAAAAGGAGGTCTTCGAACATTGGAAGATTTAAAACAAAAGCATAATTATGAAATTATGTACATCGTTGATGATCAAAATCAAGAAAAAGCACAATTAATTAAAAAAGAATTTTGTGAAATTTTAACTAAAAATGCTGGAAAAATTACTAAAGAACAAGATTCTATTCGTCAATTTGCTTATCCTATTAACAAAAAAGTTAAGGGTCATTATTTTATTATTGAAGTGCTAACTTCACCAGAAAATATTGCTAACTTTAATCGTGTAGCTTTAAATAAACAAAGACAATTAGACGTAATGCGTTTTTTGGTTATTAATTTAGATAGTGAAAAAATTAATAAGTTTAAACCAAAACGCCAAGTAGAATCTAGTTCTTTCTCTCGACCAACAAGACCAGGAAATCGTCCTTCTTATAATCGTGATGAAAATGGTGAAAGAAAACCAAGACCAATCGCTGGTACTGAGTCATCTTATCGTACAAAAACTAATTACCAAAATTCAAAAACAAATACTAATAATAATGCATCGAATACTGAACAAAAAGATTAATAAAATCTAAGTTAAAAGTGAGGATAAAAAATGAATATTGTTACATTAATTGGTAGAATCACTCGTGATTTAAAGTTACATCAAACTTCAACAGGAAAACCTTTTACTTTTTTTACACTTGCAGTTAATAATATTCAAAATCAAGCTGATTATATTTCATGTGTGGCTTGAAATAAAGTTGCTGAAAATATGACTAATTATTTAGTTAAAGGTTCTTTAATTTCAGTTTCAGGAAGACTGTCAGTAAGAAAATCAACAGATCAGAATGGAAAAGAACTATATATTACTGAAGTGGTTGCACAAACTGTTACTTTTTTAGATAATCGTAAAAAAGATAGTAGTGGTAATAACACTAATATTAATTATTCAAAACCAAGAGATGAGAATAAAATTCATTTAGATGATGCTTTTAAAAGTCCTAATTATAGTACTGATATTGCCTTTACTAATATTAATCAGCTTCAAGAAAAAGAAGCGGCTATTCAAAATATAGAATTTGATGAAGAAGATATCATTTGAGATTTAAATAATTAAAGGAGGATAATTATGAACACTGGTAAACCAAGAAATTTTACAAGAAGAAAATCTTGTTTTATTACTAAAAATAATATTACTTATATTGATTATAAAGATATTGAATTACTAAGTAAATTTATGGGTAATAATAACAAAATTTTGCCAGCAAGAACAACAGGTACTAATCCAAAGTATCAACGTTTAATTGCTAAAAATATAAAACGTACCCAAATCATGGGATTATTAAGATATTCAAGATAAAAAAATTGAGTAAGATTTGTAAACTTACTCAATTTTTATTTATTTTTTTATCTTAAAAATATTTTATTTTAAATAATAGTTTAAAATTAAAATAAAAAGACCTTAATAGTATTATATTACATAAAAGATAATGGCTGTTTTTAATATTAGTGTTATAGTATAATTAATAATATTAGAAGGAAGTGACAAAGTGTTCAAATCTTTAAGAAATTATCATTTAATAATGATTGTTTGATTAGTAGTTGAAATTTTAATTGGCTTGACTTATTTTATTGTTAATATTGAGACAGCAGAACAAGTGGTCACTATTACTGTAATTTTAAGTTTAGTTTTAGGTAATTTTATTATTGTTTGTCTTTATATTTTTCTATTTAGTTTATGAATTCGTCATCGTTATATTAACACAGCTGAAATCATAAAATTAAATAATGCACAAGCTTTAACTTTTGGTAGTGTTGGTATGATTGTTTTAGATAGTGATTTATCAATTATGTGAGTAAGTGAATTTTTAGAAGATAAAGGTTTAGGTAGACTAATTGGAAAATCAATTGTTAAACTATCAAGAGATTTAGAACAATTAATTAGTAATAATATTACTCAAATTACACTTAAAATTGAAGATATGCTTTATGATGCTATTTATTTAGTACAAACTAGAACAATTTTGTTACAAGAAACAACTAAATATCATTTCTTATATAATAAATTGCAGCAAGAAAAATTAGTTTTTGGTGTAATTAGTATTGATAATTTTTATAATTCTTTACAAAAATTAAGAGTTGAGAATCAAATTCGTGTTGAAGCATTTATTAAAACTGAATTAAATGATTTTGCTAATAATTATTCAGGTTTATTATTAGGTAATATTGAAGATGGTTACAATATTTTACTTTATCAAAATGAATTTAATAAAGCAAGAAATGATAACTTTCCACTTATTAAAAATATTCGAGAAGGTGTTAAAAAATTTAAAGCAGATATTACGTTATCTGCTGGTTTCTCTTATGGTAATGCTATTAGTAAAGATCTATATGATTTGGCTATTGAAAGTAAAGAATTAGCAGTTTATCGTGGTGGTGATCAAGTAGTTATTCGTGAATTTGGTGGTAATACAGTTTTTATTGGAGGTACTATTGAAGCAAAACAATCAGAATCTAAAATTAATATTAGAATGTTTGCACAATCATTATATAATGAAATAAAATTAGCAGAAAACATTTTAGTTATGGGACATGCGGCTGCTGATTTTGATAGTATTTCTTCAGGAACAGCTATTATTGAAATTGCTAAAAGCTTAAATAAAAGTGCTCATTATGTTATTAATCAAAATGAAGTTGATGAAAAAACATTAAAAATTCTTCATGAACTTGTTCCTGAAAGTTATATTAGTCGTAATTTTATTACAGGTAAACAAGCACTTAAATTTCTTCATGCAAATACTTTATTAATTGTTGTTGATACTCATAATCCACAACGTGTTGATAGTCCTGATTTATTAAGTAAAGCTGTAAAAATTATTGTTATTGATCATCATCGTGTTTCTGATGAATCAATTAGTAGCACCATTACTTCTTATATTGATGCAGGAACTTCTTCAACAGCTGAAGCAATGACAGAAATTATTTATTATAATGATTTTAATAATATTGAATCAGAATTTTTATGAAATATAATGTTTGCAGGTATTTTAATTGATACTAATAATTTCCAAGTAAGAACAACAAGAAGAACTTTTGAAGCCTGTGGATTATTAACTGATTGAGGAGCTTCTCCTTCTAAAGTTAAAGGATTATTGAAAAATAGTTTAAATGAACTAATTGATAAATTTGCTTTAATTAGTCACGCCCAAGAAATTAAAAAAGGATTTTTAGTTGCTGTTGGTGATGAAAACTTAGAAGTACATACTTCATATTTAGCCCAAATTTCAGAAATGTTGTTAGACTTACGTGATTGTAAAGCATCATTTACTATTGCTTATGATCGTCAAGGACGTGCTTGTTTATCAGCACGAAGCAACGGTGAAATAAATGTTCAAATTATTTGTGAAAACTTAGGTGGTGGTGGTCACTTTAGTGCTGCTGCTGTCCAAAGTAGTAAATTGGGAATTAGAGCATTGTATGATGAATTGGTAAAATTAATTGAAAGTGGCGTATATCAAAGTGAGAGTGCTACTACTGAAAGGTATTAAAATTATTAAAATAGAAAGTGAGATGTTTACAATGAAAGTTGTCCTTTTAACGGATGTTAAAAATTATGGTAAAAAAGGTGAAGTTGTTAATATTAGTGATGGTTATGGTAAAAATTATTTATTACCAAGAAAATTAGCTGTAATTGCTACAACAGAAGCATTAAAAATTAATCAAAAAGTAATTGAAAATAAAAAAATACAACGAGAAATGGAATTAGAAGATTTACAAAAAATTAAAGAACAATTAGATTTAATTACTTTACAATTTAAATTAAAAAGTAATAATGGTAAAGTTTCTGGTGCTATTTCTTCAAAACAAATTTGTGAACAACTAGTGCAAAAATATAACATTAAAATTGATAAACATAAATTTGTTAAATTTAATCCTATTAATGAATTAGGTATAACTAACATTAATATTAAATTAGATGTTACAATTATTGCACAATTAAAGGTTGAAGTTTTAGGAGAATAATTATGTCTAACAATGGTCAATATATAAATAATGCAGAAGTTAATGTTTTAAGTGCGATGATTCAATCATCACCAGCATGTGAAAGTGCATTAAATTTATTGGCACCACATGATTTTACAATTAATTCTAATCAAATTATTTTTAAAACAATTACCAATCTTTATAAAAATAATTCTGGTATTGATATAACAACTATTGCCGAAGAATTAGTTAAGCAAAATAATTTGGATAAAATTGGTGGAATTGAATATTTATCTTCTTTAGTGGCTCAATATATTACTGATGCTAATTTAAAAGAACACATTGATATTTTGATTGAAAGAACTACTAAACGACAATTAGAAAATGCTTTAAAAAATATAGGTAAAGAGTTACAAAGTGAAAAGTCAATTAATGAAGTTTTAATTGCTGCTGAAGCTCAAATTGTACAATTAAGTAGTGAACGTAATCATGAAGAGATGTTGCCAATTAGTGAACACATTGATGATGTGGTAACTAAAATTGAACAACTACAAAAATCAACAGTTAATATTACTGGTACAAGTTCAGGTATTAACAATTTGGATATGATTACTAGTGGTTTTCAGCGAGGTGACTTAATTATTTTAGCAGCTAGACCTTCAATGGGTAAAACCGCCTTAGCACTTAATTTTGCTTTAAATGCTGCTAATGAACAAGATAATAAAAACGATGTTGTTGTTATTTTTTCATTAGAAATGCCAAAAGATCAATTAATTACAAGAATGATTTCTTGTCAAGGACATTTTGATGCTAATCGTTTACGTAATAAGTCTAAATTTACACAGGCTGATTGAAATCGTATTAGTGCTACTGCTGAGCAATTGAAACAAAAAAGAATTATTATTGATGATACACCTGGTTTAAGAGTTTTAGAGTTGCAAACTAAATTAAGAAAATTAAGTCGTGAAAATAGCATTAAATTAGTAATTATTGATTATTTACAGTTATTAACTGGTAGAGATAGTGAATCACGTCAACAAGAAGTTTCAAATATTTCTCGTAGTTTAAAAATTTTGGCAAGAGAATTAAGAGTACCAATTGTTTGTTTATCACAATTATCAAGAATGGTGGAGAGACGTGAAGAAAAACGTCCTTTAATGTCTGATTTACGTGAGTCAGGGGCTATTGAACAAGATGCTGATGTAATTATGTTTTTATATCGTGATGATTATTATAAGGCAAAAAATAGTGAAGAAACAACAAGTTCACAAGAAAGTAATCTTGCTGAAATTCTTATTTCTAAACATCGAAACGGCCCAACAGGAAAAGTAGTAACTGTTTTTATTCCAAAATGAGGTAAGTTTGAAAATTATACAGGATAAAAATAATAAAAAACCTAAAATTAAATTTTAGGTTTTTTTTAAAAGAAGTTAATAAATTAAATTAATTAGTTTTTATTATCCTTCTGGATTTAAACTTTTAAATAGTTTTCCTTTATTATCACTAATTTTAGTTCCAGCGTAAACAATACCATTGACATTTAATAAACTATGTACTTCGCCACCACTGCTACTTCAACTAAAAATACCAATTGCTACTGTATAGACAACTTTAAATAATCTTCCTTTACCATCAGTAGTTCTTGTTCCAACAAAGATTGTATTATTGTCATTAACTAGACTTAAAACTTCGCCATTAGTTTCTTTTCAGTTGGTTACTAGTGTACTTGTACCATCTTCTTTAACTTTATATAAATCTCCTTGACCATCACCAGTTTTGGTTCCAATATAAATACTTTCGTTTGTTTAACTAGTTAAACTATAAATTTCACCATTATTTACATTTCATTTTGATAATATTGTTATTGTGTCATCTTTTGTAATTTTAATTAACTTTCCTGTATATGCATTATTAATAGGTGTTGTTTTAGTTCCAACATAGATTGTGCCATTGACATTTAGTAAACCACGAACTTCACCATTAGTATCTTTTCAATCAGATAGTGCTGTTATTGTATCATCATCAGTAATGCTGAATTATGCTTGTAAGTGCAAGTAAATAAAATTGCAAAAAATTCTCATATAAAAATTTCATAATGCTAAATTTAGTTTAGAAAAAAGTAAGGAGTTTTTATATGAGTTATAAACATCTTGGCATAGATGAAAGGATTTATATTGAGAATCAATTGAAATTTAAATTTAAAATTAGTGAAATAGCTAAAAATCTTAATCGAAGTATTAGTACTATTATTCGAGAAATTAATAGAAATAAAGATAATAATCATTATTTTTCATTAATTGCACAAAATAAAGCTGAAAATCGAAAACAATCACATATTAGTTTTCATAAGTTTAAAAATAAGAATTTAGTAAAATATGTACAACAAAAATTACTATTAGGTTGATCACCTGAACAAATTTATGGCAGAATTAAAAATTTTCATAAAGAGTGAGTTATTATTTTTAAAACAATTTATACTTGAATTTATTTTGGAATGCTTGATAAAGTTACTAGTAAAAATTTAAGAAGAAAAGGTAAAAAACGAAAATCTAAAGAAAATCGTGGCAAGTTTAATGGTAAATCAATTAAAGAACGAGATATAAATGTTAATGATCGTATAACACTTGGTCATTGAGAAGGAGATACTATAGTATCATCACGAGGTAAAAGCAAATCATGTTTAATAACTTTAATTGAAAGAGTATCACGATTTTCTTTAGCAATATTAGTTAAAAACAGAACGACTAAAGTTATTAATAAAAATGTCAGTTATTATTTATCAATTCTTCCTAAAAACATTGTTAAAACTATTACTTTTGATCGTGGCAAATAATTTTCAAATTGACAACAACTTGAAAAAAATTTAGATGTAAAAATTTATTTTGCCAATCCATATTCACCTTGACAAAGAGGTACTAATGAAAATACTAATGGTTTAATTAGAGAAAAATTTCCTAAAAAATTTATTTTTTCAAAAACTAATAAAAATGAAGTTCATAAATTTATATTGTCTTTAAATCAAAGACCGAGAAAAATATTAAATTATCTTTCACCAATCGAATATTTGGATAGAAAAATAATTTAGTTGCACTTACCTTTACAATTTAGCAATTCAGCACTTGATTTATTTTTTTAAGAAATCTTTCATTTAATGAGTATATATTATTAGCGTAATTAACTATTTGTTCATTTTTGTTTCCAAATTCTAACTCTCTTACATTTGTTTTATTTGATTTTAAATTACTTAGAAAAGCATTTATTTCTATTCATTCATTAAATAAATGTTTAATTAAATCCCTATTTAAAAGTTGAAAATTAAGTTTTTTATAGTGTTGATCAAGAAAATCTTCTTCTACATAATTAAGACCTAACTTTTTGTTAAAATTTCTTACATTTTGAGCTATACCACTAATTTCTGAGTCAATAATACTTCTTAAATTCATAGTATTGGTATCTTGAAAATTTATTTCATTAAAAAATTTATAAAATTGATTAACAATAATATTTTCAATTAAATAATCAGAATTTCAATTATTAATAGAGTTTTTTTTATTTTCAAAAGTTAGTAAAATTGCAATTATGTAATCTTCAAGTTTATTTAAATTTAACACTTTATCTCGCCTTACTTTCAACTATAAATTAATTATTACAAATAATAAGGTTAAATAGAACCTTATTTTATTTCTTATTAAGAAAAGAAGGATTAATATGCAAAATTTAATCCCAAAAGCCATTTGTCGAACTCGTTTAAAATTCTTTCGTAATATATCAATTATTGAATTCATATTGGAAATAGTATGAATTATTTTAGTTACAGCAATCTTTTTAACTCTACCATTCCAATGATATATTCGAATTTCAATATTTCTTTTTGGTTCATTTTTAGTAGCATCTTTAATTTGTCCAATGATGGGACATTTAAGAGGCTAAGAAGTTATTTTATTATGAATCAAATATTTAATTGCTTTCAGAAAATACCAAGAAAAAACAAAACACTAGCTTACTAGTTCCTTATGATTATGCAGTAAAAGAACATTTTATTAAAACTCAATTATTAAGTGACTATGAGTATTATGTTGCAGGATTTGAAGTTAAAGGTTTTAATTTAAGTTTATTAAATCCAAAAACACAAATGTTAAAAATCTAGGATTTACAAGATACTTTCAAATATTGTGATTTTCAATTACGATGATGAAAACTGATTTACAAATAAATTTTAGTGAAACAATAATGTATTACCAGGAACAATTAAAAGAACATGAAGATAATTAAATAATTACAAGCACAAATTGAAGGTTTACAATCTCAGTAAATTAATAGTGATAATTTTATTAAAACAAGAAAAGCATTCTTTTTCTTTGTTTATGAACTATTAGTGAACTTGAAAGTTATTGTCAACAATTAGTTAGTAAGGTACAACGTAATGGTTTTGGTTGTAATCAATTAACTAACTTTCAATTAGTTAATATTATTAATTTGATTTATAATTATTATAGTAAACCTATTACTATAAAATAATTTAAACATTATAAAAATAATTTAGAAAATATTTTATCATTTAAAGATTTTACTCTAGTTAATTGAATTAGAACACATTTTTACAATATAATCTATCAAAATAAAAACTCTATCTATCATTAATATTTATTTGCTTTTTTATATTGTTAATGATATTATTTTTAAGTACTTTTTATTAATAGTAATTTTATAAGTGAGGTGAAACCATGGCAAAAGCAAGCATCCATCCAGAGTATTTTCAAACTAAAGTAACATGTATAACATGTAGCAATAATTTTATAAGTGGTTCAACTAAGGGTAAAGAAATCCGTGTTGATACATGTTCAAGTTGTCATCCATTTTATACTGGAAAACAATCATTTGTTTCAGCAAAAGGAAGAGTTGAACGCTTTAATACAAAAGCAAGCAAACAAGTTGAAACAAAATCAAAAACTGTTGAAATAAACAAAGCAAAACCACAAAATACTAAAACTATTGTATTAGAAACAGCAAAAGATGTTCTAAAACTAACTGATACTAAACAAGTTAAAAAATAATTTTAATTAAACTAGAAACTAATAATAGTTTCTTTTTTTTTATACTTTAAAAATAAAATTATTTACAGACATATTTACCATTAATTAAGTTAAAATATTGTATGTATACAACCCAATAAATATAGAATATAATTCTAATAGTATATGAAATAAAAAACTTTAAGGTAGGGAATGGTTTTATGGAAAAATCATCTGATTTTAATAAATTGGTAATAAGTAAAGGTATTAGATATAATACTGAGCAAACTAGTAACTTTAATTTTAGTATTATTAATTTATCCGTTGAAAAAGCCGTAAAAGATTGAAGTTTTGAAGGAAAATATCCTAGTTGCTTGGCAATTTTTAGTAATGATGAAGATAATATTGAAAAATTAATTAATGCTCTAGCAGGTTCTTCTGCTATTATGGAGGGTAAAATTTTAATTGATGATATTGATGTTACTTATAATAGTATTGGTTTTGAACGAAAAATGGCTTATGTTAGTATGCATTTACAGAGTTGAAATAAATTATTTAGTATTCAACGTAACTTAGCAAGAACAGCAATTACTAATAAACCCTTTTTACAAGAAATAAGCAATATTAATCAAAAAATTAAGACTGATATTGAAAACTTAAAAAATACAGGTTTAAATTTAGACAGTGGTTATTTTAAAGAAAAATTAATTAATATTATTAAAAATTTTATTAATGAAACACAAAGCACTCGTAATAATTTTATTAAAGAATATCAATATCAAATTAATCATTTTCATAAAAACTTTGCTCAAGAGAAATTTAATTTTGCTGGAAGTGAAAAATTAACAGATATTCTAATTAAAAAATTTACTGCCGAAGAAAAAAATATTATTGCAAATAATAACTTATTATTTTTACAATCTTTGCAAGATCGTATTTCTAGTTTGGAAAGTTTAGTGGGACCATGTTTTTGTGGATGTAATCCACCAAAAGAAAGAAAATGAGAATTTCAACTACGAGAAATTAGTTTTGTTATTAAAGAAATAAATAATTATTTAAATAGAGAGATTAGTACTACTAGAAGTGAAATTAGAACTACGTTAAAAACTTGTAACAATCATAATCAAAATTTTAATAGCGAACTTAATCATTTAGTTTCATATCAACAAATTAAATGTACTCGTAGTCAAATTGATCAAATTTTAGACCAGTGAATTGACTTAGCAGAAGTACAAAGAATTAAATTTAATATGAAACAAGATTTTGTGGCAATGCAACTTTTACCAGATGAAATGCATTTACTTTTAAAAAATATTAAAGATGAAATTAAAATTTATCATGATAAAATTTTAAAAAATCCACAGTTACAAGATAAAGAAACATATCAACAACAATTACAAACTTTATATTCACAGTTAATTGATGTCCGTGATTTAATTAGTGAAAATATTGTTATGATATTTAAACATTTAGAACTAAGTCATTTATTGTCACTACGTTTAACACAATTAACAATAGTAGAGCGAAAAATAATAAAAATCATTCAACAATTAATTGTACCTACTAAAATTTTAATTTTGCATAACCCATTTGAACTTTTAAATGTTGATAATAAAGAACAATTAGCAAATTGAATTAAAAAATTACAAAAATTTTTGAAAATAATTATTATTTTTACAACTAATAATCAAGTTGATATTAATTTATTTGCGACTAATGTTACTGTTATTGAAAATGAAATAATTATTCAACAAGGAAATGTTAGTGAAATCACTGATAAACCATTATCTTTAAATTTATTGAAAGAAATAAATGAACAGCATATTAATATTGCAAAGGGAGAATGAAATGCTCATAATTTATATTTTTATAATGTAAATTTAGGTAAGTTTGATGTTAAAACTGCTTCTACTATTGCTTTTAAATCAAATGCCATTTTGTTTAGTGCAAAGAAACCAAGATTTACTTTTTTAAAAAATTCAATTATTATTAATGGTGTTATTAAAAATATTACTAAAGTTGATGATAAAAAAGCATATTTATTGGTTGAAACTACTAAATCAGAACAATTTGAAGTTTTAACAAATAATAATGATAATTTAGAAGTGGGAACTGTTGGTTGAATTAGTATTACTAAAAATTCAATTTTTGTTTTTGATGATGAAACAAAGCAATTAATTGGTACATGATAGAAAGGATATATAATATGAATAAGTTTAAAAAAGAAGCACAAGCAATTTATGAATTAATAAAAATCAGTAATCCAATTATTATTCATCGTCATATTAATCCTGATGGAGATGCTTTGGGTTCACAATGAGGATTAAAAAAAATTATTGAAGATAATTTTCAAAATAAAAAAGTACTTGTTCCAGGCGAAACAAATGAACATATGGCATCATTATTTCCACAACCAACTTTTGTTAAAAAAGAAGATTATGAAAATGCACTAGTAATAGTCACTGATACAGCTAATCGCGAACGAATTAGTGGTCAATTTTGAGAAGAAGGAAAAAAGATAATTAAAATTGATCATCATCCAATTGTTGATAAATATGGTGATATTGATTTAATTGAAGAAAAGGCTTCTGCTGCTTGCCAAGTAGTGGCAAAATGAGCACAAGTATTGAATTTAAAAGTTTCTGCTTTAGCAGCTAGAAATTTATTTCTTGGTTTAGTTACCGATTCTGGTAGATTTTTGTATCGCTCTGTTAATGAAGAAACTTTTCAGGTTGCTAGTTTTTTAGTTAAACAAAATTTTAATTTATTAGACTTATATCAAAGTTTATATATTCAAAGTTTAAAAATCGCAAGATTGAAAGGATATATATTATCAAATTTTAAAATTACTGATAATGGTGTTGCTTATATAATATTTAACGATAAAATAATTACTGACTTACAAACAAAAATTATTAGTCAAAATAAAATATTAAATATTAAAGGCGAAGTTGTTTTAACTAGAGAAGATTTAACTAGCCAAGTTAATGTAATGTCAAATATTGATGGTATTAAAATTTTATTAATTGCTGCTTATGATCAAATAAATAGTAAAATTAAAGTTAGTGTTCGTAGTGCAAGATGAATAATTAATGATGCTATTGCAAAGTTTGGTGGTGGTGGTCATCAGACAGCAGCTGGTGCATATTTACAAAATATTAATGAAGTTGAAAAATTGATTGATAGTTTAGATAAAATTGCTAGTAAATCACCAGAATTAACAAACAATTAAAATTAGAGATGGAGTTGGATATAAATGTATAGTCGTTATAATGAGGGATGAATTGAAGTAATTACTGGTTGTATGTTTGCTGGAAAAACCGAAGAGTTTATGCGACGTATAAATCGTTTACAGTATGCTAAACGCAAAGTGCTAGTTTTTAAACCCAAGGTTGATATTCGTTATGATGCTAAAAAAGTAGTAAGTCATAAAGGAGTATCTATCACAGCGATAGTAATTGATGATCCAATGCAAATATTAAAACATGTAGATAAAGAAATAGAAGCAGTTGCAATTGATGAAGTACAATTTTTTAAACCATCAATTATTGAAGTGATTAAAACATTAGCAAATCAAAATAAGCAAGTTATTGTTGCGGGTTTAGATCAAGATTTTCGTGGTGAACCATTTCCTGTTACTAAAGAATTATTAGCTTTAGCAGAATTTGTAACTAAATTAGATGCTGTTTGTGTAAAATGTGGTAAAGCCGCAACAAGAACACAACGTATTATTAATGGCCGGGAAGCTAGATATGATGATGAAATTATTTTAATTGGTGCGCAAGAACAATATGAAGCTCGATGTCGTAGTCATCATCGTGTCTTAACAAATAATCAGAATAGATAAATCAGGTGTGATATTATGAATGAAAAAACATTAGAACAGTTAATGCAACTTACTAAAAAATATAGTGAAATTGAAAAGCAATTAGAAAATCCCGAATTAATTCCTCGTGATAAATACACTGAATTAAGAAAAGAACATAGTAGATTAGAACCAATTATTGAACAATATTGAAAATATGAAAAAATTAACCAAGAAATTATTGAAGCAAAAAAGGCATTAGCAACCGAACAGGATCAAGAACTTTGTGAAATGCTTAAAACAGATATTAAAGCAAATGAAATTGAATTAGAAAAAGCAGAAAATGAATTAAAACTAACACTAATTCCTAAAGATATAAATGATGATAAAAATGTTATTATTGAAATTAGAGGAGCTGTTGGTGGCGATGAAGCAAATATTTTTGCTGGTGATTTATATCGTATGTATAGTAAGTATTGTGAAATTCAACGATGAAAAATTGAAACTATTGAAGCAAAAGAAGCAATAAATGGTGGATTTAGTTATATTGCTTTTATGATTAAAGGTAAACATGTATTTGCTAAATTAAAGTTTGAAGCTGGTGGACATCGTGTTCAGAGAGTTCCAAAAACCGAATCACAAGGACGAGTTCATACTTCAATTGCAACGGTTGCTGTATTGCCAGAAGTTAATGAAGTTGAAATTAAAATAAATAATTCTGATTTAAGAATTGATACTTATCGTTCTAGTGGTGCTGGTGGTCAACATGTTAATACTACCGATTCAGCAATTAGAATTACTCATATTCAAACAGGTGTTGTTGTAACTTCACAGGACGGACGAAGTCAACATGATAATAAAGATAAAGCAATGCGGGTATTAAGAGCTAAACTTTATGAAAAAAAAGTTGAAGAAGAACAAGGAAGAATTGGTAATTTAAGAAAAACAGCTGTTGGTAGCGGTGATTGTTCAGAAAAAATTAGAACATACAATTATCCACAAAATAGAGTAACCGATCATCGAATTGGATTATCTTTATTAAAGTTAGATCGTATTATGGAAGGTAATATTGATGAAATTATTATTGCTTTAATTAGTAGTGAACAAAAAGAAAAATTAGAAAATATTGATGAAAATATTACAGTATTAAAGTAAAAAAAGAAGAAATTATTATGGATTTTAAGATTTTAGACTCTAGAACAAAAATTTTGTTTTTAATATCAGTTATTTTTTTATATGCGGCATTAGGAACGTTTATTACATTAACTTTTAGTAGTGGTATTATTCACATTTTATTTTTAGTTTTAACATTATGATTTGCTAGTGAATCTAGTTTAATTTTTCATTATTTATTATGAAAAAATTTAGAATTTTTACGAAATATTAATGGTAATAATATTAATAATTTTGGTTTTATTATTAGTATTTGTAGTTACATTATTCTTTTTCCAATTATTTGTTTATTAACAATTAGTTTTTTATTTATTTTTAGTATTATTGTTTTAATTCTCGTTGTTAATAATTTAATAAAAAAAACTTCAAGAAATAATAATTCATCTGTTAATTTTCAATAAAATATTTATTTTTGGAGTATAAATTAATGACTTATAGAGATTATCTTTTATTAGCAAAAAAAATTAATAAAAAAAATGAACAAATTAATAAGAAAATTTTATTAAAGTTTATTAATAAAGATTTATCTTGATTATATGCAAATCTTAGTCAAATAATAGCAATAGATTTTTTAGAATCATATTTACAACTAGTTAAAAAATTTGTTGCTGGCTATCCTTTATAATATATTATTGGTTATCAATGATTTCTTGATCATAAGTTTGTTGTTGATAATAGAGTATTAATTCCTCGTAATGAAACCGAAGAACTAGTTAAAAATGTTTTTGTCTATGCGCAAAACATTTTTAATAATGATAATTTAAAAGTATTAGATTTAGGGACAGGCAGTGGTGCTATTGCTATTAGTTTAGCGTTAAAGAAACCTAATTGAAATATAGTAGCAAGTGATATTAGCAAAGATGCATTAACTATTGCTAAGATTAATAATGATAATTTTAACCAAAAAAATATTAATTTTGTTGAAAGCGATATATTTACAAATCTTAAAAATCATAAATTTAATATTATTGTTTCAAATCCAACATATATTGATGAGACAGCAAATACTTTTTCAAAACATAATTTACAATATGAACCAAAATTAGCTTTATTTGCTGATCATAAAGGATTATATTTTTATGAAGTAATTTTTCAACAATGTCATGCAGTTTTAGAAAAATCTTTTTTATTAGCATTTGAATTTGGTTTTGATCAAAAAGAAGCACTAACTATTCTTATTAAAAAGTATTTACCACAATATAATTACAAATTTATTAAAGATATTAATAATAAATGAAGAATGCTATTTATTTGGCAAGCATTATAACATATAAAAATAATTTAAGAACAATAATTTTGTCACTCAAAAGGTGACTATTTTATTTTTTGAAAAGGAAAATCTCATTTAATCTTTCAATTAGGATAACGGGGGCAGTTTTAATGTGGCGTATCATTGAAATATTAAAATATTTTCAGTATTCTTGTTCGGTTAATATAGCATTTCTAATGGAAAAATTTAATGTTACATTTCGAACTTTACAAAGAAATATTACTTTTATTAATACAATGTTAATAAAAATTAGTAATTGTAATATTTCCAGAAAGCAAGATTACTTTGTAATTAATGGTGACAATGAAATAATAGCAATAAATACTTTGCTTACACAGTTTATCAACATATCCCATGAATATCATTTTGTTATAATGAGTAATTTGTTCTTAATATGTGTATGACAAAAAAAATATTTAAGTAGTGAGTGACTTATCAATATAAGTAACACAAATAAGTTTTTTTTTAAAAAAAGACATTATTTACTTGAATAACTTTTTCTTTGAACAAAATTTAAGATTAAAATTAAAATTTGAACATAATAAAGGGTTTCAATTAGATGGTTATGAATGACATTTAAGATTTATAACCGCTATTATTATTATAAAACTTATTAGTAAAGATAAAAAAATTCTCTTAACTAATGATAAAGTCCTAACCTATATATACAAAAAAATAGAAATTATAATGATCAATATCGGTTATAAAAAATATTATGATGATCAACTAATATGATTTTTAACAATTCATGTAAGAAAAATTAAACTTAATTTTTTTCTTGAAAAAGATGAACAAATTGAATTTAATTTAAACTTAAGTATAAAAAAAGAAGTCGAACATTTTAGATTAATAATTGCTAAAGAGTTTGCTATCGATTTTGATAAGTTTGAAACCAATTATTTTAATTTCATTTGTTTACTTAATATTAAAGTTGACAGTCAATTATTTCCAAATATAACTTCAGAAATTAGTAACATTACTCAAAAAATATTTTCTTTTATTACTTATGAATATCAGGTGTCTTTATATTCAAATACTTTTAAAAGTAATTTGAATAGTTTTCTTAGTGATAATTGATTTAAATTACAATTTAATTATTATAGTGATATTAGTTTTGCCTTGGATGATACTTTTAAAATAGAAAGTGACTACCAATGAGGGCAACAACTCCTTTTTATTATAAATTCGCAATTAAAAAATAATTATTTTCCCAATTTTAATCTTTTGCTGAATTATACTTGTAAGTGCAAGTAAATAAAATTGCAAAAAATTCTCATATAAAAATTTCATAATGCTAAATTTAGTTTAGAAAAAAGTAAGGAGTTTTTATATGAGTTATAAACATCTTGGCATAGATGAAAGGATTTATATTGAGAATCAATTTAAATTTAAATTTAAAATTAGTGAAATAGCTAAAAATCTTAATCGAAGTATTAGTACTATTATTCGAGAAATTAATAGAAATAAAGATAATAATCATTATTTTTCATTAATTGCACAAAATAAAGCTGAAAATCGAAAACAATCACATATTAGTTTTCATAAGTTTAAAAATAAGAATTTAGTAAAATATGTACAACAAAAATTACTATTAGGTTGATCACCTGAACAAATTTATGGCAGAATTAAAAATTTTCATAAAGAGTGAGTTATTAGTTTTAAAACAATTTATAGTTGAATTTATTTTGGAATGCTTGATAAAGTTACTAGTAAAAATTTAAGAAGAAAAGGTAAAAAACGAAAATCTAAAGAAAATCGTGGCAAGTTTAATGGTAAATCAATTAAAGAACGAGATATAAATGTTAATGATCGTATAAAACTTGGTCATTGAGAAGGATATACTATAGTATCATCACGAGGTAAAAGCAAATCATGTTTAATAACTTTAGTTGAAAGAGTATCACGATTTACTTTAGCAATATTAGTTAAAAACAGAACTACTAAAGTTATTAATAAAAATGTCAGTTATTATTTATCAATTCTTCCTAAAAACATTGTTAAAACTATTACTTTTGATCGTGGCAAAGAATTTTCAAATTGACAACAACTTGAAAAAAATTTAGATGTAAAAATTTATTTTGCCAATCCATATTCACCTTGACAAAGAGGTACTAATGAAAATACTAATGGTTTAATTAGAGAAAAATTTCCTAAAAAATTTATTTTTTCAAAAACTAATAAAAATGAAGTTCATAAATTTATATTGTCTTTAAATCAAAGACCGAGAAAAATATTAAATTATCTTTCACCAATCGAATATTTGGATAGAAAAATAATTTAGTTGCACTTACCTTTACAATTTAGCATATTCAAAGTTTAAAAATCGCAAGATTGAAAGGATATATATTATCAAATTTTAAAATTACTGATAATGGTGTTGCTTATATAATATTTAACGATAAAATAATTACTGACTTACAAACAAAAATTATTAGTCAAAATAAAATATTAAATATTAAAGGCGAAGTTGTTTTAACTAGAGAAGATTTAACTAGCCAAGTTAATGTAATGTCAAATATTGATGGTATTAAAATTTTATTAATTGCTGCTTATGATCAAATAAATAGTAAAATTAAAGTTAGTGTTCGTAGTGCAAGATGAATAATTAATGATGCTATTGCAAAGTTTGGTGGTGGTGGTCATCAGACAGCAGCTGGTGCATATTTACAAAATATTAATGAAGTTGAAAAATTGATTGATAGTTTAGATAAAATTGCTAGTAAATCACCAGAATTAACAAACAATTAAAATTAGAGATGGAGTTGGATATAAATGTATAGTCGTTATAATGAGGGATGAATTGAAGTAATTACTGGTTGTATGTTTGCTGGAAAAACCGAAGAGTTTATGCGACGTATAAATCGTTTACAGTATGCTAAACGCAAAGTGCTAGTTTTTAAACCCAAGGTTGATATTCGTTATGATGCTAAAAAAGTAGTAAGTCATAAAGGAGTATCTATCACAGCGATAGTAATTGATGATCCAATGCAAATATTAAAACATGTAGATAAAGAAATAGAAGCAGTTGCAATTGATGAAGTACAATTTTTTAAACCATCAATTATTGAAGTGATTAAAACATTAGCAAATCAAAATAAGCAAGTTATTGTTGCGGGTTTAGATCAAGATTTTCGTGGTGAACCATTTCCTGTTACTAAAGAATTATTAGCTTTAGCAGAATTTGTAACTAAATTAGATGCTGTTTGTGTAAAATGTGGTAAAGCCGCAACAAGAACACAACGTATTATTAATGGCCAGGAAGCTAGATATGATGATGAAATTATTTTAATTGGTGCGCAAGAAAAATATGAAGCTCGATGTCGTAGTCATCATCGTGTCTTAACAAATAATCAGAATAGATAAATCAGGTGTGATATTATGAATGAAAAAACATTAGAACAGTTAATGCAACTTACTAAAAAATATAGTGAAATTGAAAAGCAATTAGAAAATCCCGAATTAATTCCTCGTGATAAATACACTGAATTAACAAAAGAACATAGTAGATTAGAACCAATTATTGAACAATATTGAAAATATGAAAAAATTAACAAAGAAATTATTGAAGCAAAAAAGGCATTAGCAACCGAACAGGATCAAGAACTTTGTGAAATGCTTAAAACAGATATTAAAGCAAATGAAATTGAATTAGAAAAAGCAGAAAATGAATTAAAACTAACACTAATTCCTAAAGATATAAATGATGATAAAAATGTTATTATTGAAATTAGAGGAGCTGTTGGTGGCGGTGAAGCAAATATTTTTGCTGGTGATTTATATCGTATGTATAGTAAGTATTGTGAAATTCAACGATGAACAATTGAAACTATTGAAGCAAAAGAAGCAATAAATGGTGGATTTAGTTATATTGCTTTTATGATTAAAGGTAAACATGTATTTGCTAAATTAAAGTTTGAAGCTGGTGGACATCGTGTTCAGAGAGTTCCAAAAACCGAATCACAAGGACGAGTTCATACTTCAATTGCAACGGTTGCTGTATTGCCAGAAGTTAATGAAGTTGAAATTAAAATAAATAATTATGATTTAAGAATTGATACTTATCGTTCTAGTGGTGCTGGTGGTCAACATGTTAATACTACCGATTCAGCAATTAGAATTACTCATATTCCAACAGGTGTTGTTGTAACTTCACAGGACGGACGAAGTCAACATGATAATAAAGATAAAGCAATGCGGGTATTAAGAGCTAAACTTTATGAAAAAAAAGTTGAAGAAGAACAGGGAAGAATTGGTAATTTAAGAAAAACAGCTGTTGGTAGCGGTGATCGTTCAGAAAAAATTAGAACATACAATTATCCACAAAATAGAGTAACCGATCATCGAATTGGATTATCTTTATTAAAGTTAGATCGTATTATGGAAGGTAATATTGATGAAATTATTATTGCTTTAATTAGTAGTGAACAAAAAGAAAAATTAGAAAATATTTATGAAAATATTACATTATTAAAGTAAAAAAGGAAGAAATTATTATGGATTTTAAGATTTTAGACTCTAGAACAAAAATTTTGTTTTTAATATCAGTTATTTTTTTATATGTGGCATTAGGAACGTTTATTACATTAACTTTTAGTAGTGGTATTATTCACATTTTATTTTTAGTTTTAACATTATGATTTGCTAGTGCATCTAGTTTAATTTTTCATTATTTATTATGAAAAAATTTAGAATTTTTACGAAATATTAATGGTAATAATATTAATAATTTTGGTTTTATTATTAGTATTTGTAGTTACATTATTCTTTTTCCAATTATTTGTTTATTAACAATTAGTTTTTTATTTATTTTTAGTATTATTGTTTTAATTCTCGTTGTTAATAATTTAATAAAAAAAACTTCAAGAAATAATAATTCATCTGTTAATTTTCAATAAAATATTTATTTTTGGAGTATAAATTAATGACTTATAGAGATTATCTTTTATTAGCAAAAAAAATTAATAAAAAAAATGAACAAATTAATAAGATAATTTTATTAAAGTTTATTAATAAAGATTTATCTTGATTATATGCAAATCTTAGTCAAACAATAGCAATAGATTTTTTAGAATCATATTTACAACTAGTTAAAAAATTTGTTGCTGGCTATCCTTTACAATATATTATTGGTTATCAATGATTTCTTGATCATAAGTTTGTTGTTGATAATAGAGTATTAATTCCTCGTAATGAAACCGAAGAACTAGTTAAAAATGTTTTTGTCTATGCGCAAAACATTTTTAATAATGATAATTTAAAAGTATTAGATTTAGGGACAGGCAGTGGTGCTATTGCTATTAGTTTATCGTTAAAGAAACCTAATTGAAATATAGTAGCAAGTGATATTAGCAAAGATGCATTAACTATTGCTAAGATTAATAATGATAATTTTAACCTAAAAAATATTAATTTTTTTGAAAGCGATATATTTACAAATCTTAAAAATCATAAATTTAATATTATTGTTTCAAATCCACCATATATTGATGAGACAGCAAATACTTTTTCAAAACATAATTTACAATATGAACCAAAATTAGCTTTATTTGCTGATCATAAAGGATTATATTTTTATGAAGTAATTTTTCAACAATGTCATGCAGTTTTAGAAAAATCTTTTTTATTAGCATTTGAATTTGGTTTTGATCAAAAAGAAGCACTAACTATTCTTATTAAAAAGTATTTACCACAATATAATTACAAATTTATTAAAGATATTAATAATAAATGAAGAATGCTATTTATTTGGCAAGCATTATAACGCTGAATTATACTTGTAAGTGCAAGTAAATAAAATTGCAAAAAATTCTCATATAAAAATTTCATAATGCTAAATTTAGTTTAGAAAAAAGTAAGGAGTTTTTATATGAGTTATAAACATCTTGGCATAGATGAAAGGATTTATATTGAGAATCAATTGAAATTTAAATTTAAAATTAGTGAAATAGCTAAAAATCTTAATCGAAGTATTAGTACTATTATTCGAGAAATTAATAGAAATAAAGATAATAATCATTATTTTTCATTAATTGCACAAAATAAAGCTGAAAATCGAAAACAATCACATATTAGTTTTCATAAGTTTAAAAATAAGAATTTAGTAAAATATGTACAACAAAAATTACTATTAGGTTGATCACCTGAACAAATTTATGGCAGAATTAAAAATTTTCATAAAGAGTGAGTTATTAGTTTTAAAACAATTTATACTTGAATTTATTTTGGAATGCTTGATAAAGTTACTAGTAAAAATTTAAGAAGAAAATGTAAAAAACGAAAATCTCAAGAGAATCGTGGCAAGTTTAATGGTAAATCAATTAAAGAACGAGATATAAATGTTAATGATCGTATAACACTTGGTCATTGAGAAGGAGATACTATAGTATCATCACGAGGTAAAAGCAAATCATGTTTAATAACTTTAGTTGAAAGAGTATCACGATTTACTTTAGCAATATTAGTTAAAAACAGAACTACTAAAGTTATTAATAAAAATGTCAGTTATTATTTATCAATTCTTCCTAAAAACATTGTTAAAACTATTACTTTTGATCGTGGCAAAGAATTTTCAAATTGACAACAACTTGAAAAAAATTTAGATGTAAAAATTTATTTTGCCAATCCATATTCACCTTGACAAAGAGGTACTAATGAAAATACTAATGGTTTAATTAGAGAAAAATTTCCTAAAAAATTTATTTTTTCAAAAACTAATAAAAATGAAGTTCATAAATTTATATTGTCTTTAAATCAAAGACCGAGAAAAATATTAAATTATCTTTCACCAATCGAATATTTGGATAGAAAAATAATTTAGTTGCACTTACCTTTACAATTTAGCATAGTGCTATCTAATTCTTTATTGAGAAAAATCATTTTTGTAAAATCATTATTATTAAATTTTTTATCAATTGTTTTTTCAATGATATTTTGAATACAAATTGTTTCTATTATAAATGGTTTATTATCATTATCTTCAATTTCTTTTCTTATTTTTTCAATTTCTTCATTAGTATGTTGTATTCCTATTTTTCTTTTGGGCATATTTTTTGATTCTCCTTCTATATTTAATTTAATAAAAATCTAATATAAATATTAATCTATATTAAATTAAGATGTTTATTAAACCATTAATGAATGATTTTCCAATCTTTAATTAGTAATTTTAAGGTTTATTTTAAATCACAAATATCATTTATAAGTTTTTTATTCATTATTTTGAAACAACTATTATATTTAAAATAATAGGTGTATAATTTAGTTAAAATTTATAGTGGTGTTTTCATGATAACTTTACAGCAAAATAAAATTAAAGAAATTAGTCAAATCATTGCTAATGGCGAAGTGGTTGCTTTACCAACAGATACAATTTATGGTCTTGTTTGTAAATTTAATGATGACAAAGCTATTAATAAAATTTATCAAATAAAAAAACGTGATTATACTAAAGAACTGCCAATTTTAGTTGCTAGTTGAGAACAAGCTAAAAGCATTGGTATAATTAGCGATCAATTACAGTCATTTTTAATAAATAATTTTAGTGCTGGTAAAGTTACTGTTATAGTTTTAAAACAACCTAGTTTAAACACATCATATTGAATAAATAAAAAGACAATAGCAATTAGAGTTAGTGCTTCACATTTTATTCAAAAATTAATTAAATTAACAGGGCCTTTAGTAGCTACAAGTTGTAATTTAAGTAATGAACAACCAATTAACGATTATCATAATATAAACTTGCCTAACTTAAGGTATAGAGTAGCAGGTGAGATTTTAACAAATAAACCATCAACTATTTTTAATAGTTTTAATGATAAAATTATTAGATAATAATTAGATAACAGTATTAAAAAAGGAGATAATACTATGAATTGATGAATAATTTTAATTATTATTGCATGCACAACAATATTGATTTTATTAATTGCACTAATTTTATTAATTAAAAAAAATAAACAAAAGAAAATATTAAAAATTACTAAAGATATAAATACTTTATATAAATACTTAAAATTAAAAAAAATAAATACTAAAGAATTACCAGTTTCAATAGAAAAAATTAAAGAAGATATTTATTATAGTGACAAAGTCATTTTGGGAAAGTATGAAGATTTTAATAAGATTTTTGGCCAAAATATTATTTTAAAAACTGAATATAGTGATGCCAAAAAATTATTTTTACGTTATAAAATTAAAGACATTAATCTTATCAAATCATCAGATTTTACACCTTTAAATCAAATAGACTTGTTAATTTCACGAAATAATCTTTATTTTATTGATTCTTTTGAACTACAAATAATACCATTAGTTAATGTTAAAAGTATTACATTTTTTTGAGAAAAAAATAATTATATAAAAAATAAACAAAAATATATTGGTATTGAAATTAATTTTCAAAATAAACGTTTATTTTTTCTTTTTAATAAATATGAAGAAGCAATTAGTTTTGCTGTTCATATTATTAGTTTATAACGATTATTATTTAATAATTAAAAATTTTGCTTTTTTTGTGAAAATGATATAATTATACAAAATATATTATTAAGAGCAAAATTATGGCAAAAAAACACTTTAAATTTAATACTTGAAAGTTTATTAATTTACTGGCTTTTTTTTAATTACTTTAGGAATTATATTTTCTTTTTCTTCTTTTAAAGTTAGCCTATTGTTATATTTTGGTTTAATATCAGTATTAATAGGTTCTATTAATATTTTAATTTACTATATTTTTATTGGAACAAATAGTTATAAAAAATATTCAAGAAAACAAAATAATAATAAGTTAATAATCAAAAATAATTAAGAAATATAAAGTTAAAACTAAGAAGATTAGTTTTTTCGAGAGAATAATAGGTGAAAAACTATGAGAAAAATATTAAAAGTATTTAAAACGATGTTTTTAACGAGCATTATTTCTTTACCACTTATTGCATGTGATAAGGTAAATTATGCAAATCAAAAATATGTTGATATTAGTAATATTAATATGGAAGTTACTAATGCTCCTGTTGAATTAAATAAAGATATTTATAATACAGCTTTAATTAAATTTAAAACTAAAGTACAAACTGAAATTAATAAATTAGTTCCAGAAGGAAAAAAACCAGAAAATGGAACCGATTATAAAATAACAATTGTTAATCATAATGATATGTATGCTAAAATTGATAAATTTGAATCACTTGCTGTTAATGTATCTGCTTCAAATAATAGTAATTTTTTAAAAGGTAGTTTTAATGCTTGTGTAAAATTAGTATCAAAAGCTAAAGACATTAGTAATGTTAATATTGATAAGCAAGAAGAAAAAATTAAAATTAATACCACTACTTTTGGTGAAGCAATTGCTTTACGTTGTTTATCATTAATTGAAAGTAAAATTAATGCTATTGTTGCAACAGCAAAACAAGATAGTGACTATATTGTTAATGTAGAAGGTCATACTTTATTAGAATCTATTAAAACATTTGATGATGTTCATATTAATGTTAATGCTATTGAAGATGATTATCATTTTTTATTACATGGTAGTTTTAGTTTTGTCTTAGCTTTTGTTAAAGATTAATTTATATTATTTTGGGTAATAAAAAAGAAAACTTGATTTTCATTATTATCATAAAAATAAAGCAGTATAGTATGGGGTAAGCATGTCAGAAGTATAAAAATTATTAACAATGAATTATGAAAATGTTTGTAATTTTTTAAAAAATAAATATGGATGTATTTGAAAAAATTATTTTTCAGATGCAACAATGTCTAAGAAATCACAAGGAATAACAAGGGGAAAAGAAGGTTTATATATTCATCATATTGATGAAGATAAAGCAATTTTGTTATCTACTTCCAAATGAGCTTAAAAGTCACAATTTGCATATCAATATGCTGATCGATTAGTTTATTGTAATTTACTAGAACATTTGGTTTTGCATATTAAAATTTTTGAATATCCTCATCCAAATAAACATAATTTTATGGAAGTTGGTGTTGGTGGAATTTATGCTTTTATTGTTCCTGAATTAAATGATATTTATAGTGGTATTCAATATAAACAACCATGAAAACAGAAAGTTACTGAAGTTGTTTTACCATTAAAAGGAGATTATTTTAAATGTATTAAAAAATTAGTAGAACTTGGGTTTTCTTATCCTTTGCTTACTTCTTTTAATCATCAATTTGGTACATGAAATAATAGAAATAATAATAGGTTATATGAAGAAATGAAAAAAATGGGTGTTAAACAATAACTTTTTTTTATTGTTATTTAATCATAAATAAAAAATGTTAGTAAATTACCAACATTTATTTTTATTAAGTTTATGAAAAAGTTAATTGACAATGATTTTGATTAATTATTGGTAATTGTTCACCATTAATACTTGTTATATCGTTATTTCTTAATAATGGAGTTCTTTCAGATATTTGTTGTTCGTTATTACTTTCAACATTAATATCAGAAATATTTGTTGGAAAACATTTATCATAAATATTTGAAATGGAAGTGCTAATTCCATATCCTAGTTTAGAACCTAAAAATGCTCCAATAAAAGTTGAACCTGTTATACTAACCATTATTCCAAAGAGTGCCATTCCTGCTTCTGGATCATATAAAGCTTCCTTATTTTTTGAAATTAAATCATAATAAAAATAACTTATGCCACTTAGCGCTGCACTACCACCTAATATTCCACCTGTATATGTAAAGTATTTTTGAATTTTTTTCATTTTTTCTCCTTTCAAAATAAAAAAACTATTTATTTTAAAATTAAAATAATAGTTTAAAAACTTGTATGAAGTTTTATCTTTTAATTTTAACATAAGATTTTTTTTGATAAAAATAAGACAAAAATTACTATTAATAGTTTATTGTAAATATATAATTTTCTATATCAATAAAAGAAATTTATTGAATTTATATTTTAGATTATAATTTTTTAAAATAAAAACAAAGTTATTAAAATAAAATTTATAAATTATATTTTTATTTAGTTAATTTTGAACTATAAGAATGTTATTAACAATTAAAAAAATAATTTTTGAATAAATCTTTTATCTTTTTTCGTTATTTTTATTGTTATTTTATTGATTTATAAATTAAAAGGCGTAAAATTTCATATTAGTATATATTTTAAATTATTGAAAATATACGCATTAAAGATAAAGGAGTGTTTTTAGTGGAAAGTAGTAAAAATCTGTTTATTGTTAATCATCCTTTAATACAAGATAAATTAACAAGAATTAGAAATCACTTAACCCAAAAAAAAGATTTCAAAGAGAATTTAAGCGAAATTGCAACGTTAATGGCTTATGAAGTATTTAAAGATATTCCTCTTGATGAAATTGAAGTTGAAACACCCATTACTAAAGTTATTGGTAAAACATTAACCAAGACAATCATTCTTTCTCCGATTTTAAGAGCAGGATTAGGGATGACAAATGGATTTGAGTATGTAGTACCTAATGCAATTATTAGTCATGTTGGTCTTTATCGTGATGAAGAAACTTTAAAACCACAAAAATATTTTTTTAAATATCCCAAAAATATTAAAAATATAAGTGATGCATTAGTATTTATCTTAGATCCAATGCTTGCTACTGGTGGTACTGCTGACGCTGCTATTAAAGAATTAAAAAAAGTAGGTTTTAAAAATATTACTTTAGTTTCCATTGTAGGAGCACCAGTAGCTATTAAGAAAATTAATCATAATCATCCTGATGTTAAGATTTTTTTAGCAGCGTTGGATAAAGAATTAAATGATGATGGTTATATTGTACCTGGATTGGGTGATGCTGGTGATCGAATTTTTGGAACTAAATAAATATTTTAATGAAAAAAATTAGAAATAACCTTTTTCTTTCAATACTTTTTACAATGTTATGCTATTGATTATTAATTAATGTAGGATTAATTATAACTGTTATAATTAATACAAACCATTGGTTATTAATTGCTGGATTTAATATTGGTTTTATAGGAAGTATGATTGGGTTATGCTTTTTATATTTATCGTCAAAATGATTAACCAGCGGAATACATTTAAAACAAACCTTAGCATATTTTGGATTCTTATTAAGAATGTTAATTTATGGTTCAATTATAGTTTTGAATATTTTCTTTAACTTTGCTAATATTTTTACTATAATTGCCGGAATGTCAATATTAATGGTTGCTACTATTACTGCAACATTATGTGTATATCAAAAAAATAACTTAAAAGAAGGAATTTAAATGGAAACTTTAGCTGGATTGGAAAGTTGGAATTATTTACAAATTATGCCACAATTGGTAACAATTTTGATAACAACAGTCTTTATCAGTGTTATTAGTTATATTTATTACTATAAAGTAAAACGAATGAAGCCTGATGAAGATCCAAGAGGTATTGTTTTAGTTGTTGAATTAATAATTAAATCAGTTGAAAAAATTGTTGTTGATGTTCTTGGTGTAAAGTATAAAAACCTGACAGTTTATTTGTTATATGTAATGGGTTATATTTTAATTGGTAATTGATTATCGATTATTGGTCTTGAACCACAGTCATCAATGTATACTGTTACTTTATCAATGGCATTAGTTACTTTTATTGGAATATATTATATTGCTATTAAATTTCAGAAACTTTTATTTTTTAAAAAATTTATTATTAACCCTCTAGAATTAATTACTCAATTTGCACCTTTGATTTCTTTATCTTTTCGTTTATTTGGTAATATTTTAGGTGGAAGTATTATTTTGGCAATGCTTTATGGGGTAACTGCTAATATTTGAAGTAATATCCCAATTATTGGTCAGATGAATTTATTAATTGGTGTAATTGGACCATTATTACATATTTATTTTGATTTATTTGCTGGAAGTATTCAAGCCTTAATTTTTGGCACCTTAACTCTTGTTTATTGGAAGTTACAAATGGAGGAAGGAAGTTCTCATAAGGGAGAACTTACTATTAAATTACCAAAAAAACTTCGTAAACAACAAGCAATAAATCATGAAGAAGAAATTTATACCGAACGTTCAATTATGGAAAAAAAATAAAACACAAAAAGGAGAATTTATTTATTATGGAATTATTAACAACAGTAATGACACATGTCTTTCATTTTTTTAATAATTTAGCAGCTGATCCTAATGGATTGATGAATTTAAAGTTTGTTGGAGCTGGAATTTCAACTATTTCTTGTGCAGGAAGTGGAATTGGTCAAGGTTTTGCTGCTGGTAAAGCTGTTGAAGCGGTTGCTCGTAATCCTGAAGTAGAATCTAAAATTAGAACACAATTTGTTATTGGTGCAGCTATTGCCGAATCAGGTGCTATTTATGGATTAGTTGTTTCTCTAATTTTAATATTTGTAGCATAAGGTATTAAAAAATATTAAAAAGTAGGTGATTTTATGAATTTTAATTTCAATGATTTAGTATCAGGTGATGATATTGTTAATCAATTATTTCCCAATCTTCCTGTTTTTATTGCTCATATTTTTGCAACATTAATTTTATTAATGGTACTTTGAAGATGAGTTTATGCTCCGTTTTGTAAGGCTTTACATTCGCGACATTTAGTAATTAAAGAAAAACTTGATGATGCTGCTTGCAAGCAATCATTAGCTAATCAAGATCGTGGTGAAGCTAGTCAAATATTAAAAGCTGCTAAAATTGAAGCTCAGGAAATTATTGCTAATGCACAAAATGATGGTTACAATAAGCGTAAACAAATTATTGATAAAGCGCAAGAAGAGAGTATGCGTATTACTAATCAATCAAATCGTGATTTAGTTCGTGCTCGTAAAGAGGTAGAAGCAAAGATTAACGAAGAAATCAAAGTAGTAGCATTAGAAGCAGCTAAAAAAATTATTGGTGCTGAAATGAATGCTAAAAAACATGAACAATTAATTACTGATTTTATTAAGAATTTGGAATAGTGGTGAAGTTAAATGATAGATGAAGGATTAGCTAATCAATGAAGTAATGGTCTTTTTCAATTAGCAAGAGAAATAAAAAAAATTACTCAATTTGCTGAAGAAAGTAATAAATTAATTGATATTTTTACTACTTATCCAGAATTTATTGATATTACTAGTAGTAGTAATATAACTATTGAAACACGTAAACAAATTATTAGTGAAACTTTTAAAAATCATATTGAACCATATATGTTAAATTTTTTCTTTTTGTTGATTGATGAACATCATTTCCAGTGTGTTCGTTTTATTTTAAAAGAATTTCGCAAATTATGTAATGAATATCAAGATGTAAACTATGGCATTATTTATTCAGTAATAGAACTTTCAAACCAACAAATAAATCAAATAAAATTGAAAATTGAGAAAGTCATTAAACATAAGATTAAAGTCGTTAACAAGATTGATAAATCATTAATTGGCGGTATTAAAGTTAAAGTACGGAATCAAGTTTTTGATGGTTCCATTAAAGGTCAAATTGATCAATTAAAACAAGAATTATTAAGTCATGAATAGAGGTAAAACAAATGTCCTTAAATGTTAATCAAATTTCAGAAATTGTAAAAAGCCAAATTAAAAATTATGGTAAAAAAATTAGTGCTAATGAGGAAGGCATTGTTGTTACTGTCGGTGATGGAATTGCGCTAATTCATGGTTTAGATAAGGCTGTTAATGGTGAATTAGTATTTTTTTCTAAAAGTAATATTTATGGTATGGTTTTGAGTTTAGAAGAAACTGCTGTTGGTGTTACTTTAATGGGGGATGACACAGGTATCAAAGAAGGAGATATTGTTAGTAGAACAGGTAATGTTGTTGAAACACCAGTTGGTAATATGCTTTTAGGAAGAGTTGTTAATGCACTAGGGCAAAAGATTGATGGTAAAGGTCCAATTAAAACTACGAAAACTAGACCGATTGAAAGAATAGCGCTGGGTGTGATGACTAGAAAATCTGTATCAGAACCTTTAGCAACAGGATTATTATCAATTGATGCAATGATTCCGATTGGCAAAGGTCAAAGAGAGTTAATAATTGGTGATCGTCAAACTGGAAAAACAACGATTGCTATTGATACTATTATTAATCAAAAGGGTAAAAATGTCTTTTGTGTTTATGTTGCTATTGGTCAAAAAGCTTCAACTGTTGCTCAAATTGTTGATAAATTAACACAACTAGGGGCAATGAAGTATACAACTATTGTTGCTGCTACTGCTAGTGAAGTTGCTCCTTTGCAATATATTGCTCCTTATACAGGAGTAACTATTGCCGAAGAATGAATGGAAGAAGGTAAAGATGTCTTAATTGTTTATGATGATTTGAGTAAACATGCAGTGGCCTATCGTGCTATTTCCTTATTATTAAGAAGACCACCAGGAAGAGAAGCTTATCCAGGAGATGTTTTTTATCTTCATTCACGTTTATTAGAGCGTGCAGCTAAATTAAATGAAAAACATGGTGGTGGGAGTATTACTGCCTTACCTATTATTGAAACACAAGCCGGTGATATTTCTGCATATATTCCTACTAATGTTATTTCAATTACTGATGGTCAAATTTTTTTAATGTCAGAATTATTTAATGCCGGAATTCGTCCAGCAGTTGATGTAGGTTTATCAGTTTCACGGGTAGGTTCATCAGCACAAATTAAAGCAATAAAAAAAGCAGGTGGAACATTAAAATTAGAATTAGCACAATTTCGTGAATTACAAGCTTTTTCACAATTTGGTTCTGATTTAGATGAAAATACTAGAGCTGTTATTGAACATGGTAAACGTGCCATTGAAATTTTAAAACAAAAACAAAATGAACCATTAAATCAAATTGATCAAGCAATTATTTTATTAGCAATTAAAAATAAGGCAATTAAATGATTACCAGTAGAAATGATGGATTCTTTTAAAAAGGAAGTAATAACTTATTTTCAAAAACAACAACGAAAAAGTTATTTAAAGTTACAGCAAGATCAAGCATTTAGTGAAGAGTTACAAGTGAGCATTAGTCAAGGCATTATGCAGGTTGTTTATAATTTGACTAATAAGCTAAATGACTATAATCCTAAAATATATGGTAGTCTTGAAGAATGGGAAACACTAATTAAAACATTCAAATAATGTATTAGGAAGGTAAGGTGAAATATCATGGCTCAAAGCATGGAACAAATTAGACAAAAAATTAAATCTGTTAATACTAGTTATAAAATTACTAAAGCAATGCAACTAGTATCAACAGCTAAATTAAAAAAAGTAGGTAAAAGAATTGAGATGATTAAACCTTATTATTCTGAAGTTTATGATACATTCAATCAACTAATACCTAAATTAAGTAATTCAATTTATTTAAAAACAAAGGATCAAGTTATTAATAAAACAATATGAGTTGTTTTTAATTCTAATTTAGGATTATGTGGTGGTTTTAATAATAATTTAAATAAATTAGTACTAGAACAATATCAACCACAAGATGAAATAGTTGTTATTGGTAGTAAAGGAGTTTCATACTTTACTAATCATCATTGTAAAATTATGCAATCTTATACTGAAATTAACATTCAATCATCATATAATGAGTCGCAAGAGATATCTTTGTTGTTACTTTCTAAGTTTAATAATAAAGAAACTGATGCTATTAAAATTGCATATACAAAATATGTAAATACGGTAACAACAATTCCAACAATTATTGATTTATTACCAATTGTTTCTATTAAAACTAATCAAGAAAGTAATTTAATTCAAACTGATTTTGAACCAGACGCTAATACTGTTATTAATAGTGCTATTCCTTTATATGTTGGTGCCATTGTTTATGGTGCATTAGTAGAATCACAAGTGTCAGAGCAAGCATTACGAAGATTAGCAATGGAAAATGCTTCAAATAATGCCAAAGAAATGAAAGATAAATTATTAGTAAGTTATAATCGTGCCCGTCAAGGTGCTATTACCCAAGAAATTTCAGAAATTATTGGTGGCGCTGATGCCCAATCATCATAATAAAGGAGTAAACTAAAATGAAAAATGCAACTAGTAAAAAATCTATAACAATTAAAGAAAAAAATGTTAGTGATAAAAATTCTTTAAAAAAAGATAACACTAAAGTTATTGCTAAAGTAAAAGCAAAAGTGACTAAAAAAGTAGTTAATAGCAAAGAAAGTGTTAAAACTAGTAAACAATTACCAACTAAACGAAATATTGGAAAAATTGTTCAAATTTCAGGTCCAGTTATTGATATTCGTTTTAATGATAATAGTTTACCTAATTTAAATAATGCTATTAGTATTGATAATAATGGTCAAAAATTAATTGTTGAAGTTGCAAAACATATTGGTGATGATAGTGTTCGTTGTATTTCAATGGGTCCAACTGAAGGATTACTACGTGGTCTTGAAGCAGTTGATTTAGGAATACCAATTAGTGTTCCTGTTGGTGAAGAAGTTTTGGGTAGACTTTTTAATGTATTGGGTGAAGTCATTGATGATGGTAAAGAACTTAAAACTAAATTAAAATATCCTATTCATCGTACACCTCCTAGTTTTGATGAATTACAATCAAAATCTGAAATTTTAGAAACAGGAATTAAAGTTATTGATTTATTAGCACCTTATGCTAAAGGTGGAAAAATTGGTTTATTCGGTGGAGCTGGAGTTGGTAAAACAGTTTTAATTCAAGAATTAATTAATAACATAGCTAAAGAACATGGTGGTATTTCTGTCTTTTCAGGAGTTGGCGAAAGAACACGTGAGGGTAATGATTTATATTATGAAATGCAAGAGTCAGGTGTTATTAGTAAAACTGCTTTAGTGTTTGGTCAAATGTCAGAACCACCAGGTGCTAGAATGCGTGTTGCATTAACTGGTTTAACAATTGCTGAATACTTCCGTGATGAAAAACAACAAGATGTATTATTATTTATTGATAATATATTTCGTTTTACACAAGCTGGTAGTGAAGTATCAGCTTTATTAGGAAGAATGCCTTCAGCAGTAGGGTACCAACCAACATTATCGACAGAAATGGGTGCTTTACAAGAACGTATTGTATCAACAACACGTGGTTCTATTACATCTGTACAAGCAGTATATGTACCAGCTGATGATTTAACTGATCCAGCTCCTGCGACAACATTTACTCACTTGGATGCCAAAATTGTTTTAGATCGTAATATTGCTGCTTTAGGGCTTTATCCTGCTGTTCATCCTTTACAATCTTCATCAAGAATGTTAGATCCTGCTATTGTTGGTCAGGAGCATTATGATGTTGCGCAAAGAGTTATTGAAACAATTCAACGTTTTTCTGAATTAGAACCAATCATTGGTATTTTAGGAATGGATGAGTTGAGCGAAGAAGATAAAAAAATAGTAGCTAGAGCAAGAAGAATTCGTAATTTTTGTTCACAACCATTTCATGTTGCTGAAAAATTTTCGGGTTTAAATGGTATTTATATTCCGATTAGTAAAACTGTTAATAGTTTTAAACAAATTTTAGATGGTGAATGTGATGATTTACCAGAGCAAGCGTTTTTATATGTAGGAACTATTGAACAAGCAATTGAAAAGGCAAAGAAATTGAGATAATTGAAGGTGATAGTATGGCATTAAATCTTAAAATTATTACTCCTGATGGTATTTTTTTCGATGGAGAAGTACAGTGAGTTAATGTTAAAACAACTGAAGGCTATGTTGGTATTCTTGAATGGCATACACCTTTGATTGCTAATATTCAAATATCGAAAATGTCATTTAAAATTAAAGAAAAAATTCGTAATTTAACGATTTCTGGTGGACTTTTGGTAACTGATTTACATATGGTTCGTATTATTAGTGATAAAGTTGAATATACATCAATTTTAAAAGAGCAAGAAACAAAGGTATTTGATGAGCGTATTAAAAGGGTTAGTGGAGGTTAATAAATATGCATGATTCACATTTAATAAAATGAATAATTGAAATAAGTATTTATCTTTTTAGTTTTATTGCTAGCGGATTTGCTGTAAAAGCAATTCCTTTTAATAAATTTCTTGATCATAAAAGAATAAAAGAATCATGAATTTTATATATGTTAACAACTTTAGTTTTTACTTATTGTATTGGTACGTTAATTATTAAATTTATTGGTTTAGATATTTGGTTTAATTTAAATTAATACTTAAAATTAAAAAAATAAAAATAGTAAGTGTTTTAAAATACTTACTATTTTTTTAATTACAATATATTATTAAAATTTATAGTAGTTATTGATAATACCTATATATATTATAAAATTTCTCCGAAATTACTATTATAGTAGTAAAAAAATCGTTTTTATTTATTTTATTGTTGTTTTTACTATTATATATATATATATATATATATAATATTTTTATCTGTATAGAATAAAATTCTCATCTGTATAGAACAATATAGAATGGAGGTGAGAAAATGAGTAAATTTTTTCATAGTAAACAAACAACTCCTGAGGATAAGAAAAATCCTAGTTTTACTTTTAAAGGAACTTTTAATAAATTAGGTGGCAAAATGTTTGGTAAAATGCAAAACTTATCAAGAGCCATTGTTTTACCAATAGCCACATTACCAATAGCTGGCTTATTGTTAGGAATTGGTGGTGGAGTTGCTAGTTCTTTAAAGCAATTACCTAATCATGATAGTCTTGTTGGTATTATTAATATTTTTTCAATTATGCAATCAGCTGGAAACGTTGTTTTTGCTAATTTAGGATTGATTTTTGCTATTTCTATTGCTTTTGGTTTTGCAAAAGCTAGTAAAGGTGTAGCTGCTCTTTCTGGATTTATTACTTTTATTGTTATGACTTCAGTTATTAGTGGCATGTTTTTTTGAAATCCTAAAACAGGAATGTTGGGATTTGATCCATGAGGTTTAGGTGAAGGTGCAAAGATTACTCCAGAAAGTGGTAAATCTTCTGGTTTATTTTCTTCTGTCTTAGGATTATTTCCTACGTTTGATACTTCAGTTTTAGGTGGCATTCTTGTTGGTTGATTAGTATCAGTTGTTCATAATCATTCATACAATATTCGTATGCCAAGAGTATTAGCTTTTTTTGGTGGTGAACGTTTTGTGCCAATTTTAGCTGTTTTTGTTGGAATAGGAATGGGATTAGCTTTTTTCTTTATTTGACCAATGTTATTAATTGCTTTTAGAGAAATTGGTAATGGCTTAGCAGCTGGTATGAATACAGGTCAACTTACTGATGGACAGTTAACTGGTGATAATTTTCATCCAACAGTTGGTGGAGCATTTATTGCAATGTTTTTTGGAATTACTGAACGTTTATTAATACCAACAGGATTGCATCACGTTCAATATGCACCTTTCTGATATACTGGAATTGGTGGTACGTGAACTAATGGATCTGACACATTTGTAGGAGCGTACAATATTTTCTTTGGACAATTTGCTTCTAATGCAGTAGGACACATGAATCAAACACCAGGAACAATGTTTATGAGTGGGCGATTTGCATATATGCAATATGGTTATCCATTTGCAGCGCTTGCTATGTGAATGTTAGCACGACCAGAAAATAAAAAAATGGTTGGTGGTATTTTAGGATCTGCTGCTCTAACTTCTTTCTTAACAGGAGTTACAGAACCATTGTTGTTTTCATTCTTATTTGTAGCACCATTATGTTTTGTTTTCCATGCATTTATGGCAGGAATTAGTTTTATGATGGCGTATTTATTAAATATAGTTGTTGGTCAAGGTTTTGCTGCTGGATTTATTGACTTTTCTTTCTTTGGAATATTACCAAGTATTCTTGGTAAAGAAACAGGCTTCTATTGAGTATTTGGTGCTGGATTAATTATGGCACCTGCTTATTTCTTTGGGTTCTATTACATTATTAAGTGAAGAAATTACAAAACTTTAGGTCGTGAAGAAGGAGAATTAGCAACCAACTTAGCTTTACAAAGTGTTGAAAGTTCTTTAGATAAGTCTTCAAAAAAAGGTAGAACAAAAGTAGAAAATTTATTACTTGGACTTGGTGGAGCATTAAATATTATTGATGTTAACGCTAAAGATAAAGTATTAGTTGCAACTTTAAAAGATGCAAATATTTATTCAAAAGCTTTATTAAGATTAAGTGGAACTAAAAATATTAAAGTAATTGCCAATAAAGTTGAAATTACTTATCTTGATGGTGCAGAGTCTATTCATAAAACTTTACAAGCAGAAATGACAAAGAAACAAACATTAACACCTGATACTAATAAAGATAAAAATAATGATATGTTAGAAAATATTTTTAAAGGTCTTGGTGGACGAAGTAATGTTAAATTATTAGACAATTGTGCTACAAGATTGCGTGTTACAGTTTTTGATGAAACTAAAGTTGATGATAATATTTTAAAATCAACTGGTGCAGTTGGTATCTTTAAAAAAGGTACAGCTATTCAAGTAATTTATGGGCCACAAGTAGGTAATATTAAAAATGATTTATTAAAAACTTGAACTCCAAAATAAACTATTACTAAAATATAAAAATGAGCAACTTTTTAAGTTGTTCATTTTTTTAGTTTTAGTTACGGATAATGTTAAAATTATGATATAGGATGGAGGGAAAACTATGTTTTTTGATGATGATGAAGAAAAGTTAGAAGAAGCTAGGTATGAAGAAATACAAACAAATATACAAAATTTAACATTAACAATTGATGTTAATATTGTTGTTAAAGATTTATTTAAATATATTAAATTAAAATGTACACAAAAAATTAGAATTATGGATATATTAGCATTGTTTTTATCAATATTTTCAATAATTCTTTCAATATTATTAACTGTTATTGATAAAACTGATCAAAAAATTAGTTTTGAACTTCGAAAATTATTGTATGCGGTAAATATATTTAAAGATTTAACAGTGGTAATGGTATTAGTAATTGCATTATTTATGATTATTTATGAGATTAAATATTGAATTAAACAAAATAAGCAATTCAAATCTTTTTATGCAGCAAATGCTGATTTTACACCCGAAGAAATTGTTTTGGAACTAATGGATCTTAATAATATTTTTAGTTTTAAGCATTGAAATGAAATTTCATTCCATATTAAATACTATAAAAAATGTAAATCATTTAAACGACATGCAATTTTAATCGCTATTTTGGATTATTATCAATTGCCAATTAATAAATGAAATTTAATGTATTTAAATCAAACAATTAATTATTTAAATAAAAAACATTTTCGTCATATTCTTAGATTATGCATATTTAGTTGTTTAGCAATAATAATGATTATTTTAATGAGTACTTTCCCTTCAATATTTTTAAGATAAAATATTTTATATAGATAGAAAGGTATATATGGAAAAATTTAATGAATAAATAAAAATATTAACGACAATTTTTATTAATAATGCTAATATCAATACTAAAATTAAACAAGAAAAATTTTTAATCAATAATTTTGAATTTTATGGAATTTTAACTAGTAAACGAAAACCATTAGTAAAATTATTTTTAAATAAATGAAATAAAAATTTATCGTTAGTAAATAAAAAAACAGTTATTTGAAACATTATATTTACAAAAAAATCGTGAATTTCAATATACAGCAATGGAATTTTTAAATCTTTGATGAAAGAAAAACTTAAGTTTTAATGACTTAGATTGGCTTTTATCGATAATTAAACATAATATTTGATGAGATACTACTGATTATTTTGATAATATTATTGGTGTTCTTATATTTAGCAACAATAATATTAGTGTTAGAGATCAATATTTATTTAAGTGCTGAATTATACTTGTAAGTGCAAGTAAATAAAATTGCAAAAAATTCTCATATAAAAATTTCATAATGCTAAATTTAGTTTAGAAAAAAGTAAGGAGTTTTTATATGAGTTATAAACATCTTGGCATAGATGAAAGGATTTATATTGAGAATCAATTGAAATTTAAATTTAAAATTAGTGAAATAGCTAAAAATCTTAATCGAAGTATTAGTACTATTATTCGAGAAATTAATAGAAATAAAGATAATAATCATTATTTTTCATTAATTGCACAAAATAAAGCTGAAAATCGAAAACAATCACATATTAGTTTTCATAAGTTTAAAAATAAGAATTTAGTAAAATATGTACAACAAAAATTACTATTAGGTTGATCACCTGAACAAATTTATGGCAGAATTAAAAATTTTCATAAAGAGTGAGTTATTAGTTTTAAAACAATTTATACTTGAATTTATTTTGGAATGCTTGATAAAGTTACTAGTAAAAATTTAAGAAGAAAAGGTAAAAAACTAAAATCTAAAGAAAATCGTGGCAAGTTTAATGGTAAATCAATTAAAGAACTAGATATAAATGTTAATGATCGTATAACACTTGGTCATTGAGAAGGAGATACTATAGTATCATCAAGAGGCAAAAGCAAATCATGTTTAATAACTTTAGTTGAAAGAGTATCACGATTTACTTTAGCAATATTAGTTAAAAACAGAACTACTAAAGTTATTAATAAAAATGTCAGTTATTATTTATCAATTCTTCCTAAAAACATTGTTAAAACTAGTACTTTTGATCGTGGCAAAGAATTTTCAAATTGACAACAACTTGAAAAAAATTTAGATGTAAAAATTTATTTTGACAATCCATATTCACCTTGACAAAGAGGTACTAATGAAAATACTAATGGTTTAATTAGAGAAAAATTTCCTAAAAAATTTATTTTTTCAAAAACTAATAAAAATGAAGTTCATAAATTTATATTGTCTTTAAATCAAAGACCGAGAAAAATATTAAATTATCTTTCACCAATCGAATATTTGGATAGAAAAATAATTTAGTTGCACTTACCTTTACAATTTAGCAAATTAACAATGTTAGTCAAAAAATAATTGTTGTTATTGATGAACATTAAAATTAAAATTGCTTATAAATAATATTTATAATAATATTCTTAAAATAGTGTAAGATTCACTTAATAGATAGAGAAAAATATTAAAATATAAATATAAGTTTTTGACCTATTTACTTTATTTTAAAGTAAATGGGTTTTTATTTGGAAAGGAAAAGCACATGCCTAATAATTATTCATTGATTGTTAAACCTCTTTTACAAGAAGAACCTATCATTAATAGTAATATTTCATTTTTTAAGACTTTACAAGTAGAATCTAGTACAACAATGATTTCAATAATACCTTCAATAAAAATATCAATTTTAACAGATCATGAAATAAAAGCTTTATCTAAATATCAAATTCAATCATTGCTACCAGAACAAATCCCACTTTTTACAGCAGAACAAATTAAATCATTTAGACCCAAACAAATTCAATGATTTTGATTATGACAAATTCAGTCATTTACAAAAAAACAGATTGCATCATTTACGCCACAACAAATTCCGTATTTAACATATGAACAAATCCCAATTTTTACACCAGAACAAATCCCTACGTTTACACCGTTGCAAATTTCTGTATTTACGCCACAACAAATTCCTCTTTTTACAATCGAACAAATCCCTACGTTTACACCGTTGCAAATTTCTGCTTTTACAAAAGAACAAATTCCAGAATTTACAGAAAAACATATTGCATCATTTACGCCAGAACAAAAACAAATTTTTACATTAGAGCAGCGTAAATTTTTTGGAAGAAAAATAATTTCAACTTTTAATAAACAAAAAAATAATTAATCAATAATTGAACAAGTTGTATCATTTACATCAGAACAAATTCAATCTTTTACGTTATCACAAATTCAGTCATTGACAAGAGAACAAGTTGTATCATTTACAGAAAATCAAATCAAGGCGTTTACTCCTATTCAGATTCAAGCATTTTTGCCGTTGCAAGTAGCAGCATTTACACAAGAACAAATTGCATCATTTTTGCCTTTGCAAATTCCGTATTTTAGTGAAAAACAAGTTGTATCATTTACACCAGAACAAGTTGTATCATTTACAGAAAATCAAATCAAGGCGTTTACTCCTATTCAAATTCAAGCATTGACGCCTATACAAATTAGATCATTTTTGCCTATACAAATTAAATCTTTTACATTATTACAAATTCAATCATTAACAGAAGAACAAGTTCCATTTTTTACAGAAGATCAGATTCAAGCATTGACATCAATTCAAATTGAGTCATTTACGTCATTACAAATTCCACTTTTTACATCAGAACAAATTCCTCTTTTTACAACAGAACAAATTTCATTTTTTACACAAATTTCATTTTTTACAATAGAACAAATTCGTTCATTTACATCATCACAAATTTTACATTTTACAAAAACACAAATTTCTTCATTTTGGTCATGACAAATTCAATCGTTGACAAAAGAACAAATTCAGTCATTTACAACAGAGCAGATTAAATTTTTACGTTATCACAAATTCAGTCATTGATAGAAGAACAGATTCAATCATTGACAAAAGTACAAATTGTTTCATTGACAATTGAGCAAGTTTCACATTTAACAAATCAACAAATACCATTATTTACAACTGAACAAATTCAAGCATTGACGCCTATACAAATTAGGTCATTTAATGTTACACAAATTCCATATTTTACATCTATTCAAATTGCATCATTTTTGCCATCACGAGTTTCAAAATTTATAGAAATACAAATTGTATCTTTTACAAAAGAGCAAATTTCATTGTTTTTACCATCACAAATTACGGCTTTTACTCCTAGCCAGATTCAATCGTTTTTGGCTACTCAAATTGCATCATTTTTGCCGTTGCAAGTGGTAGATTTTACAAAACAACAAGTTCCACTTTTTACAATTCAACAAATACAATCATTTTTGGCTATTCAAATTGCAGCTTTTACACCCATTCAAATTGATTCATTTTGATTATGACAGATTAAATCATTTTTGCCGTTGCAAGTAGCAGCATTTACAAGAGAACAAATTGCATCATTTTTGCCGTTGCAAATTCAGTCTTTTTGATTATGGCAAATTCAGTCATTGACAGAAGATCAAATTCCAGCGTTTACAAAAATACAAATTTTACATTTAACAGAAGACCAAATACAATCATTTTTACCAATTCAAATTGCAGCTTTTACACCCATTCAAATTGAGTCATTTTGATTATGGCAAATTCCACTTTTTACAAAAGAGCAAATTCCAAATTTTACAAAAGAACAGATTGCTTCATTTACATTAGAACAAATTCGTTGATTTACACTATTACAAATTCCATTTTTTACACCAGAACAAGTTTCATTTTTTACAAAAGAGCAAATTTCTTGATTTACAGAAAAGCAAATTTCATCATTTACAGAACAACAAATTCCATACTTTACAAAAGAGCAGATTCAAGAGTTGACAATGGAACAGATTCAATCTTTAATAGGCCAACAAATTCAATCGTTTACAAAGGAGCAAATTCCATTTTTTACAGATATGCAAATTCAATGGTTTAGAGCTGACCAACGTAAATTTTTTAAAGGCTAAATTGTAAAGGTAAGTGCAACTAAATTATTTTTCTATCCAAATATTCGATTGGTGAAAGATAATTTAATATTTTTCTCGGTCTTTGATTTAAAGACAATATAAATTTGTGAACTTCATTTTTATTAGTTTTTGAAAAAATAAATTTTTTAGGAAATTTTTCTCTAATTAAACCATTAGTATTTTCATTAGTACCTCTTTGTCAAGGTGAATATGGATTGGCAAAATAAATTTTTACATCTAAATTTTTTTCAAGTTGTTGTCAATTTGAAAATTCTTTGCCACGATCAAAAGTAATAGTTTTAACAATGTTTTTAGGAAGAATTGATAAATAATAACTGACATTTTTATTAATAACTTTAGTAGTTCTGTTTTTAACTAATATTGCTAAAGTAAATCGTGATACTCTTTCAACTAAAGTTATTAAACATGATTTGCTTTTACCTCGTGATGATACTATAGTATCTCCTTCTCAATGACCAAGTGTTATACGATCATTAACATTTATATCTCGTTCTTTAATTGATTTATCATTAAACTTGCCACGATTTTCTTTAGATTTTCGTTTTTTACCTTTTCTTCTTAAATTTTTACTAGTAACTTTATCAAGCATTCCAAAATAAATTCAAGTATAAATTGTTTTAAAACTAATAACTCACTCTTTATGAAAATTTTTAATTCTGCCATAAATTTGTTCAGGTGATCAACCTAATAGTAATTTTTGTTGTACATATTTTACTAAATTCTTATTTTTAAACTTATGAAAACTAATATGTGATTGTTTTTGATTTTCAGCTTTATTTTGTGCAATTAATGAAAAATAATGATTATTATCTTTATTTCTATTAATTTCTCGAATAATAGTACTAATACTTCGATTAAGATTTTTAGCTATTTCACTAATTTTAAATTTAAATTTCAATTGATTCTCAATATAAATCCTTTCATCTATGCCAAGATGTTTATAACTCATATAAAAACTCCTTACTTTTTTCTAAACTAAATTTAGCATTATGAAATTTTTATATGAGAATTTTTTGCAATTTTATTTACTTGCACTTACAAGTATAATTCAGCGTAATTAAAATAATTATAGTAAATTATTTTTTCTAACTTCGAAGAGAAAGAAAAAAATATAATATAAATACAATTTTTTTTTGGGTACTAAGTTTTCTAAGTTTTTTTATGTTAAAATAATAAAGATTTTATTACTTTACAAGTAATAATAAGTATAAGTAATAATAAAGAAAAAAATGGTGATTTACTTTATGTGAGATCGTAAAATTTTACGAAAAATTAATAAACAAGTTAAGGCAATAATTAGCCTTGATGAAACAATGAGAAAAATTAAAGATGAAGAATTAGCAAATAAAACAGTTGAATTCAGAACCAGATTGGCAGAAGGTGAGACTTTAGATGATATTTTAGTTGAAGTTTTTGCGACAATTAGAGAAGCAGCACGAAGAATTAGTGGATTACATCCATATCCTGTTCAATTAATTAGTGGTATTGTTCTTCATAATGGTGATGTTGCTGAAATGCGAACTGGTGAAGGAAAAACTTTAACTGCTGTGATGCCAATTTATCTAAATGCTTTAAGTAGTAAAGGTGTTCATGTTATTACTGTTAATGAATATTTGGCGGCAAGAGATGCTGAATTAAATCGACCAATTTTAGAATTTTTGGGAATTACTATTGGCGTTAGTCTTCGTGATCATTCTACTAATCAAAAACGTGAAGCGTATTTAAAAGATGTTACATATACAACTAATTCGGAATTAGGCTTTGATTATTTGCGTGATAATATGGTTAAGGTTTATCCAGAAAAAGTTCAACGTCAGCTTAATTATGCTATCATTGATGAGGCGGACTCTGTTTTAATTGATGAATCAAGAACACCTTTAATTATTTCTGGTGGTTCAAAAAATCGTACTCCTTTATATCAAGCATCAGATGTTTTTGCAAAAACTTTAATACCTGAAGATTATAAAATTGATTGAGAATCACGTCAAATTGCATTAACAGTAACGGGTGTTAATAAAGCTCAAAAACAGTTTAATTTAAAAAATTTATTTGATATTGATAACTCGGAATTATTTCATCATATTCAAAATGCACTTCGTGCTAATCATGTTTTCAAATTAGATGTAGAATATGTTGTTAAAGATGGTGAAATTGTGCTAGTTGATCAGTTTACTGGTAGATTAATGCCTGGTAGAGTATATAGTGATGGACTTCATCAATCTTTACAGGCTAAAGAAAATGTTACAATTCAACAAGAAACAACAACAGTAGCTACTATTACTTATCAAAACTTTTTCCGTTTATATAATAAATTAAGTGGTATGACAGGAACTGCTAAAACCGAAGAAGAAGAATTTGTAAAAATTTATAATATGAGAGTAATTAAGATTCCTACTAATAAACCAATTATTCGAGAAGATAAACCCGATCATGTTTTTGCTTCATTAAATGCTAAATTTAAATCTTTAATTGCAGAAGTTAAAGAACGACATACTAAAGGACAACCAATTTTGATTGGTACTGCTAATGTTGATGTATCAGAACGAATTGCTAATATGTTAACTTTGGAAGGAATTAAGCATGAGATTTTAAATGCTAAAAATCATGCTCGTGAAGCTGATATTATTGCTAGAGCTGGTGAAAAAGGATCAATTACTTTAGCAACTAATATGGCAGGACGTGGAACTGATATTAAACTTGGTAAGGGTGTTATTGAACTTGGTGGCCTTGCTGTATTAGGTACCGAAAGAAACGAAGCACGAAGAATTGATAATCAATTACGTGGAAGAGCCGGAAGACAAGGTGATCCTGGATTTTCACGATTTTATGTTTCAATTGAAGATGATTTGATGTTACGTTTTGGTGGTGAAAAATTAAAAAAAGCTTTTGCAAGTTTAGGTGAAGACTATATTAGATCAAAAATGTTAACTAGATCAATTACTAGAGCACAACAAAAAATTGAAGGTATGAATTTTGATGCACGAAAAAACTTATTAGATTATGATAATGTTATTGCTCAGCATCGTGAAGCTACATATCATCAACGTGATAATATTTTACTTGCTGATGATTTATTAGATTTAATCAAAAATATGCACAGAACAGTAGCACGTGATTTACTAAATATTTTTAATAAAGTTGTTGGTAGAGAACAGTTTATTGATTATGATGAATTAGTTAAAGGTATTGAAAATAAATTAATTAAGCCTAATGATTTAATAGCAGAAAAGTTAAATCGATTAAGTACTGAAGAAAATATTGATTTAATTGTTGAAAAATCTTATAATTTTTATCTTGAAAAAAGAGAAAAGTTAAATGATGTTATTATAAAACAAATTGAAAATAGTGTTATTTTACAAACTTTTGATCAATATTGAACTAATCACATTGATGCTTTAAGTAAACTGCGTGCAGGAATCCATTTGCGTGGTTATGCGCAGTTAAATCCCTTACAAGCTTATATTGAGGAAGCTTCAAAATTATTTAATCGTATGAAAATCAATGTTGCTTATCAAGTTATTATTATGTTACATAGCATTGATCCAGAACAACATCAGGTCCGTGGTGGTCAAGATGTATTGGATACAGTATTAGCAAGTAATGTTGAAACTAAAACTAAAATTGGATAATCAATCTTTATTTAAAAAACTAAGTATTAAAATACTTAGTTTTTTAAATATGTTTTTTTATTCTATTTGATTTTTTTCTTTATGTTTTCATGACTTCTTTTTAAATATGTTTTTATTTTTTTTACTGTCATAAGTGACTGAAGTTGTTCAATGGGGGAAATTATTACCTTTAGTAACAGCATTACTATTATTCATGGGTACTAAATTTTTAATATAATTAGTTCCATCTGCTGTGGTGGGGCGTTCATAAACAATAGTTCAATTTAAACTTTCAATTGGATCATTAAGCTTCGGTTGTGCAATAAAATTATGTCAAAACATTAAGGCACCTGCATAATCTCGACGGTATAATTGTGGATTAAAATTATTAATAATTTCTCCTTTATTTCATACTTCTTCAATTTGTTGTGGTGTTCATATTGTTTCTTCTTCTTCATTATTTGTTGAAGAAGTTATTTTTTGATTAATTTCATTTTGTGAATATAGTGCTTTTGCTTCTAGTGACATATATTTCTTTTTTCTACTTTTTTTAATAAAGCATATACAAGAAATTATTAAAACTATAAAATAAAAAAATTCTAATCCTCATGGAATAATGAAAAATAGTTTTTTCCGAATAGTTATCGTAGAAGCAAATTTATAAAAAGCAACATATCCGCCAAAGGAAAAAAATAAAATTGATCCAATAATAAAAAATAATGATATTCATAACATAATTCTAGTTAATATTAAGGAAATAAAATCATTATTTTTTAAAAAAATAAAAGGAAAGGCAACAACACCTAAAATTATGAAACCAAAACCCAATACTGCAATTGTCAGAGTTGGAAAAGTTAAATTGAATTTAAAAAATTTCTTAGTGATTAAATTATCAATAAGGATTAATAAATCAGTAGTTTCTCTTTTAAAGAAAATAATTCATAAAACTCAACTAATTAGTAAAGTTACACTTGTTAATCATGAAAAAATTATAATCATTCAATTATTATAATAGTTAATACTTTTCTTTGTTGAATAATTATCATCAACAGTTTCTTTAAATATCTTTTTTTTCATTTTTAAAAACCTTATAATATTTTATTGTTAATCAATTCTAATAATTTTTCTTTTTTCATAATATCTCTCCAAAACTAACTTATTATTTTTGTGTATATTTTGTTACTGTATTATTGAATGCTTGTTGATAACATTTACCACTGCAATATATAAATTTATCACGATATAAAGAGTCAAATGTATATTCTTTCTCACATGATGAAATATAGCATTTAGTTGTAATAATTGGCATAATCTAATTAACCCCCTTTAAATTTATATTATACATTTTACATGATTTCTGTTTTATCATTTTATTAATTATTTTTTTATATTTTAAGTTTTTTATATATTAAAATTTATATTATTTTAAATAGTGCAATAGATTTAGTTAATAAGTTATTAGTATACAATTTTATGAAAAAAGTGTTAAAAAATAATTAAAAGTATGTAAAATATATTTATCTTCTTAAACTTAAGAAGTTATTGGTAAAAATTGAGGAGGATTAATGCTGAATTATACTTGTAAGTGCAAGTAAATAAAATTGCAAAAAATTCTCATATAAAAATTTCATAATGCTAAATTTAGTTTAGAAAAAAGTAAGGAGTTTTTATATGAGTTATAAACATCTTGGCATAGATGAAAGGATTTATATTGAGAATCAATTGAAATTTAAATTTAAAATTAGTGAAATAGCTAAAAATCTTAATCGAAGTATTAGTACTATTATTCGAGAAATTAATAGAAATAAAGATAATAATCATTATTTTTCATTAATTGCACAAAATAAAGCTGAAAATCGAAAACAATCACATATTAGTTTTCATAAGTTTAAAAATAAGAATTTAGTAAAATATGTACAACAAAAATTACTATTAGGTTGATCACCTGAACAAATTTATGGCAGAATTAAAAATTTTCATAAACAATGAGTTATTAGTTTTAAAACAATTTATACTTGAATTTATTTTGGAATGCTTGATAAAGTTACTAGTAAAAATTTAAGAAGAAAAGGTAAAAAACGAAAATCTAAAGAAAATCGTGGCAAGTTTAATGGTAAATCAATTAAAGAACGAGATATAAATGTTAATGATCGTATAACACTTGGTCATTGAGAAGGAGATACTATAGTATCATCACGAGGTAAAAGCAAATCATGTTTAATAACTTTAGTTGAAAGAGTATCGCGATTTACTTTAGCAATATTAGTTAAAAACAGAACTACTAAAGTTATTAATAAAAATGTCAGTTATTATTTATCAATTCTTCCTAAAAACATTGTTAAAACTATTACTTTTTATCGTGGCAAAGAATTTTCAAATTGACAACAACTTGAAAAAAATTTAGATGTAAAAATTTATTTTGCCAATCCATATTCACCTTGACAAAGAGGTACTAATGAAAATACTAATGGTTTAATTAGAGAAAAATTTCCTAAAAAATTTATTTTTTCAAAAACTAATAAAAATGAAGTTCATAAATTTATATTGTCTTTAAATCAAAGACCGAGAAAAATATTAAATTATCTTTCACCAATCGAATATTTGGATAGAAAAATAATTTAGTTGCACTTACCTTTACAATTTAGCAATTTAGCAATTTAATAATAAAAAATAGTTTCAATTTAAAAATAGTTTAGTTATCGGTGAACATTTTGCAAGTACATTGATAATTTTTTATTTAATTTAAATTTAAAGATAATTGTAATGCTTTGTTTTTTTATAACTTATTGTTTATTTATTTTTTTAAAAAATACTAAAATATATTTATCTTCTTAAATTTTAAGAAGTTATTGGAGAAAACTTGGAAGGTGATTAATTATGAAATCATTATTAACAACATTAAGTATTTTAGCAATTACGGGTAATTTAACTAATGTTATCTTAAATACAAGTTCACAAAAAATTCAATTTTTAGATAATAAAATTCAGCAAGATACAATTTAAATTGACAAAGATGGAAAACAAGTGAAAACTAGTGAAGTAGATTTATCAAATATAAATAGCAAAGAGGTTATTCAAATTGGATTTTTTCAAAATCGAGAAGGAATAATTCAAGTTGTTAAAATGCCAGTAACAATAGAAAAAGTATCTGATCATTTACCATCAGAAATTAGATCTTTGAAAAATATGTTTATGGATGCAAGAGCATTTAATCAAGATATTTCAAAATGAAATACATCAAATGTAGTAGATATGAGTTATATGTTTAGTAATGCTTCATCATTTAATCAAAATATATCAAGTTGAAATATTGCACACGTAACAAATATGAGTTCAATGTTTGCTGGAGCAAAAAAATTTAATCAAGATATTTCAAACTGAGATGTAGTTAATGTAACAACTATGCATGCAATGTTTTATGGTGCTTTATCATTTAATCAAAATTTATCTTGAAATATAATTAATGTGAGAGATATGAGTTCAATGTTTTATGGTGCTTCGTTATTTAATGGTAATATTACAAATTTACTCTATGATAATAATGTAACAAATATGAATAATATGTTTCGAAATTGTTTATCATTTAATCAAGATATTTCAAAATGAATTGTAAATGATGTTACAAGCATGCGTTGTATGTTTGCTGGAGCAGTGGCATTTAATCAAGATATTTCGAAGTGAGATACTTCAAAAGTGGTGGATATGGGTTATATGTTTTATAAAGCTTCTTTATTTAATAAAGACTTATCAAAATGAAATGTAAATGAAGTATTATGACATGGATGATTTGCTAAAAATTCAGGATTTGAAAATGATCCTAACAAATGACCCAAATTTAAAAATTAAAATTTTAAAATAATAAATATTTTTTTGTGCCATTTTATTTAATTAGTAAAGTCACTTGCTAATTAGCATTAGCAATATTTTTGCTTTTAGTTGTAATTTTAATTAGATAAAATTTAATATTATTGTAAAATTAAAATAAACAATAGAGGAGTCATAATTATGGCAAGTAAATTTTATGCAGTAAAAAAAGGTAGAGTCATCGGAATATTTGAAAACTGGAATGAATGTGAAACACAAATTAGAGGTTATGCTGGTGCTCAGTATAAAAAATTTGCAACTAAAAAAGAAGCTCAAGATTATTTAGATGATAAAATTCAAATAAAATCTGAAAATCACTATAAATATGAAGTAATAGCATATACTGATGGTAGTTTTAAAGAAGAAATTAATCAATTTTCTTATGGACTTGTTTTCTTAAATAATGGCAAAAAAGATATATTTTATGAAAAATTTGATGATGAAAATTGAGCAAAATTAAGAAATGTTGCTGGAGAAATAATGGGTGCACAAAAGGCAATGCAGTTAGCTTTGGAAAATAATATAAAATCAATTTTAATTTGTCATGATTATGTTGGAATTAGTAAATGATGTACTGGTGAATGAAAAACTACTAAAGTAGAAACAAAGGCATATAAAGCATTTTATGATAAAATAGCAAAAGATGTTAATGTTTATTTTAAATGAGTTAAAGGTCATAGTGGTAATATATATAATGATGAAGCAGATGCTCTTGCTTGAAAAGCATTTAATTTAAAAAAAATGTCTAAACCAATAATTTAAATGTTAAAAAGGTGGTAAATAACATGATTAATAAAAAAATAATATTAGCAACTTGTTTAGGAAATATTATTGGAGGTAGTTTGTTTACTCTTTCTGATCTATATCAAAAAAGAGAACAAAATATTCTTGAATTTGATATTACTTCAGCTATAACAGTGCTTTCAGGATGTTTTACTGGTGCTCTTTTTGGTTTTATTTCAGGTCTTTTTTGTTGTTTAAATGATGAAGAAGATAATGGTGATTATAGAGAATTTTTTGAAAGTCAACAAATCATTGATAACACTCATTCTTTTCAATCTTCAAACGAATTTGCGCCTTTATTGCAAGAATATATTCTTGAAATTAATGATGAACAATTCATTCCTAATAATAATGCAGATCTTGTTTTTAATCCTCGTTTAGTTTATTAAACATAATAAAATTATTCAAAAAATTTAATACCTTGATCATTAATTATTTTATTAATATCAATTTTATTATTAAGGATGTCTCTAATTTTTAAATCGATAGTATTAGCACAATATAAATTAATAATTTCTCTAGTTTTATTATCGTTTAATTGAGTTGGAAAAAAGCGACTTTCAGCTTGCTCATTTTCGGTTGGGTTTAATTCACGATCTAGAAAAATCATAACATCACCTTTATCTAATGTGATACCAACATTAGTAGATTTAATATTACATAAAATAATTTTAACTTTTTTACTTTGAAAATCACTAATAGCTTTAAGCCTTTGTTCATGATTTACTTTACCAGTAATTAATTGATGATTTAATTTATGTTTATCTAAAATGTTACTTAAAATGTTAATTACTTTATCACTAAAACTACTATAAATAATAATTGAATCATTTTCATTATCATGTAAGTAGTCTAGTAGTCAATTAAATTTTGCTCCTAAGTTCTTTCATTCCCTCATTAATAGGTGTTGAACAAATAGTTCTTAATTTCGTAAATATTTGTAAAAAAGTTATTTTAGATTTTTTATTATAAAATAATTCTTGTTTCATAGTTTCAAGAGTATCATAATAAATTGCGGTTTGTGCTTTGGACATAGTTAAAATTAAATCATTTTTAATAATTTTTGGCATTTCATTACGTACATCAATTTGTTTGCGCATAATTGATATTTTTTTAACTAAATAATCAAATTCTGCTGCTAGTTGTGGTTTAACATTTGGTTTTGGTATATTAATAGTTACAAAATTGGTAATACGTTTTCTAATTATTCCAAAATAACGAGCAACAAAATCTCAATAATCAATATTTTTATATAGTTTATTATCAATAATTTTTAATATACCAAAAATATCACTAGGATGATTATTGGCAGGGGTACCAGTTAAACAATAAACTGATGATACTTTATTTGCAACTTCCAAAATTGTTGAACTTTGTGCAGTTTTATAGTTTCTTAAAAAATGTGCTTCATCAATAACTAATGTAAAATCAAATTTAGTTAATAATTTATTTTTTATATCATTTTTAAAAGTGTTTTTAGAAACTACTAAAATACAATTATTACTATTTTTAAATTGATTATATTTTTCTGTTCGCACTTTAGTAATATCATCTTTAATAGTAATACAATTATAGGTAGTTCATTTTTTAATTTCAGGAACCCATGTTAATAAAATAGTTGACTTAGGAACAACAAATAATATTTTATTAGTTTTCATTTCTGATAATGCTGTTAAAATAGTTGGTGTTTTCCCAGTACGCATTTCATTAAATAAGCCAAATCTTTTATTTGCTTTTAAAATTGCAACATCAACACGTTGATAATGTCTTAGTTTAGGATTACCTGGATAATCATTTAAGTTTTTTTCTTGTTGGATTTTTTTCATGATATTAGTGAGTGTTCATATATTTTTTTTAATTTATCATTATTATTTGTATATTTAAGTAGTATTTCAAGAGCAAACGGAGTATTAAATATTTTAAATTCATTGGTATTATTGATATCAATAATACCAATGAATTTAAAATTTCTTTTTTATTTTTTTTCACTTTAATTGTAATATGTTCATTATTAAAACTTATGATTTCTAACATTATTAACCTACTTTAGTGTTTGTATATGATATTAAATATGCTAAATTGTAAAGGTAAGTGCAACTAAATTATTTTTCTATCCAAATATTCGATTGGTGAAAGATAATTTAATATTTTTCTCGGTCTTTGATTTAAAGACAATATAAATTTATGAACTTCATTTTTATTAGTTTTTGAAAAAATAAATTTTTTAGGAAATTTTTCTCTAATTAAACCATTAGTATTTTCATTAGTACCTCTTTGTCAAGGTGAATATGGATTGGCAAAATAAATTTTTACATCTAAATTTTTTTCAAGTTGTTGTCAATTTGAAAATTCTTTGCCACGATCAAAAGTAATAGTTTTAACAATGTTTTTAGGAAGAATTGATAAATAATAACTGACATTTTTATTAATAACTTTAGTAGTTCTGTTTTTAACTAATATTGCTAAAGTAAATCGTGATACTCTTTCAACTAAAGTTATTAAACATGATTTGCTTTTGCCTCTTGATGATACTATAGTATCTCCTTCTCAATGACCAAGTGTTATACGATCATTAACATTTATATCTCGTTCTTTAATTGATTTACCATTAAACTTGCCACGATTCTCTTGAGATTTTCGTTTTTTACCTTTTCTTCTTAAATTTTTACTAGTAACTTTATCAAGCATTCCAAAATAAATTCAAGTATAAATTGTTTTAAAACTAATAACTCACTCTTTATGAAAATTTTTAATTCTGCCATAAATTTGTTCAGGTGATCAACCTAATAGTAATTTTTGTTGTACATATTTTACTAAATTCTTATTTTTAAACTTATGAAAACTAATATGTGATTGTTTTCGATTTTCAGCTTTATTTTGTGCAATTAATGAAAAATAATGATTATTATCTTTATTTCTATTAATTTCTCGAATAATAGTACTAATACTTCGATTAAGATTTTTAGCTATTTCACTAATTTTAAATTTAAATTTCAATTGATTCTCAATATAAATCCTTTCATCTATGCCAAGATGTTTATAACTCATATAAAAACTCCTTACTTTTTTCTAAACTAAATTTAGCATTATGAAATTTTTATATGAGAATTTTTTGCAATTTTATTTACTTGCACTTACAAGTATAATTCAGCATTATAAATTAGGTAAAAAATCAATTACAAAAGATATTGAAAGTATTAAAGGTAGTGAAATTTTAAAATATATTAAAAATATTCCAAATATTAATACAAATGAAAATGATTTAATATCTTGTACATTTTATGAACAATATAATGGTTATTATATTTTTACAAATGATAAAAATCAATAATGTTTTAAATATAACATTAAATGAGAACAAGATAGAAGAAGTTTTAAAATAAATAATCCATATAATCATAATGATTTATCAATTAATTATATAGTTACTGAAATGAAAGATGTATCAACACATAACGAAAAAGTATTTTATATCAAATTTATGAAAGGAATGAGTATAAATGCTTAATTGAAAAGAAAATTATGAATATAGAAAAAATTATTTAAATATTAAAGTAACTCATAGTTGTGATATATGTAATAAAAATTCATCATATGCAAATAGAACTTGTAATAAATGTTTTTATAAATTAATAGGTGAAAATAATGAAATGTCAATTACATAATGAAAAATATATATGATTTTCTGAATTAGAAAAAACATATTATTGTAATAAATGTATTAATGAAATGATTTAAGAAGATATGTATTTAACATCAAATAATTGAGATTACTTATATGAATATTATATTAATGAATTACAATTAGAAAATTTTAAAGGAGTGTAAAAATAATGAATCAATTAGAATTACATATTGCAATGAAATTAATAGAAAAATTTGAAGAATTACAAGAAGAATTTAATAGTAAGTATGAAGATTTATACGTTGAAATTGATAATGATGGTGATTTAAAAATTAGTAATGATTATTTTAATTATGAAAATGTAAATCAATTAGAACAAATAATTATTGACTATAAAAAGATTATTAAAGGTTAAAGGAGATGAAAAAATAATGCCTGCACATAAGAAAAAACCCGAAGATTTTATTAATAAACAAATGATTATTAGACTTACTGAAAAAGAATATGAAGAATTTAAAAAATATTGTGTTGAAAGAAATATAAATATGAGTTCTTTTGTAAGGAGTTTAATTAAAAATGCAATAAATAGAAAGAGTGATTATAATGAATAATTTATATAAAAAAATACTTAAATTACAATTAGAAATTGGTAGTACACCTAAAAATGGTTTTAATAAATTTGGAAATTATAAATATTGATTATTAAGTGATATTTTTAATAAATTTAAATTATTATGTAAAGAATTAAATATTGTGATTACACATGAAGATATATTAACAACAGATAGAAAAATAAATTATTTAGATACTAAAGAAGTAGAAATAACTTATTTTAAAAGATATACAATTATTGATTTAGATAATGATAAAGAAATTAAATATTTTGATATACTTGCTTGTGCTAAAAATACAGATATAGCAAAAGCAAAAGGTAGTGCAGAAACTTATGCTTATAGATATTTTTAATGAATTTATTGTTATTAAGTGAAGATGAACTTGACCCAGATAATGATAGTGTTAATGTAATTCAAAATAATAAACCACAAAATAATTATGTTAATACTGCTAAAATACAAAATGAAAAATGAGAACCAAGTGAAAAACAATTAGATTATTTTGAAAAATATATGATTACAAATACAGTTTTATTTGATGATTATATAAGAGAAGATATGGAAAGATTAAATCCAAGTAATAATAAAGATTTTTTAATCTTGATGGGTGAAAATTATTTAAAAACTTTATTTGATAAATTTAAAGAAATTCGTGAAAGATTTAAAAATATAAAAACTAATAATAAAAATGAGTATAGAAATTATGAATAAATGTAAATATTGTAATAAAAGAATTTGATTAACAAATTATTGATGTATGAATTGTTTAGAAATATTAGTTATGAATTTAAATAAAAATAAGGAGAAAAAATAATGAATAAAGAAAATGACTATATATTTACATATAAAGAATGTCAATTATTAGAAGAGAAATATAAATTAGATTTTCCTTATTATGTTGGTAATAAATTAAGAAGTGAATGTGATGAGTGTAAAAGTATTACTGATAATGATGTATTAGATTGAATTAATGAAGAAATGGCAAAAGTTGAAAATTTATTAAAAAAATATAAAAATAAAAAAATGTTAAAAGGTTATTATTTAGGATTAGAAACTGCAAAATCTTATTTTGTTTGTAGAGAGGGACAATAATAATGACTAATTATTTACTTTCAATTGACCCAAGTATAAAAAATACCGGATTTACTTTATGAGAAAAAGAATGTGAAGTAAATTGTAAATATTTATGAAAACCAGTAGAAAGTAATACTCCACATACAAATGATATATGAAGACCAATATGATTAAGTAGTTATAATTTTAAAAATTATAACTATGAAAATTATATGGAATTTATACATAATATTATTTTAAATAAAGTTGATGGTTTATATTGAGAACAATTATCTTTATGTATTGAAAAAGGTTTTATTAATAAAGGTAAAGGTAAAGAAACATTAGAACATTTACGTGGTTTTATTGCTGGTTGATTTAATAAATTAATAACAAAAGATATGTTAGTTCATAATTTGACGTGAAAGAAATGATATATAGATAATAATATTACTAATATTTCTTTAAGAAATTGAAATAAAAAAATAAGTGAAGATATATGTTTTTATTTGAATGAAAAATATGAATGAAATATAACAATATCAAATCATGATGAAGCAGATAGTTTATTAATTGGTTGATATTATTTAAATAATAAGGAGAATAAATAATGAAAACTAAATTTATAAAAATTAAATGTATGGCTAAAAATTGTAAAGTTAAAATTATTATTGAAGTAAATAAAGTAATTATTGATAATAAAGAACAATTTGAACCAAAAGAAATGTTAAATTTTTGTTTAATACATAAAGAACAATTTAATAATAAATTAAAAGAAATTAAACAAAATTATACAGAAAATAATTTAAATAATAAATTTATAAAAGATATTAGTACAAATGTAGTAAATAAATATAATAAAAAAAATTAAAAAATAAAAATCCCAGTATTTGCATTGGGATTTTTATTAATAACAATATTTTCAAATATTTAAATTTTTAAGCAGGTGGTGTACCACAATTAACAGGACCTCAAACTTTTATATCACCAAACATTATGGTTAAAAATGCTGGTGCATTAGTATAAGTATTTATTATTTGCTTTCCTTGACTATCTGAACTTCATGATAAATGAACCAAAATATCAGAATTTTTTACTAAACCTAATAACTTACATAAAGATTTAAATTGTTTTTTTGCTTTTTGTCCATCAGTATCAGAATTTCATGGTAATTGTTTAATAACCGGCTGATTTTGTTTATAAGCAGATGTACCTTCAAATGTTATATTTCAGGCGCTTGATGATTTTTGTATCATTTGACTAACAACACTAGGAACAAGCAAATCACTTTCTTTTGTTTTAATATTAATTTTTTTTAATACAGTATTATTACTTTTAACTTCAATTTGACAAGTACCACTAGCAACTTTAAAGTCAGTTGTATCTTTTTTTTCAATTTTACCTGAATTATTATTTTGTAATACTGCAGATAAAGAAGTAATAGATGTAACATCAGTATCTGAATAATCTTGACTTTCATTACCAGATTTAAAACCTAAATCATATAATAATTTTGCAGATTCAACATTTTTTGCTTTAAATTTACCCACAACTGAACCTTGAACTAATAATTTCGTTTTAAAAAGTGCAGTAGGTTTAATTAACGAATCATCAGCAATAATTGAATATTTTTCTTTTCTAACAGTGCTATCATAATTTAATTTTTGAACAATTAAACTTTTTCCATCAGTATCATATCATCCTAATAATTTTGCAATATCAGCATGTGACTCCGGTGTCTTTGCGCCACAAGCAACAACTGAACTTGCTGCAACAGTACTCAAACTAACTGCTCCTAATAATTTTAATAATGTTTTAATATTTCTCATATAATATTACCTCCATTATCTAAAATTTCTATTTATTATTATAAATTATTTTTTTAGATATTTAATATTTATGCTTAAAATTATGTAAAGTAATAAAAAATAGTTATCAGTTAAGGTAACTATTTAATTAGGTGCCAACCTAATTATTTATAAATAAAACATAAGTTTGAAAAAAATTGATATTATCATCATATTACTTACATAAGTAAGTAATTTAAGTATATATTAATCTTTTATAATTTAAAAGTATTTTTAAAAATAAAAAGTTACTATTTATTGTAGTAACTTTTTATCTAAATCTAACTATGAGATGAGTTTACATATAATCTATAACTTACCAACCTTAAAAGGTAAGTATTTTTACATTATACATTAATATTTAAGATTGTGGGGAAATATTATTTTGTTTAGATTTGCTTTTAAATTTAAAAATAGATTTTAATTTTGGAAATTTTCGAATTAACTTTAAAATTATTGGAATAAAATAAAAATATAATAACTCAATACATGCAAAAATAATAAATATATAATAAACATTTTTTAAATTCATACTACTATTAAAAAATAAAAAAAGTAATGGACTTATAAATAAAAAACTTAAGGTGGTATATATATATATATATATAGTTTTTTAAATTTTTATTATCACAAAAACGAATGAATAACTTATATGGTACAAACATTAGAAATAAAAATGTCAAAGATATGGCAATTGAAATTGTGTAAGGAGAATTTATAAAATCACCTCATCATGGTCAAAATTCATTACGATTTAAAAAATACATGTTTATTCACTTCCTAGAACTTAATTATATTTTAATTTTACCAAATTATCTTGCATTTAAAACTATTTTATTAATATTAGATTTAAGATTTGATATATATCTATATGCTCAACTTTTATCTGCTTCTCTTTGTGCAGAATTGGTATATTCTATTTTACCTAAATTGCCTTGTAAATAAATAATTCAATTTAATTTTTCTGAGTTATTAATTATACTAAATGCTATAGGATAATCATTACTTATTTTTTGTTCATAAGAATCATAAGACTTCTTAATTTTTAAATCGAATGAATAATTACATAATGAATATGAAGTAAAAACATTATAATTACTAATACTTTTATAATAAGCATTTGCAAAATAATCAGTAACTTCTTTTGGAGCAACTGTTCCAAATTTACTAAAAAAGCCAGCATCTGGAAAATTACTTTTGTTTATTTTTAAATCTTTTAAATCAATAGTTATACTTGTAGTTTCTTCTTTTGATGGTGTAAAAGTTTCACTATTAATATCAATAATAGTTAAATCAGAGTTCTTGGAATTTGATATTGTTTCAAATTTATAACTATAATATATTGTTATACTTTTATAAAATCTTTGTAAATCATTAAAAGTATTAATTAATAATGTAGGGTCTAATAATGAATTTAAATCTACTTCATATTTATTAAATTTACTTGTATTTTTATCTTCTCATTCTTTTATATTACTATATCCATTTTTTATTAATGACACATCATTTGCTGTAATTTCAATTTTTAAATCTGGAATAATAACAATTGATTTTGCTATATTTTGAGGACTTGGTGGTAATATTTTTGCAGGATAACTAAATGTAGTTTCTTCACTTTCTTCATATTCATCATGATTTAATTTATATAAAGTTGTTCAATTAAAAGCATTACCAGTTAAAGCACCCATATTATTATATCTAAACTGAGCAACTGATATTTCATTATAATCACCTTGATAAGTAAATGGATTATCACTATAAAATGTATGTCTTTCTTCACCTTGATGTAAACTTTGTGTAACAATTGTATCAATAATATAAGCATAATTTGAACCATCAATAACTCCATTACTTGTAGGATTTCATTGACATTCAGTATCTTCATTAGTTAATGGTGAAGAAATATCTAAAAATTCAGTATCTTCTGCCATTATATATACTTTATCATCTATTATATGATTAAAAATTTCTTTTGTTTTCTTTTGTGATAAATCAACTGTACTTATTTGTTCTTTTACTTCTAACTTTTTACCAGTTTTAGCATCTCATGGATAAACACTAATTCTATCACTTAATTTCATTGTCATAGCAGTTGTTGAAACATTTGCACCTAATAATTTACCAATAGTAAAATCATTATCATTTGTAAAAGCATTTAAAGGAATTAAACCACCATTACCAATAATATTTTCTAAATTACTTGTAAAAAAAGCACTCATAAAACCATTAAAATATAACATTTTTTTATATTGTTGAGCATTTTGAGTAATAACTCAACTACTTCATATACCTAATGTTAAAGCATTTAATAATTTACCAATTAAAGGAATATCACTTAATGCAAATGGTAATCATTGTTGACTATCATAAGGCATTTGTATTAATGGTGAAAATACTACACTATTAAAATTTAATATTGCTGACATATATTTTTGACTTATTTTTGAATAATCAACAGTTGGTGAACCAATAACTAATCCAGAATCTGGGTCTTTATATTTAAAATTACTTGACATATCAACATTATAATTACCTGTTAAATTATTTATATTTCATTCACTATCTCAAAAGAATTTTGCTTCTCCTACTGATGTACCATTACTTAATCTTGCTTTATCTTTATCAAAAGATAACATACCTTTAAAATCTTTTGTTACAAATAAATTATCTTGAAAATTTAATGAAGTTTTTAATCATTCTGTAAAATTTTTAAAATTAGTAAATCCAGTAGGTTTAGCGTCCATAATATTATAAAATTTTGTTTCTGGATGACTACTTGTAGTTATTTTATCATTTATTCCAGCAAGTAAACCACCATTATTTTTAGTATCAGTTGTAGATAAATCATTATTACCAGCAATAAATAATATTCTTGAAGCAAATACTTTACTTTCAAATATTTCTTCATTATTTTGTTGTATTGGTTCTTGACCTTGAATTATTGGTCTTCCATAATAATAACAACTTGTTAATAATTCTAATCCATAACTTTGTCTATGACTATATCTTACTCCTATATCACGCATTAAAGTACGATTTAAGGTTACTTTTCCTTTTTCAATACTAGGAAACATAACCACTACCCGGGCTTGCATATTGTACAAAATCAAGTGTATTTTGACCACTACTAATTACTCTATCATTTAAACTACTAAAAGTTAAAACTTGCATACTAAATGCACCATTATAAGGACTATAATAATTTGTTACATTTGAAATATATAATAATTGTCTATCTTGATTTTTACCACTATTACCACCAATATTTTCATTTTCATCATTAAATACAACAAAAAATTGTAAATAATCATCAATTGTAATATGTTCTTCAAACATTACTAAAGTATATTGCCTTTTAGTTTGTACTGTTTTAAATATTTGATTATTTGGTAAATTACTAAAATCAACACCACTTGTATCATCAATTAAATAAGCATTTCAATAATCACCAATTTTATATTGTTTTGTATAAAATTCATCTTGACCACTAGATTTATGAGTATCTGGATTAATAATACCTTTATTTTTTTGATATATTTTTGTACTATTTTTTCAAATACATACAACTGGAGTATTACCAGTTAATATTAATTCATATTGACCAAAATCACTAATTTTACTATTAATAGTCTTATAACCAGTTTCAGTTAAAGGTATAGCACCATTATTTATAATAAATGGAAATATTTTTCAATAACTACATCTTTTAATTAATTGTTGAGTTTGTTTTAATGCTAGATGTGCTTGTTTCATTAATTGAATTTTCATTGCGTTGCTCATTATCATTTTGATTTTCTCCTAATTTATTATTTATTTTTATATCTGATTTAATAATATTTTCTAATTTATTTTCAGCCATTAAAGGGTCAATATTATCATATTCACCAATTGCTTCTTCTTGTGACATTGTTCCATTATTTAATCTTGAATTAATAATTTGGTCTTGTACTATTTGGTCAGTCATAGCAATTGGAATAAATTTAAAACTATAAGGTCTTTCACTATTACTATCTCAATAACCTTTATAAGTAACTAAAATATCAAGCATTCTATAAATATAAGGAGTATAATGTGCAATTTTTGTTTCTGTAGTTTCCGTATCATATTTATTATTAAACATACTTTGTGTTTTATTAGTATAAACATCACTACCATGTTCATCATAATCATAACCAGAACCATTAAATATTAATTTAGCAGTATTATTAATATCTAATCAATAATTATCAAATTTAGGGTCACCTTGAATAACTACCATACTTGAATTACCATTTTTATTATAAATTTCTACACCAACATCAATAAGAAAATCATCAGCAAATTCACTAATATCCATTTCATTATTTTTTAATTTTAATATTTGTTCTGGTTTTAATTTACCTAATGCTCTAGTTCTATTTAATACTCTTTCTTTTTGTTTTTGTGTAAATGCTTTATTAACATCATGAATTAATTTATAAACATTTTGACAATCTGGATATGCATTTAATTGTGTTGAATTACCATATAAATTTAAATAAGGTAAATTTGTTATTTCAACAATTGGTAAATAATCAAATGGATTTTTTAATTCATATTCTTCAACTGGTTCAATATTAGGTTTTATTTTAGTTTTTGTAGAACCTAAAATAATTTCTTTTGAACCACTAAATACTTCCACTTTTACTTTTCCATTTTGCATAGTAACTCATGTTAATTTTGCACTATCACTTTGTTCTTGTTGAAAAAATAATTCTGCTGATTGTTCTTGTTCATTAAATTTAGCAACTCTATCCATAAAACTTGGTGTTGGAACAAGTAATGTTAATTCATTATTTTTAGTTAACATTAACATTAAAAATGATTTTCCTAATAAACTTTCTTGTAAACCAAATTTATATAATTGCTGAATTATACTTGTAAGTGCAAGTAAATAAAATTGCAAAAAATTATCATATAAAAATTTCATAATGCTAAATTTAGTTTAGAAAAAAGTAAGGAGTTTTTATATGAGTTATAAACATCTTGGCATAGATGAAAGGATTTATATTGAGAATCAATTGAAATTTAAATTTAAAATTAGTGAGATAGCTAAAAATCTTAATCGAAGTATTAGTACTATTATTCGAGAAATTAATAGAAATAAAGATAATAATCATTATTTTTCATTAATTGCACAAAATAAAGCTGAAAATCGAAAACAATCACATATTAGTTTTCATAAGTTTAAAAATAAGAATTTAGTAAAATATGTACAACAAAAATTACTATTAGGTTGATCACCTGAACAAATTTATGGCAGAATTAAAAATTTTCATAAAGAGTGAGTTATTAGTTTTAAAACAATTTATACTTGAATTTATTTTGGAATGCTTGATAAAGTTACTAGTAAAAATTTAAGAAGAAAAGGTAAAAAACGAAAATCTAAAGAAAATCGTGGCAAGTTTAATGGTAAATCAATTAAAGAACGAGATATAAATGTTAATGATCGTATAACACTTGGTCATTGAGAAGGAGATACTATAGTATCATCAAGAGGCAAAAGCAAATCATGTTTAATAACTTTAGTTGAAAGAGTATCACGATTTACTTTAGCAATATTAGTTAAAAACAGAACTACTAAAGTTATTAATAAAAATGTCAGTTATTATTTATCAATTCTTCCTAAAAACATTGTTAAAACTATTACTTTTGATCGTGGCAAAGAATTTTCAAATTGACAACAACTTGAAAAAAATTTAGATGTAAAAATTTATTTTGCCAATCCATATTCACCTTGACAAAGAGGTACTAATGAAAATACTAATGGTTTAATTAGAGAAAAATTTCCTAAAAAATTTATTTTTTCAAAAACTAATAAAAATGAAGTTCATAAATTTATATTGTCTTTAAATCAAAGACCGAGAAAAATATTAAATTATCTTTCACCAATCGAATATTTGGATATAAAAATAATTTAGTTGCACTTACCTTTACAATTTAGCAATTTTTCAAATCATTTATCTTTATCTTTTGATTTATTTAAAAAATCTAATAAATCTTTATCTTTACTTTGAAATAATAAACCTTTACCTAATCATAATTTAGTTGATTTTTGAGCAATAATCATAGGTATATCTAAAAATCACTCTACTTTATCAAAAGTATCTAAATATTGATATGGATTATTATTTATCATTTTTATCACTCCTTATTAAATAAATTAAATTTATTTTTATTAATTAATAATTCATTATTTATTTGTTCAATTAATCATTTCATATCATTCATTAATGCATAACAATCACTATCTCAAGTATCATCATGTAAATCTAACATTTGTGGTTCATTATTAACATTATCTAATTTAGTTTTAGATAATCATTGAATTAAATTATATTGACGTTTAGTATTAGGACAACGTTCTCAATTATAACTAAGAAATTTTTTTATTAATCCAGTAGTAGTAAAATCAATTCTATCTTTTAAAAACATTATTGATTTATCAAAAGGTTCAAAATTTAATCATTTCATATTTTTTTTATTTTTTTCTACATTTAAAACATCAATAAATGCTTGACCACCATTACCATAATCAACATAACAAGTAAAACCATAAAACATAACATGATATTTTTGTGCTTCATATAAATAATAATCAATAATACTATTTGCTAATTCATAAGTATTTTTAAATTGCATAGTATTATTACTATGATAAAATTAACTTTCTTTATGTGCTCTTCTACATTTATCATTTTCACCAATAAATCATAATGAAGCAGCAGTTGGATGACCACTTGAACTTGTTGCCATACCTATATCTAATCCACCAGTTATTTTAGATACTTGAAAATCTAATTTAGTATTTACTTTATCTAAATATCTAGCAAATATAGCCCCTTGTAAAACACTAGGTACACCATAATATCATGACTGTGCTTTTATAGGGTCTAATACTTTTAATTCTTCTAAATCATTAATCATATCTAATGTAAGATTATGAGCGTTTACTTTTCAATTACTATAATGAAATAATTTAAAGATATTATTATCAAATACTGATTTAATTTGTTCATTTTTAGATTTCATAATTTCTAAATTAAAAGGTACTATATTATTAATATATTCAATAAAATATTGATAAATATTATCTGGATTACAACTTTTTATTTTTATTCTTTTTTTAGCATTACCTAATGCAAATGTTATTGCTTGAAATTCTTGTTGACTAAATTCATTTGCTTCTTCACATCATTCAATTGCTAAATCAAAACCTTTGATTTCACTTCTAGAAAATCATTTTAAAGGTATTCTATCATTTGAATTACTATATACACCCATTACTCTAATAAAAGATTTTGTACCTTTAAATCTAAAATCTGCTTGTTTATTTGGATATTTTAAAGTAAAATCTTTATAATCATTCAATCCAATTGTTATTAAAGCATTATATATTTCTTTTACTAAATCATTAATATCTTTATTTAATTTTCTAAAACAATATATAGCAATTGATTTATTAACTTTAATTGAAATTGCTATTAATATTGCTAATTCTTCTGCAATACTATATGTTTTACTTGAATATCTACTACCACTTAAATTATATTCACTATGAGTAAAATCACTTTTATTTAATAATCAATAACTAATTTCATGTAAATAAGTAAATTCTTTATTCATAATATTATTCCTGTAATTCTTCTAATTTTCAAAGATTACCATATGAATTATTATCTCATCCAAATTTATCAGGATTTCCTTTTTCTAATTTTAATAATTTATTATCTAAACTTGCAATAACTACAACAGCAGGAACTTTGCCATTATATGAATATACAAATTCTTGTGACATAAATGTATGTTCCGATGAAGGTGTACAATTTGTTGGAGAAATATTGTACCAAATTTTATATTTTGTATCGGGTAAACAGTTATAAGTAATTCAATCTTTATTATCACTACAAAAAACATCTGCTACTTTTTTTCATTGCGGAATATTTTGACTTGATTGTTTTTTATTAATTTCATTAATAGCACCAGCAACAGTCTTATCAGTGGTTTCTAAATTAGGAATTTCAGTACCAACAATATTTAAAGCAAAAGCATATTGAAATTGTTCTTTATCCATTTTATCTTCTAATTTTTTGTCTAAAGTTCGTAAATTAACAGCATCTTGTGGTTGTGTAGGGTCTGCAATATCAACAATTCTAGTATTATTTGAAGTAATAATTCTTTTTTCTTTAGGTTGTATTATATTTGTACTATTAGGGTCTACTTCTCATAATGATTCACCACTACCACCAGTAGCGCTAATAGTATTAGTTTTTTCATCAATCTTAATATTTTCACCAGCAATTAATTTATCTTGTTTTTTACCTACTAAATCATCAACATATACTTTAGTTGTAGCATCACTTAAAAATGTAGGTGTACCAACATCAATAATTCTTTTACCATTAGCACTAATACCTTTATTATCTTTTGGATTTATAAAATTAGGATTCGTTTCATTAATTTTTCATAATGAATTATCAATATCAGTTTTAATACCTCTAGTATCAATATCAACTACTGGACTATCTAAATTTTCAGGTTGATAAATATTAATTTTTACTCTTTTATCACTACTTTTAAGATTTAAAATTTTTAAATATTCAATTAATCTATTAATTTCACCATGATTACTTAAAAATTTTGAAAAATAACTTTGTTTATTAGGTAAATTTAAAGGAAATCCTTGCATATTTTCATATTCATTTATATCTCTTAAATAATTAAATACTTGTGGAGGTATAAAATAAGGGTCTTCTGGATTATTTTGTGAATAAACTATACCACCTTGACCAATACTTGCTTGACCACGTGCATATTCAACACCTTTACTTAATAAAAAATTAACATAATGAGTAGTTGCTGTTTGAATATTATCAGTAAATTTAGTTGGATTTATTTCTGGTCATTTTTTTGAAATAGTAAAACCACTTAAATAATCAATATTATTACTTACAATTTCAATTGCATATCTAATTTCACTATCTGGTGTTGTAATTTCATCAAATAATTGATTATTAAAACCTTTTCAATTTTTAAATTCTTCAATTGTAATAAACATTAATGGGTCTTTAATAGCCATAATAATTTACTCCTTAATGTAAAATAAAGGGTATTTAAACCCTTTAAATTTTAACTTTAGTTGCTTTTTTCTTATCTTTTTCAGTTAATTCTTTTCTAGATGCTCTTTGACTGATAATAGTATTTTTAAATACTTCATCTTTTTCTTCATCATTATTAAAACTATCAAGTAATTTTGCAACTGATGTAGTTTCTAATTGTAATTGAGAATTTATTTGTTTAATATTTGCTTTAATAAATTCTAATTCTTTATTATTTTTTAATTCTTTTGCTAAATTTGATTGTTTTGTTTTTTTAATAATTTTTGATAAAAATAATAAAACAATAGTAACAATTACTCCACTAGCAACTGCTCCACTTAATACTGATGAAATTACTGTTGTAGATAAATTCATTTTTTATTCCTCCAATTGAATTTTATTTGAATGTTGTTTACATAATTGACATTCTTTTTTATGTTTTTTAATATTTTTATATTGATATATTAAATATGGACTTGTAATAATAATTGGTATTGTTATTAATACATATTTAATCAATTTTCCATAATTACCTAATTTAGTTACTAAATTTAGTCCAATATGACCAAACATAGGAAATAAAGTTAATATTAAATGGTCAGGTCAAGTAAAATTATATTGATTAGTATAACTACCTATTCCCATTTCTATTGGTATTTTAGGTATTAATCATGGTGTTATTGTAAAAAATAATGTTATTAACATACCAAGACTATGACTTGTTATTTTTAAAATATTTGATATTAAAATTTTAATTTTATCAATATGAGTACTATTTTTATTAAATCAAATCTTATTTAATCTTTTATATTCTTTATTATCTTTACTTAATGGATTAATAGTATTTCATATACCAATTGGTTTAATTGGTTTATCTAATTCAATAATAATTATCACCTACTTTCATGTTTTATAAAAATTAGAATTTTGTTTAATTTTTATATATTTATTTGTATGTAAAGAATTTTTTAATAATTGTTTTCTTTCATATCTTCATTGATTACTTCCTATTTCATTTTTAGATAAAGTTTTATATTCTTTTAATTTAAAAAAACCTTTTTCTAATCTATTAATAAAATTCATAGTTTTTTGTACATTAATATTATTTGGATAAATTACATTTGTATCTTGTGAACCATAATATTTACCTTTTTTTGCTAATTCACTTTTAACATATTTTCTTAATTGACTTGGTAATCATTTTCTATTTCAAAATTTTCAAAATATAGTTCCAGCACCAGTACCATTTTTACCTTTTGCTTGTGTCATTAATATTCATATTTCTTGTGGAAATGCTGGATAAGTATAAGGACCATATCATATTTTTCTTTTATCATTATCACTTTGAAATAATGTTGTTAATGTTCCAATTTTTAAATTTTTATTGTCAACAGTAAATCTACCTTTTTTAAATCATGAACTTGATAATACTTATCATGCATTATTTGGTATTTCTTCTTCATTTTCTTTAAATAAATTATTAAATTTATTTACATAATTTTTAACTGTTCTAATTTCTGTTGGCATAATAGATTTTTTTAAACTATTTACTGGCTTTTTAAATTTATGAATTTCATGTTGAAGTATACTTAATTCATTTGGTTTTAATATACTTATTAATTTTTTAAGTATATTTGGATTTAAAAATGAATAATGTTGATGTATTTCATTTTCATTAACATTTTCACTATCAAATACTGCTTTTAATGATTGATTTTTATAATATTGTTTTAAAACATTTATTAATGCTAATTTAATATCATTAGTTGCTAAAGCATAGTATATTCATTCAATAATTAAAGGGTTCATATGGCTTACAAACCGTTATATACAGTTGCTCTATATATTGGTTGTGTTCTCTCTAAAACATCATTAATTAATCTTCTATTTTCGCTAGTAAATGTTGTTTCTTGCATTTCTTCACTATTATGATTTGTTTCCATAGGTAATAAATTATGAATAATTTCAGATGCACCAGCAACAATAGTCGGAACTGCATAAGCATTCATAAAATCATTATTAATACCCATTGCAACACCACTTGAAATCAAACATCCACCAGTAGCCATATTTGCTATTTTACGTATATTTTCAAACTTGCTAGGTATTAATTCAGTAATACCAGCAAGTAAATTGGCAATACCATATGAATTTAAAGATATATAAGTATCTCAATCCATTAAATGATTATTATCAATATTAGTAGTATTTAATAATAAATCTGGAAAAGGATTAACTGTAGTTGTACTAGTAGTAGTTATAGGAATAGGTGTAGTTGTTGGTTCTATAGGATTTATATTATTAGTAAATTTAGCATAATTAACTAAACCTATTGTTCCTAATCCTAGTAATATTTTTTTAGAACTATTTAATAATTTAGTTTTAGTATTTGGCATTTGATTTAAATTTCAAATATCAATCCCTAATTTTTTTGAAAAAAATAAAGCATTTATACTTCCTAAAATAGGATTACCTATTAATTGGCCATAATAAGCACTTGTACCTATCATTGCTGATAATGGTGATAATCCAGTTCTTATTAATTTTAATAAAGTATAATTACTCAATTGTGTAGTCTCAGCATGTTGTGGCATGTTTATTTTCTCCTTTTAATAATTTAGTAACTTTTTTAATTTGAATAAGTATTTTACCTTTGTAATGAATATTATCTCCAACAAAAACAGCAAAACTTTCATGTTGATTTGATACAATAACATAATTTTGATTTAAATTAGGATATTCATAAAGTAATATTGCTAATATATCTTTTGAACTATTTAAATCTTCTGGTTTTTGTGAATTTATAATAATATGTGATTTATTATTAAAAACTTCATAAATATAATTCATAATTACGCCTTAGTATAAGTTAATTTAACTATTCCAATATAATCAGTACCATTACCAGTCATAGTAGCAGATGTATCAGTAATAACATCATATTTTGCTTTAGTTGCAGCAAATCCAACATTACCAGCCTTTACTATTGCAGTATCCAATTCAGCATTAGTAGGTTTATCACCAGCCATAGTAATTTTTCCTAAATCTTTATAATAAATTACATTTTCTAAATCTAAAAGAAAATCATCATAATCAGTCTTTTTAAAAGTAGCATCAGTTTTTTTCTCAACTTTACTTCATTCTTTAGCACGTGCACTTTGAATTTCTTGTACAGTAGGCATTTTAGACATAATAATATACATTAAATCTGGTCTAATAGCAGTAGGTGCTGAATATAAACATTTTCCTAATCATTTCATATTTCCAGTATTTGGGTCAAGAATTTGTCTAATTTTTTCAAATGAAATAGGCATACCTCACATATATCTATTAATCATTGCACCTAACATATCATTTAAAATATAATCTTTTTCTAAATGCATAGCAGTTAATGATTTTTGTTCTTCTGTACTATGAATAAAATCTTTTTCTAAAAAGAAACTTTCATATATTTCTACACCCATTACTGATGTTTTATACAATTTTCCAATTGTTACAGTATCAGCAGCAATTTGTGAATAATTTAATAATGCAAATGCTTTTGTCATTTGTAATGTTCCATCAATTCCAAATACACCAGTAATATCTGATTTATTACCACCAACCATAATATCTGTAATTTTTTTAATTAATTGTTTATTATTTTTATAACCAATTTTATAAAATGCTTCTTTTGCAGTTTCTGGAGTTAAATTTAATAAATTAATAGGTAATACTAATGATTTAGCAATAGCATAATCTTTAATACCTTGTAAAAAACTTAATTCTAAATTATAAAATAAATTATCTGTCATACTTGAAACTCATCCACTAACCATAGATGCTGCAACCTCTGGTGTTGAACTTAAAAATCTTTCAATATCAAATTCGGTTACTTTTCAATCAATAACTAATATTTGGTCTAAAATAACACTAGTTGTTTTTACTGTTCCTACTTGTTTTTTAGTTCCAGTATTATCATCTCATATAGAACCTCATACTAATCGTGCTATTGCTCGATAAATAGCGATTCCTACACCAGTTAAATTACTAATTTGATTTGGTGTAATAGTTGTTCTTAAATATACTGATGTCATTTCATTAGTTAAAACACCACGTATTTGTGCTTCCATTACACTTAAAATTGCTTTTTCTGTTGAACTATTACCACCAGTAACTAAAGCCTTTGGTAAATCTGGTAAAGCCATTATTTTCTCTCCTTAATAAAAATTAAGCAGAAAATATTTAATTATTTAATTTATATTATTTATTACCACGTGCAACACTAATTAAAGTAGCTAATTCTCTTTGGTCAGTAATACCAGTAGTTTTTGCTTTTTCTTTAAGTTGATTAATTTTATTATTATCTGCTATTTGGTCTAAATCAGAAATAATTTTTGGATTAAATATTTTAATTTCTTCTTGTTTTATTTCTGGTTTAATTTCATTATTATTAAATAATTCTGCATAATCTTCTTTTATTTTATTTAAATCAGAATGTTTATCAAATTCTTTATATTCACTATTCATTAATAATTTAGCAAGTTTTACTTGTTTATCATTAAAATTAGTAAATAATTCTTTTTCTTGATATTCATTTACTTTTATTTCATATTCTTTTAATTTAGTTTGATATTCATTTAATTTAGGTTCAATATCTTTTTTACTTTCAGCATATACTACATTTCTATGTTGTTTTAATAAATTTTTAACATCATCTAAACTATAATTCTCTTTTTCATCAAAAGTAAAATCGCTCATACTTTTAATCTCCCTTTATTAATTTTTGATAATTCACTTGGTTAATAAGTCACTTTTATATATGTTATTTAACATATTCACTTTACTTAATTATATCATTTTTATCCTTTAAAATAAAGAAAAAATCTATATATAATATAGACCTTTAATCATTATTTTCTATTTTTCTTGGTTCACAAATATTAATAATTATATTACTTTGTGTAGTATTATCTTCTTCATTAATATCAAATTCATTTGGATGAGATTTTAATCAATGTGTATAAATTAATTCTGGTTTTACTAATGCTTTTTCTAACATATGAGTTGAAATAATACTACGTGCTTTATCATAACTTTTTAAAAAATTACGTTGTCATGGATTGCTTCTGCGTCGGCAATCAAATATAAATTTTCTATCAATTCCAAGTGCATTATTTAATCCTTGTGGTGTTAATGTTTTATTTTTAGTTCTTAAATAATTACTAATTGTAACATCATAATTTCCTAATTCTTTTCTTTGTTTTGGCATATTATCACCTTTAAAATCATTATTATCATTAAGTATATTATAACATTTCCTAATGTATCTATATATAATCATTTGTAGTTTAAAGAAGGGATTAGTAATATTATGATTTTAATGTCCGAAAAACTTGATAATTATCAACATAAAATTAATCATGAAAAACAAATGTTATTAGATTACGATAATAAAATATTAAAATATGATAATGATTGATTTTTAAATCAATATGATATAAGCAAATATAAAGTAATAAAACGTAGAAAATATTTAATAAAAAGTGAATTTGGAGTATCTTATTTACCATTAAGAACATATAAAAATAAATTAACAAATGAAATTATAACTCCAACAAGAACATATATTGATATTGATAAATATAAAAATTATACAAATTGAGTTAATAAATTAATAATTTATGAAGCAGATTTAAATAATATTACATATCCTATAATTAAACATAATTTAAAAATTGATATATCTTTATCAACTATTTGTAGAAGAGTAAAGAAAACAACTATATTTGTACAAGATTTACCACAAGAAAAAAGGCAAATATTACCTACTGATTTTATTTATATTCAATCAGATGAATCATATAATAATTTAATTGATAATAAGAAAAAAAGAAAATTTAGACATCGAACAGTAAGTATTAGTTTAGGTTTTGATTTATAAAAATCTACTGATAACAGACATGTTTTAGAAAATAAATATATTTATGTTTTATCAACTAGAAAAGGTCAAAGAATTAGTAAAAAAGAATTTGCTAAATCAATAATAACTAATTTAGATAATCTTTTTATTGGTTATAATAATAGAAATTTAAAATTAACTGGTGATGGTGCAACTTATCTTAAATCTACTGCTAATTATTTAAAAATTGATTATGCTGTAGATAAATGACATCCATTACAAAAATTAAAAAAAGTATTTATTGTAGGAAAAGGTAAAAGAACAAAAGAAAATAATAAAAAATTAAATTACGCTTATTATGAATTATTTTCAAATGGTTGTTATTATAAATTATTAGATTATTTAAAAGAAAATAATGCTGATGAAAAAATATATGAATATTTTAAAAATAATAAAGAAGGAATTAGAAATCAAAATGCTATTTGAAATATTGGTTGTAGTGCTGAAAGTGATGTATATCATTTAATAAAATCTATATCTAATAATAATGCTAAAATTTATTCAAAAGAAGCATTTTTTAATTTATTAAAATTAAAACAAGCAAGAATTAATAAATTAAAAGTGTTTGTTTAAATTTATAAAATTTAATAAATCTAAACCTAAGTAGTTAGGAATTTTTGTTGTAAAATAGTAAAAATAAAAAATATATTTTGTTGAAAAAAATATAGAAAAGATATATAATAATAGCAACAATTAATAATTTATTTTATCTTTTATTTAAAGAAAATTAAATTATATCCACATTTGAAATACGTCCCATTAACATTTATATCTCGTTCTTTAATTGATTTACCATTAAACTTGCCACGATTCTCTTGAGATTTTCGTTTTTTACCTTTTCTTCTTAAATTTTTACTAGTAACTTTATCAAGCATTCCAAAATAAATTCAAGTATAAATTGTTTTAAAACTAATAACTCACTCTTTATGAAAATTTTTAATTCTGCCATAAATTTGTTCAGGTGATCAACCTAATAGTAATTTTTGTTGTACATATTTTACTAAATTCTTATTTTTAAACTTATGAAAACTAATATGTGATTGTTTTCGATTTTCAGCTTTATTTTGTGCAATTAATGAAAAATAATGATTATTATCTTTATTTCTATTAATTTCTCGAATAATAGTACTAATACTTCGATTAAGATTTTTAGCTATTTCACTAATTTTAAATTTAAATTTCAATTGATTCTCAATATAAATCCTTTCATCTATGCCAAGATGTTTATAACTCATATAAAAACTCTTTACTTTTTTCTAAACTAAATTTAGCATTATGAAATTTTTATATGAGAAATTTTTGCAATTTTATTTAATTGCACTTACAAGTATAATTCAGCTAGTATAAATAAAAAAATATTGAAATTAATGGTTGTCTTGCAGCAGTAAGACAAATTTATAATTCACAAAGTATAAAAACACAAATAAAAATATTATTAAAATCTCCTTTTATTTGATTGAATAAACAATTTCAAAAATATAAATATGAATTAACGTTAAATCAATATCAAGCTCAATTAGAAAAATTAGAAAAAGAAATCCAAAAATTAGAAACAGATAAAGGAGGGCGAAATTTTTCTAATAAATTTTGAGTTATTATTAGTTGTGGTCGTTTTAATAATAATAGAAGCAATGAAATTAAACAACAAAAAAAGGCAAAATTATATGAAATTAAACAAAAGATTTCTGGATTAAGAAATCAAGCAACTATGCAATCTCAACCTTCAACATCTAGACATGCTGTATCTTGAAATGAAATGGATCCTAATCGCTGTTTCAATGAAATTGGATATAACGATGATAGGGGGTTTACTTCTTCGTTTTAATATATTATATAATGTATTTTTTCAGTTAATATTTTTAACTAAAATGTGTTATTTTTTTATATTTCATCAAAAGAGAAGTTAATGACTTTACTTTTACATAACTTGGATAGATGGTTGATTTGAATCTGGATGATATATCGGTTCGCTTTCATTTATTAAGTTTGCATTAAATGGTTGAAAATTAAATTGTTTTATTAATTTTTTAAAACTATAATTTTGTGCTTGTTGATTAGCAAATCTTTCTATTCCTTTTATACTATTGGTTGCTATTTCTTTTGCAATTGAAATTTTTGTTCAAAATCAATCAAAATAAGAAAAAGAAAAAGAAGTAAGAATATTTTCAAGAATTACTGTCAATAGTGTTAGTGGAAGTGCTTTTTTAATATTTTCTAAATTTATTTCTTTTTCTTCGCCATAAAGACCAGTTAATATATTTTTAAAAATTGATACAAAAAGAAGCATACTAACAGTAATACCATATTTAATAATTTTTGAAAAGTTTTGATTTTTTAAATTTTGTCATAATTTTTCAATGCAAGGTTGAGCAATTTTATCAAAAATTAATTCTTCAATTAAAATACTAGTAAAAAAGATACTTATTCTTTCTATAAAAGATATGAAGTTGAAATTTTCTTCACTAACATGTAAATATAAAAATTGATCTCAAATACTAATACCACCAATTACTAAAGAAAAAGATAAGTATTTTCATTTATTTTTTAAAGAAATAAGTTTGTAATTTAAATAAGATAAATTCATTACTATAACACCACTAATACCACTCATTAATACATCTCAAAAATTATTATAAAGATTTTCAGGTAACTTTTCTTTATGAAAATAATTTTTAGCTTCAAATAATAATACTGATCCGAAAGCAAAATTTAAAAAAATTGTATTAGGTAAAAACATATATTTTGAACTTAAAAATTTTTTAAAAAAATTAGGTTTTTCTTTATTTATTGGTAAAAAAATAGTTAAATCCAAGTCATTTAAATTATTATTGTATTTTCTTTCTTCTTCATTATTGTATATTTTATATTTTGTTTCAATTTTTTTATTTTCATTTAAATTTGATAATTCTAAAATAACTGCACCATCATTTAATATAATTTCTTTCATTAAATATAATTGATTATTAATATTTGCTATTTTTTCATTTAAAACATCACCTGTTATAAATTTCGTATTATATTCTCAATTACCATTAATATCTAATCTTTTTTGTGTTTTTCCACCATAACGATCATCAGTATCCCTTCAATCATTGCTAAAATTAACAATAGTATGTACTGAATCACCATCAAATAATAAATTGTTTAAATTATTATTTTCTCTTGCATTTGTTATTTGAACATCATTTAAAGTTATAATACTTTCAGTACTAGATGAATCATTATGATTTATTGATATATGTGAATTATTAATTCCATTATAATTAATATGTTCATTTATTTTTAATAAAGGTAATTTTTCTGTATTAATCATTTTTTCATCCCTTTCAAAATAAAAAAACCATTTACTTTAAAATGAAAGTAAATGGTTTAAAAAACTTATATTAATTTTTATATTTATTATAAAGAAATAAAACGTATTTCACAATATATTTTTATCTAGTATTTTAAATAAAGTTTATTTAATTTATTTTTTATTAAAAATATAATTGAATATAAACTAAAAAGCAAAAAATATGGAAGAAGCTAAAAAAGCAAAACTATTAAAAATGATATCATAAAGAAATATAATCAAAATAAATATAAAATAATGATAAAAAATCAGAAAAAAAGTTTTAGACAAAGTAGTTTAAATGCTAAATTGTAAAGGTAAGTGCAACTAAATTATTTTTCTATCCAAATATTCGATTGGTGAAAGATAATTTAGTATTTTTCTCGGTCTTTGGTTTAAAGACAATATAAATTTATGAACTTCATTTTTATTAGTTTTTGAAAAAATAAATTTTTTAGGAAATTTTTCTCTAATTAAACCATTAGTATTTTCATTAGTACCTCTTTGTCAAGGTGAATATGGATTGGCAAAATAAATTTTTACATCTAAATTTTTTTCAAGTTGTTGTCAATTTGAAAATTCTTTGCCACGATCAAAAGTAATAGTTTTAACAATGTTTTTAGGAAGAATTGATAAATAATAACTGACATTTTTATTAATAACTTTAGTAGTTCTGTTTTTAACTAATATTGCTAAAGTAAATCGTGATACTCTTTCAACTAAAGTTATTAAACATGATTTGCTTTTACCTCGTGATGATACTATAGTATCTCCTTCTCAATGACCAAGTGTTATACGATCATTAACATTTATATCTCATTCTTTAATTGATTTACCATTAAACTTGCCACGATTTTCTTTAGATTTTCGTTTTTTACCTTTTCTTCTTAAATTTTTACTAGTAACTTTATCAAGCATTCCAAAATAAATTCAAGTATAAATTGTTTTAAAACTAATAACTCACTCTTTATGAAAATTTTTAATTCTGCCATAAATTTGTTCAGGTGATCAACCTAATAGTAATTTTTGTTGTACATATTTTACTAAATTCTTATTTTTAAACTTATGAAAACTAATATGTGATTGTTTTCGATTTTCAGCTTTATTTTGTGCAATTAATGAAAAATAATGATTATTATCTTTATTTATATTAATTTCTCGAATAATAGTACTAATACTTCGATTAAGATTTTTAGCTATTTCACTAATTTTAAATTTAAATTTCAATTGATTCTCAATATAAATCCTTTCATCTATGCCAAGATGTTTATAACTCATATAAAAACTCCTTACTTTTTTCTAAACTAAATTTAGCATTATGAAATTTTTATATGAGAATTTTTTGCAATTTTATTTACTTGCACTTACAAGTATAATTCAGCAAATATTAAAAATAATTTAATTATTAGATTCTTTAATATCATTAAACAATTATCACAGTGAATTCAATTATCATCATAGGCAGTTTGATTTGCTTCTATTTTAATAAAAAACAATTCTGGGTACCCAGAATTGTTTTTAAAGAAAAATTAAAAGTTATTAACGATCATCACCATTATTAATAGTACCTTTAACAATAACATAATCACATTTTGTTAATGCAGATAAATCTTTACCACCAGCATAAGAAATAGCAGATTGTAAATCTTCTTCCATTTCTTTATAAGTATCAGCAATTGAACCTTTATATGGAACAAGTATTTTTTTACCTTCAATATTTTTTGCTTCCGCTTTGTTAAAAATACTTGCTGATCCAAAATATTCTTTGTAAGATTGACCATTTATTGTAACAATTTTGCCAGGTGATTCATCATAACCCGCTAAAATACTTCCTGCCATAATCATAGTGGCACCAAAAGCTATTGCTTTAGCAATATCACCATTACATCTAATACCACCATCTGCAATTAATGGTTTAGTGGTGCTATTGGCAACATCTTGTAAAGCATTTAATTGTCAACCACCTGTACCAAATCCAGTTTTTAGTTTAGTAATACAAGCTTTTCCTGGACCAACACCAAATTTAATTGCATCAGCGCCTCATTTTTCTAAATCTTTAACAGCGGTTTTTGTCATAACGTTACCAGCAATAATAAAAGGTTTAGTATTTGTTTTAGCAAAAGTAGTTTTTATAAATTTAATCATTTCTTCCATAGCATTACTATGACCATGAGCAATATCAATAGTAATAAATTCCGGAATTAGATTCAGTTTGATTAATTGTTCAAGTAACTCTTTATCCTCTTTTTTAACACCAATGCTAATTGAAGCATATAACTTTTGTTCGTGCATACTTTTAATAAATTTAATTTGATCGATATTAAAACGGTGCATTACATAAAAGTAATTATTTTTAGCCAATCAAATACATAATTCTTGGTTAATGACAGCACTCATATTTGCTGGAATAATTGGAATTTTAAAAGTAAAACCATTTAGTTTAACACTGGTATCACATTCTTTTCGTGATTTAACTATTCCTTTATTTGCAATTAGATTTATATCTTCAAAATCAAATTTCACATTCATTTTTTATTTATTCTCCTTAGTCTTTACTAATTGTAATAGTCAAAATATGTACATATTATTTTATAACGTTTTAAATAAAATGCTAAAGGACTAAAACACCATTAGTATTATATATTATTTTTTTGCAATTTAATTATCTTTATTATTAATTAAGTCTGATAATTGATTAATCATTTTCTTTAAATTAGTAATTAATGGGTTATAAACATCAATTTGTGTTAAATCAACACCCGCATCTTTTAAAATATCTAATGGATATTTGCTGCCACCGGCTTTTAAAAAGTTAAGTAAATTTTCTTTTTTGCCGTTTTTAACATCTTCATAAAGTTTATAAGAAACGGTAATTGAAGTAGCATATTTATAAACATAATAAGGTGAGTGGAAAAAATGAAGAATTCTTGGTCATGAGTATCCTTTTGCTTTTTCTTCGTATTTATCTAATGCTTTTTGTCCATATTTATTAGCTGTATTTTCAAATAAATCAGCCAAAATATCGGTGTTTAATGGCACTTCTTTTTCTACTAATTTATGTGCTTCTCATTCAAATTCAGCAAATTGAATTTGACGAAAAAAAGTACCAATTACAGTTTCAATATGAGTTTGTAGTAAGTAAATGCGTTCTTGATTATTTGAGGCTTTATTATATAAATAATCAAAGGCTAGATGTTCATTAACTGTTGAAGCAACTTCAGCTAAAATAATTGGATAGTCAGCATTTGGATATTTTTGATATTTTTCTGAAAATAGGGTGTGAACAGAATGACCTAATTCATGAGCTAGTGTATTAATTGAATTAATAGTATCATCTCAATTCATTAAAATAATGGGTTCTACGCCATTACCACCCGTTGAATAAGCACCAGTTCGTTTATTTGTGTCTTCATAATAGTCAATTCTACCTGGTAATAATGCTAAGTTTAATTGCTCTAAATATTCATCACCTAAGATACTTAAAATTTCTTTGACTGAATTAATACCTTCTTCAACACTGAATTTTTTGGTTGGTATTGTTGTCATTTTTAAACTAGTATCGGTACTATAAAATTTTTTAAATTTAAAAAATTTACGTTTTAAATTATAAAATTCTTCTACTAAAATAGCGTGTTTCTGTCCTGTTTTTATTAAATTTTCATATAGTATTAATGGTACATCATCACTTAATAGACTATATTCTAAAGTAGTTAAATGTTTTTTATTATCTTTTTCTTTATCGTTGTTACGAATTTTTATTTCTTCAACAGCTACTTCTAAAATGCTTTCATAAACTTGTGCTAATGAATGTTTTTTATTTTTAATATCTTCATAAAATTTTTTTGAAATATCAATTCTTAATTGTTGATCTTTTACTGGATTACTATTTTCTAAAATGTCTAAATATAAAGTTTGTGTTAATTCTTGTTCTTTATTTTGATAATTAAACATTGTTTTTTGTTTATCAGCATAAACCAAACTATCATATAAACCACCAGCAGCACTTCTTGATTTGCTAACTTTGCTTAGTAAATTTTCATCGTGCTCACTTAAAATAAATTTTTCAAATTTAAAGAAAACTTCCATATCATGTTTATATATCATTAATGAGGGGTCATTATTAATTCAGTTTTTAATAGTTTGTAAACCAATAGTTTTGATTTCTGGTTCAATTCATGCTAACTTTTCCGATAACTTACTTTGTTGAGTCGCAAATAAACTAGATAATTGTTGCAATTCTAAGTTAGTTTGATCTAAATCTCCATAATGTAAATATTGCACAACTTTAGACCCTAACATTGATATTTCTTTGCTAATTGCTAAATATTTTTTAAAGTTATCAATATTATTTAATTTTCCTTTAAAAGTTAAAAGTTGATTGGCAAATTTATCAAACTCAGGTAAAGCTTTTTTTCAAGAGTCATTATTAATAAATAAATGCTTAAAATCTCAGCAGTACTTTTTTTTATCTTTTTCATTTAATTCAGAACGCTTCATAGTTTTTGCTCCATTCTATGGTAATATTACAATACAATAATAATACAATAATATTGTTTAACTTATCTATTTTTGTTGTAATTTTCGAAAATATTAATTCAGATATATTGTAATTATTTTAATATTACCATTTAGGAGTGAAAATATGGATAAAAATATTCTACTTAATGTTAGTAGTAAACTTGAATTAAAATTAAAATTAACAGCGGTATTTGCTGATAAAGTTCCTCATGAATTGATTGCTAAAGAAAAAAATAAATTAACATTAATTTCTGAAGATAAAACTTATTACCTATATTTAGGTGATAGTAAGGGCTTAACTCGTAATGATGTTTATAATTTTTTTGTAAATTTTAGTAGTAATAATAGTCAAGATTTGGATATTGATGTCAAATCTTTTGTTACGAGTAATTTAGATGAAAGTATACTTTTACAAACTATATATGAAGCATTATGATTCGGTACTTTTAAAGAATATACTTTAAAAAGTAAAAACAATGAAGAAAAAAAAGTTAAATATAATGTTGTTTCAGCAGCAAAATTTCCTAACTATACTTCACAACAACAAATCGAAATTCAAGGAGAAAGTATTAATTTAGCACGTAATTTCCAAGATATGCCACCTAATTTGTTATATCCCGAAGTTTTTGCAAAAAAAATTCAAGATGCAGCAAAAGGTATTAAAAATTTATCAGTAAAGGTTTTAGGGCAAAAAGAAATAACAGAACTAAATATGAATTTATTATTAGCAGTTAATGCTGGAAGTAATTTTGATGCTCGTGTTGTTGTTTTAGAATATAAAGGTGATCCACAGCATGCCGATGATATTTTAGGATTAGTTGGTAAAGGAATTACTTTTGATAGTGGTGGTTATTCACTAAAACCTTCTTCAGCAATGAAAGGTATGAAATTTGATATGTCGGGTGCAGCTAGTGTATGTAATGCTGCCATTGCTGCTGCTAAATTACAATTAAAAATAAACTTTGTAGCTGTTGCTTGTTTAACAGAAAATAAGATTGGTAGTCATGCTACTTTAGTAGAAACAGTCTTTACTTCAATGAATGGTAAAACTGTAGAAATTAATAATACCGATGCCGAAGGAAGGTTGGTATTAGCAGATGGTATGACATATGCTTTACGTAAAGGAAAATCAAATCGTATTATTGAATTATCAACTTTAACTGGTGCAATGCTAGTTGCATTAGGTAGTTATATGACTGGTGCTTTTGCTACTGATGATAAATTATTTAATGATTTTGATTTATCATCACAACAAACTAATGAAGAAATTTGAAGAATGCCAATTCATCAACAAAATATTTTAAATATGCGTTCATCTAAAATAGCTGATTTAAGTAATCTTTCTAAAGATCCATATGGTGGTTCATCAAATGCTGCTGCATTTTTAAAAGAATTTAGTGAAGATAAACCATTTTTACATTTAGATATTGCAGGAACTGCTTATAAAAATGATCGTGGTATGGGTGTATTAATTAAAACATTAGTTCAATATATGAAAAATTATAGTACAAGTAAATAAAGTTATAAAAAGGAATAATCATAACAATTATTCCTTTTTTATTTTATAAAAAAGTTATTTAACAATATTTTTAGTTAATTGGTATTGAAATAATATTTGATTCTATTTTTTGTAGTGTTTTTAATAATGGTGGTAGTTGAGAATTATTAATTTTATTAATATTTAATCGATTACTTGTATCAATAGTATCATTTAATTTAATATTTATTTTTTCTAAGATTTTAATGTTTTTATCAAATTTTTCATAATAATTTTTGACTAATTTTTCTAAATTTTCTTCAGTAATATTTGAATTTAATTGGAAAATTGAATTGTTTGAGTAAACAGACTGATAATATTTTTTAGGAAAATTACATATATAACTTAATGCTTGACAAGTATATGTATTTTTAAATTTTTCTCAACAAAAATCAGTAATATTAAGTTTAAATGAAAAACCAATTTGGGCTATTATTGCAACTATTATATTTTCTTTAGTTATTAGTAGTTTTAAATCTTTTATAAAATCTATTTTTTTGTTAGCACTTATTTGAGCAGTAATAATATCAAAATAACTATCAAGTGTCATTGAAGATACTATTGATATTAATCAAGTAAATAAATATTTAATATTTTTACAAATATTGCTATTGTAGTTATTATTAGGATTTAAAGTTTGTATTTCTAAAATATTTTGTATTTCATTTAAATTAAATTCTAGTTTAATAAAATTTAAATCATATCATCTTTTTAAAGCAGTTATTTTTTCATATTCTAATTCAATATCAGCTTCACTAATAGTAGGTTTATTAATAATTTTTTTAATGCATTGTCATAATAATGAGTGTTTAATATTTTTTAATCCATTTTCAAATAGATTAAATTTTAATTTAAAAATTATTAATGCTAAAAAGGACACAATAATAGTTTCAAGAGCAGTAAAAGTTTTAACAAAGGATGTTGGATTTAAAGGTAAATCATTGGCTATATCGTTTTTTATAATACTTATAGAACTAGCAAAAGCTACTCCGCTAGTGAAAACTGTGAAAGTAGCAATAATTTTTATTAATTCATTAGTAATTATTGAATATGCTTTAAGATTGTTATTAATGTTTTCTTCAATGGTTAATATAATATCATTTTCAGTATTATTATTTAAAAAAGTTTTAAACTTTGTAACTAATTGTTGACATAAGTTTGAAAACTCTTTTATTTGTGTTACTAATGTATTTTTATTTGCTTCAAGAACATTAATTTTAGTTTTTATTTCCTCAAAATTGAGGTTAGATGTTTCAATAGTATTAGTAAATACTTTATCTTTTATTTTATTTCATATTTTATAAAATAAAGTTTTTTCTAATTGACTATTACCGAAATTTGTTAAACATTTCTTTAGAAATGAAACAAAGAGTGAAACAGTAGTATTGCCAAGTACTTCTCATTTAATTAAAGTAGTAAATGCCTTTTTAAAATCTATATCCTCATTACTATTTACTTGAGTGCTAATAATGTTTAAACTAGCAATTATAATAATAGCTGATGATATTCATAGTGACCCCAAAACTAAATGTTTAATTTCTTGGTAAAATCCATTAGTTCAATTTTTAATAGTTTGTCTTCATGTGCTAGTATTATTTGATAGTGGTAATAAAGGTGTGGTTTCAGTTATTAATGATAATGGCATTAGTATTCTCCTTAATTACTTAAAATATTTGTTTTTCTTTTTAATCTTTATAATAAATTCAAATAAAATCAATAATATTTTATTAGAAATATTACTTTTCTAATCTAATAAAATATTTTATACAATATTTACTTTTAATGTTACTTATAAGATTACTATTATCAATATTATAAGTTTTTGTATAAATTGCTGAGCTGAATTATACTTGTAAGTGCAAGTAAATAAAATTGCAAAAAATTCTCATATAAAAATTTCATAATGCTAAATTTAGTTTAGAAAAAAGTAAGGAGTTTTTATATGAGTTATAAACATCTTGGCATAGATGAAAGGATTTATATTGAGAATCAATTGAAATTTAAATTTAAAATTAGTGAAATAGCTAAAAATCTTAATCGAATTATTAGTACTATTATTCGATAAATTAATAGAAATAAAGATAATAATCATTATTTTTCATTAATTGCACAAAATAAAGCTGAAAATCGAAAACAATCACATATTAGTTTTCATAAGTTTAAAAATAAGAATTTAGTAAAATATGTACAACAAAAATTACTATTAGGTTGATCACCTGAACAAATTTATGGCAGAATTAAAAATTTTCATAAAGAGTGAGTTATTAGTTTTAAAACAATTTATACTTGAATTTATTTTGGAATGCTTGATAAAGTTACTAGTAAAAATTTAAGAAGAAAAGGTAAAAAACGAAAATCTCAAGAGAATCGTGGCAAGTTTAATGGTAAATCAATTAAAGAACGAGATATAAATGTTAATGATCGTATAACACTTGGTCATTGAGAAGGAGATACTATAGTATCATCACGAGGTAAAAGCAAATCATGTTTAATAACTTTAGTTGAAAGAGTATCACGATTTACTTTAGCAATATTAGTTAAAAACAGAACTACTAAAGTTATTAATAAAAATGTCAGTTATTATTTATCAATTCTTCCTAAAAACATTGTTAAAACTATTACTTTTGATCGTGGCAAAGAATTTTCAAATTGACAACAACTTGAAAAAAATTTAGATGTAAAAATTTATTTTGCCAATCCATATTCACCTTGACAAAGAGGTACTAATGAAAATACTAATGGTTTAATTAGAGAAAAATTTCCTAAAAAATTTATTTTTTCAAAAACTAATAAAAATGAAGTTCATAAATTTATATTGTCTTTAAATCAAAGACCGAGAAAAATACTAAATTATCTTTCACCAATCGAATATTTGGATAGAAAAATAATTTAGTTGCACTTACCTTTACAATTTAGCTAAAAATCTTTATTTTTTACAACTAAATTAATAGTTAAAAGATTATGAACAAAAAACCCATTATTTTTTTTGTATTTTTTGTATTTTGCTATTCCCTTTTACCATTACACTATGTTATACTTACAAGGCGTGATTGTTATTTATAAATGCTGATACACTGATATCAGTTGTCATTATATCACATGTTTTGTTCTTTATTTTATTAAAAATCGTTCTAAGGAGGATATAGCCAATGGCAATCATAGGAGACAAAGTAAAAATTCGTTTAGAAAGTTATGATCACTCAGCTATTGACCAAATAGCACAGAAAATTAAAGATGTGTTAAAAAAAGAAGGTGCTGAAGTGGTAGGTCCAATTCCATTACCAACTCATAAAGAAATTTTCACTATTCTTCGTTCACCGCATAAACATAAAGATTCACGTGAACAATTTGAAAAGAGAACTCACAAAAGAATTATTGGTGCTCAATTATCACCAAAATCTTTAAATGCTCTAAGTGGACTTACTATCCCTAATAGTGTTAGTATCTCTTTGATAATCGAATCTAAAGATGAAAAAAATCAACTTTAAATCAAGTATCAAAAAAGATTAATAAAAAAAATTATTAAAATCGATAAATATTAATTATTTACAACATATTCCAAGGAGGAAATTATGAAAGGAATCTTAGGTAAGAAACTAGGAATGTCACAAGTTTTCTTAAACAACGGACAACTAGTTCCAGTAACAATTATCGAAGTACAACCAAATGTAGTAAGTCAAGTTAAAACAAATGTAAAAGACAAATATAGTAGTTTACAACTTGCAACGTTCGATCTTCGCGTTACTTTATCAAACAAACCAACAATCGGACACTTTAAAAAAGCCGACAGCCAACCTAAGCGCTTCGTGAAAGAAATTCGTAACATGAACGGATTTAATCATAAAGATCTTATTAATGTTGCTGACGTATTCACAGCAGGTGAATTCGTTGATGTCCAAGGAACTTCTAAAGGTAAAGGATTTACAGGACGTATTAAACGTCATAATCAATCACGTGGTCCAATGGGTCATGGATCAGGTTTACATCGTCAAATGGGTTCAACAGGTTCTATTAATGCTAACCGTGTGTTTAAATCACAACCAATGCCAGGGCAAATGGGAAATGTTAAACGTAGTGTTGCTAACTTAGAAGTTATTAAAGTAGATAAAGAAAATAATTATCTTTTAGTAAAAGGTTCAGTTCCAGGACCAAAACAAGGCTTTCTTGTTATTAAACAAGCAGTTAAAAAACCAATTCTCAAAACCCCAGTATCATTAGTTGTTAGAAATCAAAATACTACAACCGAAGTTACTGATGGTCAATAAAGTTAATTATGGAGGATAGCAAAATGAAAATTAATGTTGTTAACAACGCTGGAACAAAAGTTAGCGAATTAACTTTAAACGAAAAAATTTGAGGAATTGAACCCCACAAGCAAGCGCAGTTTGATAGTTTATTAAGTTATAATGCTACAAAACGTCAAGGAACACACGCTGTTAAAAGTCGTGCTGAAGTTGCTGGCGGTGGTAGAAAACCATGAAAACAAAAAGGAACAGGGAATGCGCGTCAAGGCTCAATTCGTTCACCACAATGAAAAGGTGGGGGGATTGTTTTTGGACCAAATACTGATCGTAATTATTTAATTGGATTACCAAAAAAAGTAAGAAGATTGGCAATAAAATCAGCATTGGCTGCCAAATTCCAAAATAAAAACATAGTTGTAATTGATGAATTAAACTTTGAAAAACCTTCAACTAAAATTATGTTAGAAACTTTAAAAGTTTTAGAATTAGCAAACAATAAAACACTAATTGTTTCAGGAATAAGCAATAAAGAAACAGTTATTAAATCAGGTCGTAATTTACCTAGAACAACAACAATCGCTGCTAATAGTATTAATATTTACGATTTATTAAATGCTAAAAAAGTATTGTTTACTACTGAGGCAATTAAAATCGTTGAGGAGGCTTTAATTTAATATGCATTTAAGTGAAGTTATAGTAAAACCAGTATTAACTGAGAAAACTTATAAACAAATGGCTGAAGGTATCTATACATTTACTGTTAACCGTAAAGCTAATAAAAGTCACGTTAAAAAAGCCTTTGAACAGATTTTTGAAGTTAAAGTAGCAGACGTTAATATTATTAATAGTAAACCAAAAACTAAAACTGTTGGTAGATTTGTTGGAAAAACATCGGCAGTAAAAAAAGCTCTTATTAAATTAGCTCCTGGTGAACAATTAAGTTTGTTTAGTTCTGAAGAACAAAGCTAATAAGATTGGAAGGAGAAAAAAACAATGGCAATTAGAAAAATTAATCCCACTACTGCAGGAAGACGTAATATGACCGTTCTGGATTACAAACAGAACTTAACTATTGGTAATAGCCCTGAAAAATCTTTATTAGTAAATTTAGTTAAACAAGCTGGTAGAAATAATCAAGGTAAAATTACAGTAAGACATCAAGGTAATGGTCATAAGGTTAAATACCGTATTATTGATTTTAAACGTAACAAAGACAATGTAGTTGGAACAGTTAAAACAATTGAATACGATCCAAATCGTAATGCTAACATTTGTCTTATTTCTTATCTTGATGGTGAAAAGCGTTATATCTTAGCACCAAAAGGAATCAAAGTAGGAGATAAGTTATTAAGTGGTGAAAACAGTGATACTGTTAAAATTGATATTACTGTTGGTAACTGTTTACCATTATCACAGATTCCACAAGGAACAGTTGTTCATAATGTTGAATTAAAACCAGGTAAAGGTGGACAAATGGCACGAAGTGCTGGTGGTAGTGTTCAAATTCTTGGTCGTGATGAAACAGCTAAGTATACATTATTAAAATTAACATCAGGTGAAGTTAGAAAAGTATTAAGTAATTGTCGAGCTACAATTGGTACAGTTGGAAATGATGATCATAACTTAGTAAACATTGGTAAAGCGGGAAGAAATCGTTGAAAAGGAATTAGACCTACTGTTCGTGGTAGTGTTATGAATCCAAATGATCACCCACATGGTGGAGGAGAAGGTAAAGCTCCAATCGGAAGAAAAGCTCCAGTAACACCATGAGGTAAAAAAGCATTAGGTTTAAAAACTCGTGATAGTAAAAAAGCATCAAATAAATTAATTGTACGAAGAAGAAATGCAACAAAGTAGGAGGAAAGTAATATATGTCAAGATCTTTAAAAAAAGGACCCTTTGCTGATAGTCATTTATTAAACAAAGTGGAAACTCAAAATAAAAATAAATCAAAAAAAATTATTCAAACTTGATCTCGTCGTTCAACAATTTTCCCACAATTTGTTGGACATACATTCGGTGTACATAATGGCAAAACACATTTACCTGTATATGTAACAGAAGATATGGTTGGTCATAAATTAGGAGAATTCGTACCCACACGTAAGTTTGGTGGTCACGGTTCTGACAAGAAAAAGCGTTAGGAGATAGAAATTATGGAAGCAAAAGCTCATTTAGATAAATTACGCATTAGTCCAAGAAAAGTGCGTTTAGTAGCCGATTTAGTTCGTGATAATGCTGTTGCCAAAGCTCTAGTAATTCTAGCTCATGAAAAAAAACGCGCAGCACAGCCAATTATAAAATTAATTAATTCAGCAGTTGCTAATGCTGCTAATAACTATGGAATGGAAGCCAACAAATTACGTATTAAGGAAATATTTGTAAATGAAGGTCCAACTATGAAAAGATTTATGCCCCGTGCTCATGGTAGAGCATATCAAATCTTAAAAAGAACAAGCAAAATCACTATCGTGGTTAGCGATAATTAGGAGGTAAATAAGTAATATGGGTCACAAAGTTAGTCCAAATGGATTAAGATATGGTATCAATAAAGATTGACAATCACGTTGATATACAACTAGTAACGAAGATTTAGCAAAATGAATTTTAGAAGACCACAAAATTAGAAAAGCACTATTTGCACATTTAAAAACTTCTGGTGTTTCTAAAATTGAAATTGAAAGAACTAAATCACAAATTACCTTATTTATCCACTGTGTTCGTGTTGGTTCAGTTTTAGGGCAAGGCGGTTCAAACATTGAAGTATTAACAACACTAGTTCGTAAAACAATTAAAAATCGTAAAATAGGTATTAGAATTAATGTTGTTGAAATTAAAAATCCTGATATTGATGCGCAAACAATTGCTAATACATTAGCACAACAAATAAGCAATCGTATGTCACATCGTACAACACAAAAATTAGCAATTCGTAAATCACTTCGTGCTGGAGCAAAGGGAATTAAAACTCGTGTTTCAGGAAGACTTGGTGAAGCGGATATGGCACGTGTTGAAGGTTATTCAGAAAGTAGTGTTCCTTTAGCAACATTACGTAGTAATATTGATTATGCTACTTCTGAGGCAAAAACAACTTTTGGTCAAATTGGTATTAAAGTTTGAGTATATAAAGGTGAAATTTTATCAGGAACTGACTCAACTCAACCTGAAATTATTTCAAAATATAATCAAAGAAATAATAACAATCGCCGAAATAATTACTCACAACAACCACGTAAGGAGGTAAAGTAAGATGGCTATACCTAAGAGATATAAACACTCTTGCGTCCACCGTTTAAGTTATGAAGGAACTGCAAAAGGTTGTAAAACAGTTGCTTTTGGAACTTACGGACTTCGTGCTGAAGAAGGTTCTTACATTACTGAAAGACAAATTGAAGCAGCCAGAGTAGCAATGACACGTTACATGAAACGTGGTGGAAAAGTTTGAATTAGAATCTTTCCACATTTACCAATTACTAGAAAACCAGCGGAAGTACGTATGGGATCAGGAAAAGGTTCAATTGATCATTGAGTTTCAGTAGTAAAAGCAAAAACAGTTATGTTTGAAGTATCATATCCTAATGAAGCAACAGCACGTGAAGCATTGCGTCTTGCAATGCACAAGTTGCCAATCAAATGTAAAATTGTTACTAGAGAAATAAAACCAACAGAAGAAGTAAAGGTTGCTAAAAATTTAACAACAGAATTGGGTGAAGCAAATGGAAATGCAAGTAATTAAAAATAAATCAACTTTAGAATTACAACAACATGAAGAAACTCTTCGTGCGCAATTGTTTGCTTTACGAATTCAAAGTTCGTTAGGTAAACTAGAAACTCCGCATATGATAAATAATCTTCGTAAGGATATTGCTCGTATTAAAACTGAATTAACTATCAGAATTAATAATGGTGAAAAAATCAAACCATTACATATTAATAAAATGGTATTACCAGAAGAAAATAAAGAAAGCAAAAAAACTAAAAAAGTTGCTAAAGTTGATGATAAAAAAGATATTAAAGTTAAAACAATAACTAAATCAGAAGTTATTAAAGAATCAGATAAAATTGCTAAAAAAGAAGTTACTGAAAAAACAACTAAAGCAAAATCATCAAACAAAGAAGTTAAAAAAGTTACTACTACTAAAGTAGAAAAACCATCTAAAAAACCTACAGTTAAGAAAACTGTGACACCAGCTAAGGAGGACAAAGAATAATGACAAATATTATTCCAAGCAAACAACGTAAAACTTTTGTTGGAATTGTAAGTTCTGACAAAAATGATAAAACAATTACTGTTGTTGTTGAAACTTCAAAACGACATCCAATGTACAATAAAAGTTTTAAGTCAACTAAAAAGTATCATGCCCATGATGAAACTAACCAAGCTAAAATTGGTGACAAGGTTGAAATCATTTCAACTCGTCCACTTTCAGCTCTAAAACGCTTCCGTTTGTTAAAGATTATTGAATCTAAAACAAATAAAAAAGCTTAATTAACCAGGAGGATAAGAAAGATGTTACAAAATCTATCGTGAGCCAATGTGGCTGACAACACTGGTATTAAAGAAGTTATGGTTATTAGAGTTTTGGGTGGTAGTACTAAAAAATTTGCTAAAATCGGTGATATTGTTGTTTGTTCAGCAAAATCAGTAACACCTAATAGTGCAATGAAAAAAGGACAAGTTGTTAAAGCAGTTGTCGTACGTAGTAAATTTGGTGTAAAACGTAATGATGGTTCTTGTGTAAAATTTGATGATAATGCAGTAGTAATTATTAAAGAAGATAAAACACCACGTGGTACTAGAGTATTTGGTGTCTTGGCTCGTGAAGTTAAAGAGCGTGGTTATAATAAAATTGCTTCTTTAGCAGAAGAAATTGTTTAGGAGGATGAAATAAATGGCAAGCAAAAAGAAACCAGTTATTAGTCTTGATACTAAATTAAAAAGAGGCGACCAAATTAAAATCATTGCAGGAAAGCATAAAGGTCATACCGGACCAATTATCCAAGTACTTCGTGAAAAAAATCGTGTTATTATTGAAGGTATTACTGCTAAGAAAAATAAAAAACCTACCCAAAATGATCAAGAAGGTGGAATTGTGGAAGTAAAAACTAGTGTTCACATTTCTAATGTAATGATCATTGATGGTAAAAAAGATAAAAAAGTAACAAAAATTGGGTACAAAATTGATAAAGATGGCAAAAAAATTCGTATTGCACGAAGATCTGAAACAGAATTACGATAATAAAGGAGTAACAGCATAAAAATGAATCGTTTACAAGAAAAATATAATAAAACTATTATTCCCCAATTGCAAAAAGAATTAAATTTTACATCAATAATGCAAGTACCCAAAATTGAAAAAGTTGTTATTAATATTGGCGTTGGAGATGCAAGTAGTAATCCAAAAGCCATTGATAAATCAGTATCTGAATTATCAAAAATTACTGGTCAAAAACCAATTATCACTAAAGCAAAAAAGTCAATTGCCGGCTTTAAATTAAGAGCAGGAATGCCAATTGGTTGTAAAGTTACATTACGTGGCGAAAAAATGTATGATTTCCTTGATAAATTTATCTCAATTTCTTTACCAAGAATTCGTGATTTTCAAGGTTTATCAGCTAAAGCATTTGATCAAAATGGTAATTACACTGTTGGTATTAAAGAACAAATTATTTTCCCTGAAATTAATTATGAAGAAGTAGATAAAGTTCGTGGTATGGAAATCTCAATTATTACCACAACATCAAATAATGCAACAGCATTATTGTTATTAAAAAAAATAGGATTACCGTTTAAAAAACAAGGAAAGCAGGTGGCATAAGATGGCAAAAACTTCATTAAAAGTAAGACAAGCCCGTAAATCAAAGTTTAGTACGCAAGCATATACACGCTGTCAAAAGTGTGGCCGTCCTCATGCGGTTATTCGTAAATTTATGTTATGCCGTATTTGTTTTCGCGGTTTAGTATACCAAGGACAAATTCCTGGTATTAGAAAAGCATCATGATAGGAGGTATATAATTATGATGACAGATCCAATAAGTAATATTTTAACAGTTATTCGTAATGCTATTAGCGCTGCGGATAGCAGTAAACATCGAGTAGTTAGTGTACCTTCTTCAAAACAACTAGTTAAGATAGCTGATATCTTGCAAAAAAATGGTTATATTGAAAAATATCGTGTTACTAAAGAAAATCCTAGCAAACCTAAATTAGAACTTTTATTAGTTCATACTGGTAAAAGTCCAATTCTTGGTTTAAAAAGAATATCTAAACCAGGATTAAGAATGTATGCAAAATGTGAAGACTTACCAAGTGTGTTAAATGGTTATGGAATTGCAATCATTTCTACATCAAAAGGTATTATGACAAATAAACAAGCAAAAAAACTTGGTCTTGGTGGCGAAGTTCTTGCTTATGTATGATAAGGAGGAAACTATATGTCACGTATTGGTAACCGTATCCTTACCATTCCAGTAAATACTTCAATAACGCTAGATTCAAGTAACTTGTTGACTGTTACAGGAGCAAAAGGTTCTTTAAAAAAACTATTACCAAATGTTATTAAAATTAACGTTGATGAAGAGAAAAAAACAATTACTACAACAAGACCTGATGATAACAAAAAAAATAAACAACTTCACGGAACAACTAATTCATTAATTAATGGAATGTTAGTTGGTGTATCAACAGGTTTCATGAAAGAATTAGAAATAAATGGTGTTGGATATCGTGCTGCTGTTCAAGCTAATATCTTAAATTTAACATTAGGATATTCTCATCCTATTAAGTTTGAAATTCCGCAAGGAATTACCATTTTTGCTCCTAAACCAACAGTATTACAAATTAGTGGTATTGATAAACAATTAATTGGAGAAGTTGCAGCCAAAATTCGTAAATTCCGTAAACCAGAACCATATAAAGGTAAAGGAATTAAATATAAAAATGAACACATTCGTCGTAAGGAAGGAAAAGCTGCTGGTAAAGGTAAATAATCTTATACTGGCACTTAAGGAGAATAGAAAATGATTAATAAACAACAAGCTCGTAAAGTTCGTCATTATCGTATTCGTAGTAAAATTATGGGTACTAGTGAAAGACCACGCTTAAATATCTTTAAATCTAATAATAGTTTTTATGCTCAAATTATTGACGATACTGCTTCAAATACAATTATTGGTGTATCAACATTAACATTTAAAGATTTAGCATCAAAAAGCAATATAGATGCTGCTACTAAACTTGGAGAAACAATTGCTAATTTAGCTATTAAGAAAAAAATTAAAAAAGTGGTTTTTGATCGTGGTGGATATTTATATCATGGTAAAGTGAAAGCATTCGCAGAAGCGGCGCGTAGTGCTGGATTAGAATTCTAAAAAAGGAGAATTAAAAGTATGAGTTTAGAAAATAAAAAAACAATTATTGATGATAAAGAAAATACTGAAGTTCAAAAATCAGTAGCAAAACCTTCTGTTAAAGCAGAAGTAAAAAATCCTGCTGGTAATGAAAATAAAATTAGACATACTAATTCATCACAACCAAGAAATAGCCATGATAAAAAAGAAAATAAAGTTCGTGAACCACGTAAAAATTTTGAACGTAAACCAAAAACTCCAAGTGAATTTATTGAAAAAGTGATTTGAATCAGAAAAATTAACAAAGTAACAACTGGGGGAAGAAGATTGCGTTTCTCTGCTGCTGTTGCTATTGGTAATGGTAAAGGAGTAGTTGGTTTTGGTATATCTAAAGCCAATGAAGTTCCTGATGCAATTAAAAAGGCAATTGAAGCTGCTCACAAAAATTTAACAACAATTACGATAACTAAAAACAATAATTCTATTGTTCATGAAGTTAAAGGTAAATATTGTGGAAGTGAAATTTTATTAAAACCAGCTAAAGAAGGAATCGGAATTAAAGCTGGTGGATCTGCTCGTGATATTTTAGAATTAGCTGGTATTCATAATATTTATTCAAAAGCATTTAGATCTAGAAATAAAATTAATTTAGCTAGAGCAACAATTGCAGGTCTTGGCAATGTTAAACCAGCAGAATATTTTATAAAAAATAAAAATCTTACTACTAAGCGTAGTAATGGTTAGAGGTGGATTATGGAAACAACATTACATAACTTAAAACCAACACCAGGTTCTCGTAAAGACATTAAACGTTTAGGTAGAGGAACTTCATCTGGAAAAGGTAAAACGGCTGGTAAAGGAACAAAAGGACAAAATGCCCGTACCGGTGGTGGAACAAGACCCGGATTTGAAGGAGGACAAACACCACTGTACCGTCGTATTTCAAAACGAGGGTTTACTAACTTTACTACAACCAATTATAGTATTATTAACTTAGAACAAATTGATTTAATTAAAGAGCATGAAATAACACCTGAACTTGTATTTCAATTAAAATTGATTAGAAGTAAAAAAGATGGTATTAAAGTTCTTGGTAAAGGTAAATTAACAACACCAAAAACAATTAAAGCTCATAAATTTTCAAAATCAGCAATTACTGCTATTGAACAAGCCGGAGGAAAAGCGCAGGTGATCTAAGTGTTCACAACAACCCGTGAATTAATAAAAAAGTATAAAGAAGTTATAATTAGAATTTTATTTACCATTTTTATTTTATTTATCTTTCGTGTTGGAGCATTTATTACAGTTCCAGGAGTAACTTTGAATGAAGATTTAAGTAGCAGTAATAGTAGTGGTATTGAATTCTTTAATTTAATTTCAATGTTAGGTGGTGGTGCTATTAGCAGATTTTCTGTTTTTGCACTTGGAGTCTCACCTTACATTACTGCATCAATTATTGTGCAGTTATTATCAACTGATGTTGTTCCTACTTTAACAAGATGGGCTAAATCAGGCGAAAAAGGTAAGAAAAAATTAGAGTTAATGAATCGAGTATTAACTGTTCCCTTTGCTATTATGCAAGGTTTTGCCACTATCTTTGGCTTACAATCTCAACATATTATTAGTGTTGATTGAAGTTCGGGATCGGGAGCAGCCGGACCAGAAGTTTTCTATTATGTATTAATTCCAGCTATTTTACTAGCAGGGACAATGTTATCATTATGAATGGCTGATCAGATTACTAATCGTGGTATTGGTAATGGAATTTCACTAATTATTTTTGGTGGAATTGCTGCTAATTTACCATTTAACTTAGCTTCAACTTTTAAGTATTGAGTAGGACCAGATACTAATAACGGTGTTATTTTTCAAGGGGCTTTAAAATTTGCTCTTTATTTTGCAGCCTTCCTACTGATTATTCTTGTTGTTGTATTCTTTAGTGAATCAGAGCGACACTTACCAATTCAACAAACTGGTAGTGGTTTAACTTTAAAGGGTGATAAAAGTTCTTATTTACCTTTAAAAGTTAACTCAGCCGGAGTAATTCCTGTTATTTTTTCTTCGGCACTAATTACTGCTCCAATGACAGTGGCACAAATTGTTGATCAAAATAGTGGTTTTGCTAATTTTGCTAGAAATTATTTATCTTTACAGTCGTGGCCGGGAATTAGTATTTTTGCTATAATGACGATTATGTTTACTTTCTTATATGCACAAGTGCAAATTAATCCAGAACAAATGGCTAAGAATTTTCAAAAATCAGGAACTTATATTCCTGGCGTTCAGCCAGGGAAGGAAACAGAAATTTATATTAAAAGAATGTTAAATCGTTTAAGTACGATTGGTTCCTTTTTCTTAACTGCTGTTGCAGTAACTCCATTTTTGATTTCTAAATTTACTAATCTACCTTCTTCATTAGCAGTTGGTGGAACTGGATTAATAATTATGGTTGGAGTAGCATTAGATACAACAAAACAAATTAAGGGACGAATTACTCAACATTCATTCTTAAATTATAAGGACAACAAAGATGTTAAAGAACACTTATGGTCTTAGGGGGTAACGATGAATTTAATTATTTTAGGTCCACCAGGATCAGGGAAAGGGACACAGTCACAGTTTCTGAAAGAACAATATAATTTAATGCATTTATCAACTGGTGATTTGTTTCGTGATGAAATCACAAAACAATCACCAGTAGGTAAAAAAGCTCAAACTTATGTTAATAAGGGTCAATATGTTCCTGATGAGATTACAAATGAGATTATTAGTAATACTTTAAAAAATATTAAACATAATTTTATTCTTGATGGTTATCCAAGAACAATCTCACAAGTAGCATCATTAGACAAAGTATTAACAAGTTTGAATGAAACGCTTTCAATGGTATTGTATCTAGATATTAATGAAGAAACAGTTATTAAACGTTTGTCTTCAAGAGTTACTTGTCCTCAATGTAAAGCAATTTATAATCTTAATTTCCTACCACCAAAGATTACTGGTATTTGTGATAATGATGGGGTAAAATTAATTAAGCGAATTGATGATAGTGATGAAAAGACAATTATCAATCGTTTAAAAACTTACAAAGTAGCAACGGCACCATTGGTAGATTCTTATCAAGAACGTGGACTGTTAAGAACAGTGGATGTCAACCAAGATAATAGTGATATTAAAAAACAAATTAAATCATATTTATCATCATTAAAAGGAAATAAAAATAATGGTTAGCATTAAAAGTCAAAGTGAAATTCAAAATATCAAAGCCGCTAGTCAAGTTGTAGCACTTATTCATAAAGAGTTAGCAAAGATAATAAAAGTTGGGATAACGGGTAAAATACTTGATAAAGTGGCAGCACAAATTATTAAAGAAAATAATGCTGTACCTTCTTTTTTAAATTATCATGGGTTTCCTGCCACAATTTGTGTTTCAGTTAATGAACAATTAATTCATGGCATTCCTAATGATAAACCTTTTAAAATGAATGATATTGTGAAAATTGATGCTGGTGCTGCTGTTAATGGTTATCATGCAGATGCTGCCTTTACAATGTGTGTTGGTGGGAAACCAACACCAGAACAAGCAAAACTTATTAATGTGACTAAAGAATCATTAAATAAAGCAATAGCAATTGTTGCACCAGGAGTTAGAATTGGTGATATTAGTAACGCCATTCAAACTTATGTAGAAAGCGAAGGCTTTTATTTACCAACATCATATACTGGGCATGGTATTGGTAAAAAACTCCACGAAGACCCAGCTATTCCTAATATTGGTAAGCCCAACACTGGAATAAAATTGCAGTCAGGAATGACAATTTGTATTGAACCAATGGTTCAAACAACAACTGATAAAATTCTGGTTTTAAGTGATAAGTGAACAGTAGTTGCTGCTGATAAACAGCAGACTGCTCACTTTGAACACACTATCCTAGTAACTAATGATGGATGTGAAGTACTAACAATACTTAATGAAAATCAAAAAAATAATGAGGAATGTAATTAATGGCTAAACCAAAACAAGTAGTTAAACCCAAAGTTCAAAAAGTAAAAAAAACTAATGATAGTACTATTGAATGTGAAGGTATAGTAATAGAAGTCTTACCTAATGCTAGATTTAAAGTAAAGTTGAATGAATATGACTTTACTCCTATTGTAAGACCATCTGGTCGTATGCAAACACATAAAATTAAAATTATCAAAGGTGATCATGTAAAAGTTGAATTATCAACTTATAATTTAACTGAAGGACGAATTACTTTTCGTAACAGAATGGCTACTACACATTTACCGATAAATAAAGATGATGAAAACAAAGAAAACTAATAGTTTAACAGGAGGAAAATGATGAAAGTACAAGCATCAGTTAAAAAAATTTGTGACAAATGTCAACCAATCAAACGTAAAAAACGTAATGTAATCATTTGTGAAAATCCTAAACATAAGCAACGTCAAGGATAGAAATATTAAGGAGGAAAAATAAATATGACATCAAATACTAATAATGCAAGTCGAAGAATTGCGCAAGTAAATATTCCTGGAAATCAACATACAGTAATTGGTTTAACAAGAATTTATGGAATTGGTCGCAGCAAATCTTCAGAAATATTAAAAGAACTAAAAATTGAAGAAACTAAAAAAATTAATGAATTAACAGAAAAAGAATTAAGTTCAATTAGTCAATTAATTGAAAAGAAATATAAAACTGAAGGTGAACTAAGACGTGAAGTGTCTTTAAACATTAAGAGATTAATGGAAATTGGATGTTATCGTGGTATTCGTCATCGTAAAGGATTACCAGCCAGAGGACAATCAACAAAAACTAATGCAAGAACTTGCAAGGGACCACGTAAAACGGTTGCTAACAAGAAAAAAGCAAGTTAATTAGGAGGAAAAAAATAATGAATATAAAAACAACAGTAAAGAAAAAAATTAAAGTTAATCCTAATTTTATTAAAGCAAAAGCATTTATTAAAGCAAGTTTTAATAATACTATTGTTACTATTACTGATCTTAATGGTAATGTTATTGCTTGATCAAGTGCTGGAGCAGTAGGTTTCAAAGGAACTCGTAAATCAACTCCTCACTCAGCACAGTTAGCAGCTGAAGCTGCAGGTAAAACTGCTATGGAACACGGAGTTAAAATTTTAAGTGTTTTTGTTAATGGAACAGGACCAGGAAGAGAACCATCAATTCGTAGTTTACAAGCAGTAGGTTTTGAAATCAAAGATTTAAATGATGTGACACCAATCCCTCATAATGGTTGTCGTCCACCAAAAAAACCAAGAAAATAAAGTAGGTGAAAATAAAACATGGAACAACAATTTTTAAAACCAAAATTTAGTTTAAACAGTGAAAATAGTGCTATTAATTACAGTGAATTTATTGTGAGTCAATTAGAACGTGGTTATGGAACAACTTTAGCTAATGCCTTAAGAAGAACATTATTATCTTCAGTACCAGGTATTTCTGTATATGCAATTAGAATAAGTGGTGTATCTCATGAATTTACTGCAGTTAAAGGTGTAATTGAAAATGTTTCTGAAATAATTTTAAATGTTAAGGACTTAGTTTTAGCTTTTGATGGTGATATTCAAAAGGACGAAAAAATTGCTAATTTAAAAATTAGTATTACTGGTGAACAAGATATTACTGCCGGAGATATTATTTGTCCAACTGATGTTAGAGTAGTTAATCCAAAATTAATTATTGCTCGAACAACTTCAAGAAATGTTCTTTTTGAAATGGAATTAATGGTAAAGAAATCTCGTGGTTATTCTTCATTTGAGGAAAATAAAAAAGAAATTGCTAATAGTTCAGGCATTATTGCTATTGATTCAAACTTTTCACCTGTTGAAAAAGTTGATTATAAAATTGAACCTGTAACTAAAACATTAAAAGGTATTGAATATGAAAAATTAATTCTTCGTGTACAAACTAATGGTTCAGTTAAAGCAGCATCAGCTATTGCAATGGCAGCTAAAATTTTAATGAGTCATATTGAGTTTTTTGTTAATTTAGATGATAATGTTAAAAACTTTGAAGTTATTTCAATTACTAATGAGCAAGAAAATAATGATTTAAACAAAGCCTTAGAAGAATTGAATTTAACTGTTCGTTCATACAATTGTTTAAAACGTGATGGTTATAAAACTTTGGGTGATATTGTAACTAAAAGTTTAGATGAAATTAAACAAATTAAACATTTAGGTTCAAAATCAATTAAAGAAATTGAAGATTGTGTATCAAAACATAATTTAGAGTTTTCTATTAAAAACTAAGAAGGAGGATAAGAAAAAATGTCATATATTAACGATATCGGAAGAAATAGTGCTAAAGTAGATGCTGAAATCCGTAATTTAGCAAGTGAATTAATTGTTCATGGAAAATTAGTTTTGTTAGAAAAAAGAGCAAAAAGATTACAAACATTTATTGAACCTTTAGTAACGTTAGCTAAACGTGGTGATTTGCATTCAAGAAGAATGGCAATTGCTAAATTGCGTAAAATTACAACTAAAGAGCATCCAAAGGATGGTGTTATTCCAACATTATTTGGCAATATTGCTGAAAGATATAAAGACCGTAAAGGTGGATATACAAAGTTAATTAAAGTAGATAATAGAACTGGTGATAATGCACCAATGGTATTAATTACTTTTGTTTAATTAAAAATATTAAAGCAAGAAAATTTTGGAAAGAGTAAAGCATTTTTATGTTTTCTCTTTTTTATATGTTGACAATTTTAAATAAAATTGTATTTTTTAATACAATTATTGATAAATATTTTTTTATGGTATTTTTATTATTTCAATGTTATATTACATATATAAGTTTTATTTTATAAAAATTTATAGATTATTACTCCTTATTTTTGTAAGGAGTTTTTAGTTTTTTTAATTAAAAATAAAACTTATATATTTGATCGGGATAGTATTTGGATTATTTGTATATAAAACAATAATTATCAAAAAAATATCAGTCAATAATTAAAATTATTTTTGTAAAGAAATTTACTAGATATAGTAATTTTTAAATATTTATCTCAAATAAAGGAGAAAAAATATGAAAAAAATGGTTGTTGCTAATGCACAAGGTATTGTTGAAGAAAATCTTACTAATTTACTCCAACAGGAATTTTTGTAGTTAAAGGATCAAAAATAACAATAAAATTATTAGAAAATGATGAATATTTACTTAGCATTTTTATTGGACAATTAGGAAGTTATAAAAATTTAAATGATGGTCAAATTTTAAAACCAAAAGAGTATGTTATTAATGAAGAAAATCAAACTATTATTTCTGAAATAGAAGGTATGTTATATCTGTATAATAAAAGTGAAAGTACTGATTACGAAGTATTAATTACTGCTGAATCAGAAGTAGAAGATCCAACATTTGTTACTAGTAAAATAATAAATAAAAAATATAATGAAACATTAAATAATAACATTAATTCACGATTTGCTAAAATTATTGTTGAAGATCCAATAGAAGTTCCAACATTTGTTGTTGTATCAACAACAAATGAATAATTTCAACAAATGTTATATGATAATATAGAATCACCATTTGTTGAAATTATTGGAGAACATGTTTTTGGAACATTCCAAATGGAACTTGCAAAAGAATTATGAATAGATGAAGATCCTAATAACTATAATATTAATGAAACATTTACTCGTTTAGATAAGGTTTATGAATTAACAAGTACAGTTAGTGGATTAAATTTAGAATATAATGGTATTGCTCGAAAGGTTAATAATAAAATACATATTACAAATCCTGATACTGGTGCAGGATATGCTAGTGCAACACACTATCATATTATTATTCAACAAGCTACTGGTGCAGGAAAAGCATTATTTAAGAAGAAACCTAATGAGGGTTGATATATATGACATGAGATAGGACACACATTTCAAAATCCACGTTATAAATGAAATGATCTAACTGAAGTTACAGTAAATATTAGTGCGCTTTGAGTTGAAAGAGAATTTGGATTTCAAAATAACTTAATTAAATGACATGCTGATAAAGATATTAAAGAATTCATTTTAAATTCAAATGCTGATAAAAATTTTGATAAACAATCACTTTTTGTTAAATTAGGTATGTTTTGACAATTATATCAGGCCTTTGGAAAATGATTTTATTCAACTTTAAATCAATCTTGTCGATTATTAGATAATAAGTTATTACCAACTGATAATGAATTAAAAAAACAATTTTTTATTCAAATGACTTCAAAAATAGCTAATCGAAATCTAATTCCATTCTTTGCTAAATGAGGAATTAAAGCTGATGAAGATACTGAAAACATTGTAAGTAAATATCCAAAGTTAACAAAAGAGATTTGAAATAATATCTTTGATGGTCATTATGATGATGATGCTATTGTTGAACATGAATTGCGAAGTTATCAACCAGTGCAAGAAGTAAAAGTTGCTGAATTATACTTGTAAGTGCAAGTAAATAAAATTGCAAAAAATTCTCATATAAAAATTTCATAATGCTAAATTTAGTTTAGAAAAAAGTAAGGAGTTTTTATATGAGTTATAAACATCTTGGCATAGATGAAAGGATTTATATTGAGAATCAATTGAAATTTAAATTTAAAATTAGTGAAATAGCTAAAAATCTTAATCGAAGTATTAGTACTATTATTCGAGAAATTAATAGAAATAAAGATAATAATCATTATTTTTCATTAATTGCACAAAATAAAGCTGAAAATCGAAAACAATCACATATTAGTTTTCATAAGTTTAAAAATAAGAATTTAGTAAAATATGTACAACAAAAATTACTATTAGGTTGATCACCTGAACAAATTTATGGCAGAATTAAAAATTTTCATAAAGAGTGAGTTATTAGTTTTAAAACAATTTATACTTGAATTTATTTTGGAATGCTTGATAAAGTTACTAGTAAAAATTTAAGAAGAAAATGTAAAAAACGAAAATCTCAAGAGAATCGTGGCAAGTTTAATGGTAAATCAATTAAAGAACGAGATATAAATGTTAATGATCGTATAACACTTGGTCATTGAGAAGGAGATACTATAGTATCATCACGAGGTAAAAGCAAATCATGTTTAATAACTTTAGTTGAAAGAGTATCACGATTTACTTTAGCAATATTAGTTAAAAACAGAACTACTAAAGTTATTAATAAAAATGTCAGTTATTATTTATCAATTCTTCCTAAAAACATTGTTAAAACTATTACTTTTGATCGTGGCAAAGAATTTTCAAATTGACAACAACTTGAAAAAAATTTAGATGTAAAAATTTATTTTGCCAATCCATATTCACCTTGACAAAGAGGTACTAATGAAAATACTAATGGTTTAATTAGAGAAAAATTTACTAAAAAATTTATTTTTTCAAAAACTAATAAAAATGAAGTTCATAAATTTATATTGTCTTTAAATCAAAGACCGAGAAAAATATTAAATTATCTTTCACCAATCGAATATTTGGATAGAAAAATAATTTAGTTGCACTTACCTTTACAATTTAGCGTTCTATTATTTTTAATTTTAGTTCCTTACTATATCTTGTCATAAAAAGAGTCTCCTTACTAACTCAAAACATTGTTTTTTGCAACTTAGGGGTGACCCTTTCACATATTCAAAAATTTGTAAAATACACTTAATAAATATTTATTTTTTATTATGTCTATGTATAATTAAGATTAAATTAAGTATCACAATTCAATTAAGTATCATAATTCACCGCAAGATAATTCATTAATTATTTTGTTTTTTGTGTTATGATTATTTTGTTAGTAAAAAAATATATAAAATTAATAATGCTGTCGAGGATTTTTATATACGGAAGAAAATTTTTATATTAAAAAAGTTTATTATGGTGCTTATGTTAAAAATATAGTTTTGCCTATGAGTGCTATTTTAAATAATAAACGTAATGAAATTGGTATTAAAAATTTAGGGATTAATGATAAAAAATTACGTAATAATGCAATTCGGACTAAAAGAAAATTAATACATAAAGCGTATCATAATTTTTATAATTCAAAGGTTTTAAGTTTTGTTACTTTGACTTATGCTGATAATATGCAAGATATTGATAAAGCAAAACATGATATTTCTATTTAAAAAATGGTTATTCTTATTTGGTTAATTATAATGATGTTTTTACTTTTAATCAGTTAGCAAGTAATTATGCTTTTGAAGAAGAAGATTTAATAATTTTAGATGAATTAGCATTAAAGATAAATTCTAATGATTTAGGAGTACAGTTTAAAAATCAACAAGAAAGTTTAGGACAATTTTGTAAGTTAATAGGTCATATGTTTAATGGTACTATGTATTTTATTGAACAACATCCTAATAGAATACCAGTACAAGCAAGAGAAAAAGTAGAGTATGTTGTGCAAGTTAAAAGAATGCGTTTTTTGGGCTTTGTTGTTATATTTAATCTTAATTTATATACTAATATTGATGATTATAATAAAGTAGTGTTTTCACGACGTATAACAAAGAAAATGATTAAAAAAGGCATTATACCTCCAAGTTATAGTGGTGAAGCAATGGCTATGACTTTATTTTTTCCTAGACACTGGTTAAAAAGGTATAATTCACGTGCTTTACATTATGTGCATGAACTTAAAAGTGAATTGTCACCTAGAAAATACTTTAAAGAAGCAAGTAGTATTGATATGACTTATACTGATATTAAGTCTGCTGGTTTAGATAAATTAGATAATATTTTAAAGAAAAAAGATAAACCTAAAAATAAAGATAAATAAAAATAGTTATAGTCCCAGTAGGTTCACTGGGACTATAACTTGGGTGAGCCACGTAGTGGCGAGGGACGTAGTCCCTATATACTTGATATCAATATCATATTTCATGTTATTTGAAAGGAAAATTAAATTGAGTCAAAATGAAGTATTTAGTTGAATAGGTGTTATTTCTGGTTCTAGCTTACTTATTTCTTTTATATTACTTTTAATGTTTTTACTAATAAAATTTTTATTAAATTATAAACAAAAAAACAAAGTTAAAAGAATACTTTCTTCAAATGATTTTAGTCAAATCATAGGAACGAAAAAAGAATTAAAAATAAAACTAAGAAAATATTTTAAAGAAATATTTATTAGAGATGTTGATATAAATTTATTTAAAAAATTTCTAAAATCAGAAAGTGGAATTAATAAAAAACCAACAAAAATTGCCTGAAATTTTTTTATAATTTTGACAAGTTCAATATTAGTAAATAAATCCGAAGGAAGAGTTTCTGAAGCAATTAAAAGTATTAAAAATACTTTTGATGAAAGTAAACAATTATTATTAACTTCCGATAACAATAACTTAGTAACAGATGTAATTTTAAAAATTATGAATTTAAAAATCAGACCAATCTTAATTGCTAGTAGATCACTAACAAAAATAGACACTAATTGTAATTTCATCATTAATGATGAAAATTTAAGCAAAGAAGAAATCGAAGATTTTTGAAAACAAATTGATAAAGTTAGAAAAGATTTAATAGAAAACAAATATTTATATTTTATTTCAATACTTTCACTTTCAACTGCAACTAATGAACAACTCAAAAAATTATTAAACTACACAAATCAGTATAAAATACATAAAAAAGAAGCATTATAACAATAATTTTTTTAAAAAATTCTTATATTATGTTGCTTTTTAATAGATTTTTTAAATTATATATGTATATAATTAAAATGGAATATTATTATTAATATCATAATAATTTTCAACAAATATTAATAAGAATCTAAAATAAAATTAATAACTAACAGAAAACAAGTAACTATTTAATTAAAAAATTATAATACTAAATTTTTTTATTTTTTTAAACTAATACCCCAAATTATAAATATAAAAGTTATGTATTTTTTATACTATTATGTTTAACATTTTATGGATAAAACTAAGGAAAAGCAAATTGACTACAACTAAAATATTTAATTGAATAGCTTATATTTCAAGTATCGCTTTACTTATTTTTTTCATATTACTTTTAATGTTTTTACTAATAAAATTTTTATTAAATTATAAACAAAAAAACAAAGTTAAAAGAATACTTTCTTCAAATGATTTTAGTCAAATCATAGGAACGAAAAAAGAATTAAAAATAAAACTAAGAAAATATTTTAAAGAAATATTTATTAGAGATGTTGATATAAATTTATTTAAAAAATTTCTAAAATCAGAAAGTGGAATTAATAAAAAACCAACAAAAATTGCCTGAAATTTTTTTATAATTTTGACAAGTTCAATATTAGTAAATAAATCCGAAGGAAGAGTTTCTGAAGCAATTAAAAGTATTAAAAATACTTTTGATGAAAGTAAACAAATATTATTAACTTCCGATAACAATAACTTAGTAACAGATGTAATTTTAAAAATTATGAATTTAAAAATCAGACCAATCTTAATTGCTAGTAGATCACTAACAAAAATAGACACTAATGGTAATTTCATCATTAATGATGAAAATTTAAGCAAAAAAGAAATCGAAGATTTTTGAAAACAAATTGATAAAGTTAGAAAAGATTTAATAGAAAACAAATACTTATATTTTATTTCAATAATTTCACTTTCAACTGCAACTAATGAACAAATCAAAAAATTATTAAACTACACAGATTAAAATATTAAATGTTTAAATAAAATATAAGTAAAAACAAATTTAAATTTTTAAAACAATATCTTTAAAATTACCTATTAAGACTTATGTTTTATAATTTTTTTGATTATAAAACATAAGTCTTAATAATGTTAAAAAAAGGAGTTAAACAGTGAGAAAAATTTTTATTTCATATCATCATCTAAGAGAACAAGAAGAAAAAGACCAATTAGCAGAGTTAATTAAAAAGTATGCTAATTATTTAAATATAAAAGACATGTCTGTAGAAATAGGGGATATTGATACCACATGATCAAATAATGAAATAGCTAAAACTATTAGACAAAATCATTTAAAAGATACAACTATTACTATTCTTATTCTAGGAATACATACAAAATGTAGACAACATATTGACTGAGAAATTGAAGCTTCATTAAATAAATATGGAAGTTTAAATAGAAGAAAGAAAATAAATAGTTTTATAATACTTTTAACTGCTGATTTTATTAAAAAAGCAAAAACAAATTGTAATTTTAATAACACTTGTGATTATTCTTCTTTAATCACCCAAGAAAATGCTGGTCAAAGAATATATGAAACCGTAATAAATAAACATGCAATTATTGCTACTTATGATGAAATCTTTTCAGATATAATAATTCTTAAAAATTTACTTGATAAAGTTCAATCTAATCATAAAAAAGAAGAAATGTTTTATCAAAATGTTATCAGCCCTAGTTTTTTAAAACCAACTGTTTTAAGAGATAATAATAAAGATACTGTTTTTAATGAAAAAAAAGAAATAGATAATACAAAATTATCTTCAAATAAAGATAATGGTTTTAAAGAAGAAGATAGTGATATTGAAATACTTTCTGAATCAGACGAAGAAATAGATAATGCAAAATTAACTTCAAATAAAGATAATGATTTTAACGAAGATGATGATAGTAATATCGTAGTACCTTCTAAATCAGAGGAAAAAATAAATAATGTAATATTAACTTTAAGTCAAGATAGTGAAATTAACAATCAATTACTACAAGAAATTACAACGGACTTTACTAAAGATGATAATAAAAGTAATCTTTTAAGAAAATTATCTTTAAAACATAATAGTAAAGATAATGGAATTGGTAGTGAACTACAAGAAACAAGTATACTGAAAGACGAAAATTTTAAAAGAATACATCTCCATAAAAAAGATAATTCAGAAGAATGTGAAGCAAAAGAAAAATCTGAAAAAACAATGCAAGTGTTTAATAAAAAAACAAAAAAATTTATAAATTCTGGTAAAATTAATTATACACAAGAATGTCCAGAAATATATTTATCCTATCTTTAAAACATACAACTAGTAAAATAAAATATAAATATTTAAAAAGTGAGAATTTTATTCTCACTTTTTATTTTAATTTAATTTAGTATTCTTCTTCAAGTGAAGAATTACCCATACCTATTAACTTCTCAGTTGGCATTAAACCAGTACCGGCCGGTATCAAGTTTCCTAAAATAACATTTTCCTTTAAACCACGTAAATTATCTTGTTTTGACTTAATAACAGCATTAGTTAATACTCTTGTTGTATCTTGGAAAGAAGCAGCAGCCAAGAATGATTCTGATTCTAATGGTGCTTTTTTAATCCCTAAAATAATTGGATGACCAAAAGCAGGTTTTTTACCAGCAACAATAATTTTGGCATTAACATTCTTAAATTCTTTGATATCAACAATCGCTCCAGGCAATAATGGTGAATCATTACCTTCAACTACAAAAATACGATTCAACATTTGTTTTACAATAATTTCAATATACTTATCAGAAATTTCAATTCCTTGTAAACGATAAACACGTTGTACTTCTTTTAAAATATATTGTTGAACTTCAATGATTCCTGCTACTTCTAATAATTGTGTAATATTAATTGCACCTTCAGTTAGTTTTTGGCCAATCTTAACATTATCACCAATTTTAATTCTTACCTGCGCATTATATTGAGTTTTGTATTCTTTATAGTCAAGTTTTGACTTTACAGTAATTGTATAAATTCCTTGCTCTTCACGAATATCTGTTACTTTACCATCAAATTCACTAATAATAGCAACAGCACCTTTGGGATTAGTAATATCTAATAATTCTTTAATTCTTGGTAATCCTTGGGTAATATCACTACCACCAGCAACTCCTCCAGTATGGAAAGTTCTCATCGTTAGTTGAGTTCCTGGTTCACCAATTGATTGCGCTGCAATAATTCCAACTGCTTCGCCAATAGCAACAATAGAACCTGTTATTAAATTAATACCATAACATTTTTGACAAACACCATAACTTGCTTCACAAGTTAAAACTGAACGAATATTTATTTTTGTAATTTTTGCCTCTAATATTGTTTCTACTAATTTTTCAGTAATTAATTCATTATTTGCAACAATTACATTATTTTTACTATCAACAACGTCACCTTGAACAAAACGTCCAAATAAACGGTCACGTAACGGCACAATAATATTATTACGTTTTTGGTCAACAACGTCACTAATTATAAAGCCATTACCGGTATTACAATCTTCTTCAGTAACAATAATATCTTGTGAAACGTCAACTAGTCTTCTTGTTAAATAACCTGAGTCAGAAGTTTTAAGCGCCATATCTGCCATTCCTTTACGAGCACCATGGGTAGAAATAAAGAACTCTGAAACATTTAATCCTTCACGGAATGAAGATTTAATTGGTAATTCAATAACTTCTCCTTTTGGATTATTCATTAAACCACGCATCCCTACTAATTGAGTAAAGTTACTAATATTAGTTCTAGCACCTGAATCTCACATCATAAAGATTGGATTTTCAATATCTTTTCTTAAAACTGTTTCTAGTTCAACTTGAATATTGTTTTTAATACCACTTCATTTATTAATAATATGGTAATGACGCTCACGATTAGTTAACATACCTTGTTTATAAAACTTGTTAATTGTTTTAACATATTCATCTGCTTCTTTAAATAATCTTGTTTTACCTGAATAAGATACAACATCGCCTGCAGAAATTGTTGTTCCTGAAATTGTTGAAAATTTAAAACCAAGATTTTTCATTTTATCTAACATTTGTGCAGTTAATTGAGTTCCAAAAGTTTTAAAATATTTATGAATAATATCTGCTAAAGCTTTTTTCTTAAATGGTTCAACAATAACTCTTTTTTTAATAAATTCACGAAAATCAACATCAGTGGCAACTAAATCTTCATTATGATTTTCAGTTAAATTAATAATATTTGGGCGATTAATAAATGGCATTCTTTCTGAAAACATTTGATTAAAAATAATCTTACCAATAGTAGTAATTAAAAATTTATTTTGATCGGTAGCAGCAAATTTACTTGCACCTAAACTAGCAACACGAATTCCAATAATAGCATGTAATGAAACCTGTTTTGTATCATAAGCTTTAATTGCTTCATTAACATCTTTAAAAATTGAACCTTGACCTAATTCATCTAATTTTTCAATAGTTAAATAATAATTACCAAGAACCATATCTTGAGTTGGCGTAACAATTGGTTTACCATCTTTAGGACTTAAAATATTTTTTGAACCTAACATTAAACTTCTTGCTTCAGCTACTGCTTCTTGAGTAATTGGCACGTGAACAGCCATTTGGTCACCATCAAAGTCAGCATTAAAAGCAGGAGTTACTAGTGGGTGTAAACGAATAGCTTTCCCTTTAACTAGAATTGGTTCAAATGCTTGAATTCCTAAACGGTGTAAAGTTGGAGCACGGTTTAATAAGACAGGACGATCTTTAATTACTTCTTCTAAAACATCTCAAATTCGTTCATCTTGAATTTCAATTAATTTTTCAGCAATTTTAATATTTAAAGCTAATTCTTGATGAACTAATCTTTGCACAACAAAAGGTTTGAACAAAATAATTGCCATATCACGAGGAATACCACATTGATACATTTTTAATTCCGGACCAACAGCAATAACGCTTCGACCTGAATAATCAACACGCTTACCTAATAAGTTTTGACGGAAACGTCCTTGTTTTCCTTTTAATGTTGAAGTTAAAGATTTTAATGGACGTTTATCTCTTCCTGTTACTGGACGTGCTTTACGTTCATTATCAAATAAAGCATCAACTGATTCTTGCAACATTCTTTTTTCATTATTAATAATTAAGATTGGTGCTCCCATTTGTTTTACTTTTTTTAAGCGTTCATTACGAATAATAATTCTTCGATATAAATCATTAATTTCTGATGTTGTAAAACGACCACCATCTAACTGAATAATTGGACGAATATCAGGTGGAATCACCGGAATAGCATGTAATACCATTCATTCTGGTTTATTTCCTGATTTAGCAAATGAATCAATAACATCTAAACGACGTTCTAGTTTTCTACGATCAGTTTGTGATTTCTTGTTTGTCAATTGTTTTTTAATGGCAAGAAATTCTTTTTCTAAATTAATATTTTTTAATAAATACTCAATAGCTGAAGCACCAATTCCAAATTTTGTTCCAGTATGTTTAGTAATAAATTGAGCACATTCATCCATTGAAAATGGACGTGAAGTATCTGCTAAAGTATCAGTTAACATTTGAGCACGAGTATAAGCAAAAGAAGAAGGTTCTAATTGTTCTAAAATTTGTGCAAATACTTTACGTAAACGATTACGAGTATCAGTTGAAGATTTAGCATTACCTAAATCCATAATCATTTTTTGTTTTAAACCTTTAGCAGTCCCTGGATCTAAAACAATATAAGAAACAAAATATGCTACTTCTTCTAAGTCTTTAGCTTTCATATCTAATGCTAACGCAATTCTTGAAGGAGAAGCCTTTAACATTCAAATATGAGTTACTGGTTCTTCTAACTCAATGTGTCCTAAACGTTCACGTCGAACAATTGCTTCAGTAATTTCTACTAAACAACGTTCACAAACTTTACCTTTATTTTTTATTTTCTTATATTTACCACAAGTACATTCATAATTTTTAGTTGGTCCAAATATTCGTGCATCAAATAATCCATCTTTTTCAGGTTTTAATGACTTATAATTAATTGTTTCTGGCTTTGTAATTTCTCCATGTGATCATGAGCGAATTTGATCGGGAGAAGCAAGAGAAATTTTAAGGGCAGTATAATGTTTTGAATTTTTTTGTATTTGCATATATTTATTACTCCTTTTCTAATCCTCAAGATAACTTTCGACTTCTTCATCGTAAGTTACCACTTTTTTTTCTTGACCTTTTTCGTCAATTAACACAATATTTATTCCTAAACCTTGTAGTTCTTTTGTTAAAACATTAAATGATTCAGGGATACCTGGCGTTGGAATTTGTTTATTACGTAGAATCGCTTCATAAGTTTTAATTCTACCTTTAATATCATCAGATTTAATAGTTAGGATTTCTTGTAAAGTATGAGCAGCACCATAAGCTTCTAATGCTCAAACTTCCATTTCTCCAAATCTTTGTCCACCATTTTGTGCCTTACCACCTAATGGTTGTTGAGTAATTAATGAATATGGACCCACATTACGAGCATGTAATTTATCATCTACCATGTGTGATAGTTTTAACATATACATAACACCAACTGAAATTTTCTTGGCAAACTTTTCACCAGTTAAACCATCATATAATGTTAATTTATCAAAGTCATTATATTTTGCTTCTTTCATAATATCTAACAAGTCTTGATTTTTTGCACCATCAAAAACAGGGGTTGCTACTTTAATTCCTAAAGTTTTAGCAGCCATTCCTAAGTGTAATTCAAGAATTTGTCCAATATTCATCCGCGATGGTACTCCTAATGGATTTAACATAATATCAACCGGTGTTCCATCTTCTAGGAAAGGCATATCTTCAATTGGTAAGACTTTAGAAATAACACCTTTATTTCCGTGTCTTCCAGCCATTTTATCTCCTTCTCGAATTTTACGTTTTTGTACAATAAATACTTTAACTACTTCTTCTACTTCTGAAGGTAAGTCAAAACCATCTTCACGTTTATAACGTTTAATACCTTGAACAATTCCACCACCACCATTAGGTACTCGTAATGAATTATCTTTAACATTACGTGATTTTTCACCAAAAATAGCTGCTAATAATTTTTCTTCAACAGTTGATTGTGTTTGACCTTTTGGTGTAACTTTACCAACAATAATATCTCCTTCTTTAACTTCAGTTCCAATTAAAACAATTCCTTCATCATCAAGATAACGTCTTGATTGTTCAGAAGTATTAGGGATTTCACGTGTAATTTCTTCTTTACCTTGTTTTGTTTTTCGACATTCTAAATTATATTCTTCAATATGCATTGAAGAATAAACATCATCTTTTACTAAACGTTCACTAATAATAATAGCATCTTCATAGTTATAACCATGTCAAGTCATGAAAGCAATAATTACATTTTGTCCTAATGCAAGTTCACCATCTTTCATTGAAGGTCCGTCTGCTAAAATTTGATTAACTTCAACTTTATCACCAACTTTTACTAATGGCACATGAGTTACTGCTGTTCCTTGATTACTACGTTCAAAACGACTTAACTCATAAGTTGTTATTTCATCTTCTGATTTAATAATAATTTCATGAGAATCAACATATTGTACAACTCCCGGTAAATTAGCAACAATAGCTAATCCTGAGTCACGAGCAACAGCATACTCAACACCCGTACCAACAATTGGTGTTTGTGGTTTTAATAATGGAATTGCTTGACGTTGCATATTAGCACCCATTAAAGCACGGTTAGCATCATCATTTTCTAAAAAGGGAATACAACTTGTAGCTATTGACACAATTTGTTTTGGTGAAACATCAATATATTCAACTTCGTTTGGTCCAACAATAATATTTTGACCATTACTACGAGCAATAACATTATTATTTTTAATAACATTATTAGTATCTAATTCAATATTAGCTTGTGCAATGATATAATTCTTTTCTTCACCGGCAGTTAAATATTTAATTTCATTAGTAATTTTACCTGCAATTACTTGACGGTAAGGTGTTTCAATAAAACCGTATTCATTAATACGAGCATAAGTGGCTAAATTATTGATTAAACCAATATTAGGTCCTTCAGGAGTTTCAATTGGACAAATTCTTCCATAGTGAGAATAGTGAACATCACGAACTTCTAAACTAGCACGATCACGTGATAATCCACCAGGTCCTAAAGCAGTTAAACGTCTTTTATTAGCCAATTCTGCTAATGGATTAGTTTGATCCATAAATTGTGATAATTGTGATAAGTTAAAAAATTCACCAATAACAGCTGTTAATGGTTTATTATTTGTAATATTTGCTGGTTTCATTTTATCACTATCAGTAGTTGACATTTTTTCTTTAACATTTTTTTCAATACGTCCCATTCCGATACGAAATTGGTTTTGTAGTAATTCACCAATTGTACGAATACGACGATTTGCTAAGTGATCAATATCATCAGCATTACCAATACCATGAACAAAATTTAAAATATAAGAAAGAGTTGCTAAAATATCAGCAATAGTAATAATTACTTCTTTACATTTAGGATTAATTCCAACAACATTAATAACTTCATTTAATCTTTCTTTATCATTATAAACTTTAATTAACTGCACATAATGTTTTGTTTCACTATCACTAATTGATGTTTTTAAAGGTACTAAACATGCTCCTTCTTCTAATACTGTTTTTAGAATTTCTAATTGTGATTTACCAATTACTGTTTTTTTGGATAAAACAACTTTACCTCTAATATCTTTAATATCTTCAGCTAGAGTGTAATTTAAAACACGATCTGTAATAGCTAATTTTTGAATTAACTTATATCTTCCTGCTTTTGTTAAATCATATTTTTTTGAATCAAATAATAATCCAGTTAAAAATTTTGCAGCACCATCAACACTGGCAGTTTCTCCAGCTTTAATTTTTTTATAAATTTCTTGTACTGCTGCTGGTCAATTTTGATGTTCATCATATTCATAAGTATTCAATAAAACATCATCTTTACCAATTATATTAATAACATCATCTTTAGTTAATCCTAAGGCAGTAAGTAAAGTGGTTACTGCAATTTTACGTGATTTTTCAATTTTAACTTGAATAATATCTTTAATTGCATTTTTATTACCAACTAATTTATTACGTTTAGAATCAGTTTCAAATTCTAGTCAAGTTCCACGTGATGGAATTAAATCACCTAAAAATTTATATAATCCGGTTTTTGGATCAATTTCAATTTTAAAATATGCACCTGGTGAACGAACTAATTGTGAAACAACAACCTTTTCACTTCCATTAATAATAAAGGTTCCTTTTTGTGTCATTAATGGAAAATCACCTAAAAATACATCTCCTTCACGAGTTAATGTATAATCAACAATTAAAACATCTTCTTCTCTACTTTTAATAGTAACTTCAATAGTTGAAAATTCACTATTAGCATGAACATTTTTTTCTTCAAAATAATATATATTATCGCTAACTTTTGGTTCATTAATGTTTTTAATACCAAATTGGTCTTTAATTCAACGCATTAAATAATCTAAAATATTATCTTTAGCAGCAATAGTTAAATGACGATTATTTTCATGAATTGATAAAGATAATTTTGTATAGATTGGTGCTTCATAAGTTTTTGACTCATCTTTTGCTTCTTTTAATGTTCTTCTTGGTTTACGAAATTCTCAATCAATCAATGATAAAATAATACGATTATCATTATCAGTTACCGGAAATATTTCATTAAATACTTCTTGTATTCCTGTATCAATAAATCATTTATAAGTATCACGTTGAATTGAAATTAAATCAGGAAGATCTAAATTTCCTGATACTTTAGTATAGTCACGTCTTTTTGCATAATGACCAAATTGTTTTGTAGTATATGACATTGGTTCATCTCCAATTTTAAAAATTTATTAAAATCAAATAATTTGATTTCAGTTAATTAGTATTAAATTACTAATTAGTTTGATAAAATATTAAGTTTTAAGTTGATAATTTTTAGTTAAATAACAAACAGAAAACCAGTATTAATTAAAACTGGTTTTCATATAAATTTTTAATATTTGAACTACTTAACTTCAACAATAGCACCAACGGCTTTTAACGTTGCTTCGTGTTCTGTTGCTTTTGCTGTATCAATATTTTCTAAAATCTTTTGTGGTCCTGTTGCTACTGCATCAACCATTTTTTTAGCATCCATTAAAGACATTGTACCACCAACAATTGCCTTAACTGCTTTAATAACATCAACTTTTTTGTCTCCTACTTCTTTTAATATTACAGAAACTGTTGATGGTTTTGTTGCTTCTTCTTTAGCTGCTGCTGGTGCAGAAGCAACTGCTGCAGTTACTCCAAAAGTTGTTTCAATTAATTCAACTAATTCTTTTAATTGAACTGCTGTCATTGTTTTAACATGTTCAATAATTTGTTTATTTGTAATATTTTCCATTATTTTTTCCTCCATATTTTTTTTATTTAATAAGTGTTAATTATGCGTTTTCTTTTTGTTGGGCTACTGCTTTAATTGCTAAAGCCAAATTGCGAACTGGTGCTTGTAAACAAGAAGCTAACATTGAAATTAATTCTAATTTTGATGGTAATGAAGCTATTTTTTGTAACTCACTTTGGTCAATAACTTTCCCTTCAAAAATGCCACCTCTTAATACTAATAATTTATTAATTTTAGCATAATTAGAAACTATTTTAGCTGTTTCTAAGTCGTTTTCAAATCCAAAGATAAAACCATTTGGGCCAACTAAACTACTTTCAAGCGATGAATATTCTTTTTTTAAAGCACGAGCAACTAAATTATTCTTATAAATAGTGAATGTTGCACCTTTAGCTCTTAATTCCTTACGTAAAGAACTAATTTCTTCAACATTCATACCTTGATATTGTACAACAATTGTTGTTTTTGAATCATTAATTTGCTTAGCAATTAAATCAATAGTTTTTTGTTTTTCAACCATTGCTGGGCGCATAAGTACACCTCCTTATTATTCTGAAATAACTAGCAATAAGTAGTAAATAAAACTCGGAGCAAAACCGAGTAAATCACATGCATATATAATGATGGAAATTACCTGAGCAACATAATTAAGACAAAAGTCCGTTGCTGTCTTTGGCTTATTCTAGCTTGTACATTATATGATATATATATATTAAAATCAAGAAAAATTTACAAAAGATTAAATAAATAATTTTTTATTATATATCTTTTAAGTTATAAACACTATTTTTAATAACATAAATGCTAATTTCATCAATATCTTAATTAAGATTAAAAAAATAAATTAAAAATAAACTTCATATTGAAGTTTATTTTAATTAAAAAAATTGTTTTTTTTATAACTGGTTACTGTTTTTACTACTAGAGTTTTTGCTTTCACTTGAAGAAGATTCACTATTTATTTTTGATTTATCTAACTCAAGATTTTTACAAACTCTTTCTCTTCTTTCAGATTCATTTTTTTCTCCTCAAGCTTTATTTATTTTATCAGCATTTTTAGCATGTGCTTCTTGTTTTAATTTATTATTCTCAATAGATTTTCATGGCATAATTTATTATTCCTTTCACTTTTTGAATATTTTTTCTACCTTTAAATACTCAATAAAATTATATATTTTTTATTAAAAATATATATAAAAATATATAAAAAATTATTCTTACTTAATTAAGTAAGAATAATTAAACTAATTATCGTTATATTTTAAAATGAATAACGTCGTTGTCTTACATTTGTAGGAGGTTGCATATTGGCCATAGAATTTGCTTTATCTTACATCAAACTGATTTTCAACTGGAATTATATTATTTTCAACATTTATTATTGTTTTATCATTCATTAGTTCATTTATAGTTTTAAGTTTTCTACCATCCAGTTCTTGTTTTAATATATTAAATTGTGTTTCTAACTTAGTTTCTAATTTATCACTTGTTAAATCCTTAGATACTGATTTAACTTCTTTTTTTTCTTTTTCTTTTTTATCTTTATTATTTGCTGAATTATACTTGTAAGTGCAAGTAAATAAAATTGCAAAAAATTCTCATATAAAAATTTCATAATGCTAAATTTAGTTTAGAAAAAAGTAAGGAGTTTTTATATGAGTTATAAACATCTTGGCATAGATGAAAGGATTTATATTGAGAATCAATTTAAATTTAAATTTAAAATTAGTGAAATAGCTAAAAATCTTAATCGAAGTATTAGTACTATTATTCGAGAAATTAATAGAAATAAAGATAATAATCATTATTTTTCATTAATTGCACAAAATAAAGCTGAAAATCGAAAACAATCACATATTAGTTTTCATAAGTTTAAAAATAAGAATTTAGTAAAATATGTACAACAAAAATTACTATTAGGTTGATCACCTGAACAAATTTATGGCAGAATTAAAAATTTTCATAAAGAGTGAGTTATTAGTTTTAAAACAATTTATACTTGAATTTATTTTGGAATGCTTGATAAAGTTACTAGTAAAAATTTAAGAAGAAAAGGTAAAAAACGAAAATCTAAAGAAAATCGTGGCAAGTTTAATGGTAAATCAATTAAAGAACGAGATATAAATGTTAATGATCGTATAACACTTGGTCATTGAGAAGGAGATACTATAGTATCATCACGAGGTAAAAGCAAATCATGTTTAATAACTTTAGTTGAAAGAGTATCACGATTTACTTTAGCAATATTAGTTAAAAACAGAACTACTAAAGTTATTAATAAAAATGTCAGTTATTATTTATCAATTCTTCCTAAAAACATTGTTAAAACTATTACTTTTGATCGTGGCAAAGAATTTTCAAATTGACAACAACTTGAAAAAAATTTAGATGTAAAAATTTATTTTGCCAATCCATATTCACCTTGACAAAGAGGTACTAATGAAAATACTAATGGTTTAATTAGAGAAAAATTTCCTAAAAAATTTATTTTTTCAAAAACTAATAAAAATGAAGTTCATAAATTTATATTGTCTTTAAATCAAAGACCGAGAAAAATATTAAATTATCTTTCACCAATCGAATATTTGGATAGAAAAATAATTTAGTTGCACTTACCTTTACAATTTAGCATTTTTAAATATTTTATTATAAATTCATGATTCAACTTTTTTTGATGCAGTTGAAAAAACTGATGTAATTGCTTTAAAACCTCCACTAATAAAAACTGAAGCAATAGCAATATCAATCTTAATTGCTGCCACTACTGCAGCAGCCAAATAAGGAGCTAAAATCACAGGAAGCAAATTTGGAAGAACAGCAATAACAATAGTAATGACTAAAATAATAACCCAAACTTTTCACTCGGTTTTAGATGGCTTTGATTTTAATTCCATTTGTTCTTTTAATAATTATTTAACTGGCATTGTACTAATATTATTTGCATTTTCTTTATCAATTAAACAAGTGCTTTTTTTATATTCTTCAATACTCTGGTACTTTTTAGTCTGTTTTCAAACTTCAACCTCATTTTTTTCATTATTATCAAAATATATTATTTCTTCAAAAATTGATTCATCATTATAAACTAAAGTTGTTATATAAAATATCTTATCTTCAATTGGAAAAATTTCTTCATAAATTTTTTGAACATTTTGACTTTTAATATTTCATTCTTTTTTTATTTCTTTTTTTAACTTAGAAATATTAGAAAATATTTCTAGTTTTTGCTCTTCAGTTAAATTTTCTTCATCAATTTTTCTTTGTAGTTCTATTCTTCTATTAATATTTTCTTTTAATGATAACGGCATCCAATCATCACTATAACTATCTAGTTCACTATTTAAATTGCTTATAGTATTTTCTAATTCTTCAATTTTAGAATTATTTTTTTCAATATTATTATTCAATTCTTTTTTTATATTTCTTTGTTCTTCAATTTCTAATTCTTTATCTGATATTGTTTCTTTAAGCGCAAAATATTCTCTAAATTCACTATCGGTTGTATTTTGTTTCTTAGTTTTATTTATTTCCATTTTTCTTTCTTTACATTTTAAATCATCAAGTAATGGTTTAAGTTGAATAATTTCTAATTCAAAAAGATTTTCTCTAATAATAGTTAATTTTTTATTTAAATCATCATTTGTTCTTTTGACATCTTCTAATTGTTTTGTAAAATTAAAAATTTCTTCTCTAAGTTTACTTATCTTTTGATCTTCTATAATTGTAAGACAATTATATTTATATTTATTTAAAACATTACTATCATTATTTGCTTCATTATTTGATTCATTTAAACTATTTTCACTTCTAGAAGATTTTATCGCTAAACCTCCATGTCTTTTTTTTTTATAGAACCATCGGTTTGAGCAAAAATATTTTCTGGATTATTTTCCACTATTCGCTGAAATGTTGTTGATTTTCTTTTATCATTATCACGCATTTTATACACCTTCTTAGTAAAATAAAACCCATTTACTTACAAACAAAGCAATGGGTTAAAAACTATATTTATTTTTACACTTATCTTTTACCAAATTTTAGAAATTTTTACAATATTTTTTATTTTCATATTATATAAATAATTTAAATATTATTAAATTTTGAGGTATATAATAATTATTTAAAATAAAAGAGTTACCAATAATGGTAACTCCTATTCACTGTTAGGTGCCAACCGCAATGAATATTTACTTACCCTTAACTAAGTAAGTATTTTTATTATACTACTAAAATAAAGTTTTTTTAGTTTTATTTACTAAAAAAATAAAACCTTTTTAATTTTATATATTTTTGATATTTATAATTAACTACTAATATACATCTGTATTCTTATTGGTATTTAATTATTTATTTTTTTCTAATTAAAAATATTATTTAAAACAACATTCTGATTACATAAAATTTTCTTAAATAATTGATAAAAAAGTATATTTTTTAATTTTTAACCTTAATAATAATAATGAAAATCTTTTAAAATTTTTTCATAACTAAAAAGTTTTTCATTATTATTAACTTCATTTTTAACTTTTTCAAAAAATAATTTTTTTGATTTATGTTTTTTTGAAAAATAACAATTTAGTTTATTTTTAGATTTTTTTGGACAATCTTCTATATTTTCTTCAAACAAATTTATTTCTTTGAAAAGATCAAAGTTTTTTTTCAATTTTTCAGTTTTAACTTTATCTTGACATTTATCAAGTAATTTTTTAAACTTTAAAGGATTTGAAACTACATTTGAAAAACTTTCAACGATTGCATAGTTATTTATTACATTTTCATAAATTCTTGGAGTAGAATTTTGTTCATTAATTAAAGTTTTGTAATCATTATCATTAAAATCACAATTTTTTTTTGATTTTTTAATAAAATCATCAGTTAAAAGTATTAATAAACCATTTTTTCCCCTTCGATGAAGACTACCATATATTGATAATGAAGATGCAATTTCTCAATCAATATGTTTTCTACATTTTGTATGTTTTCCTAAAATAACTACAGTAGTATCTGAATCTTTTAAATACTCTTCTCTAATAGTTTTAAATATCTTTTTAGGAGGCAATTGCGGATCAATATCACCTAGTTTTACAGATACGTCTTTCACTTCAAAATATTCTCCATAACATTGCGAAATTAATTCTGATAATTCATCCTTTGCTTTTTGTTCTCTTAAATGATGATATGAAATAAAAATTTTTAACATTATTCATTAACCTCTTTTTTAAAATTTTAAAAATATTTTTTATAAACTTTAATAAGTTTATACTTTATTATAAAATAATACTCACTAAAAGTAATATTTTTAACTTTTAAGTTTTATAAAATCTTATTATTAAAATAAAGTAAATATTATACAAATTTCAAGTAATTACTAGTATAATGATTTAAGAATAAAAAAGAATAATTAGTACAAATAAAACTTGTTATTTTAAAGGAGAATAATATACATGAATAAAAACTATAAAGATACATTATTAATGCCTCAAACTAACTTTGAAATGCGTGCTAATTTAACTATAAAAGAACCACAACTACAAAAATATTGACAAGACCAAAAAATATATCAACAACTAATTAACAAAAATAAAAAATCTACGAAAACTTTTATTCTTCATGATGGACCTCCATATGCTAATGGTGATCTACATTTAGGACATGCATTAAATAAAATTTTAAAAGATATTATTGTTCGCTATTATAATAGTAGCAATTATTATGCACCCTATATTGCAGGTTGAGATACGCATGGTTTACCTATTGAAACAGCAGTTACTAACTCGGGAATTAATCGTAAAACAATAGCAGTATCAGATTTTAGAAAACAATGTCAAAAATATGCAGAACTGCAAGTTGCTAATCAAATTAATCAATTTAAAACATTAGGATTATTAACAGATTTTGAAGATCATTATGTTACTTATGATAAAAAATATGAATCTGAACAAATTAAAGTTTTTGCTAAAATGGTAGAAAAAAAACTAGTATATCGTAATTTATATCCTGTATATTGATCACCATCAAGCGAAAGTGCCTTAGCTGAAGTTGAAGTTGAATATTTAACAAAAACTAGTGCTGCTATTTATGTTGCCTTTTTACTAAATGATGAAAAAAAAATATTTAACTTACCTACCTCACTAATAATTTGAACAACAACACCATGAACCATTCCTAGCAATCAAATGTTAGCAGTAAATGAAGAATTTACATATAGTATTATTAAAACTAATGAACAACAATATATTATTGCACAACCATTGATTGATTCTTTTACTAAAGCAAACAACATCACCGATTTTATAATTGTTAAAACAATTTCTGGTAAAGATTTAATTGAATTAACAGCATTACATCCATTATATCAAAGAAAAACTCCAATCGTTCATGGTTCTCATGTTACTATAAATGATGGAACTGGAATTGTTCACACTGCTCCAGCGTTTGGTGAAGAAGATTTTGATTTAGGATTAAAACATAATATCAAAATTCTTTGTCCAATTAATGATCAAGGTCAATTTACAGCAGAAATCAATGATGAACAATTAGTCAATAAATTTTATGATGATACTAATAAAATTATTGTTGAGCGCTTAAAAAATAATGGTACATTAATTGGTATGAAATGATTTAAACATCAATATCCACATGATTGACGAACTAAAAAACCCGTTATTTATCGTGCCACTTTACAATGATTTATCGCTATTGAAAAAATCAAACCATTACTTACTAAAAATATTAATAAAGTAAATTTTGTTCCTGAATTAGCAAAAAAAAGAATGTTATTAATGACAAATAATCGCTATGATTGATGCATTTCTCGTCAACGTGCTTGAGGATTACCAATTCCAATTTTTTACACCGAAAAAAAAGAACCAATCATGGATATAAACCTTATTAATCATGTTGCTGATTTATTTGCTAAACATGGTTCAAATATTTGATTCGAAAAAGAAGCAAAAGATTTATTACCACCTAAATATCAACATAAAGATAGTCCAAATGGTATTTTTTATAAAGAACAAGACATCATGGATGTTTGATATGATAGTGGCGTTTCCCACTTAGCAGTTATTAAAAATAATAATTTACCTTGACCAGCAGATTTATATTTGGAGGGTAATGATCAATTTCGTGGTTGATTTAATTCAAGTTTAACAACAGGAACTATTACTAATAATAGTAGTCCCTATAAAAACTTGCTGGCACATGGTTTTGTAACTGACGCTAAAGGCAATAAAATGTCAAAATCAATTGGTAATGTTATTAGTGTTAAATCAATTTGTGATACTAATGGTGCTGATATTTTACGATTATGAGTAGCCAGTGTTGATTTTACTGATGATACAAGAATTGGTACTGAAATTTTAAAACAAGTTAGTGAAAACTATCGTAAAATCAGAAATATTTTTCGTTTCTTACTAGGTAATTTATTTGGTTTAGATATCAAAACTATTGAAAATAAAACAGAAGAAGAAATTATTAATAGTTTATCAGAAGTTGATCAATATATTTTAAATAAATTAAACGGATTAGTGACTAAAATTAATGAAAATTATCAAACTTATCAATTTAATACTATCTATCATTTAATTTTAAATTTTGTTACTAATGATTTGTCTGCTTTTTATTGTGATTTTACTAAAGATATTTTATATGTTAATAGCAAAAATGATATTAGAAGAAAACAAGTACAAATGACAATGTTTTTAATAGTAAAAACTTTAATTGGTTTATTAGCCCCTATTTTGCCACACACTACTGAAGAAGCATTCCAAAGTTTAACTAAAAAAGATTTAAACACAAGCAGTGATTCTATTCATTTAAAAAAATTTCCACAACCATGAAATTTAAACAAACCAACAAAACTAATGGAAAAATGAGAATATTTTATTAACTTTAAAAATGAAGTTAATAAAGTTATTGAACAAGCTAAAAAAGACAAAATTGTTAAAACAGCCTTAGAAACAATAGTGACTATTATTTTTAAAGATAATCATAATATCTTATCAACAATTGATGAAAAAGAATTAGCACAATTATTAATTGTTAGTGAAGTTAATATTAATTATAATAATAGCAACGTTAATGACTGAACTATTAATGTTAAAACAAAAGAGGGTACTAAATGTCCTCGCTGTTGATTAATTGTTAATGAAAAAAAAGAAGATGTTTGTAATCGTTGTTTTGAAGTGTTATCATTAATAATGTAAATAACTAATATTAGTTTAGAAAGAAGTAATTATGGAATTTTCTTGATTAGCAATTAAAAATCATTTAAAAACACGTGATTGAAAATGATTAACTAAAATAATTTTTTTTTGTGCAATTATTATTCTAATTGTCACTGATCAAATGATAAAATTAGCAGTACAAAATGGAATAAAAGTTGGTGAAGAATATAAATTCATACCCGGATTTATTAATTTAAAATTTATTATTAATTATGGTTCTGCTTTTAGTTTTTTTCAAAATCAAAAAATCTTTCTAATAACTTTTGCTTTTCTAGTAGCAATTGCTAGTAGCACCTGACTATTATTTACTAAATCTATTAACAGAGCACTAGGTCTCAGTTTTGTTATTGCAGGAACAATCGGTAATTTAACCGATAGATTTTTACATAATGGTGGTGTTATTGACTTTTTATTATGACAACTATTCCCACCATATACTATTTTTAATACTGCGGATATATTTATTACCATTGGTATCACAATTATTATTCTACAAATAATTATTGGAACCATAATTAATGCCTATCAAGAAAAGTTTGGAGAACACAATAATGAAGTCAACAACGGAACATTCACAACAATCATCAATGATAGAAAATCAAAAGATGATAAAACTAACATATCATGAAAACAAAAATATCCGCATCAACAAATATTTAGCAATGGTATTAACAGAACATCATTATTCACGAAATTTTATCCAAAATTTAATCACTAATGGGCAAGTAATAGTTAATAATAAAACTATTTCATCAGCTAACTTATTATTAAAAAATAATGATGAAATAAATATTATTATTAAAAATGAAAAAGAGAACACTTTAAAAGCAACTGCAATTGATTTTGAAATAATTTATGAGGATAATGAAATTCTTGTTATTAACAAACCTAATAATTTGGTTGTCCACCCAGGAGCAGGTAATTGAGATAATACTTTAGTTAACGGATTATTATTCCAATCTAAAATTGAAAATATTGATGAAAATAATTTACGTCCAGGTATTGTTCATCGTATTGACAAACAAACGACAGGGTTATTATTAGTAGCTAAAAATAAAATTAGTCATCATATTTTAGCAGAACAATTACAAAAACATGAAATTAAACGAATTTATATTGCATTAGTTCATGGTACAATTAAAGGTAGATCAGGAACCATTAAAGCGCCTATTGCTAGAAGCAATAATAATCGTCTAAAAATGATGGTCAATGAACAAAATAGTAAGAAAGCAACTACTCATTTTACAGTTATTGAGCGATTTAAAGACTATACTTTAGTTCAATGTCAATTAGAAACTGGTCGAACACACCAAATTCGTGTTCATTTTGAGTGAATTGAACATCCAATTGTAAATGACCCTTTATACAGCAAGTTTAAATTGGAAAATGCTAATATTGGACAATACTTACATGCTAAAGTCATTACTTTTACTCATCCCACAACTAAAAAAGTTATGACTTTTGAATGTAATTTACCTGATTTTTTTGAAAATAAATTACAATTATTACGAAAGGAAAGTGTTAAATAATGGATGATAATATTCTAGATATTTTAGGTTTACAATTAGTTGATTATTTTATTAGTCATCAAGATTATCGACCATTTAATGTTCCTAAAGAATTAAAACTACATGTTAAAGGTGAAGTATATCTAACTAATAAAGATAGTAATACTTATCATATCATTAAAATTATTAAAGAAAATAATTTTAATCCTCACCATTTAAAAAATAAAGATGAAGTTTATGAAATTTTACATAAACAATTAGCAGATGAAGGTGTTAAAGATATTCGTTATTTAATGGTTATTTTAAATGATGATAACCAAAACGAAAATCGAATGTCACCAGCGGTTGATGTTATTATTGCTACTAGTGACAAAATTGTTCAAGAATTATCTAAATTTTATCCTAGTATTACTAAATTTATTAAGGTAGACTTACCCCAACTTGAAACTGAAACCGAAAATAATGAAGAGACTAATGAAGATAATAGTACTGGAACTTTAAGTGATAATTGAAAAAAAGTTAATTTTCAAAACCGTCGTTACTTAAGCGAAACATTAAAAAAATGTACTAATGCTAATTTGGCAGTTACCTGATTTCTTTTTATAATTCCTATTATTACACTTGTTGTTTTTCTAGTAATTATAAACCTTAGTCAAGATGATTGATTAGCATTAGATTATAAACAACAACATTTGCTTTTTGGTGCCAATTATCATAACTTAATATTTGGTGCTTATCAATATTGAAGGTGATTAATTTATCCATTTGCTGGTAATGATATAAATCCTTCAGCTCCTATTAATTTAATATTTTCACTTTGAATTTTTTATCGTGTTGGTAGATTTGTTGAAGGATTTTATGGATGATGAAAAGCAATTTTCATTTGAATTGGTGCAATGATTCTAACCGGTATTTTACAAAGTGTTGTTGATAATATTAATATCATGTCAGGATTTTGAGTTTTTCCTGTAATTTCATTAGGAGCAATGTTACCTTTCATTTGAAATTATAAATTATTTAAAACTCCAATTATGAGTCGTTTCTTTACAACTATTTTATTAATGTTAATATTTTGATTTATAACTGATCAACAAGTAGTGACATTATTATATTGAATGATTGCTTTTGTCACAGGATGATTATTTGCTTCTTTAATCGGATATCATAATCGTAAAATAACTGTTTATTATGCTTTTAGTCCAATTGCTATTGGTTCATTAGTATTATTTGCTGGTTTACTTTGATGTTTAAATAATTATTATCCTGTTGATGATAATAATTATACTTTAGAAGTATTAAAACAATATCAAAAACTTGGTCTAATTAGTCAAAGTACTATTAATAGTATTATGCTTAATTACTTTCACATACAAGTATAAAAAAAAGTAGGATTTTTCCTACTTTTTTTTATAAATAAAATTCTATATTTTTTTTAATGCATCAAATAAATACTTTTCTTCCTCTTTTGTAAGAAGATTATTATTAATAACTATCTGTCTACTATTAATATCAATAATTTTAAAATCTATAGCAATATATGAATAATTATTAAAATTAATTTTTAATCTTTCCGATCATTCAATTATCATAAAATTATTAATCATTATTTCATAATATTCTTCTAAATGAGGATTAATTAAACGATAAGCATCCATATGAATTAAATTTCATTCATATTTAGTTTGATACTTATTTCAAATAATAAAAGTTGGTGAATTAATAATATTTTTAACTCCAAGTAAATTACCAATTAATTTAGTAATTTGCGTTTTACCACTACCAAGCGGACCATTTAATAATAAAATTAAATTTGGTTTAGCAATTTTAGCAATTATTTTGGCAAGAGTATTAGTGTCATCTAAATTTTTTAATATATATACATTTTTTTTCATAATAACCTTCTTTGATAATTATTTTATACTTTACAAACTATTATACAAAATAATAACTTATTTTCTAAATTATTATTTTTCTTATTTAAAAGTTATTACTGCTCATATGTTTCTTTTTTAACTACTACTTTTTCTTTACTTCTTACAAAAAATCATTGATAAAAACCAAAACCAGAATTACCAAGAGCAACAATTCACATTAATAAAAGATTTACATCCAAACGATTATGAGCAACTCCCGAATACATAGCTATTTGAAAAATATTAACAATTATTCAAAAAATTCATTGTTCACGAAAACGTAATAACATTAGTATTTGCGCAACAATACTTAAAGAATTAGTTAATGAATCTAGAATATGTGGTAAAACTTGTTGAAAAGTATTACCATCAAAATCATATTTCCCTAAAATTACACGTGAAAATTCAGGAATTTCAAAATAAAAAAATACTGATAAAACAATTGCAAAGTAAATAGTAACAATACTTGTTTTTAAATTTAAACGTTTAGAAATTATTTCTTGTTGTGAATCTAAATGAAATTTCCATAAACTATAGCCAATAAATTGAAAAGGCAAAAAGAAAAATAAATTCAACTGCATATCACCAACATAATCTCAAACTAAAGCAATACAACCATAAATAGTAACAGAAAAAAAGCCTCAAAAAAAATTAGAAATTTTACCAAATGAAATTAAAATTATACAAATAACATTAGTAAAAGCAGCAATACCATTTAAGAATAATAATACTTGCTGTCAAGGATGATAAACTTGACGATTTACAATAGTTCAAACCGAAGGATATAAATTAGGATTAATAAAATGATTAAAATCAAAAAATGTATTTCATAACATAAAAATCCCTAAACAAATAATAGCTACTTTAGCAGAAAATGGAATTTTATTAAGATCTTTGGGTATTGATAATAAAAATTCTTTTATATTTTTCTTTCTTTTTATAAATCTAAATTTTATATCTTTAAACATATTTTCTTCCTTTTAAATTTATTTATTTATTTATGTTCACTATTGTATTATTCAATCGTAATTTTCCATAAATTGCCAATGTAAGTGCATCATTAACTTTATCTAGTTCACTCTCATTAATAAAAATACCATTAATACCATTTTCACCAATACTACCATCACCTTTACCAAAATAACTTAACTTTAAATCTAAATTCAAACTAGATAAATCAACAGCATAAAAATGTCATATTTTTATTGAAGTTTTATTAGCATAGTAACTACCAAGTCTATAAATACAATCAAGTTTTAAGCTTCTAATATTAATTCCTGTCTCTTCTAAAATTTCATTCTTAACAGTTTCTAGTGATGATTTACCTAATTTACAACCACCTGTTAGAGTACTAAAAAATGATATCTTTTTATTTTCAAATAAAGGATTCTTTTCTTTCATTAATAAAATCAATATTGATTGTATTTATATACAAAAGGTAAAACTGCAACTCCTTTATTATTACATCATGGTTCACTAACACCTGTCATAAAGCCATTAGTAATTAACTTTAAAAATTTGCCCATAATAAACCCCCTTTACTATAAGTAATATTATAACATTAACTTAAAATTCAATTTGAAATTTTATACTAACTAAAAATAAAATTTATCCCAAATATTAATGAAAAAAATCATAAATAATTCCCTACTAAGATAATAGTTAATATATAATTTATTTATTATATAAAAATAAATAGGAGGAACAATAATGATTTACACAATTAATAATTTATTTATTAATAGTAACGATAAAACTAAAAAAATACCAACACAAGTAACTGTTAACGGTTGGGTTCGTTCTAATCGAAATAGTAAAAAAGTTGGGTTTTTAGATTTAAACGATGGTTCTTCAATTAATAACTTACAAGTAGTATATGATCCAAATTTAGAAAATACTAACAATTTAACTAATGTTACTACTGGTAGTGCTGTTACTATTACTGGTAATTTAATTTTAACACCAAATGCGAAACAACCATTTGAACTAAAAGTAATTACTGCTACTGTCTACAACATATGCGCTAATGATTATCCAATCCAAAAAAAAGAACATACAAATGAATTTCTTCGTGAACATGCACACTTACGTGTTCGTACTAATACTTTCTTGTCATTATTTAGAATTCGTGATCAAGTATCATGATCTATTCATAATTTTTTTCATAATAATCAATTTATTTACCTACATAGTCCTCTTATTACAGCTAATGATGCTGAAGGTGCTGGTGAAAATTTTATTGTTACTACTATAACTAATGATAAATATGAAAAGGATTTTTTTGGGAAAAAAGCCTCATTAACTGTTAGTGGTCAGTTAAATGCTGAAGCCTACGCTCAATCTTTACAAAAAGTTTATACATTTGGACCAACATTTCGTGCTGAAAAATCTAATACTACACGTCACGCAGCAGAATTTTGAATGGTAGAACCAGAATTTACCTTTAGTAATCTACAAGATAATATTATACTAGCCCAAAAACTAATAAAAACCGTTATTAGAGATGTTCTAAATAATTGTAATTCTGAATTAAAATTTTTAGAACAAAAACAAGAAACTAAAAATGAACAATCACTAATTGAAAAATTAGAAAAAATTGCCGATTTTAAATCTGATTTTAAAGTTATTACTTATACAGAAGTCATTGAATTACTTTTAAATGCGCAAAAAAAAGGAAAAAAATTTGAATTTAATGAAATTAAATGAGGAATTGATTTACAATCAGAACATGAAAGATATTTATGTGAAGAAATAACTAAACAACCAACTTTTGTTATTAACTATCCACAAACCATCAAAGCTTTTTACATGAAACTTAATCCAATTGATAGTAATTATCTACAACAAAAAACAGTGGCAGCTATGGATTTATTAGTGCCAAGGATTGGTGAATTAATTGGTGGTTCTGTTCGTGAAGATAATTATGAACAATTACTAAAAAATAAAACCCAATTCAAAATTGAGGGTAATGATCTACAATGATATTTTGATTTAAGAAAATATGGATATGCACCAAGTGCTGGTTTTGGTTTAGGTCTAGAAAGATTTTTAATGTTTATTACTGGTATTAATAATATTAGAGATGTTATTCCTTTTCCTCGTACACCAAATAACTTATTATTCTAAAATAATAATATTTTAATAATATCTTTTTAAATTAAACTTATAATGTTATTTAAAACTCCTATTACTACATTAAAATCCAAAATAATATATAATTAATTTAGTATTAAATAATTATTAATAAGTTAAAAAAGAAAGGATAATTATATGCCAAAGTCATATGAAATTATAAAAACAATATTAAAAAATAATACTTTTAAATTAAAAAGTAAACGTTTAAATTTAGAAATAATGATTGATTATAATCAAAAAGATCTAATTAATGTTCAACACTCAATTTACAATAGTTCAAAAGCAACCATTTTTTCTAAAGAATTACAAGAATTTTTAAAAAATGCTTACCATAATGCAGTTGCATCTAAAAAAATAGATATCCCATGAGTAATAACAGCAACTTTTAATTTACCAAATTCATCATATATAACTGAAATTAATGACTTAAAAAATAAAATTATTAAAGAAGGTATAACTATTAAAAATGATGAAATATACTTTGAAACTAAACTTTCTTTAAAAGAAATATGTGAAAACTTTAATATTGAAAATTCTAACATAAAATAATTACTAAATGATTGCTTAAAAATCCCAGATAATAATTTTGAAAAAATCAAACAACAAAGTAATTTAGATACTAAAGAAAACAAAACTTATAATTATCATTCTGTTCAATTATAAATTAATAATTTAATTAAAAATGATCACGGACGGTTGTCAAATTTACGAAATAATTTATTCCAATATTAGTAACTTATTTCCAAAAATGAATTATTTGAAAAATAATGAAAATTAGACAAAATTACTCTCTTTAACCCTTAAATTTTTAAATTTATATTCGACGTATTTGCTTGCTGAATTATACTTGTAAGTGCAAGTAAATAAAATTGCAAAAAATTCTCATATAAAAATTTCATAATGCTAAATTTAGTTTAGAAAAAAGTAAGGAGTTGTTATATGAGTTATAAACATCTTGGCATAGATGAAAGGATTTATATTGAGAATCAATTGAAATTTAAATTTAAAATTAGTGAAATAGCTAAAAATCTTAATCGAAGTATTAGTACTATTATTCGAGAAATTAATAGAAATAAAGATAATAATCATTATTTTTCATTAATTGCACAAAATAAAGCTGAAAATCGAAAACAATCACATATTAGTTTTCATAAGTTTAAAAATAAGAATTTAGTAAAATATGTACAACAAAAATTACTATTAGGTTGATCACCTGAACAAATTTATGGCAGAATTAAAAATTTTCATAAAGAGTGAGTTATTAGTTTTAAAACAATTTATACTTGAATTTATTTTGGAATGCTTGATAAAGTTACTAGTAAAAATTTAAGAAGAAAAGGTAAAAAACGAAAATCTAAAGAAAATCGTGGCAAGTTTAATGGTAAATCAATTAAAGAACGAGATATAAATGTTAATGATCGTATAACACTTGGTCATTGAGAAGGAGATACTATAGTATCATCACGAGGTAAAAGCAAATCATGTTTAATAACTTTAGTTGAAAGAGTATCACGATTTACTTTAGCAATATTAGTTAAAAACAGAACTACTAAAGTTATTAATAAAAATGTCAGTTATTATTTATCAATTCTTCCTAAAAACATTGTTAAAACTATTACTTTTGATCGTGGCAAAGAATTTTCAAATTGACAACAACTTGAAAAAAATTTAGATGTAAAAATTTATTTTGCCAATCCATATTCACCTTGACAAAGAGGTACTAATGAAAATACTAATGGTTTAATTAGAGAAAAATTTCCTAAAAAATTTATTTTTTCAAAAACTAATAAAAATGAAGTTCATAAATTTATATTGTCTTTAAATCAAAGACCGAGAAAAATATTAAATTATCTTTCACCAATCGAATATTTGGATAGAAAAATAATTTAGTTGCACTTACCTTTACAATTGAGCATGTTCTAAAACTAATTTATCAATTTTTGCACTTTGTTCTCTAAAATTTCATTTATAATTAAAATTCACATTTACTTCTCCTAACTATTTTAAAAAATTCTAAATTTATTGTAAATATATTTTAAAAATTAATTTACTTAATTATTATATAAATATATAAGTGTAATTTTAAATAAAATAAAAATTATTTAAAAAATAACTTTCATATTTGCTATATAATAAACAATTTCAATATAATTAATAGTATAGGTCTCATAAAATAAATGCCTTTAATTTAGGCGTTTATTTTGCATTTAAAAGCATACTTGTAAAAATAATCAAAAATAGTATAATTTATAAGTAAAATCAAGGAAAAAGGAGAAAAAAATGAAAACATTAGAATTGGAATATAATTGAGTTTTTAATTTTTTAAAATCTGCACAAATTAATAATGGTAATGAAGAAGTAATTAAAAATAAAGTTGAACTAGCAAAAACTACAATTAATGATATGAATAATGAAATAACAAAAATTAAAAAACAACCAAAAGTTAAAAATTTTTTTATTACACTTTTTAGTTTTGGGATTATTAACAAAAACAAAGAAAATAAAAAGAAAATTTTTGAAATTAATGAAAAAATAAAAAGATTAAATAAAGAAATTAACATATGAAATTTAATTTTTAAAAAAAGACAAAAAAATACTAATATTCAAAATCTAGTAAATCATATAAATAAAACGCCAAATAATGAACAAAATCATTATTATTCAAATAATCGTACAGTTTTATAAAATTTAAAAAAGGATTAATTTAATATGAAAACATGAATAAAAACAAATTTAAGTAAAATAACATTAGCATTAGCACTAACTGGTGCTACAAATGGAACAATAGGATTAATCATGGGGGGTGCTTACCCATGAAAATAATTTCAAATATTCATATGAAAAACCAGACCATAGTATAGTTTTTGGTAAGTATCAAATTTGAGTTGATAAAACAACTTCATCAGATGTATTTTCACTATATTTTTCATCTGTTAAACAACATAAAGTTGATATAGAATGGGATGGTAAATATCCAAATGGATATTTTGATTGATAATTAAATTTCTAAATTTATATAAGAGATATTTTCATTATATTTATCGAATAAATTAATATCTTTTAAATCAATTTCTTGTTTATCAGTTATTAAAATTAAATCATAATTGCCAGCACCAAATATACCGCTAATTTCAATCCGATTTAAGTTATTAATCGGATTTTCAATTTGTAATTCAAATTCAATATTATTATCAATTTGTGAAATTTCTTTATAAAATTCTAATTTAGAAAATAATTGAGATTTATTTGAACCATATAAATTTAAAACATTTTCAATTTTAATTTTATTAATAATTACTCTTGTAAAATATTTTCCATATTCTCCATTTCCTAATGTTCAATCAGCAGGAATTAATGACGGAATATTATTACTTTCTAATTCATTGGTAATAGATAATCAATTAAATTGATTATCATCTAGTTTAAATAATTCATTTTGACTAATATCATTATTTTTTAAATTAATATTATTAATATCTGTAAAATCAAAATATTTAGATTTTAATATTACCTTTACATCTTTAAATTCTTAAACTTTACCAGTATCTGTATGTATAGGATTTGATTTTAATTCAAAATAATAAGGTAATAAAATTTTATTATCGTCATTTAATCCTTTATTAATTGACATATTTGAATAGATATTATTTGATAACATAATAATTAATTGTTTAAATATTTGAACTTGTGGTAAATTTATATAATTTGGATAATCTAATTTTCATTCTTTAAATAAATTAGTAATAACATCATCAGGCTTTTGACCTTCAAATTTTTGTTTTAATTTAGCAATATCATTTTTAGGATTTCCGTTTTCATATACAGCACCATCAAAATTTCTGTTATAAGTATATGTATAAGTTAACATATCTAATAATACTTTTTTGTAAACTATCAATTGGTGGTTTATCATTTACTTCAATTTCAATTGAATTAAAGTTCTGTGATAACTCAATAGCAATATATTTACTAGGATATGGTGGGGTTGGTTCTCTATGACTATATAATATATATTGTTCATTCTTTTTCATTTCAAAATCAGCTAATTTTGGGAGCGTACCGAAGATGTCGATAAATAAAAAGTTTTAAAAATAACTCCTTTCTTTTTTAAACCCTTAAATTAAAAATAAATGACAAAAGACGAGAATAAAATTCTTGTCTTTTTTTGTAATTGTAAAATTTTAAAATTTTTAATAACCGTCTTTAGCACTATTATCAACACGTGTTAGGGAACTAAAAAAGTGAACTACAACATAGTTGTTAAAAATAGTAGCTAGCATGTGGACTTGCATGAATAAATAAAAAGTGGAGTGATACCTAATAAAATATACTAACCAGAAATGGTAATTCTTGGGGTGGGAGCGAATTGGAAACTAGTATATATAGACCCGGAGTGGGGACCAACTATTATTATTTATTTAACCAACCTTGCCACTACCAAGTGAGCAAGTGTTGGTTTTATTTTTTATTTTTTTTAAAAAATTTTTGGGCGAGAAAATAAATTTCAAACTTGTAAAAAAAATTGAGCGGGACCGGTTCAATTAAAATATTAATTTGCTAAACGCAAATTAAATAAATATTGAATCGAATGCCTCAATGTTTTTTAAAATTTCACAATTTATTTTTGAGCCCAGAATTGCTGGAATGAATAAAACGAATAGTGGGATTATTAATAATCTAAAAATCAAAATATATGTTCTTTATGCTAGAAGCAACAGAACATATTAGGAAAGGATTATTATGCAAATAGAATTTAAAAAAGAACAAATTGTAAAAGATAAACCACAATCTATTCTTATTGATTATGGTGAATATAAATTACAATGTCCAAAATGAATGGTTAAAAATAATACTTTTATTGCTGATGATAAATATACATATTGAGTTTTAATTTAGAAAATATTAAAAGAGAATTAAGTGGTAATGAATTAATAAAATTATTAGAACCATATATTAAAGACCAAAAAATAACTGTTAATAAAGCAACTGCTCCAAAAGAATATTAACTTAATGATGTAAAACTTGAACAACTAACATTTTATGAACAGCATAATAGTTGATTTATTGGTGAAATAACAGATAACAAAAATAAAATTACTAATCCTTGTTTTAAATATAACATTACGTGAGAAGAGAACAGAAAAGGTTTTAAAATAAATAATCCATATAAACATGATGATTTACCAACTAATTATATAATTACTTCCTATAAAGAAATTTCAACTCATAATGAAAAAGTATTTTTGTTGAACATGTAAACAAAATAAATTATATTATTTATTCTTTAATACTAATGATATAAAAACAAAAAAATATTTTTTAAGAGATAAAAATGGTAAAGCAATTTGTTATGACTGTATTTTAAATATTAGGTTAAGTAGGAGGTATAAATATGAATAAAAAAAATACTTGAATATCTTAAAGATGAATGAGAATGAAATAAAGAAATGAGAGACGATGAAAAAGTAACTAAACTTTGAAAAAGTTGTTTTAATGGAAGATTAAATCTTATATCTCAATTAAATCAAAAAATTAAAAATGGTGAATTTGATTAATAATGCAATATGACTTAATTATTGGGATTGACCCCGCTGGTATTGGTAATAATGGAATTGTTATATATTCAAATGAAACTAATAATATTGTTTTTAATGAAACATTTAATACATTAACTGTTTTATGAACTAAAAATATGTATAAAGAAAAATTTCAATTAATTAAAGAAAAATTTATTGATAAAAAAATATTAGTTATTGTAGAAAATTTCTTTTTAAGTTCAAAACAATTATTAACTAATCCATTAGCAACACCTAAAATTATTGGTGCATTAATGGTATTAGTAGAAGATATTATGAACTGAGATTATTTAGAAAATCATCCTAAAAATAAAACTAAAATAGAAAATTATAAAGGAAATATAAAATTAACAAAACATGAACAAGATGCTTATAAGCATATTCAATATTATTTAAGGAATTATAAAAACGAAAGAGAAAGCAAATTATGTCAAATTAACAGTAAAACTAAGTAACACTATTGAAGCAAAATATTACGAAAAAGGTAATAAAGAATTATATTATAGTGTTCGTGGTCAATGAAATGGTTTAAACTATGTTACTTTAATTTTTAATAACCCAAAACTTTATAGACGCTGTATTTTATTAAACAAAAACGATGAAATTATTGTAACTGGTCAAATTTTTAATACTTTAAACATTCCTAAAAATCGTGTATTTTGTTCAATTAATGTTAAATGATTTAAAAAATGAAAAGAGTAAAAAATGATATGATGAGAAATTTTATTAATAGCACCAATATTAATAACAAGTATAACACTAATAATATTTTTAATATTTATTATTAAAGAATTAAAAAATGAATATAAAGTATTAAAAATATTAAGTGAAATTGCTAATCAAATTGAAAATAAGGAGAATAAATAATGAAATGTTTTCTTTGCATGCATGGAGAAATATATTCTCCAAAAAACTTGTATAAAATAAAAAAATTGAAAAAAATAATTTACCAAGATAGAGATATTGATAGTGAATATTTTAAGAAAAGATATGAATATCTTTTAAAAAAATTAGGTGATGGTGATAATCAAATTATTTGAATAAATTTATTAATAAAGCAAGAAAGAAATAATAGAAAGGAGAATAAATAATGAATAAAGAAAAATTACTTAAATATATGAAAGATATAATTAAATGAACTAAAAAAATTAATTATACAAACTCTGATTTGGACAAAAATATTTTAAATTTATTAATTGAAAAAATAGAAAAAGGTGAATTTGATAATGATTAAATTAAAAGATTTATTTGGTCAAGATAAAATAGAAATATTTTCACCAAATCCCAAAGATTTAACAGATAGTAATGATATAAAAGCAATTATTTTATGAAAATATCCTAATGTTATTGCTGAATATTTAGTTGTTTCTCAACCACATGCAAATACTGCTATTTTAGTTGGTGATAACGTTCACTATACAGGTTGAGTTGAAGTGTTTATTAAATCAAAAAATGAAGGAGTAAATGAAAATGCCAAATGACACGAATGTACAATAAAATAACTATACTTTATTAAAAATAATAAGAATTGGAATAAGTCCATTATCAGCAATGATTGGTACAAGTGCTTATTATGGTCAAGTAATTGCAAATCCAGTATTAGGAAGTATTAATGCTTTATTATTTAGTAAAAAGTTAGGAATTGATATATGAAACTTAAATCAAATGCCAAGTACTAAAAAGAAAATATTAAATTCAAGTAAAAAAATATTATTAGGTTTAGGAACTATTGGTTTAATTAATTATGCAAAATTTACAAAAATCAATCCTAATCCTGAACCACCACCTTGATTAACAACTACTACCACAGAAACACCACCATGACCATTATTATTAACTAATGATAATAAACAACAAATGGATTGAGATACATATATTAGTTTAAGTACTTATGGTATATCAAATCTAATTGGTGGGTTAAGTGAATTAATACCTAATAGATTTGAAGTAATAAGAAAAATATGTAATATGGCAACTAGTGTATGTCTAATTTCAAGTGGTGTAGCTATGGGTATAAATAATGATTTTAATAATGCTTATGCAGTACCAACAATAGTTGCTGGTGCAAGTGAAATTATACATAATTTATTACCTATGGAAACTAAAAATCATAATCAAGAAATGCAAGAAACATCATTTACAAATGAAACAAGAAGATTAATTAATAGTGATGCTATTAGTAATAATAGTGGAAGTAGTGATGTTTTATATGAAAGACCAACTACATATGATAGTTTATAAAGGAGATGATAACTAATGAATAAAGAAAAATTGATTGAATATTATAACAATGAAATTAAGACATATAAAGAAAGAATGGAACAATTAAATAAAGAAATATCTTTATTAGTAACTATTATAAGTAATTCAAAATCAATGATTGAAAGAATTAATAATGGTCAATTTGACGAATAATTAAAAATAAATAATTGAAAGGAAATAATTGAAAATGAAAGAATTTTTACATGAATTAATTATTATTGGAACAAGTGTAGGAACATTAATTTGTAGATAATTAATTGTTTGATTTAAAAGATTTATTACAACTCCAAAACATATTAGAAGAAATAATAAAGTGATGAAACATCAAAAAAAATTAGCAAAACTTAATGAAAAAATTAATGGAAAAGAAAATAAATAATAAAGGTGTAATTTAAATGTTAGAAAATGAAACTAATGTTGAACAAAATACTGAACCTTTAACTGAAAATAATAATTTACAACAAGAGCAAGAAATTAAGATTGTTGAATTAGAAAATAAGTTAAATAAACTTAATCAAGAAATTAAAGAAAAAGAAATAATTAATATATTTAAAAAATATCAAGTTAAAAAAGAATTTTATGAATTTTTAAAATTTAAAACAAGTAATATAGAAAATTCAAAAATTGAAGAAACTATTAAAAAATGATTAAAGAACAACCACTATTTAAAGAACCAATTAATACAGGTGGTAAACAAGAAACAATATTAACAAATCAAGAAACTTCAATAAAAAGTAGTTTATTAGATTATAAAAAGAAAAATAATTTATAAAAGAAAGGAAAATTTAAAATGCCAAATCCAGTGCCATTTAAACAAAATTTAGATAATACTACAAAATTAGTAGAAACACCTGAATTTATAGAATTTTATAAACAATCAAATAGTCCATGAGCAAGTTTTTTTCCAATTGAAATGGTTAATTCTACAAAAATTGAATTTATAGTTAAAAAACCAAAAGACCCAACATTCAAAATACTTCATTGAAATGATAAAAGTAAAGGATTAGAAGTTGGTTATGTTGATACTGATAAAATTATTAAAGAAATTACAAAAGAAGCTAGTACAGGAGAAATGATTGGTGAAGTTGATTTATTTGCAGATAATGGGCAAAATTTACTAGAAAGTATGCAATATGAAGTTGCTAATGATTTAGCAGATTATTTAACAAATAATGATACAAATACAATTGCTAAATCTGCCAAAAAAGTAATCATTACTGATACAACACCAGTAGGATATTTAAAATCAATGTTATCAGCATGAAATACTTTATTTCAATTAAGAAATAGTAATAATTGTAAATTTTTTATAACAAATAGTCTTTATGATACTTTAGTTTATTTAGCAGATAATAAAGGTTTAATTACTGATAATCAACTAGCACAACAATTAAGATTAAATGGAACAAATTTATATATTAAAGGTGTATTATGTCAAATTGTTATGGATGATTATATGACATTTAAAAATACTGAAAATAAAAATCAAATTATGAATTTTGTTTTAGCAACACCAAAAGCAATGAAAAGATATATGTTACAACAAACTAGTATATATGTTGAAGATATTAAAGATGGTAAAGTTCCAAAAAGATATTTAGTTGGTGGACAAGTAACAGGAGAATCTATTCCTTATATGTCAAACTCAGAAACAGAATCAAGATGAATGTTATGTGGTATTGTTAATAAAAAATATTTAAGTGAAGAAATTACAACATTAACAACTAATATTACTGCTGATACTACTAAAAAGAATAAATTATTAGATACAACAATTAAAAATACAACTGAACTAAATAATTTAAATCCAAATTTAACAACTCCAATTATTAATTATTTTAGTGATGCCCAAGGTCAAGTTGATGTAAGTAATCAAAACCAAAAAGCAGGAGATTTATATGTAGTAATCACTACTAATGACACTGATAAAAATTATCAAGGTTCAACAAATCCTATAAAAATAACTCTTAAATAAGGATAATTATTATGCCAATTGGTACAACTAGTACAGCAATACTTTTAAACATAAATAAACCAAAACATAATATAACAAGTCAACAACAAGAACATAAAAGTTGATGATGAGAAATTTTAGAAATGATTGGTGTACAAGTAATAGCAGTAGCACTTGCTCCTTTTACTGGTGGATTAAGTGAAAGTTTAGCACTTAGTTTAGGTGCAAGTGATTTACTTGCTAGTATTAGTGCTGTTGGTGTAGAGTTTTTAACTGATTTTACTATTAATCAAATTTATGATTATTTAAAAGGAAATGTTACACCATTAAATGCTTTTTTTAATATATTACCTGCATTTGCTGGACTTAATAGAATTAGTCGTGGTTATCGTACAACTAAATTTATTAGTTTAGCAGAAAAAACTAAAACATTAGAACAAATTGGTATTAAAAAAGCAAAAAATTTACAAGAAATCATTAGTCAAGTAAGTGAAAAACAATTTTTAACAGATAAAATTATTGGAAATAAACGTTATTTATTTAATTATAACCATGCTCCAAATCGCGAAACAATAATACAAAATTTAGGTTTTGTTGCTGAAAGACAATATAAAAATAATTTTGCAAAATTAGAAGTACAAGAATTAAAAAATTATTTATTATTACAAAATGAATTAATAAAGTTAAGTCCACAGTTAACTCCTAAATTTAAAATTAAAGATATTGATAAAGCAAACAATTTTTTACAAAAATATAATACTGATTTAAAAGAAGTATTAAAAATGAACCAACATGACTGATTAAATTTAGTTCATACAATACATGCAGAAAATAGATATGGAAAATATTTAATTTTAGATTTACAAAAAATTCGTGCTAATGCAATTAAATTTAATTTTAAAAATAGTTCAATTCATAAATTAGTATTAAAAGCAAATCAAACTTTTAAATATTTTGATATTAAATTTTATTTTAAAAAAGGTTTAAATAAATTTTGAAAAGATACTTCATATTTTGAAAAAATAAGAATAAATATTTATAAATTGCAAGAGAAATTCGAAAAATTAGAAAAACAAGCATTTGAAAAAATTAATAAATTAAAAGAAAAAACAATTGATTTATTTACAAGTTCTGAAAAGAAAGCAATTAAACATGCACAATTAATTCCATTAAATTCACCAGTATTTATGGCTTGTAAAATTCAACCTTTATCATTAGATAAATGTGGAATTACTATTTATCATCGTAATCCTAAATATAAACCAATTGTAGTTATTGATAGTATTATCAAAGCAGAAACTTTTGTTATTCAAATACATCCATTTCATTGATATAGTATTATTCGAGAAATTAATAGAAATAAAGATAATAATCATTATTTTTCATTAATTGCACAAAATAAAGCTGAAAATCGAAAACAATCACATATTAGTTTTCATAAGTTTAAAAATAAGAATTTAGTAAAATATGTACAACAAAAATTACTATTAGGTTGATCACCTGAACAAATTTATGGCAGAATTAAAAATTTTCATAAAGAGTGAGTTATTAGTTTTAAAACAATTTATAGTTGAATTTATTTTGGAATGCTTGATAAAGTTACTAGTAAAAATTTAAGAAGAAAAGGTAAAAAACGAAAATCTAAAGAAAATCGTGGCAAGTTTAATGGTAAATCAATTAAAGAACGAGATATAAATGTTAATGATCGTATAAAACTTGGTCATTGAGAAGGATATACTATAGTATCATCACGAGGTAAAAGCAAATCATGTTTAATAACTTTAGTTGAAAGAGTATCACGATTTACTTTAGCAATATTAGTTAAAAACAGAACTACTAAAGTTATTAATAAAAATGTCAGTTATTATTTATCAATTCTTCCTAAAAACATTGTTAAAACTATTACTTTTGATCGTGGCAAAGAATTTTCAAATTGACAACAACTTGAAAAAAATTTAGATGTAAAAATTTATTTTGCCAATCCATATTCACCTTGACAAAGAGGTACTAATGAAAATACTAATGGTTTAATTAGAGAAAAATTTCCTAAAAAATTTATTTTTTCAAAAACTAATAAAAATGAAGTTCATAAATTTATATTGTCTTTAAATCAAAGACCGAGAAAAATATTAAATTATCTTTCACCAATCGAATATTTGGATAGAAAAATAATTTAGTTGCACTTACCTTTACAATTTAGCATTGAACCGGTCCCGCTCAATTTTTTTTACAAGTTTGAAATTTATTTTCTCGCCCAAAAATTTTTTAAAAAAAATAAAAAATAAAACCAACACTTGCTCACTTGGTAGTGGCAAGGTTGGTTAAATAAATAATAATAGTTGGTCCCCACTCCGGGTCTATATATACTAGTTTCCAATTCGCTCCCACCCCAAGAATTACCATTTCTGGTTAGTATATTTTATTAGGTATCACTCCACTTTTTATTTATCAATGCAAGTCCACATGCTAGCTACTATTTTTAACAACTATGTTGTAGTTCACTTTTTTAGTTCCCTAACACGTGTTGATAATAGTGCTAAAGACGGTTATTAAAAATTTTAAAATTTTACAATTACAAAAAAAGACAAGAATTTTATTCTCGTCTTTTGTCATTTATTTTTAATTTAAGGGTTTAAAAAAGAAAGGAGTTATTTTTAAAACTTTTTATTTATCGACATCTTCGGTACGCTCCCAATTTATCTTTTTGTTTTTATTAAATTTTCTTTGAATTTTATTTCTGTATTTTCTAATATTTTCTAATTCTAAAAAATATTTTTGTTGTTTATATAAATCATTATTGATACTTGCAATTGCATTAGTTATTTCAGAAATTTTAAATTTGTAATTAATTAAAGTACTAATTTTTAAATTTCTATTCATCAATTCAAGTAATTTTTGTCTTCTTTCATTCATATTTTTGCCTCTTTCTATATTTTTGATAGTCTAATCTCAAATTTCTTAATAATTATAATTTGTGTACAAATACTAAAATTTCTATAATAACTACTTATATCTATTTTTTAGAATTAATATCTATTTAATTTAAAATTTTTCTATAAACTTTTTTAAAAGTTTTACACACTTTAATGATAACACTTTATAGAAATTGATAAAATTATAATAAATATTTCATTTTTTTATAAAACTATATTTTTATTTATTATTTTTTAAAAAATAATAAATAAAAACTGATAAAATCAAATTATAAAGTTATTTTAGATATTTCGGAGGCAAAAATAATGGCAAATAAAATATTAGTAATTCGTTCTTCTATGATTAAAAAAGAACTATCTTATTCTGAAAGTTTAGTATCTCGTTTTGTTAAATATTATCGTGAATTTCATCCAGAAGATTCAATAATTGAATTAGATTTAAATCAAATACCAATGGCAAGTATTACTATTACGCAAAAAAACTTTACTTCATATTTTAATGAAAAAGATTCTGATTATTATATTAATCAACTAAAAAATGTTAATAAAGTTATATATACAACACCAATGACAAATTTTAATGTTACTAGCATGACAAAAAATTATTTAGATCACATCTTAGTTGCTGGTAAAACTTTTGATTATAAATATACCAAACAAGGTGAAGCTAGAGGATTATTACCACATTTAAAAGTTCAAATTTTGGCGACACAAGGAGCACCATATGGCTGATATTTATGAGGTAATCATGCAACTTATTTAAAAGGGACATGAGAATTTGTAGGTGCTAAAGTAGTAGAACCAATTCTTATTTGTGGTACTAAGGTTCAAGAACTTCATCAAAATGATGCTAATTTACTTATTGGTTCTAAAATATTAGCAAAAGGTGGAGGTTTGTCAGCATTAGGGCCAGAAAAAACGATGGATAAATTTGAACAGTATATTAAAGAAGCAGCAAAAAAGTTTTAACTTTAAAAAATATAATTTTTGTGAATTTGTCTTCAAAAAGTAGTAAAGTAAAATTGACTTCTTAAATAAAGTCAAAATAAAATAGAAGGATGGAAAAATGAAAAAAATATTAACAGCATTAAGTGTTTTAACATTTGCATCAACTATAGGAAGTTTAACTGTAACTGTCTTAAACACAAGTTCACAAAAAAATGATGTTTTAAATAATAAAACTCAACAAGACACTATTTACATTGATGAAAATGGCAAAAAAGTAATAACTAATAAGCATAATCTATCAGATATAAAAACTACCAAAATTACTCAAATTGGATTTTATAAAAATGATTAGGGAGAAATTCAAGTTGTTAATATGCCAAGAACAATTAAAGAAGTTCCAGAACAATTACCACCAGAAATAACTTCTTTGAGTTATATGTTTACTCATACAACATCATTTAATCAATATTTATCAAAATGAAATGTATCTAATGTAACAAATATGAGTTGAATGTTTTCCGCTGCAAATGCATTTAATCAAAATTTATCATCTTGAGATACTTCAAATGTAACAAATATGAGTTATATGTTTGCTGATGCGACATCATTTAATCAAGATTTGTCAAAATGAGATGTATCTAATGTAACAAATATGAACAATATGTTTAGTAATGCATGAGTATTTAATCAAGATTTATCAAAGTGAAATACATCAAACGTAATAGATATGAGTTGAATGTTTTGCAGTACTTTAAAGTTTAACGGTAATATTTCAACTTGGGATACTTCAAATGTTACGAATATGAATTTAATGTTTGCTCATGCTTTAAAATTTAATCAAAATTTATCAAAGTGAAATGTATCAAATGTTATGAAATACGAAAGTTTTTCTTTTGATTCAGGACTTCATAACTCAAAAAAATTACCAAAGTTTAAAAAAAATTTTTAATAATTTAAGATTTTTATAGTTTTTTATCCTAAATCTTCGTCCTTTATTAGAATTTCACGATTAGGATTTTGTTCAATTATTAATTGTTTGTAAATTGTATCACGATATTTTACACAACCATCAATAACATTATCTAAAGGATTTAGAGCAGTCCGCACTTCAAAAAGATCTCCTTCATATTTTTGACGCATTGGTTTTGTACCTTTTTCAGTTTTAACTTCAATATAATATTCTTTAGCTAATTCTTCTTGAATAAATTTATCAACTTTTTTAATATAAGCTCCACCACCACAAATTGTGATTCCCTTACCTTTTTTCTTTAAATCACTAATACTTCCAGCAGCCTTGTCACCAGCAGTTCTTAGTACTCTGCGAATGGCTGGAATAATATGTTCTTTGAATTGAACTTGCATAACATTTTCACGAATTTCTTCTGGTGTAATTTCAATAGTTTTAGAAATTGACATTGTTTCTCCTGGTTGAGAATTTAATCTAGGTAATGAAAAGCCCGAAATTGTGTATGGTTTTTCATCTTGATATTTCATAAGTGAGCCAATATTTTTAATAACATCTTCAGCTTCTTTTATTCCAACTTTTAAGGCATGTTTTTTTATAATATATTCTTGAACTTTTTGTATTAAATAGTCACCAGCACAATGTGTTGTATATGAATATAATATTGAATTATTACTAATAATAGCAACATCAGTACTGCCACCACCAATATCAATACACATAATTGCACTTCCAAAAATATCTTGCCCTGAACCTAAGGCTGCCATTTTTACTTCTTCTTGTACAAATCCACGGAGTGCTCCTAAACGATATACAATATTTTCTAAAGCTTCTTTTTGTGCTGAATTAATTTCACTTGGTGTTGCCATCAACACAATCAAATTACGATTTTTATCTAATTTTTCATGTTTTTTTATAGAATTGTTATTAATTTCTTTTAAATTTTTAATTTCAAGTCTGAAATCTTGAAAAATTTTAGTAAGAATACGTTGTAAAGCATCTGGATCAGCAATATTACCATCACGAACTGGACGTTTAATAATAACGTTTTCATTTGTTTTGTCAGTTAAAGCCTTAGCCTCTTCACCGTAAAGAATTCTATTTTTTTCATAGTCTTCAGCTAAATAGGTTGGAGCATCATATCTAAGACCTATATTAATATATCTAGCTTTAAAGTTTTCTGTTCCGATATCTAAAGCTAATCATTGATAATCAGTTATTGATTTAAGTTTGTTATTTTTCTGATTTAAATTTTCTTTTCTTGTTTTAAACATTTCTCTAATTTTCCCTTTCTTTAAATACTTAAATTTTATCTAAATTAATTTTACATTATTTTATAAATAAGTTATTTATATTAATTTATAAGGAAATATGGGATTAATGTTGATAATTTTTATTTATTATATTTTGTTTAAAAAACAGCAAAAACTTTGAAGTATGTAATATATCTAATTTTATAAATATTAAATTTAATTGAATAAATAGTTAAAAATATATTTTAATTATCTGAAAAAATCTCTGGTTTTTATTAAAAAAAGGAGATAAAATAATCATTAGAAAGGAAGGTAAAATTGAAAATAACTAATGATTTATTAAACAACTCACATATTATTTTTGAATCTAATATTAAAAATCAAATAGAAGCACTAACTAAAATTACTGATTTGGCATTTTCATTAGGTTATATTACTAATCGTGATGAATTACTAAAAGCATTTCTTGCTCGTGAACAAGAATCATCAACAGGTTTTGAAGGTGGAATTGCAATTCCACACGCTAGAATTAAATCAATTAAAAAACCTGCAATTCTAATATTATGTAATAATAATGGTGTTGACTGAAAAGCAATATATGGACAATTAACAACTTTTATTATTGCTTTAATAATTCCTGAAACACAAGCAGAAAATTTACATTTAGATATTTTAAGTACACTTGCAATTAAACTTGTAAATGAAGATTTTCGTAAAAAATTAAAAAATGCAAAAAATTCACAAGAAATAATATCGCTTATTAATGATGAAACAGTTAAAAATAGTACTAAAAAAGAAATAAAAACAATGAAAAATAAGGAAACAAAAAAAATTATTGGAGTTTCTTCTTGTACAACTGGAGTAGTTCATACTTACATGTGTAAAGAATTATTAGAAACCGCAGGAAAAGAAAACTAGGCTATCAAGTACATATTGAATGTCAAGGTAAAAAAGGACCAGAATATGTACTAACAGAACAAGAAATTAAAGAAGCGGATGTCGTTATTTTAGCAACAGATGTTGCAATTGACTTAGAACGTTTATTGGTAAAAAAACATATACTTGTGGTACAAAACCAGTAGTTAAAGATGCTAAACAAACTATTAAAGAAAGTTTAACAAAAGCAAAAATATACGCTGAACCTAATGGTAATAGTGGTGATTTCATTTTAAATGCTTCGAAAGGTAAACCAGCAATTTTAAAACATTTATTAAGTGGAGTATCATATATGATACCATTTGTTGTTTTTGCTGGTTTAATTTTTGCTATTGTTGGTGGTATCGCAAAAGGTACTTTTGGTAATGGATTTGAATTTAAAAATTCATGAGAAGAACAACTTGTTTGATTAAAAACAAATCCACCAGGAGTTAATTCTGGATTAATTGGTGGTACAACGCTAATGCATGTATTAATGATTATTACATTTTTATTAGTATCACCTGGTACGGGAATGTGATTTTGATGAGGAGTATTTAATCTTACTGCTAGTTCTAAAATTGATGCAAGTCAACCTTTTCAGGGTAACGCTAATGTTTCATGAACATTATTTGGTGCTCTTTATGGAGGACTAATGGCTGGTTATTTAGTTAGATTTGTAAATTCATGAAAAGTACCAAAATGATTATTACCAATTATGCCAATTATTATTATTCCTGTTTTTTGTACAGCAATTATTGCAATTCCAACCGCTTTCTTTTTAGCAGCACCGTTTGGATATGTAATGGGTGCATTGTATTATGGTTTAAGTTGAATGGGGTTACATCCAAATATAGGGTTTTAGTTGGATTATTATTAGGAGCAATGGTTGGATTTGATATGGGTGGTCCAATTAATAAAACAGCTGTTCTTGTTGCAACATCATTAATGGTACAAGATGGTGGTCGATTAATGGGACCAGTAGCAGCAGCGATTCCGATTGCACCATTGGGTTGTGCATTAACATCAACAGTATTTAGTCGTAAATTATTTACAAAACAAGAACAATCATTAGGGTGAAATGCCTGATTATTAGGGTTTATGGGAATTTCTGAATTTGCTATTCCATTTGCAGTGAGAGATACATGAATAACAATAGTTGCTAATTTTATTGGTAGTGCTGTTGCGGGTGCTTTAGCATTTGGTTTTGGTGTACTTGGTCATGTTGGGGCTTGAGGTTCTTTTATTATTGCTTTATTTGGTGGTGTTACTAATATTGATGGTAGTTATATTGGTATTTTATGATATGCAGTAGCTATTATTATTGGTACGGTAGTACAATCTATTATTTATACTTCACTTTTATTGCAAAAGTAAGGATTATATAGATCTTCAATTTTAACTTTATTAAATAAAATTGGAATTAAAACTAAAAATAAAAAAAAGAAAATAATATTAATATATGAATAATAAAAAAAATTGATGATTTGAAAATCAATATAGTCGAAGTTCAATAACTATTGATGATAAAAAAATAACTATTTATCATAAAGAATTAACAACTTTTAGTTTAAAAAAACAAACTAAAAATATTATTATGATTAATAATATTAATTATTTAGTTCTTAGAAAGCCAACTTTTTGACAGTGTGGGTACCTTTATTTTGTTTTAAAAAATGAAATTGAAAAAACTAATAATCAAGAAATTTTATTATCTAATTTATGTATAGCCTTCAAACGAAAAAATGAATTTAAAGAAGCAGAAGAAATTAAGAGTATTATTGATAATTTAACTATTTAAACTAAAAAAAGCTTTTAATTGACACATTAAAAAAAATAAATTACAATTCTAATTATAATTTAATAGATGTCCAATCCTAATATAGATATTTCTCTATATTAGGATTTTTATTAAATTAAAATATTTGAAAGGAAGATTAAAAGATATGCCTAAAAATATACAAAATATACAAATGACAGAAAAAGAATATAAAAATTTTAAAAATTATAAAAAACAAAAAGCAATTCAAGAAGAAATGATATTAAAAACAAAAAGTACAGCAAAAAAAGCGGGGAAAATTGCTATTAATCATGCGCTAACAATAGGTGGTACGTTGGGGTTTTTAGCGGGTGGATTTGGTGCAGGACTTACTGATAATAATTATAATACTATTTTTGATATACCTGTTGCAATTTCTTCAGGTGTTGGTGGTGCAATAATTGGATCTGTTGTAAAACAAAATTACAAAGCTAATATTGCTGAAAAAAAAGCAAAACGACAAGAAAAATTACAATACATGCTATTATAAAATATAAATAATTCATCAGATTCAGAATCCGAAGAAGAATCAGAACAAGAATTTGAACAAAACAAAGAAAATAGTTTGTATACTGATTTTGAAAAAAAATAACATTAAAAGAAGAAGCAATAAAAAAGAGAGAACTTTTATTACGAAACATGAAATTAGATGCAAAATTTCAAAAGCAAGAACAACAATTAAAAGAATTGAGTATTCAAAATAATTCAGTCGATGATATTCTTACAAAAGAATTAGCAAACACATTATCTACTGTTCCTATGACTTTTGCTACTTTAAATAAGGGTAATCCTATTTCTCAAGATGTAATAAATGCTGCTAATTTAATGTCTATAAGTCCATCTTCAAAACCTGTTGCTGATAAACAAGAAAACCAAAAACCTCTTATTTCTATGTAATATCATATACATTAATGAAACAAATAATAAAATCAGATATAGTTTAAAGGAGGATTACTTATGCATTTTGATCCTATCGAAGACTTGTTTAATGATTTAGGTTCACAGTTTCAGTCTTTTGGAAATGATACTGAAACTTTATTTAATAATTTTGGTGATAATATAAGTTCAGAATTTGAAGTATTTACAAAAGATTTAAATACTAATTTTCAATCTTTTAGCAATGATGCAAGTAATGTCTTTAATGATCTAGGTAAGGAGTTTCAATCTCTGGGTAATGAGATTAGTGAAGGTTTTCAAATTGTTAGTAATGATGTAGAATTTTTTTTAATGATCTAGGTAAGGAGTTTCAATCTCTGAGTAATGAAATTAGTGAAGGTTTTCAAACATTTGTTCATAATTTTGAAACTGCCTTTAAAGATTTTGGTAATAATATAAAAACTTTTTTTAATAATATTGGTAATAATATTGAATCATTTTATAACGGTATTACTTCATTTTTTTTAGGAATTGAAAATTTAATTAAAATTATGCCCTATGCAATTGGTGGAGTAATTGGATCAGTTATAGCATTTAAGATTTATAAAGCAAGAAAGTCAATGTTAAAAAATGAAAGAATAAGAAAAATATATAAAATTTGTAAAAATCAAGAACTAAATAATGATATTAAAAATGTTAATTTTGATAAATTAAAACCAGTAGTAAATAATACAAAACTTACAACAAGTAAATCAAAAAAGTTTACTAAAAAAATTTTAGTAAAATGCTGAATTATACTTGTAAGTGCAAGTAAATAAAATTGCAAAAAATTATCATATAAAAATTTCATAATGCTAAATTTAGTTTAGAAAAAAGTAAGGAGTTTTTATATGAGTTATAAACATCTTGGCATAGATGAAAGGATTTATATTGATAATCAATTGAAATTTAAATTTAAAATTAGTGAAATAGCTAAAAATCTTAATCGAATTATTAGTACTATTATTCGATAAATTAATAGAAATAAAGATAATAATCATTATTTTTCATTAATTGCACAAAATAAAGCTGAAAATCGAAAACAATCACATATTAGTTTTCATAAGTTTAAAAATAAGAATTTAGTAAAATATGTACAACAAAAATTACTATTAGGTTGATCACCTGAACAAATTTATGACAGAATTAAAAATTTTCATAAAGAGTGGGTTATTAGTTTTAAAACAATTTATACTTGAATTTATTTTGGAATGCTTGATAAAGTTACTAGTAAAAATTTAAGAAGAAAAGGTAAAAAACGAAAATCTAAAGAAAATCGTGGCAAGTTTAATGGTAAATCAATTAAAGAACGATATATAAATGTTAATGATCGTATAACACTTGGTCATTGAGAAGGAGATACTATAGTATCATCACGAGGTAAAAGCAAATCATGTTTAATAACTTTAGTTGAAAGAGTATCACGATTTACTTTAGCAATATTAGTTAAAAACAGAACTACTAAAGTTATTAATAAAAATGTCAGTTATTATTTATCAATTCTTCCTAAAAACATTGTTAAAACTATTACTTTTGATCGTGGCAAAGAATTTTCAAATTGACAACAACTTGAAAAAATTTAGATGTAAAAATTTATTTTGCCAATCCATATTCACCTTGACAAAGAGGTACTAATGAAAATACTAATGGTTTAATTAGAGAAAAATTTCCTAAAAAATTTATTTTTTCAAAAACTAATAAAAATGAAGTTCATAAATTTATATTGTCTTTAAATCAAAGACCGAGAAAAATATTAAATTATCTTTCACCAATCGAATATTTGGATAGAAAAATAATTTAGTTGCACTTACCTTTACAATTTAGCATTTATTAATCAATTAATAAGTTTTATTTTATTAGTTGTAAATTCTATTAATTCACTTGAAGTTTCTCAACCTTCCTCATGTGGATCATAGTTATATTCATCTTCTATTTCTGCTGCTTCATCTAAATCTAATAAAAAACTATTATGAAGGGCATTTCTATTGTTATTATCTAAACTAATAACTTCCTCATCACTAATGTTTGGATTATTCATAAAATCTTCAATAATAGAAAATTGAATTCTTTTCTTTTGAAATTGATCAATAAGGTAATTTAATGTTAGCATACTTTTATCTGTTCCTATCTATAATATGAAATTCCTTTTACTTTTAATAAAGTAACAGGAATACAAAAACTTTCTTTAGTTTTACATTTATTTGTATAATAATTTTAAAAAAATCAAATACATTTTTCTTAAAATTAAAATTTAGTTTATAATCAGCGTTTATTAACCTTTATATATATCATTTTTAATAATTGACTAGCAATGAAATAAACAATGACAACACCAGCTAAATAAGCATAAAAAATTAAAGGAATTGGTGTTAAACCAATAGTAGCTCCTAATTGTGTATATGGAATACTAATGCCCATAATAGTAATTATAATTGTTGTTAAAAATAACTGATGAGATGGCATACTTTGAATAAAAGGTACCTTAGAAGTTCGTAATAATTGTACAATTAATGTTTGTGAAGTAACTCCTAAAATAAATCATCCAGTATGAAATAATGATTGTTGATATATGCCAGCATCACTATTAGGATCTACATTAGCAAAATTGGCAAAGATATGTAAACCATATCCTAAAAATAAAAAGGTGGTTATATCAAATATTGAACTTAGCGGTCCATTCCATAATGCAAAAGGTAAAATACTTTTTGCATTTCATTTTTGTGGTTTTTTAATAAAGTCTTCATCAACCCTATCTCAAGGAATTGCTAATTGAGAAATATCATATAATAAATTTTGTAGTAAAATTTGAATTGCCATCATTGGTAAAAAAGGTAATCAAATTGAAGCAATTAAAATACTTAATGAATTACCAAAATTAGAAGAAATAGTAATTTTAATATATTTTAAAATATTACCAAAAGTATTTCTGCCACTAATCACTCCTTGTTCTAAAACATCTAAATCTTTTTCTAATAAAATAATATCAGATGCTTCTTTGGCAATATCAGTAGCACTATTAACAGATATTCCAACATCAGCGTGATGCAAAGCAACAGCATCATTAATACCATCACCTAAAAAGCCAACAGTGTGACCATTTAACTTTAAAATATCAATAATTCTTGATTTTTGTAATGGATCCATTTTCGCAAAAATAGTAGTTTTATTTACTAATGCTTGTAAATGTTGATCATTCATATCTTCAATGTCACTACCTAATAAAGGATTTCCTGGCTCTAATCCCACCTTTTTACAAATTGCTTTAGTAACAATTTCATTATCACCAGTCAAAATTTTAACATCAATTCCGTGTTGATTAAGAGTTGTTATTGCTTTAATAGCACTAGGTTTAGGTACATCTAAAAAACCTATATATCCTAATAAAACTAAATTAGATTCATCTTCTATTTTAAAAACTGTTTTGTCACTAGCAAAATCTTGATAGCCAATTGCAATTACTCGTAAACCATCATTATTTAATTCCGTACTTAATTTTAAAACATTTTCTTTAATTTTATCAGTTAAGGTAATTACTTTCCCTCCAATTTCAACTTTAGTACAAATTTTTAATATTTCTTCTACTGCTCCTTTGCAAATTAAAGTATTAATAATTTTATCTTTTGAAACTACTATTGACATTCGTCTTCTTATAAAATCAAAAGGTATTTCATCAATTTTACGATAGGGCATTTCAACTATTTTATTATGATGAGCTTTAATGTGTTGGACAATTGTTTTATCAATATTATTTTTTAATCCAGTTTGTAAAGAACTATTTAAATATGCCATTTCTAAAACTTTGTTTGATTCAACACCTTCTGGATCTAAGTGTTTAACTAACTCAATTCTATCCTCAGTTAAAGTACCGGTTTTATCAGTGCATAAAACATCCATTGCACCAAAACTTTGAATACTAGTTAAATTTTTAACAATTACTTTTTTATGTGATAATCTAATTGCACCTTTTGCTAAGTTAGCACTAACAATCATTGGCAGCATTTCGGGGGTAATACCAACAGCAACTGATATTGAAAATATTAACGCTGTTAAAATATTATTTTTAGTAATTACATTAACAATAAATATTAATGGTATCATTACACACATAAAACCAATAAGAATGTAGGTAACTTTTTTAATACCTTTACTAAAACTAGTAACAGGACGTTTACTAGTTACTGCACTAGCAATTGATCCAAAATAAGTATTAACACCTGATGCAATAACAATAGCAATAGCACCGCCCGAAACAATACTAGTACCCATAAAACATATGTTTTCTAATTCTAGGATACTAGTTTTTTTATTATCATCTTTAGTATTAATAGCATGTTTTTCAACAGGAAATGTTTCACCAGTTAGTGCTGATTGATTAATAAATAGATCGGTTGAAACTAAAATTCGAACATCAGCAGGAATCATATCACCAGAAGATAAGAAAATAATATCACCTGGTACTAAATTTTCAATTAATACTTCTTTTGTAAAATTGGCAACACTATTTAAAGCATTAAAATCAATTTTTTTATTTTTATTACTAAATCGAAAAACACTGGCTGTTGTTTCAATTAATTGTCGTAATTTTTCTGAAGATTTATAGGAACGATAATCTTGAAAGTAAGATATAAAAACACTCAAAATAATCATTACTAAAACAATAATAGCACTGTACAAATCAACATTTTTATCAGTATTAGTATCAATAATACTGTAACTAATAAAATTATAGATAACTATTATCATTAAAACAATAATAAAAGGATTAAAAATATTGTGCATTAATTTTTTGTATCAAACAAATCGTTTATGAGAAAAAACATTTTTACCATATTTTTTAAGTCTGTCTTCTACTTCTTCCTTTTTTAATCCGTACATACTACCATCTAATTGTTGGATAACTTCTTCTTTCGATAGTTGCGAAAATTGTTTAAACATGGTTGTTGTTTTTTGTTCTATATGCTTCTTTTTAAAAAATTGCATTATCAATCAACCTTTCTTCAAACGTATAATTTAATTGTATACTAAAATCAAAAGAACTTTATTCACTAAAATAAAGTTCTTAAAACTACCAAATATTTAAGAATAATATTCTTCTATTTTTAATAAAAAATTTGTATTATTTTTAAATACAAATTATTTATATCAAAAATAGGAGTAAACATCAATGATTTAAAAGGAGTTGAAACATAATTATAAATCTTCTAATCAATTTTCTATATTTATTAATCAAATATGATAGTATTTAGTTAAACTTGATTAAGTATCGTTTTTGTTTATGTTTGCTTTTATATTTTTTTATGTTAAGATTTGTTTGTTATTAAAATATGATAAATTGTAAAGGTAAGTGCAACTAAATTATTTTTCTATCCAAATATTAGATTGGTGAAAGATAATTTAATATTTTTCTCGGTCTTTGATTTAAAGACAATATAAATTTATGAACTTCATTTTTATTAGTTTTTGAAAAAATAAATTTTTTAGGAAATTTTTCTCTAATTAAACCATTAGTATTTTCATTAGTACCTCTTTGTCAAGGTGAATATGGATTGGCAAAATAAATTTTTACATCTAAATTTTTTTCAAGTTGTTGTCAATTTGAAAATTCTTTGCCACGATAAAAAGTAATAGTTTTAACAATGTTTTTTGGAAGAATTGATAAATAATAACTGACATTTTTATTAATAACTTTAGTAGTTCTGTTTTTAACTAATATTGCTAAAGAAAATCGTGATACTCTTTCAACTAAAGTTATTAAACATGATTTGCTTTTGCCTCTTGATGATACTATAGTATCTCCTTCTCAATGACCAAGTGTTATACGATCATTAACATTTATATCTCGTTCTTTAATTGATTTACCATTAAACTTGCCACGATTTTCTTTAGATTTTCGTTTTTTACCTTTTCTTCTTAAATTTTTACTAGTAACTTTATCAAGCATTCCAAAATAAATTCAAGTATAAATTGTTTTAAAACTAATAACTCATTGTTTATGAAAATTTTTAATTCTGCCATAAATTTGTTCAGGTGATCAACCTAATAGTAATTTTTGTTGTACATATTTTACTAAATTCTTATTTTTAAACTTATGAAAACTAATATGTGATTGTTTTCTATTTTCAGCTTTATTTTGTGCAATTAATGAAAAATAATGATTATTATCTTTATTTCTATTAATTTCTCGAATAATAGTACTAATACTTCGATTAAGATTTTTAGCTATTTCACTAATTTTAAATTTAAATTTCAATTGATTCTCAATATAAATCCTTTCATCTATGCGAAGATGTTTATAACTCATATAAAAACTCCTTACTTTTTTCTAAACTAAATTTAGCATTATGAAATTTTTATATGAGAATTTTTTGCAATTTTATTTACTTGCACTTACAAGTATAATTCAGCAAAAATTCAAATTTTATTTCTTCATTAATTAAAAATAATATTATTCCTAGTGTTGGTCATAGTAATGCTACTTTTAAAGAAATAACTAAAACTGTCGAATATGGTTAACGCATATTACCCATCTTTATAATGCAAATGAGTCCCTATAATCATCGCGATCCTGGTGTTGTTCCAGCATCATTATATTATGATCAATTAGTTACTGAGTTAATTTGTGATGGAATTCATGTTGATATTGATATTTTAGCAATAACATATAAAATTAAAAGTGCCGATGGAATTTGTATGATTACTGATGCCATGAGTGCAAAGGGACAGCCTGATGGTAAGTATTTATTGGGACCATTACCTGTCATTAAAAGTAATAATAAGGTTACTGTTGAAGCAACCGGAAAATTGGCAGGCAGCATTGCAACAATGATTGCTGGTTTTAAAAATTTATTAAAAATTACTAATAATAATTGACAAGATTGCATCAAAATGGCCTCTTATAATAGTGCTAAACAAGTAGGAATTGCAAATAAAACGGGTGATATTGTTATTGGTAAATTAGCAGATATTATTGTATTAACTAAGAATAATGATATTTTTTTAACAATATGCGAAGGAAAAATTGCGTATCAACAAGAATAAGTAAGTAATGTAAGGGGTTTTTAAATTATGAAATTAATTATTTTAAAAGATAAAACTGAGGTTGCTCAATTATTAAGTAAAATTATTATTGATATTATTAAAGTTAAACCAAATGCTATTTTAGGATTAGCAACAGGAAGTAGTCCAATTGAAACATATAATTTATTAATAGAAGATGCAAAAAATAACAAAAGAGATTGATCAAAAGTTGTAACATTTAATTTAGATGAATATGTTGGTTTAACTCCAGATCATGTAAAAAGTTATCGTTATTTTATGAATCATCAATTATTTAATCATATTAAAAGTCTTAATTTAAAAAATACGTATGTTCCTAAAGGTATTGGTGATTTAGACCAAAATGTGGAAGAATATGAAAAATTATTAAAAGAAAAAGGACCAATTGATTTACAAATATTGGGTTTAGGTACTAATGGTCATATTGCTTTTAATGAACCAGGTACTCTTGCAAGTAGTAAAACACATGTTGTTAATTTAACTAAAGAAACAATTGAAGCTAATAAAATATTTTTTTCTAAAGTTGAAGATGTACCAACCAAAGCTGTTACGATGGGCATTCATACTATTTTACAAGCTAAATTTATTGTTTTAATTGCTACAGGAACTAATAAAGCACAAGCTATTCGAGAGTTAGTTGAAGGTAAAGTTTCTCCAAATTATCCATGTACTTTTTTACAAAATCATGATGATGTTACAATTATTATTGATGAAGAAGAAGCAGCATTATTAAAACCAACTATATCAAAAAAAAAATTAACTTAAAGGAGAAACAAATGGAACGTAAAAAGATTATTATTGGAAATTGAAAAATGTATAAAAATATAGAAGAAACTCAATTTTTTTTAAATGAATTTAATAAATTAATAAAAACTAAAAATATTAAATATGATTATGGAATAGCAGCTAGTTTTACTAATTTACCCTTACTAAAAATGAATAAAACTTCTGCTTTAATTATTGCAGCTCAAAATTGTCATTATGAAACCGAAGGTGCATATACTGGTGAAATTTCAATTAAGATGCTAAAAGATATGATGGTTAGTAATGTTATTATTGGTCATTCTGAACGCAGAATGTATTTTAATGAAGTAGATGAAACAATAAATAAAAAAATACATTCACTATTTAATGCTAATATTATACCAATTTTATGTTGTGGTGAAACTTTAAACCAATATGAAAATAAAGAAACTAATGAAGTAATTAAAAATCAAATTAAGTTAGCATTAAAAAATATTAAAGCCGAAAATATTGCTAAGTTAGTAATTGCCTATGAGCCAATATGAGCAATTGGTACTGGTAAAACAGCAACAGCTCAACAAGCCCAAACGGTTTGTAAAATGATTCGTGAATTTATTAGTGAATTATATAATAAAAATGTTGCAGAACAAGTACGTATTCAGTATGGTGGTTCAGTAAAACCCGATAATATTAAATTAATACTTTCTGAACCCGACATTGATGGTGCATTAGTTGGAGGTGCTTCATTAGTACCACAATCTTTTTTTGATTTACTAATTTAACTCTATTTAAATTACTAATAAAAATAAGGAGTTAACTAAACATGGAATTATCAAAGATACAAATTAAAAGTATGTGAACAAAACTAACAAAAAAAATTAAACATCGTGCCTTTCCGGCAACCACTTTTGTCAATGCTTTTAGGAATAAGTCAGAAATTTTAGCATTGTTTAGTAAAAATGGTGAAGACACTAATCAATTAGAACAAATTGGCTTTATTATTTGTACTAAAACTATTTTTGCTCCTAGTAGTGATAGTATTGTTAGTGACAAAGGTATTATTACTAATGAATATTTTACTTGTGAAGTAATTGATGTTAATAATACTCTTATTCCTAATACTTATATTCATTTAGTTAAGGTTAATAGTGGACCAATCGTTATTAACGATATTCCATTGTATTTAACTATCAATGAAAGTCATCATCAATCATTAGTTAATAATAAAATTGGTGCTAAATTATTTATAAATAGTTTGATGAAACAATTAAATTATAAAACTTCTAATTTTAGTTCTATTTCTATTACTGAACAAAATTTTATTGTTGCTCTTAATAATTTAAAGATAAATAGAAAACAAATATTGCAAAGTGAATTTATCATTAATTCTTTATTAGAACAAAAATTATCATTAGAACAGTTAATTTTATTGCAAAATAAAAAAGAATATAGTTATTTAAAAAAATTTAATGAAGTTGAATTACAAGAAATTATTAATTTGCAAAAAATAGCAGTTGTTGCTATTAAAACTAATAAAGATCAGCGAAAAATAACATTAATAGCAGGTAATAAACAACGAATTGAAAACTTTTTTATTAATGCTAAAAAACCAATCATTATTGCTATTAATGCTATTAATAAAAAAATTAGAGCAATTAATCAGCCCGAAAATATTCAACCAATAGCACCGATAACTAATATTACTAATTATCAAGATTTATGACAATTACAAAAAATTCATAAAGAACTATTGAAGTCATTTTCAAAATGGCGGATAGTATCTCAAGATATATTAGAAAATTTATCACAGACTTTTGCTTATGGTTATTATTCAGAAGTCATTGATAATTTTAAAATTACTCATTATTCTTTTAATAATGATTTATTAGATTATAATTTAATGGAAATTAAAGGACACAATTTATTAGCTAATAGTAGTAATACTATTTTATTTCTTTCTAATAATATTAGTGATAATCCTAGTATGGTTATTTTATTAAGTGAAGATTTAAAATCAATTTGTGATTTAAAAACAATAATTACTAAAATTACTAAAAAGCAATCTATTAAAATAGTCTTTAAAAGAGATATTGTTATTTTGAGTACTGTTCATTATCAATGTATTACTGATTTTATTACTAAAATTATTACTATTTTTAAATCTGATAATTTTAAACATCAGTTACAAGTTATTAAATAAAATATGAGGTGAAATTTATGAAAACAAAACAACCAATATTACTATGTATTTTAGATGGTTTTGGTATTGCAAAATCTAGTTCAACTAATGCTATTAGTTCTGCAACAAAACCTAATTTGGATTATTTATTAAAAACTTATCCGCATACTGAAGTTTCAGCTTCTGGACTTGCAGTTGGTTTACCAGAAGGACAAATGGGCAACTCTGAAGTTGGACATTTACAAATTGGTGCCGGTAGAGTAATTTATCAGTCATTAACATTAATTAATAAGTCAATAAATGATAAAACATTTTTTAAAAATGAAACAATATTGTCAGCAATTAATCATGCCAAAAAGAATAATAGTAATGTTAATATTATTGGTTTACTAAGTGATGGTGGAGTACATGCTCATATTAATCATATTTTAGCATTATTAGAAATTGCTAAACAACAAAATTTTAAGAATGTTTATGTTCATGCTATTTTAGATGGTCGTGATACAAAAGCTGATATTTCTAAAATTTATATTGAACAGTTATTAAAAACTATGAAACAATTAGGCATTGGTATGCTTGCTACTATTTCAGGAAGATATTATGCTATGGATCGCGATAAACGTTGAGATCGTTTAAAAATAGCATATGATGTAATAGTTAATCATGAAGGTGCTTCATTTATTGATCCTATTGCTTATGTTAATGCAGAATATAGCGCTGGTCGTAATGATGAATTTATTATGCCTGCTTATAATTCTGAAATTAATAATGGTAATATCAGGAATAACGATAGCATTATTTTTGCTAATTTCCGTCCTGATCGTGCAATTCAATTAGCATCAGCATTAACAAATAATAAATATGATTTTAATATTAGTATGAAAATACCAACATTAAAAAATACTTTTTTTATTTCAATGATGGAATATGCTAAAAGTGTTAAACCACAAGGTGTTATTTTTCCACCTATATCAATGCTTGATGCTTTAGGGGAATGATTAAGTAAAAATCAATATCATCAATTACGAATTGCTGAAACTGAAAAATATGCACACGTAACTTATTTTTTTGATGGTGGTGTTGATGTTGAATATCCACTATCAACAAGAATTTTAATTCCTTCACCAAAAGTAGCAACTTATGACTTAAAACCAGAAATGAGTGCTCGCGAAATTACTACTCGTTTAGAAAGTGAAATTTCTAAAAACATATATGATGTTATGGTTTTAAATTTTGCTAATCCTGATATGGTTGGTCATACTGGTGTTTTAAATGCTGCCATTGATGCGATTGATGTTATTGATGAATGTATTGGAAAATTGTATCAAGCAATAAAAAAAGTGAATGGTATTTTAATGATTACTGCTGATCATGGTAATGCTGAAATCATGATTGATAAAGAGGGTAATCCTAATAAAAAACATACATCGCAACCAGTACCATTTATTATTTGTAAAACAGGATTAAAATTAAAATCAGGTGGTTGCTTAGCAAATATTGCTCCAACGCTATTAGACGTTTTGGGTTTAGTTAAACCAACTGTTATGACCAGTGAGTCTTTAATTATTAAATAGAAATATATTGATTTTTCTTTTTATTGATAAGTGCTTGTTTTAAGAATATAAAAGTATTAAAATATAGGCATATGAATTAAATATAGTGTTTCCCCTTTTATTTTTTTAAATAAATATAAGGGTTTATTATATTTAGTTCCTGTATTATTTTAGAAATCTATACATTTATTAAAAATTATGGAGGTAAAGTATGCCATTATCAGAAACAGTAGAATATCGAGAACTTAATGACTTTCTACAAAAATCATTAAGTTCTAAAAAAGATGAATCATCACCCAATATAACTTTAAATAGTTTGGAAGTTAAGATTGATGATATAAAAACACAATTAGATAGTAGTTTAAAAGAATATATTATTGAACTTGTATATGTAGATGAAAAGGGACGTTTAGTAAAAAATACTAATGATGAAAATGTTAGTATTATTCAACAACCACCTTTAGCAATTAATAGTGATCAATTACAACAACTAGTAATAGTAAAAGAAAAATTAGATAGTTCTCTAGTACATTTATATCGAACTAAAAAAGAAAATGATAAGATTATTCTTGAATATTTAGGTAAAAAAGAATTACCGGCATTATTATTAAAAACTCAATCAGAATCCAATAATTTAAATAATGAAGAATATAAAGAAGAGTTAGATGATCTTAATGTTAATATTATAAAAAGATCTGAAGAGCCTATGAAATTATCATTTGCTGAAAATGGAACGTGTTATTTGTTTATTGATAATAAAAACAAAACAATTGTTCCTGTAGATGTAAATGATGCCAAGGAATTTAAAAACTTTGTAGCCAAAAAATGTCCTCGTAATGGTAGTATAAATATTGAAGTTGATAAAAACGGAAAGATTTTGTTTGCATATATTATTGATAACCCGACTCATAAGAGGAAAGATATAAAAATTGATGAAAAATTAATTGATACTCTTGAAAGAGTAATTAGTACAGCCTCTTCTTTACATTCACAACATTCACAAAATAATTCTGTTGCACCTAAAAAAGAAGTACAAAGTAATAATTATTTTCCTGCAAAGGAAATTAATGGTACTGAAGCACCATCAAAACCAGTAGAACAAAACGTTAAGTCAGTTTTATCTACACCAACACCATAAATGTAATAATTAAAGGAGAAAATATAAAAATGCCACTAATGGAAAATTTTAAATGATTTACAAACATTATGAGAAGTATATATCAATCAGAAATAAGTGATGTTGAAGATATTGCTATTGAAGTAGAGGATGACCTATATTCAAAAAAGAATACACTTAATATTTTGAAGAATTCTTCTTTCAATATTAATCAATTAAAAGTAAAAAAAATAGTTAGTTTAAATCAAGATGGAAAATTTGTTGTTGATAGTGGTTCATTAGTTAATACTATATTTATTAGTGATGAATCATTAATTCAAAATGATCAAAGTATATTTAAAAAAGACCAATTAGTTTTCGTTGACGATGAAACTGACAATACTAAAATTAAAGTATATAAAATTTTATTTGATGAATCTGAAGGTGAAATAAGACCTGAATTAGGATTATTAGGAAGTATAAATTTATTAAAATTTAATGAAATTTTTATAAATTCTGGACTGTTTAAAGAAAATGATGTTTTAATTAATCAAAAGATTAAAAGTTTATTAGATACTCCACAGTTGCGAAATCCATTTGAACAATCAAACCCAGTTTGAGATGTGGAACAGTATAAAATTAATGATTATTCTTCAAATAGTACAATGATCGAAGATTTTAAAAAACATTTAAACTTAGTGAATGTTGAAAAAGACTATTTTATTTATCGTCAAGGAAATGAAATTTTTATTAAAAATGTTACTGATCCAAATGATACTTTTATAATCTCAACAACTGCTCAAAGTATTACTGATAATGATATTTTTTATTTAAATAAAAAGATTAACGAAAATGGAGAAATTTTTTGAGAAACCTATAAAATAACAAAAAAACCTGTTCTAGGATGATTATATGATAATGTAAAATATCAAGGACATAAAGTTAAATCTTTAACCGACCAGCAATTTGATGATTTAAAAGCATTAAGTACTCCTCCACAATTGGGATTTACTATAGAACCAACAATTAATATTGGATTAGCATCTGTTGTTAAAGAAGAACAAGAAGAAATTGATTTAGTTGCTATGCGTTTTTTAGTTATTGCACCAGAAGTGTTATCAGAAGATTTACCTGCACCTTTATCGATTACAAATAATATCATTGAAACATTACAAAATAATAGCATAGAAGGTTTGTATAGTTTAGTAATAGAAGATGGTAAAATAAAAATATCAGATGCTAAATCAGATCCAGAAAATGTAATTTTTGAACAAGAATTTTCTCGGGATAATAAAAAAATATGAAATGATATAGAAGTTGCTGGTAAGTATCAAAAAGTATACTTTGCAAAAAACCCAAGTAATAATTTAGTAGAAAAATGAGTAGTTATTGCTGATCAAAATCAACTACAATGTATTGGAACACTTTCTTTATTAGAGTTAAGAAAAAGTTTTGCAAATAATAATTTATTTCCTAATGGATTAAAGGGTATTCACTGTGGAGAAAATTGATCACAAGTTAAAGTGGCAAGAGCTGCTGCTGAACAGGTAATATCACCAAAACCATCAGCTACAAAATTATCTCCAGTTATCGTTAAAAATGTTATTAATTTAAAATGAGATGATAGTAGAGAATTATGAGATTTAAACATAACAACTGATGATCAAACATTGGATAAAAAATTAAAATTAGAAAAAGATGAAAATGATATTTTGAAAAATTTAATAGATAAAAATAATAATGCAAATACTGTTATTTTATTTAATAAGTGTGATGGAAAATTTTTAAGAGCATATTATTTTGATGAAAATAATGAAAAAGTAAATTGCTCTAATAAGTTAAGTGATGAAGATAAAGAACAACTTAGTATCATAAATCAGAAAGCAAAAGTAAGAGTATCAGAAACAAGAACAGTAAGACCAATACATGATTTAAAATCAAACTTATTTTCAAAAAATATTAAAACTTTTAATTTTAATATTTTTAATGGAAAATGTTATGTTTTATGTAATGATGAACTTGGAATTCCATTAAAAGTAGAAGTGAAACTTAGTCCTGAACAAATTCGTGCATTATCATATTTAACTAAAAATGGAGTTGATTTTTCTTTAACTTTTGATAAAGATGATAATTTTAAAAGTATAAGTTATATCTTTTATAGAGATGAAGTAAAACAAAATGTAACTATTAACAGAAAAGATTTATCTAATAGTAATAATTTTAATCAAAAAACGATTGAAACTGATGAATTAATGGAAGCAATAATTACTGCTCTTAATAATCCTGAAAGTTTAATACCAGAGGATGATGGAGTAACTCCAAAACCATGAAATAGTGATACTGCTGCTAAAGTTAATGATACATCATCACCAAGTAGTACAACTCAACATTCACAACAACAACAAATGTAATTAAATCATCATTATTTTAGAAGCACAAATAAAAAATATTTGTGCTTTTTTGATTCTAAACAATATTTTTTTCTGTATAATAATTAGTGAAATATTAAAGAAAGAAGGAATTAACAAATATGTCTTGCATTATTGATATTAGAGCACTACAAGTAATAGACTCAAGAGGAAATCCAACTATTCAAGTTGAATGTTGAACTGAAGATGGTGGATACGGGATTGCTTTAGTGCCATCAGGTGCTTCAACAGGTACTAGAGAAGCTTTAGAACTACGAGACAAAGATACTAAAGTTTATGGTGGACTTGGTGTTATGAAAGCTATTAAAAATATTAATGAAAATATTGCCGAAGCCATTACCGGTTTGGAAGTTACTAATCAAAGATTAATTGATCAAACAATGATTAAGTTAGATGGAACAGAAAATAAAACAAAATTAGGTGCCAATGCTATTTTAGGGGTATCATTAGCAGTTGCTAAAGCTGCCGCTGATGAATTATATGTGCCCTTATATACATACTTAGGTGGTACTAATGCTTGTCAGTTGCCAGTCCCAATGTTAAATGTAATTAATGGTGGTGCTCATGCTGATAATAATATTGACTTTCAAGAATTTTTAATAATGCCAGTTGGTGCTAAAACATTTTCAAAGGCAATCCAAATGGCTGCTGAAACTTTTCATACTTTAAAAAGTATTTTAAAAGGTAAGGGTTTAGTTACTGCAGTTGGTGATGAAGGTGGTTTTGCTCCTAATTTAAAATCAACTGAAGAAGCATTAGATTTAATTGTTGAAGCTATTAAAAAAGCGGGTTACACTCCAAATAAAGATATAAAAATTGCTATGGATTGTGCATCATCAGAGATTTATAAAAATGGTAAATATGTTTTTGGCAATAAAGATGGTAAAAGTAAAAATACTGAAAAATTATTAACTTCAGCGCAACTAGTAGATTATTTAGTTGATTTAACTAAAAAATATCCAATTATTTCAATTGAAGATGGTTTGGCTGAAGGTGATTGAGAAGGATTTAAATTATTATTAGAAAAATCAGAAGGTAAATTCCAAGTTGTTGGTGATGATTTATTCGTTACTAATCCAAAAATTATTAAAGAAGGAATTATTAAAAACGTTGCTAATTCAGTATTAATTAAACTAAATCAAATTGGAACATTAACTGAAACTATGGAGGCTATTGAAATGTGTCAAAAAGCTGGGTGAACAGCAGTAGTATCTCATCGTTCTGGGGAAACTGAAGATACAACGATTGCTGACTTAGCAGTAGCTTTTAATACTGGACAAATTAAAACAGGTTCAATGTCAAGAACTGATCGTGTTGCAAAATATAATCGTTTATTAACAATTGAAGCCGATTTAGCAGATCAAGCTAAATTTTTAGGTGACGATGTATTTTATAATATTAATTAATTAAAATCATATTTTATGGTTAAATTTACTGATATCCTTTTTAATTTTAAACAAATTATAATAATTATCACTAAAATAATGTAACTTAGAAGAGAGGATGACTAAATATGCAAGAATTAAATAAAAGAAGAATTGGAATCTTAACTTCTGGTGGTGATTCACCAGGTATGAATAATGTTATTAATGCAGTATATAAGACTTTTCGTGGTATAAATCATGAAAATAGTAAAATTGCTACTGCTGATAAAAGACCATTTGAATTAGTTTTAATAAAAAATGGTTATAAAGGAATAATGACAAATGACATTCACGTTATTGATAACAATTGAGCAAATTTAATTGATCTAGGAACTGAGATGGGGGGAACAATCATTGGGTCTGCTCGTTTTAGAGAATTTGAGCAAGAAGAAACTCGTAAAAAATGTATTGAAATTTTAAAATCTAAAAAAATTGAAGGTTTAATTGCTATTGGTGGTGATGGCACATATAATGGTTTGCAAAAATTAAGTAATGAAGCAGCTATTCAATGTGTGGGTATTCCAGGTACTATTGATAATGATATTAGTTCAAGTGAGTTTACTATTGGTTTTGATACCGCTCTTAATACAATTGTTGAAAATCTTGATAAAATTCGTCAAACTGCTAATTCTCACGGAAGAATTATGATTGTTGAAGTAATGGGTCGTAATTGTGGTGACCTTGCTCTTCACAGTGCTGCTGCTGCAAATTGTGATTTAGTTGCAACTAAAGATTTAGGAATTGGAGAACAGTCATTGATTGATATTATTAAACAGTTGTACACTAAAAAACAACGTCGTTCATTAGTAATAGTAGTAACTGAACGTCAATATGATGTTAATAAAATAGTTAAAATCATTGAAAAGGATACTGATTGTGAAACAAGAGCAGTAATATTGGGTCAAATTCAACGTGGGGGAACACCAAGTGCATTTGATCGTTATTTAGCAACAATGATGGGTATTTTTGCTGCTGAAAGATTTGCAAATAGTAATAAATCTAGTATTTGTATTGGATTACAAGATAATAAATTAGTAGCTATTGAAATTCAAGATGCATTAAACACACCTTCAATAAATAAAAATAACGTTGCTAATAAAATTTTACGTTTGTCAGGAGTTATTTTTAAAAAAAATACTTAATAAAAAGAGGTGAATAATTTGATATCAATTATAAAAAGAACTAAATGTGTAACTACTTTAGGACCTGCTTCAAATTCTGCTGATGTTATTAAACAACTAATAGAAAATGGCTCAATTTGCGGGCGTTTAAATTTTTCTCATGGTACTCATGATGAACATTTAGCAAGGGTTTTAATGATTAGAGAAGTATCTAAACAATTAAATGTACCAGTTGCTATTATGTTAGATACTAGAGGTCCGGAAGTTAGAACACATACCTTTACAAAGGGTAGTGTAGAAATCAAAAAAAATGAAATTATTACGATAATTGATAATAAAGAGATTATTGGTACTGCGGATAAGTTTTCTGTAAATTATGGTAATTTAGCAAAGGATATTAAAGTTAATGATAATTTACTAGTAGATGATGGTAAATTAACATTAAAGGTTACAGCGGTTAAAGACCATACTGTTATTTGTCAAGCTTTAAATACACATACTATTAAAGATCGTCGTGCTATTAATATTCCAAATGTTAAATTATCTTTACCTTTTATTTCTGAAAAAGATAGAGCAGATTTAATTTTTGGTTGTCAGCAAAAAGTAGATTATGTTGCTGCATCATTTGTTTGTTCAGCAGCTGATATTAAAGAAATCCGCAAAGTTTTAGATGATAATGATGGTAAACATATTCAAATCATTGCTAAAATTGAATCACAATTAGCAGTTAATAATTTTGATGAAATTTTAAAAGAATCAGATGCTATTATGGTTGCTCGTGGTGATTTAGGAGTTGAAATTCCTTTTGAAAAAGTTCCTTTTTTAGAACGTGAATGAATTAAAAAATGTCGTACTGTTAACAAACCGATAATTGTTGCTACGCAAATGCTAGATTCAATGATAGATAACCCTCATCCAACACGTGCTGAAGTTACTGATGTTTGGGTTGCTATGGATTGGGGAGCAACATGTACAATGTTATCGGGTGAATCTGCTAATGGTAACTATCCTGTGTTATCAATTGCAACAATGAGTAAAATTCTTGTTGATGCTGAAAGTCATCAAGAACAGATTAAAATTGCTACTGATTTATTGCATACAAAAGATCAATTAGTTGCTAAAACTATTAAAAAAATTATTGAAGAAAAACCACAATATTTAATTACTAATAGTCAAGATAGTAATTATATTAGAACTATTGCTAATGCTCATTTGCCAGTTTATATAATTCCTATTGTTAATAATGTTATTGATTATAATAAATTTGCAATAAACTTTGGAATTTATACTTTTTTAGCAACTGAAGGAATTCCAGTAGAATTAAGTAATTCTTCGCAATTAGTTAAAAGCATTAGTAGCACTTATATAATCCCTACTAAATCAAAAGTATTAGTAGTAGATATTAATAATAATACTAATCCTTTTACAACTTTTATTGTTAAATAACCTAGTAATACTGAGGTAAATTAGAAAAGGAATTAGGTAAAACATGAAAATTAATGTAATTAAATTAAATTGCAAAACAATGACTTATAATATTGAAAATCAAATTACTGGTTATCAATTATTAAAACAGGAAAATGAAAATATAGATTCTTCAATTATTGCTTTTACTCTGAATGGACAATTAAAAGATTTATATTGAGAAATTAAAGAAGATGCTGAAATCAAGTTTATTAAAAAAGATGATGCTTTAGGATGAACTATTTTAAATTATGGATGTGCTATGATTTTAGCTCATACTATTAAATTAATGTATCCACAAGCGTTAATTACGATTGCTAATACTAATGATAATGGTTTTTATTTAGATTTTGATTATGAAAAACGACTTTCTAATGATGAATTAATTAAAATTGAAGAGAAAATGCGTGAAATTTTAATAAAAAATATTGAAATTAAAAGAGTTTGTCAAACTAAAGAAGAATCTTTAAAAACTCATAAAGACAATCCTTTTGCTTTAGAATATATTAAATTAAATCATGTTAATGGATTAAAATGCTCTTATTTAGTTGATAATAAAACTTTAGTAGTAGCATCGGGTGTTGCTATTAATAATTCTTCATCAATAAAAGATTTTAAATTATTAAGTATTACTGGTGCATATTGATTAGGAAATGATAAAAATAAACAATTACAGCGCATTTCTGGAATTTGTGATTATTCAAAAGTAAAATTAGTAGATAAACTTAATGAACTTGAAGAACAAAAAAATCGTGATCATCGTAAACTAGGTAAAGAATTAAGTATTGTTACTTTTAATGATGATTGTGGTAAAGGATTACCTATATTTTTACCAAATGGTATGGTTATTAAAAAAGTTTTGCAGGAATATTTGAGAAAACAAGAATTTATGTGAGATTATCAAGAAGTAGCGACACCAGTTTTAGGTTCTGTTGAATTATATAAAAAAAGTGGTCATTGAGATCATTATCGTGAAAATATGTTTACTCCAATTAAAAAAAAAGAAGAACAATTGGTATTAAGACCAATGACTTGTCCTCATCACTGTATGATTTATAAAAGTGCTCTTCGTAGTTATAAAGATTTGCCTTTGCGTTTAAGTGAACATGCTTTATTATATCGTTATGAAGCAAGTGGGGCTTTAACTGGTTTAGAACGAGTAAGAAGTATGGAATTAACCGATTCTCATATTTTTGTTAGATTTGATCAAATGAAAACAGAGTTTAAACGTTGTTATCAGTTAATTGCTGAGGTTTTAAAAACTTTAAATATTAAAATTGATTATTTATCATTATCTTTACGAGATCCTGCTGATAAAGAAAAATATTTTAATGATGATAAAATGTGAAATCAAGCAGAAACAGCATTACGTGAAGTATTAGATGAATTACAATTAGAGTATAAACCAATGATTGGTGAGGCTGCTTTTTATGGACCAAAATTTGATGTTCAAATTAAAACAGCATTAGGTCATGAAATTACAATATCTACTATTCAATTCGATTTCTTATTACCGAAAAAGTTTAATTTAACTTATATTGATGAAAATAATAATGAAATAAATCCAGTTATTGTTCATCGAGGATTAATTGGTACATATGAACGTTTTATTGCCACATTATTAGAACAAAATAAAGGTGTTTTTCCACTATGATTAGCACCAAGGCAAATTGCAATTTTACCAATAAATGAAAAAGAAAAAACCTTAGAATATGCTAATAAATTATTGCAAACTTGTAAACAACATAATTTACGAACTGAAATTATTAGCAGTGGAACTATTGGCAAACGTATTGTTGAAACACAAACTCAAAAAATTCCTTATCAAATTATTATTGGTGATAAGGAAATAGAAAATAATAATTTAAGTTATCGTCAGTATGGTCAAAAAGAAAGTAAAATTGTTACTTTATCAGAATTTTTAAAATTATTAACAAAACAAGTTGATAATAAAATATAATTATAAAAATTAAAAAACCATTTAAGGTTCTAATTCTTAAATGGTTTTTTTAGTTAATTAAGCAATTTAATTTTACTAAGTATATTAGTAAAATTTAAACCATTTTTTTATACGAAAAAAATATTTATATTTTTAGTATTATTTTCATTGACATTGGGTTTTGTTTTCTGTAAGATACTTATTGTGCCCGAAAATAAATGGGTTACAAACTAGAAAAAACGATCTTTGAAAACTAAATAGAACAAGAATTAATCTGTCAATTTTTTATTAAAAATTAAATAAGTCAGACATCATCTTTTAACAAAAACAATTTTATTGAGAGTTTGATCCTGGCTCAGGATTAACGCTGGCGGCATGCCTAATACATGCAAGTCGAACGAAAGTAGCAATCTTTAGTGGCGAACGGGTGAGTAACACGTATCTAACCTACCATTTAGTGGGGAATAACTGTTGGAAACGACAGCTAATACCGCATATGTTATTTATTTGCAATGATAAATAATGAAAGGAGCATTTGCTTCGCTAATTGATGGGGATGCGGTGCATTAACTAGTTGGTAAGGTAATTGCTTACCAAGGTAACGATGCGTAGCCGATCTGAGAGGATGAACGGCCACATTGGGACTGAGACACGGCCCAAACTTCTACGGAAGGCAGCAGTAGGGAATTTTTCACAATGGGCGAAAGCCTGATGGAGCAATGCCGCGTGACTGATGAAGGTCTTCGGATTGTAAAGGTCTGTTGTAAGGGAAGAAGTGCTAGAATAGGAAATGATTTTAGTATCGACCATACCTTACCAGAAAGCCACGGCTAACTATGTGCCAGCAGCCGCGGTAATACATAGGTGGCAAGCGTTATCCGGATTTATTGGGCGTAAAGCGTGCGTAGACGGTTTTGCAAGTCTGAGGTTAAATTTAGGGGCTCAACCCCTAACCGCCTTGGAAACTACATTACTAGAGTATAGGAGAGGTTAGTGGAATTTCATGTGTAGCGGTGGAATGCGTAGATATATGAAGGAACACCAGTGGCGAAGGCGGCTAACTGGCCTATTACTGACGTTGTGGCACGAAAGCGTGGAGAGCAAATAGGATTAGATACCCTAGTAGTCCACGCCGTAAACGATGAGTACTAAGTGTTGCCATGAGGCAGTGCTGTAGCTAACGCATTAAGTACTCCGCCTGAGTAGTATGCTCGCAAGAGTGAAACTCAAAGGAATTGACGGGGACCCGCACAAGCGGTGGAGCATGTGGTTTAATTCGAAGCAACGCGAAGAACCTTACCAGGTCTTGACATACCTTGCGAAGCTATAGAGATATAGTAGAGGTTAACAAGGATACAGGTGGTGCATGGTTGTCGTCAGTTCGTGTCGTGAGATGTTTGGTTAAGTTCAGCAACGAACGCAACCCTTGTCCTTAGTTGCCAGCATTAAGTTGGGGACTCTAAGGAGACTGCTAGTGTAAGCTAGAGGAAGTTGGGGACGACGTCAAATCATCATGCCCCTTATGACCTGGGCTACACACGTGCTACAATGGCTGATACAAAGAGTCGCTAAACCGCGAGGTCAAGCAAATCTCAAAAAGTCAGTCTCAGTCCGGATTGAAGTCTGCAACTCGACTTCATGAAGTCGGAATCGCTAGTAATCGCGAATCAGCAATGTCGCGGTGAATACGTTCTCGGGTCTTGTACACACCGCCCGTCAAACCACGAGAGTTGGCAATGCCAGAAGTCGGTGTCCTAACCGTAAGGAGGGAGCTGCCAAAGGCAGGGTTGATGATTGGGGTTAAGTCGTAACAAGGTATCCCTACCGGAAGGTGGGGATGGATCACCTCCTTTCTATGGAGTTTATTTTCTAATAAGAAACCAAGACAACAAGAAAAATTAGATGGATGATTTATTGGATTACTTCTTTTGTTCTGTTTAGTTTTCAGGGATTGTTTTCTCTGAGCAATTGTTCTTTAAAAACTGGATAATAGACATCTTTTAAAAAAAATAAGATAATTTTTATCTTGCAATAGGATATTCTAAAAATAAATTATTAAGAGCGTATGGTGGATGCCTTGGAATTGGAAGAAGATGAAGGACGCGATTACCTGCGATAAGCTTCGGGGAGCTGGAAATAAGCTTTGATCCGGAGATGTCCGAATGGGGAAACCCACTATCTTTAATCAGATAGTACTGTACAATGAATTCATAGTTGTGCAGAGTGATACCTAGAGAATTGAAACATCTTAGTACCTAGAGGAAAAGAAAGCGAATGCGATTCCCTTAGTAGCGGCGAGCGAAAAGGGAGCAGCCTAAACCAGTCGTCGGACTGGGGTTATAGGACTGTCTATTAGGTTCGACCTATGAAGAGTTACAAAATTTATATATAGCAGAAGTTGTTGGGAAGCAACGCCATAGATGGTGAAAGCACAGTATGCGAAATGTATAAATCTCTTGACAGTATCCTGAGTACGGCGAGGCACGTGGAACCTTGTCGGAATTTGCGCAGACCACTGCGTAAGGCTAAATACTAACCAATTACCGATAGTGAACCAGTACCGTGAGGGAAAGGTGAAAAGTACCCCGAGAGGGGAGTGAAATAGTTTCTGAAACCATATGCTTACAACAAGTCGGAGCCCGTTAATGGGTGACGGCGTGCCTTTTGTAGAATGAGTCGGCGAGTTACGATTACATGCAAGGTTAAGTTGAAAAGACGGAGCCGAAGTGAAAGCGAGCCTGAATAGGGCGTTTAGTATGTGGTCGTAGACCCGAAACCAGGTGATCTAGCCATGAGCAGGTTGAAGTTAATGTAACAGTTAATGGAGGACCGAACCAACGTTCGTTGAAAAGACCGTGGATGACTTGTGGCTAGCGGTGAAATTCCAATCGAACCTGGAGATAGCTGGTTCTCCCCGATATAGTTTTAGGACTAGCGTCAGAATTAGTGCAATGGAGGTAAAGCTCTGAATGTATGATGGCCCCACTTCGGGATACTGAATGCAATTAAACTGCGAATGCCATTGTTACATATCTGGCAGTCAGTCTATGGGTGATAAGGTTCATGGACGTGAGGGAAACAGCCCAGATCATCAGCTAAGGTCCCCAAATCAATGCTAAGTGGAAAACGATGTGGAATTGTTCAGACAGCTAGGAGGTTGGCTTAGAAGCAGCCATCCTTTAAAGAGTGCGTAACAGCTCACTAGTCGAATGATTCTGCGCGGAAAATGTACCGGGGCTAAGCATTGTACCGAAGCTATGGGTCTATATATATGTTTACATATATTGTGGGCGGTAGGGGAGCGTTCTAATCTGCGACGAAGTTAGACCCGAAGGACTAGTGGAGCGTTTAGAAGTGAGAATGCCGGCGTGAGTAACGATTGAAGGTGAGAATCCTTCATGCCGATTGACCAAGGTTTCCTGGGCTAGGTTCGTCCACCACCCCGTCCACCCAGGGTTAGTCAGGACCTAAGGCGAGGCCGAAAGGCGTAGTCGATGGATAACAGGTTGATATTCCTGTACCACCATGGTGACTGATGGAATGAAGGAGAAGGCTAAAATGTCCCAGTGGTTGGTAGTGCTGGACTAAGTACAAAGAGGGTTGTGTAGGCAAATCCGCACAGCGTTAACCTTGAAGTACGATGGGGAGTGAACGGTTCGCTTAGTAACGAAGCATTTGATGCCATACTTCCAAGAAAAGTTTCTAAAGACATCACCATGGTGCCTGTACCGAGAACGGACACACGTAGTCAAGGAGAATATCCTAAGGCAAGCGAGATAACTATAGCTAAGGAACTCTGCAAAATAACCCCGTAAGTTAGCGAAATTCCTTGTCAGGTAAGTTCTGACCCGCACGAAAGGCGTAACGATCCGGACGCTGTCTCGGCTATAGACTCGGTGAAATCTTAGTACCTGTGAAGATGCAGGTTACCCGCGATTAGACGGAAAGACCCCGTGGAGCTTTACTACAACTTGATATTGAATTTTGGTGTAGTTTGTACAGCATAGGTGGGAGACGTTGATATGCAGACGCTAGTAGGCATGGAGTCACCATTGGGATACCACTCTTGCTATATTGAAATTCTAACTTGAGACCATAATCTGGTCTAAGGACAGTGTCTGGTAGGTATTTTGACTGGGGCGGTCGCCTCCTAAAAAGTAACGGAGGCGCCCAAAGGTACCCTCAATATGAATGGAAATCATATGTAGAGCGCAAAGGTAAAAGGGTGCTTGACTGCGAGACATACAAGTCGAGCAGGAACGGAAGTTGGGCTTAGTGATCCGGCGGTGCTGTGTGGAAAGGCCGTCGCTCAACGGATAAAAGTTACCCCGGGGATAACAGGCTAATCTTTCCCAATAGTTCATATAGACGGGGAGGTTTGGCACCTCGATGTCGGCTCATCGCATCCTGGAGGTGTAGTCGCTTCCAAGGGTTGGGCTGTTCGCCCATTAAAGCGGTACGCGAGCTGGGTTCAGAACGTCGTGAGACAGTTTGGTCCCTATCTGTCGTGGGCGCAAGAAATTTGAGGAAAGCTGTTCCTAGTACGAGAGGATCGGAATGGACCTACCTCTGGTGCACCAGTTGTCACGCCAGTGGCACAGCTGGGTAGCTATGTAGGGCATGAATAAGCGCTGAAAGCATCTAAGCGTGAAGTCAGTTCAAAGATGAGATTTCTCATTCGAAAGAAGTAAGATCCCTTGAATACTACAAGGTTGATAGGTCAGGTGTGTAAGCATAGTGATATGTTCAGCTTACTGATACTAATAGATCGAGGATTTATTGAAGAATATATTCTCTATTGCAAATCAAAAGTAATCAAATTTAAAGATGTCTGTTTCTAGTTTTTAGGGAGCAATTGCTAAACTATTTGGTGTCCATGGCGGAGTGGTCACACCTGTTCCCATCTCGAACACAGCAGTTAAGCACTCCAGCGGCGAAAATAACAGCAATGGGAAAATAGCACGATGCCAAATTTTTTTTATTGTTAATCTTAATGTAAAAATTAAGATTTTTTTAATTTTTACATTAAAATAAGTAAAAAATTTTATTTTTAATTTATGATTGTTTTAAACCACTTATACGCTCTGCTATTGATAAATCATTTTTTATTCATCAATAAATAGTAATAATAAATCCAATTAATGATATATAAGTTATATATTGTAGTAAACTGCAAAGTCCATAGATTAGTTTTTCTTTACGATTTGATCCAACATTAATTCCGGTGACGATTTCACCAACGGATCTAATATTAAAAATTCATAAAATAGCATTAATAATAAATAAAAAATTATTAATTAAACTTTTAATTAAACGTTTTGTTTGCATATTATTCTCCTTTAAACTAAAAATATTAATAATAATAATTTTAACATTTTAACTATAAAATATATTATTTTAAACATTACCTTTATTATTGATATTAAAATAATATTAAATTAAAAATAATCTTGATGCTTTATCATAAGAAATGTAACAAATATTAATGTAAAGGAAATTGATATTAATTATTTTTTCATTGGTTTTTTATGTATAAAAAAGAAGGAAAAACAATGATAAAATATTATTAATAATTTTTTATTAATAAAAATTAAAAGGAAAATAGTATGCCAAAATTATTAAAAAATAGGTATAATTACCAGTCACTCCAAGATCTGGCTGTAACTATTAGAACCATATACCCTTTATTTAAAATTGATGATTTTATCAATGACATTATAGATGAAACATGAGATAAGTTAGAATTGAAAGCCCGTATGAGGAAAATTGCTATTAATTTAGGAAGATATTTACCAACCAGTTATGAACAGGTACTTGCTATCATTGATAAGATCATTGATCTTTATCCTGTAGGATTTAATGATTTTTCACTAATGTTTTTTCCAAATTTTGTTGAAATCTATGGACAAAATGAACATCATTGGGATTTGTCAATAGCTGCATTAGAAAGGTATACACAATTTTCATCTTCTGAATTTGCAGTGAGACAATTTATTATAAAACATGAAAAGCGTATGATGCAGCAAATGCTTGTTTGATCTAAGCATGATAATGTGCATGTGCGACGACTTGCTAGTGAAGGTTGTCGTCCCCAATTACCATGAGGACAAGTATTAACAAATTTCAAAAAAAATCCATATCCAATCCTTAAAATTTTAGAACAATTAAAAGCCGATCCCTCTTGTTATGTTCGTAAAAGTGTAGCAAATAATCTAAATGATATTTCTAAAACACATCCTGACTTGGTTACAAAAATTGCAAAGGAATGATATGGTAAAAACAATCATACTGATTGGATTGTAAAGCACGGTTGTAGGACCCTTTTGAAAAAAGGCAATATGGAGGTAATGAAAATCTTTGGTTTTACCAATATTGATTGTGTAAATGTGATTGATTTTGCTTTAGGTACTGAATTTGTTTCTATTGGAGAAAATATGACTTTTTCTTTTAAGATTGAGACAAAAAAAGCAATCAAGGTACGATTAGAATATGGTATTGATTATGTGAAAGCAAGTGGTAAACGGAATCGTAAAATATTCCAAATATCAGAGATATATTTAAAGGAAAATATGAAGAAATTTTACGCAAAAAAACATTGTTTTGCAGATATAAGTACAAGGAAACATTACCCAGGAATTCATTCAATTACACTTATTGTGAATGGTACTGATTGAGATACATTAGATTTTAAGATATTGGCTATTAGATAGTGTAACTAATTATTTGATTAACCTAAATATCGATTTTATTAGATTACAAAATTGGAAAATTAAAAGATTTGTTTTTTAGCTAAATTGTAAAGGTAAGTGCAATTAAATTATTTTTCTATCCAAATATTCGATTGGTGAAAGATAATTTAGTATTTTTCTTGGTCTTTGGTTTAAAGACAATATAAATTTATGAACTTCATTTTTATTAGTTTTTGAAAAAATAAATTTTTTAGGAAATTTTTCTCTAATTAAACCATTAGTATTTTAATTAGTACCTCTTTGTCAAGGTGAATATGGATTGGCAAAATAAATTTTTACATCTAAATTTTTTTCAAGTTGTTGTCAATTTGAAAATTATTTGCCACGATCAAAAGTAATAGTTTTAACAATGTTTTTAGGAAGAATTGATAAATAATAACTGACATTTTTATTATTGCTAAAGTAAATCGTGATACTCTTTCAACTAAAGTTATTAAACATGATTTGCTTTTGCCTCTTGATGATACTATAGTATCTCCTTCTCAATGACCAAGTGTTATACGATCATTAACATTTATATCTAGTTCTTTAATTGATTTACCATTAAACTTGCCACGATTTTCTTTAGATTTTCGTTTTTTACCTTTTCTTCTTAAATTTTTACTAGTAACTTTATCAAGCATTCCAAAATAAATTCAAGTATAAATTGTTTTAAAACTAATAACTCACTCTTTATGAAAATTTTTAATTCTGCCATAAATTTGTTCAGGTGATCAACCTAATAGTAATTTTTGTTGTACATATTTTACTAAATTCTTATTTTTAAACTTATGAAAACTAATATGTGATTGTTTTCGATTTTCAGCTTTATTTTGTGCAATTAATGAAAAATAATGATTATTATCTTTATTTCTATTAATTTCTCGAATAATAGTACTAATACTTCGATTAAGATTTTTAGCTATTTCACTAATTTTAAATTTAAATTTCAATTGATTCTCAATATAAATCCTTTCATCTATGCCAAGATGTTTATAACTCATATAAAAACTCCTTACTTTTTTCTAAACTAAATTTAGCATTATGAAATTTTTATATGAGAATTTTTTGCAATTTTATTTACTTGCACTTACAAGTATAATTCAGCATTAAAAAAATCTTGTAATTTATTAAAAATCTAATATAATAATACTTGACATAAAGAAAGTAGTTTTTACGCTCACCTGATAGCTAAGTTGTTATAGGTTCAATGCTTTAAATTTTTATTTTTAAAATAAAGTTTTGTAGTGGTGAGTGTGCTTTTTAGCACACTTTTATTTATGCAAATTAAAGGAGGTATGTATGGCTTTTAAAAATAATGATAATTTATGAAATAGTAATATTCCCTTTTATGAATTTTTATTAATTGGTAATGATGGTACTAATTATGGTTTAATGAAAAAAAATGATGCTTTAAAAAAAGCAGAAGATTTAGGATATGACCTATTATGTATATCACCAAATGCTAAACCACCTGTTTGTAAAATGTTTAAATTTGATACATATCGTTTTGAACAACAAAAAAAGGAAAAAGAAGTTAAAAAAGCACAAAAATTAACAATTGTTGAAGAAAAAGAAATTCGACTAAGTGTTGTTATTGATAACAATGACATTAAAACAAAGGCAAATAAGGCTCGTAAATTTCTAAGTAATGGTAACAAAGTAAAAGTTACATTAAAATATCGTGGTCGTGAATTACATAATCCTGAAGCAGGATTTGAAGTAATTACAAAATTTTATAAAGAATTAGAAGATATTTGTATTTATGATAAAAACTTTGATAAAAAAGAAAAAAATATACAAACTATTTATCTTTTTCCAAAAAAGAAAAATCAAGAAAATTAACAATAGGAGGTAAAATATGCCAAAAATGAAAGCAAAAAAAGCTTTAAAAAAAAGAATTAAAGTAACAGGAAGTGGTAAATGAATGCGTAGTGGTGCTTTTGTTTCTCACTTAGCTCAAAATAAAACAACAAAACAAAAACGTCAATTACGTGGGTGAAGTGAAGTATCTGCTTCTGACTATAAGCGTTTAAAAGATTTAATTTAGGAAGGTGACAAAATAAATGGCCAGAGTTAAAGGTGGTTATACAACTAATCATCGTCGTAAAAAAATACTAAAAGCAGCAAAAGGATATTATGGAGCAAAACATAGTTTATATCGTACAGCAAATGAACAAGTAATGAACTCATTAGCATATGCTTATCGTGATCGTAAAAATTGTAAACGTGAGTTTCGCAAGTTATGAATTCAAAGAATTAATGCAGCTGTTCGTAATTATGATTTATCATATTCACGTTTTATTGATGGCTTAAATAAAGCTAATATTAATCTTAATCGTAAAATATTGTCTGAGTTATCAATTAATCAACCAGAAGAATTTGAAAAATTAGTTTTGGCATCAAAATCTGCTTTAGCAAAATAATTAATTGCATAATTTTATATAAATTTCAAAGAATATTTTTTTATCACAAACTTTGTTTTATGCTGAATTATACTTGTAAGTGCAAGTAAATAAAATTGCAAAAAATTCTCATATAAAAATTTCATAATGCTAAATTTAGTTTAGAAAAAAGTAAGGAGTTTTTATATTAGTTATAAACATCTTGGCATAGATGAAAGGATTTATATTGAGAATCAATTGAAATTTAAATTTAAAATTAGTGAAATAGCTAAAAATCTTAATCGAAGTATTAGTACTATTATTCGAGAAATTAATAGAAATAAAGATAATAATCATTATTTTTCATTAATTGCACAAAATAAAGCTGAAAATCGAAAACAATCACATATTAGTTTTCATAAGTTTAAAAATAAGAATTTAGTAAAATATGTACAACAAAAATTACTATTAGGTTGATCACCTGAACAAATTTATGGCAGAATTAAAAATTTTCATAAAGAGTGAGTTATTAGTTTTAAAACAATTTATACTTGAATTTATTTTGGAATGCTTGATAAAGTTACTAGTAAAAATTTAAGAAGAAAATGTAAAAAACGAAAATCTCAAGAGAATCGTGGCAAGTTTAATGGTAAATCAATTAAAGAACGAGATATAAATGTTAATGATCGTATAACACTTGGTCATTGAGAAGGAGATACTATAGTATCATCACGAGGTAAAAGCAAATCATGTTTAATAACTTTAGTTGAAAGAGTATCACGATTTACTTTAGCAATATTAGTTAAAAACAGAACTACTAAAGTTATTAATAAAAATGTCATTTATTATTTATCAATTCTTCCTAAAAACATTGTTAAAACTAGTACTTTTGATCGTGGCAAAGAATTTTCAAATTGACAACAACTTGAAAAAAATTTAGATGTAAAAATTTATTTTGCCAATCCATATTCACCTTGACAAAGAGGTACTAATGAAAATACTAATGGTTTAATTAGAGAAAAATTTCCTAAAAAATTTATTTTTTCAAAAACTAATAAAAATGAAGTTCATAAATTTATATTGTCTTTAAATCAAAGACCGAGAAAAATATTAAATTATCTTTCACCAATCGAATATTTGGATAGAAAAATAATTTAGTTGCACTTACCTTTACAATTTAGCATATTTAATGGTAAAATTAAAAAATAAATTCGCTTCTTAGTATAAAAATAAGAAAGAAATTTAAAAAAAGAGGGGGCCATTATGCAATTTGTTTTTCTTGGATTTTTTGATGGTAATCCACAAGCAGTTATTAATCCTTTATTTGGTATGTATTATTGAATTGGCTTATCTATATCATTATTCTTGATAATTAGTTTATTTATTTTTAAAAGGTTTTATGCTAATTTCAGTAAGTGCTATAGTTTTAAATGTAGTTTAGGTATTTTTCAAATACTTTTATATATTAGTTTTTATATTGTTCATGGATTGAATGGTGATAATTATCAATGGTATGATTATTTTCCTTTTCAATTATGTTCGGTATTAAATATTACTAGTGGTATACTATTAATTATTCCTAATAAAAGTTTATTTAATATTACTTTTCCTTTAATTGGTCCTGTTATTTTGGGATTTTTATTACCAGATAAAACAAAATGAGTTTTTGGTCCACAGCATTTTCTTTATTGAAATTATTATTTTATTCATATTATTATTCTTTTTTCTTATTTACTTTTATATTTATATGGTCATATTCAATATGACAAAATATATATCAAAAAAAGTATATTATATTTAACTTTATTTGGTAGTGGTGTTTTTATTTTTAATACTTCTTTTGGTACTAATTACTTATTTATTGGTAATGCTGGTTATACAGCAAGTTTTGGTAAAAAAGTATTAGACACTTCAGTGTGGTTACCAATTTTACGTTTTACATTTATGTCTGTTGTTGGTATTTCATTACTAGTTTTAACATATATTTTTATTATAAAAACTTTATCTCCTTTTTATTTAGAAAAAGGAACAAAAATTAATCCTATTTATAAAGATAAAAAATCATTAATTACAAAATTTTATCAAAAATTAAATTTAAAAGATAAAAAAATAATGAAATCTTAATTAATAATTAAAAAAAGAAAGTGAGTTAATTATGTTAAATTCAAAACAATTTTTAACAATTATCCAACTTCAAAACAAGTTAGATAAAAAAATAATTATTAATCGTGGTGTTAGCGATATTAAAACATTAAATTCTAGATTTTTAGCACTTTTAGTTGAATTAGGTGAATTTGCAAATGAACAAAGATGTTTTAAATATTGAAGTTCAAAACCAAGTAGTGAAAAATCAGTAATGCTTGAAGAATATATTGATAGTCTTCATTTTATTCTTAGTATCGGTAATAGCCTTAATATTGATTTTCAAAATTTTAGTTTTTCAGAAAAAACAAATTATCAAGATCTTAATCTTGCATTCATTGATTTATTTGCTTTTGTTACAACTCTTTTTAAATCAAAATCAAGTAATGATTTTTTTGAATTATTAAATATTTATTTTACAATTGGTAAAAAATGTAATTTTAATAGTGAAGACATTATTTCTTGTTATATTTATAAAAATGAAATAAATCATTTACGACAATCACAAAATTATTAATGGAAATAAGTGATCGTTTTATTTAGGAGATTAAAATGACTAATGTTAAAATTTTCAATTATAATAATACAAAATGAGAGTACATTATTACATATAAACAACAAAAACATATGTATTTAAAAGTGCGCAACGATCAAATTATTATTAGTGCTCCATTTTTTATTCAAGAAAAATTAATTGAAGATTTCATTTTAAAAAGTTTACCTAAAATTTTAAAAAAGAAAACTATATTAAAACCTAATATTGTTATTAATAATAATGACAGTTATCTTTATTTTTTAAGTAAAAAATATAAATTAATTACTAAGTATCATTCAAAAAAAACCATTATTTATTTTGAATTTAATAATTTGGTAGTATGCACAAATATTCAAGATGATAAGCAAATATTAATTAAAATTCAAAAATTTTTAAAAGAAGAGTCAAAAAATATTTTTATGAGTCGCTTACAATATTGATCAGAAATTATCAATATTGAGTTTTCAGTACTAAAAATTCGTTCGATGTTAAATAAATGAGGTGTTTGTCAACCAAATACTAAAATCATTACACTTAATTATAAATTAATTCATTTTGATTATGCTGTAATTGATTATGTTATAATTCATGAGTTAACGCATATAATTCATGCTCATCATAAAAAAACATTTTGAAATTTTGTTGCTCAATATTGTCCAGATTTTCAAGATTGTCAAAAAATATTAAAACAAGGAGTTATGGATGAAACAAATAACCTCACTTAAAAATCCAATAATTCAAGAATTAGTTTTATTACATGAAAGAAAACATCGCAATGTTAAAAAAAAGTTTTTAATCGAAGGAGAACATTTAATTAGTATTGCATTATTAAAAAAAAGATTACTTGCAGTATATGTTGATGAGAAGTATTTAGAGAAATATGCAAATTTATTAAAAACTTGTAATAATATTGAAGTTATTGTTGTAAATAGTATGATTATTAAAAAAATTTCACAACAAAAAACACCACAACCAATAATTGGCGTTTGTAATATTGTTAAATCTTTAAATTATTTTTATTCTTCTCATATTATTCTAATTGATACAATTCAAGATCCAGGTAATTTAGGAAATATTTTACGCAGTGTTACTGCTTTTAATATTTCTGAAGTATATTTATCAGATGAAAGCGTTGATTTATATAATCACAAAGTAATTAGTGCAAGTCAAGGAGCTATTTTTTATACTAATGTGTATTATGAAAATTTTGATCAATTTTTATTAAAAGTAAAAAATGAAAATTATATGATTTATGGTACATTTCTACATGAAGATAATAGTACTAATTTATCTGAAATTACCTTTAAGCAAAAGAATGCTTTTTTATTTGGCAATGAAGGACAAGGTATTAATAAAAAGTATAAAGATAAAATTAATAGTAATATTTTTATTCCAACTTCTTTTAATGTTGAATCATTAAATTTAGCAACAAGTGTAGCAATAGTAACGTATTGCTTATTTACTAGTAATATATTAAAATAAATTATACTTATTTTGAATTATAAAAATTTAATTATACATATTAATAAATTAATGGAGGAATAGAATGTTAGCGTTTAACGATTTAAAAAAAAGATTAGAAATTATTAGACAGCAAGCATTTAATAATATTGATGAAGTTGCTGATTTACATAAATTGAAAGTTTTAAAATCACAATATTTAGGTAAAAATTCGGATATTAATAATATATTAAAATCTTTAGAAAAGTTTCCTCATAATTTTAGAATTGAAATTGGTCAAGCAGCTAATAAATTAAAAAAAGAAATTAATGAATATATAATAAAAAAATTTAATGAAATTGAGAAAGATAACATTAATGAGCGTCTTAAATCTTCAGAAATTGATTTAACACTACCTGGTATTGATTTTAATATTGGTCACACCAATCCTTTATTAAAAACTGTTACCGAAATATCTGAAATTTTTAAAAATTTTGGTTATCAAATCATTAGTGGTAATGAAGTAGAAAATGAAGAATATAATTTTAATCGCTTAAATTTACCATTTGATCATCCAGCAAGAGATATGCAAGATACTTTTTATCTTGAAAATAATAATGACAAACTTAATCGTTGATTATTAAGAACACACGCTACAAATATGACTGCACGCATTCTTAGCGAGCAAGATAAAAATTCAAAAGAAACCACGGCTATTATTAGTTTAGGAAATGTTTATCGAAAAGATGATGATGATGTTACTCATTCTCACCAATTTATTCAAGTTGATGGGTTTTTAGTTGGATCTAATATTACTTTTGCAAATTTAAAATGAACATTAAATTATTTTTGTCAGCAATTTTTTGGTATGGAAACTAAAACAAGATTACGTCCTAGTTATTTCCCATTTACGGAGCCTTCAGTTGAAGTAGATGTAAGTTGCCCAAAATGTAATACAGAAGGTTGTTCATTATGTAAGTATACTGGTTGAATTGAAGTTTTAGGTGCTGGTATGATTCATCCAAATGTTTTTATTGCTGCTGGTTTAGATGAAACAACAGCAGGTTTTGCCTTTGGTGTAGGCATTGAAAGAATTACTATGATTAAATATGGCATTGACGATATCAGATTATTTTATAATAATGATTTTCGATTCTTAAAACAATTTTAAAAATTAAAAGGAGTATAAAATAAAATGATAGTTTCACGTAAAATCATTTCGCAGTGATTGAATATTAATAGCATTAAAGATTATGAAATCGTTGATGCTTTAAATAGTTTGGGTTTTGAGGTTGATCAAGTAAAAAATTTAATGTTCAGTAATACAAACTTAGTTGTTGGTCAAATTACTAAAATTACTAAACATCCTAAATCAAATAAATTAAATATTTGTGAAGTAACAGTAGGCACTGAAATGTTAACTATAGTTTGTGGTGCAGCAAATGTAGTTATTGGTATTAAAGTTGTTGTAGCAAGGATAGGAAGTACTTTAGGTAATGGTCTTACTATTGTTGAAAGAACAATTCAAGACGTTGTTTCTTCAGGAATGCTTTGTTCATTAACAGAATTAGGATTAAGTGGTATTGTTCAGAATAAAGAAGAATTAAGTGGTATTATTCATTTACCAGATGATGCAATGGTTGGTAATATTAATCCATTACAATATTTAAATTTAGATGATACAATTTTTTTTATTGATTTAACAGTAAATCGTAGTGATTGTTTGGGGATTTATAGTATTACTAGAGAATTAAGCGGTTATTTTAAAATTCCTTTAAAAAACATGGAAGTTAGTAGTATAGGAAAATTTGATAATAAAAGTCAAGTTAGTGTTCTTAATGGTAAAATTCAAGCTTTAGCAACATTAAAGATTGAATTTGATGATAAATCTGTAATAACACCAATTTGAATTAGAAGAACACTACAACTTGCAAATATTGTACCCAAAACTTTATCAGAAGATATTATTCATTTAGTAATGTTAGAATTGGGTCAACCCTTAATTACTTTTAGTGCCGATGTTTTAAAAAAACCATCTTTAAATATTTCACCTAAATCATACCCAGAAGGTAATTTGCAAATTAAAGAGGGTGATATTTTATTACATGATAAATATTTGGCTTTTAGTGTTTTAGGAGTTAGTCATAATATTGAATATGAAGTTAAACCAAGTTCCAAAGAAGTTTTTATATTTTCAATTAATCCTGATGTTACCTTAATGAGTAAACAAGCAAAGCGACATGGTGCTCTTATTAATACATTATTAGAACGTTTAACAAGACCAGTTGTTCCTGATTATTATTTAATTGCTTTACAACGTTATTTGTTTATTTTAGGACAATTACAAGTTAAATATGAAATTACTGGTTTTAGTAATGATGTTCCTTATCAAGTTAAAACAAAAGTGATCAATTTTAATTTTAATTTTATTAATAAAATTTTAGGTACAAATTTTGGGGTTAATGAAATAATTAATTATTTGACTATTATTGGTTGTCAAATTGAAATTGATGCAAAAAATCAAGAAATTTTAAAAGTAACAGTTCCTAATCATCGTAGTGATTTAAATAATGCTAATGATTTTAGTGAAGAAGTTGCCAGAGTATTTGGATATGATAAATTACCAGTTATTAAACCACAATTTAATGTATCATTTAAGTCACCAACGGCAATGGAAAATTTAATGATGAAGTGAAGACAACATTTAACAAGTTATGGTTTTAATCAAGTAAAAACATATAGTTTAACAAGTATGCAGAGATTAAATGATTTTAATTTTTTTAAATATAAAATACCTGTAAAATTAGAAGCACCTTTGACATTAACAAGAGAAGTTATGCGTTTTAGTTTGACAGATAGTTTATTAAGAATTTGTCAATATAATTATGCACGTAAAGAAACACAATTAAAAATTTTTACTGATGAAACTATTTATACAGGTGATGAAACTGATGATAATCATCATTTAGCTTTTATGATTATGGATAATTTTTGACCAAAAATTAATACTAATATAATTACTAATAGTACGTATTATTTTATTAAAGGTTTTTTAGATGGTTTTTTAGCAAAAGTTATGCCAAATTTATTTAACTCTATTGTTTATAAAACAAATAATAATTCTTTAATGCATCCGTATTTAAGCGCAGATATTTTTTATGAGCAAGAACATATTGCTACTATTGGCGCACTGCATCCACAAACTGAAAAAATAATGAATGTTGAAAAAATATTCTTAGCAGAAATTAATTGTAGTAAGTTAGTTAAAATCATAGAAGAACAACAAAAAGTAGTTTCTAAATTTAAGCTTTGATCAAAATTTAATGCTTTAAGTCGTGATATATCAATTATTGTTAATAGCGATATTCAATTTTCTGATGTAAAAAATTCTATAATATTTGCAAATATTGATTTTTTAGAACAAATATCTTTGGTAGATTTTTATAATGATGAAAAATTAAAATCACAAAATCAACACTCATTAACTTTTAATTTGAAATTTAATAGTCAAGAAGAACAATTAGATGAAACAAAAGTAAGTGGACAAATAAGTATTATTCAAGAAATATTAAAGAAAAAATTTCAAGCAATTATTCGTTAAAAATATAACAATATATTAAATAATAACATTAATATATTTTTTTATTATATTAAATTTTTAAATTGGGTGAGATAATATGAAAACATTAAACAAAGATAATTTAAACTTTTATAAAATGGCATTATTATTTATGATTCCAATTTGTGCACAATCTTTAATTGAAACATTAATAAACTTAATGAATAATTTTGTGGTTGGTCAATTCGGAAATGATGATGCTATTGCTGGAGTTGCATCATCAAGTAATATTTATGATATGGTTTGATATATCTTTTTTGCTATCGTTGCTACCGGTAATATTTTTACTGCTCAATATTTAGGTATTAAAGATAAGAAGAAAATTCAAGAAACTACTAATATAAAATTATTTTATATTTTAATTTTTTCAATATTTTTTGTTGTAATATTAGAATTATTTAGCAAACAAATTATGGGAGTAATTCTTGGTGCTGAAGATAATTCTCATGAAAATGCTATTGGTATTGCTGAAGAATATAGTAAATTAATTGCTTGAAATTACCCATTGTTAGGTTTTGCTTTTATTATGTCAATTACTATGAATACATGTGGTAATGTTAAAACACCATTGATAACTTCTATTTGCTCATTACTCTTAAATACATTTTTAGTTTGTATTTTATCATTACCATATAGTGGGGGACCACAATTAGGTATTGAAGGATTAGCAATAAGTTTAATTATTTCAAGAGCAGTAGAATGTTTTATATTGTTAGGTTATTTAATTTATAAAAAACCAATTTATGCTCCTAATTGAAATATTTTTAAATTTACAAAAGATTTACATAAAAAATATATTATTACTTTTATTCCTTTATTTGCTAGTCAAGTATTATTTGGTGTTTCAGTAGTAATGTTAACAGCTTTATATTCTCATTTTGGTGATACTGAAGTTGTTGCCGCTGTGCAAATTGTTGGTAGTGTTGTTGCTATTTTTTATTCTACTTTTAGGGGATATAATGCTTTAGTTGGATATGCTGTTGGTAGCAAGTTAGGTTCAGGAGAACTAGTACTGGCTAAAGAAAATGCTAACAAGATATTAAAATTGAGTTTTGCTATTTCAACTGTTATTGCTTTAATTATTTTGGGTAGTGCTTTTTGAGTTCCAAAAGTATTATTTCCGAATTTATCTAATAATGCTATGAAACTTGCAGTTTGATATATGACTTTTTCAGCAGTAACTTATTTTTTCATTAATATGATGCAACCATTATTTAGTTTTCTTTATGCTGGTGGCTATACTTTAATTATTAGTATTGCTGATCTATTTTTAATTTGATTTATTGATATTTTTATTACTTTTGCTTTATTGCAGTGAACTGACTTAAGTATTAAAATGGTAATTATGATTTCGTGTTTAATTAAATCAGCTGATTTTATTTGTGCTTATGTATTTTATAAAGTAATTCCTTGAAATAAAAATATTATTAATTCTAAAGTAGAAAATGTACCTCATCCGACATTTGAACCACATGGATAATATAAAAATCCCTTTTTAATAATAGATTTTATTTTAATAAATTTTGTTTAAAAAATGTTAAAAAAATTTTATTATGCTAAATTGTAAAGGTAAGTGCAACTAAATTATTTTTCTATCCAAATATTCGATTGGTGAAAGATAATTTAATATTTTTCTCGGTCTTTGATTTAAAGACAATATAAATTTGTGAACTTCATTTTTATTAGTTTTTGAAAAAATAAATTTTTTAGGAAATTTTTCTCTAATTAAACCATTAGTATTTTCATTAGTACCTCTTTGTCAAGGTGAATATGGATTGGCAAAATAAATTTTTACATCTAAATTTTTTTCAAGTTGTTGTCAATTTGAAAATTCTTTGCCACGATCAAAAGTAATAGTTTTAACAATTTTTTTAGGAAGAATTGATAAATAATAACTGACATTTTTATTAATAACTTTAGTAGTTCTGTTTTTAACTAATATTGCTAAAGTAAATCGTGATACTCTTTCAACTAAAGTTATTAAACATGATTTGCTTTTACCTCGTGATGATACTATAGTATCTCCTTCTCAATGACCAAGTGTTATACGATCATTAACATTTATATCTCGTTCTTTAATTGATTTACCATTAAACTTGCCACGATTTTCTTGAGATTTTCGTTTTTTACCTTTTCTTCTTAAATTTTTACTAGTAACTTTATCAAGCATTCCAAAATAAATTCAAGTATAAATTGTTTTAAAACTAATAACTCACTCTTTATGAAAATTTTTAATTCTGCCATAAATTTGTTCAGGTGATCAACCTAATAGTAATTTTTGTTGTACATATTTTACTAAATTCTTATTTTTAAACTTATGAAAACTAATATGTGATTGTTTTCGATTTTCAGCTTTATTTTGTGCAATTAATGAAAAATAATGATTATTATCTTTATTTCTATTAATTTCTCGAATAATAGTACTAATACTTCGATTAAGATTTTTAGCTATTTCACTAATTTTAAATTTAAATTTCAATTGATTCTCAATATAAATTCTTTCATCTATGCCAAGATGTTTATAACTCATATAAAAACTCCTTACTTTTTTCTAAACTAAATTTAGCATTATGAAATTTTTATATGAGAATTTTTTGCAATTTTATTTACTTGCACTTACAAGTATAATTCAGCGATTTTGATAAGTCAAAATCAAAAGCTATAAATGATGAACAAAAGATATTAGAGGATAGTGAAATATTATCTAGTATTTTAGATGAAGTTTTAATACATGAATAATCAATTTTCAAGGAAGATTATCAAAAAGTTATTGATTGATTTAATCAACAAAGAGAACAAATAATCAAAAATCCAAAACAATGATGAAATACTTTAACCCCCAAACAAGTAGATGTTGTTAAAAATGAGGCAAAAAAATGGTGAAATAACTTAACACCAGAACAAAGAAAAATAAAATTATTAGAAAAACAAGCATATCAAAAAAAGACAATAAAAAAAGATGATACTCCTTTATTGTGTGATTTTGATCAAAATATAAAAAATAAATTAGACTGCATGCAGTCTATGAAAACATCAACTCCTGTTGTTAAAAAAGATAATTTTAATATTTAGATTTTTTCTTTTCTCAAATGTCTTGTTTTTTAAAATTAACAATGTAAAATAAAATACATAATTAATTTAAAATATAAAAGAGTAAAATTAAATGGTAATTTAGAGACTTAGTGGTTGCTGTAAACTAAGCAAGTTTAATTTGAAGGTAACTTATATTATTAGTAATTTAAATAATAATTAAGTGCGTTTACTTTGTAAATGAATTAGGATGGTACCGCGTTAAAAAACGTTCCTATTTGTGGAATCTTTTTTTATTTTAAAAAGGAGTATAACAAATGAATAGAAATTTAAACAAAAAATATAATCATATTGAAATTGAAAAGGATCGTTATGAACAATGAGTAAAATCTGGATTATTTAAGGCAAATGTTAGTTCTATTAATCCTACATTTTCTATTATCTTACCACCACCTAATGTAACCGGACTTTTACATTTAGGTCATGCTTGAGATAGTACTATCCAAGATTTATTAATTCGTTATAAACGTTTACAAGGATTTAATACTTTATTTATACCTGGTATGGATCATGCTGGCATTGCCACGCAAGTTAAAGTTGCACAACGTATTAAAGAAGAACAAAAACTTAATTTGCAAGAATTAGGTAAAGATAAATTTTTACAACAAGCATGAAAATGAAAAATAGAATATGCACAAAACATAAGAAAACAGTGAGCAAAACTTGGTTTAGCATTAGATTATTCGCATGAAGTATTTACTTTAGATGAAAATGTTAAGCAAGCAGTTAATGAAGTATTTGTAAAGTTATATAAAGAAGGTTTAGTTTATCGAGGAAAAAAGATAGTAAATTGAGATCCAGAATTAAAAACCGCTATTTCTAATATTGAAGTAAATTATCATGAAACAAAAGGAAAAATGTATTATTTAAAATATTTTATAGAAAATAGTAGTGAATTTATTACTATTGCTACTACCAGACCAGAAACAATGTTTGCTGATCAGTGTATAGTTGTAAATAGTAAAGATAAACGTTATTTACAATTTATTGGTAAAATGGTTGTTAATCCGGCTAATAAAATGTTAATTAAAGTCATTGCTGATGATTATGTTGATATGAATTTTGGAACAGGTGCTATGAAATGCACACCAGCACATGATGCTAATGACTATGAAATTGCATTACGTCACAATTTAGCAATGCTTATTTGTATGAATGTTGATGGAACTATGAATGAATTAGCACAATCATATATTAATCAAGATCGAATGGTATGTCGTAAACAATTAGTTGAACAATTAAGAAAAGAAGATTTAGTTGTAAAGGTTGAAGACCATCTTCATCAAGTTGGTTATTCAGAAAGAAGTAACGCTATTATTGAACCATATTTATCACAACAATGATTCATAAAAATGAAACCATTAGTTGAAATGATTATTTATAAACAAAAAAATAAGAAAACAAAGATTGATTTTCATCCAATATTATTTGAACAACAACTTTTGCAGTGATTAAATAATATTCAAGATTGATGTATTTCTCGTCAATTGTGATGAGGTCATTCGCTTCCAGTTTGATATCATAAAAAAACTAAGAAAATTTATGTTGATACTAACCCACCATCACCAATTAACGATTATATTCAAGAATCAGACGTATTAGATACATGATTTTCTAGCGGTTTATGACCTTTTGTAACCTTGGGTTGACCACAAAAAAATGTTGATTTGCAAAAATATTATCCAATATCAGTATTAGTTACTGCTTATGATATTTTATTTTTTTGAGTTGCACGAATGATGTTTATGGGTTGAAAATTTACTAATCAAAAACCATTTACTAATGTTTTAATTCATGGTTTAATTCGTGATGAACAAGGTAGAAAAATGTCAAAATCATTAAATAATGGAATTGATCCAATGGAAGTTATTAAAAAGTATGGTGCGGATGCTTTACGTTACTTTTTAGTTAGCAATTGTGCTCCAGGTCAAGATTTAAGATTTAGTATTACTAAAGTTGAGTCAGCTTGAAATTTCAATAATAAGTTATGAAACGCTGCACGTTATGTACTAATGAATATTGATGATAAGTTTCAATTGGATGAAAATATTGTCTATAATAATTCATTATCATTTATTGATCAATGAATTTTACAAGAACTTAATCAATTGATTATTTATGTAGAGCAATATATGGAAAAATATGAATTTGTTTTAGTAGTTAAAGCACTATCAAATTTTATATGAAATAAATATTGTTCTTGATATATTGAATTAAATAAAGTTAATTTACAAAATCAAGAGCAACAAAGTAACTCATTACAAACATTATATTATGTTTTACAACAAATTATTATTATGGTTCATCCCTTTATTCCCTTTATCACAGAAGCAATCTATGAAGAAATGGGGTATAAAAATAGCATTTTAACAAATAAGTTTCCTAAAGTTAAAGTTATGGAAAAAACAAAAGATGTAACACAATTTGTTGAAATATTAATTGAAATTATTGGTAATATTCGAGAAATTCGTAAAGAACTTAATTTATCTTTAAAATTACCGTTAACTATTCATATCAATACGACTAATTCTTTTTTTGAATTAGAAAAAAATACTTTAAATCCTTATTTATTACAATTAACTAATAGTCAAATTGTTACTATTAGTGATAGTCCGTTGTCTGTTAATAATAAAATAATTAAAATTATTAATTCAGCAGTAATAAAAATTAATGTTTCAAATTTATTTAATAAAGAAGAACAATTAGCAAAATTAAAAGAGGAATTAGTTTATATTGAAAATGAAATAAAACGTAGTAAAGATATTTTAAGTAACCAACAATTTTTAGCAAAGGCACCACCAACAAAAGTTGAAATAGAAAAGCAGAAATTAGAAAAGTATCAAAATCAAAAAATTTTAATCAATGCCAAGATTAAAGAATTATAAAAAACTTTTATTTTAATTCAAGTTGAAAAATTTCATTATTTTCCAATTTAATATCATCGATACCTACTGAAAAATCAATAAATTCTTTACCATTTCAGTGCTCAATGTATCAAAATTTTTTATCTTCTTGAGTACCTTTTTTACCTTTTACAGCAACCAAAAATCTTCCAATTTGACTTTTTTCAACAGTAAAATCATTAGAACAAGCACTTAGTAAATTACCAAGTGTATGCTGAATTATACTTGTAAGTGCAAGTAAATAAAATTGCAAAAAATTCTCATATAAAAACTTCATAATGCTAAATTTAATTTAGAAAAAAAGTAAGGAGTTTTTATATGAGTTATAAACATCTTGGCATAGATGAAAGGATTTATATTGAGAATCAATTGAAATTTAAATTTAAAATTAGTGAAATAGCTAAAAATCTTAATCGAAGTATTAGTACTATTATTCGAGAAATTAATAGAAATAAAGATAATAATCATTATTTTTCATTAATTGCACAAAATAAAGCTGAAAATCGAAAAAAATCACATATTAGTTTTCATAAGTTTAAAAATAAGAATTTAGTAAAATATGTACAACAAAAATTACTATTAGGTTGATCACCTGAACAAATTTATGGCAGAATTAAAAATTTTCATAAACAATGAGTTATTAGTTTTAAAACAATTTATACTTGAATTTATTTTGGAATGCTTGATAAAGTTACTAGTAAAAATTTAAGAAGAAAAGGTAAAAAACGAAAATCTCAAGAGAATCGTGGCAAGTTTAATGGTAAATCAATTAAAGAACCAGATATAAATGTTAATGATCGTATAACACTTGGTCATTGAGAAGGAGATACTATAGTATCATCAAGAGGCAAAAGCAAATCATGTTTAATAACTTTAGTTGAAAGAGTATCACGATTTACTTTAGCAATATTAGTTAAAAACAGAACTACTAAAGTTATTAATAAAAATGTCAGTTATTATTTATCAATTCTTCCTAAAAACATTGTTAAAACTATTACTTTTGATCGTGGCAAAGAATTTTCAAATTGACAACAACTTGAAAAAAATTTAGATGTAAAAATTTATTTTGCCAATCCATATTCACCTTGACAAAGAGGTACTAATGAAAATACTAATGGTTTAATCAGAAAAAAATTTCCTAAAAAATTTATTTTTTCAAAAACTAATAAAAATGAAGTTCATAAATTTATATTGTCTTTAAATCAAAGACCGAGAAAAATATTAAATTATCTTTCACCAATCGAATATTTGGATAGAAAAATAATTTAGTTGCACTTACCTTTACAATTTAGCTTTTTTAAAAAGCAATCATTTTATAAGTATTTCTTTTGATTATTAGTATTTACTTTTACTTCCTTAGTTAACATTAACTTTAAAAAAGATGAACATATAAATATTGAAAATGTTAATTTGAAAGTAGTAGAAACCCATCCAAATTATTTGATAGTACAAGAAGGATGAAAAAAATATTATTTATTATCACATTATTATATTAATAATATGCAGTATACTATTAATGCCCAATTAGATGATACACTTATTTTTAAAGGTCAAACTAAAGATTTAAAAACTATTAATAATTTTTATGAGTTTGATTTTAAATTATTTTTAAATGCTAATAATGTTAATAAACAAATAGTAGTTAATGAAAATAAAGTAAAAGTTGTTTTTGGAAAAACTCTTAGAATTATTTTTTTTAATTATATAAATACTTTTCCAAAGGAAATTAAAAATTGAACTAAATTATTATTATTTGGTCAGCAAACCGAAGAAAATAAATCTATTTTTACCATTTTTAATAAGTTTGGTATTACTCCAATTATTGTTGTTAGTGGTTTACACATTAATTTTTTCTTTTTTTTTAAAAAAAAGTTTTTGATTTATCAAAAATGAATTAATTAAACTTTTAATTTGCTTTGCAATTTTATGTTTTTATTTATATTTACTTAATTGATCTATTGCAGCAATGAAAGCATTATTTTTTTTAATTTTTAGTTGTATTTTAAAATTTAATAAAAAAACTATTCATCCAATTTCTATTCTTAGTTTTAGTGCTTATTGTTGTCTTTGTTTATGACCTTTACAATTCTATCTTTTAGGATTTCAAGTTTCTTTTGGTATTACTTTTTTGATTTTATTTATTAATAATAAATTTAAAAAATATAGTTATTGGATTAGATTATTATTGATTAATATTGTTTTATTTTTATTCACTATTCCTATTCAGTGACAAATAAATCATGGTTTTAGTTTGTTAACTGTTGCATATTTATTATTTTTTACACCAATCATTATTTTTTGTGATGTTATTTTATTTTTAAATTTATTTTTAAATTCAATTTTAAGTTTTTTTGTTTCTCCAATTTTAAATTTTTTAATTATTATTATTAAGTTAATAAATATGAGTAATATTTGAATTCCGACTTTTCAAATTGAAATTTGAATTTTACAACTTTATTTTTTAATTTTAATAGTTATTTATAACTGTTGACGATATTTTAATTGAAGAATGTTAACAGTTATTATTATTAATTTTGTTTTACTTTCAACATTATGAATGAATAGTATTATTAAACCTTATTATGAATTAACGATGATTAATGTTGGTAATGCTATGAGCTTTTTATTAACTAGTCCTTATAATAAATCTGCTATTTTAATTGATGCGGGCACAGAAGATTTAAAACCAAATAATCCAACTATTTATAATTATCTTTCAGCAAAAGGAATTCATAGTTTAAAAGCAGTATTTTTAACTCATCATGATTTAGATCATATTAGTAATATTGGATTTTTGAAAATGAAATTAAAAATAGATAAAATTTATGAAAATACCAATCAATTATCGCAATATATTATTGATGGTTTTAATCCAATTCATAATTTAGTTTATGGTTTTAATTTGCAATATGTTTCTGAAAATAATAAAAGTTTAGTTTTGTTATTAAAAGTTTATAATTATAAAATTTTATTTACTGGTGATATTGAAGAACAAACCGAAAATTTATTAGTTAACACCCATGTATTAAGTAAAATTAATATTTTACAAGTTCCTCATCATGGTTCAAAAACTTCATCAACTATTAGTTTTTTAAAAACTCTTAATCCAGAAATAGCATTAATTTCCGGACATTATCAAAAACGAAGACAGTTTCCGAATATTGAAACATTGAATAATCTTAAAAAAATTAATTCTCAAGTTTATTATTCGGGAAAAAATAAAACTGTGATTATAAGAATATATATGAAACATTATGGTATTATAACGTTAATATAAACTGATATAATAATATTGTGAGATTAGAAATAGTATTTATATTATTCATGTTCAATATGAATATTTAGTAAAAATTATTGAATAATTAAAAGAAAATTACTTTTTAGAAAAGAAACTAAAAAATATATAATTAAAACAAAAGGGGAAAAATATGAAAAAAATAAATCATTTATTAAAAATTTTGTTGTTACCTTAAATGTTAATAACTACTATTACATCCAATATTAAGGAAGAAAAAACAGTTATTGATTATCATCAATTATACATTCTTGATGATAGTCTTTCTGATACTGGGAGTTTTGTTGGAGCTGGGAGTGACTTTGTCCAAAAATCACCATTAGCACCTTGATGAGTCGCTCAAGTAGAATTAGGAGATCCATATTATTTAAATCGCTCTTTCAGTAATGGTAAGGTTGCAGCTGAAATTTTAGCTAATAAATTACATTTAAACTTACAAGCAGGATGAAAATATACGATTTTAAATGATGCAGCAACTTATGAGCAATTTGGTAATAACTATGCGGTTGGGTGTGCTGTTGCAGCTGAAAATGATTCATGAACAGGAACATTTTATTCAAATCGTTTTAGCCTTCAACATCAAATGGCTGCTTTTTTATCTCAACATCAAGATTTACAAAGTGATGATTTAGTCTTTCTTGAATCAGGAAATAATGATATGTTGGCTGCTATTGATAGTGGTAACTATTATAAAGGACTTGATATTATTTATAATGCAATTATAAAAGAAGGAGATATAATTCAAGAATTAATTAATAAAGGCATCCAACATATTGTTGCTACTGATGTTCCAGATTTTAGTCTTGTCCCAAAATATTATGGAACTAAATCGCAAGTTTTAGCAAAACAATTATCTGATGCTTATAAAACACTTTGAAATCACGAGATATTTTTATATACAACTAATTATCCTAATTTTATTAGAAGATTTAGTTTAAGAGAAGAATTAAGTAAATATGCACTGATATTTCAACAAGAAGGTAAAAATATTACTCAAAATGCAATTGAATCTGATTATGCTCATATGGCATTAGATGGTGCTGTTACAGCAACATATGTTAATGGTTCAACAAAAGAAACATTAAATAATTATTTCTTCTTTGATGAAGTTCATCCAACAACATTAGTGCATCAAGCGGTTGCTGAAGATCTTTATAATTTAGTTGAAAAGCGATAATGTTTTAAAACATTATATATAATAATTACTATATAAGATAAAAGTTCAAATTTGGAATATTATCAAAAACGAAAGTATTTTTCAAATATTGAAACACTGAATAATCTTAAAAAATTTTATTATTGAGGAAAAAATAAAAGTGTGATTATATATGAAACATTATGATATTATAACATTAACATAAAATATATTAATAATTTTGTGAGGTTGGAAACATGGTTTATATTGTTCATGGTCAAGATGAGTATTTAGTAAGAAAAAATATTGAACAATTAATTAAAAAAAATCATAAAAAAGAAAATTATGATTATAATCTATATGAATTACAAGAGGATACAATTGTTAATATTATTAATGAAATTCAAATTATGAGTATATTTGAAGAAAATAAAGTAATCGTAATTAATGATAGCAGTAATTTATGACAAAAATATATTAAAGAAAAAAAATTTGTTAATGCTTTGCTTAATCATAATCAAAAAACAATGATAATTATTAAAAGTTTAAATGTTGATTTTAAAATTAGTAGAGAATTTCAACAATTTAATATTATCAAAATTAAAAATTATACAAAATCACAATTATTATTATTAATTAATAAAGTTTGCAATAGTTTTAAAATTAACATTACTCAAGAAGCAACTAATTTTCTTTTAGAATACTTGCCAAATGATGTCAGTATTATTTTAAATGAGTTATCAAAATTAAGATTAATTGGAAAAAAAATAACTTCAGATATTATTACTGAGGTGGTTCCTAAATATTTTGAAACAAATATTTTTAAAACTGTTGAATATATATTAAAAAAAGATTATAACAATTTTTGAAGACAATATAACTATTATAATGTTATTAATTATGATAAAATTAAATTGATTAATATTCTTGTATATCAATTAGAATTAATTAGAGATATCAAAATTTTAGTTAAACAAAAAAAAAGTAATGAAGATATTTCCAATATATTAAATATTTCTAAGTTTCAAGTAAAAATATTAGAACAATATTTAAATATTAATTTAAATATTAATAATATTTTGTTAAAATTATATGAATTAGATTACAATATCAAAAAAGGAAAGTTTAATAAAAATATTGCAATTGATTTATTTTTTTTGAATATTTAGTATATAATTATAGATGTTTTAAACTCAAGAGGTGATACATATAATGAAAAGTAATAAAAATACTGATGTTACAGAAAAAAAGTTAGTAGAAGAAAATAGTGACATTACATTGGTTAAACCAAAAGTAAAAAGAGTTACAAAGAAAAAAACTGAAAAAGTGTACTCAGAAGAAGATTTAAATGTTGCATTATACTATGAAATATCAAGTACTATATATAACAGTTTAAATAATTTAATTGTTAGAAAATCTATTTTTGCTAATGAAGAACTTTTAAAAATTTTAGAATTACAAATTTCTAATTTATTTTTTCTTGAAAAAGAACTAAAAGAATTAAAAGATAAAAAGTATGCAATAGAATTTTTGCAGTTAATTTCTAATTTGGTAAATCGTAGTTTGAGTATTACTAAAAGTTCTCCTAAAAATCGTATTGAAATTCTTGAAGAGCGTAACTTATTAATAGTTACAATTACTAATATTTGTAAGACTGTGGAAAAAGAAAGTCTTGAACGAATAAGACAGTTTGATAATAATACTTTTAATGAATTAAATGATCAAATTACTGCATTAAATAATTTTAGTGATGATGCTACTGAGGTTAAGCCAAGTGTTACTCCAAATAATCAGAATGTTGATAATAATGTTGATACAAATCCTAATATTGGTGGCATTGGAAATCTAGGTAATAATTTAAATATTAATAATCTTGATAATAATAGTTTAGCAAATTTAGCGAAGTTAGGTGTATTACCGCAACATCCCGCCACAAATCCTAAATTTTACCCGTATATGAATAAACCAAAATATATTCCACTTTTAAAGAAAATATTATCAGCTTTTTTCTTATTAACAACAGTGCTAGCAATAGCTACTTATATACTAACTTATTTTATAGCAGGTACTTTTCAAATTAAAAATAATAGTACATTACCTGTTTATTATAATTTAGCACAACAATCAAAAACTATAGTTTTCACTATTGTCACAACAATAGTTTTAAATGGAGGCTTTTTATATTCAATTTTAAAACCACCAAAATTAGGTCGTGATTTATATCAAACATCATATTTTTTAATAGTTATTTTAATTTTTTGAATAATTTATACAATTTCAAATTTAATTTATATGACAACAAATGATTCGTTATTAAGAACATTTATTTCTTTTTTAGATAAAGGTGATGAAATTAATCCTGATGCTTTACCTTGATTAAAAGGATTAGCAACTTTTAAAGCTTTTCAAATATTAACATATATTACAGCAACATCAGCAATTTTACCAATTGCTATTATACTAGTTATTGCTATTCTTAATCCAAAAATTGATCGTAATAAAATTATGAGAGCCAATTCGGAATATCAAAATGCTATTAATAATGCTTTAAGTGGTAAACCCTATGAAATCGATCCATCACTTTTTGATGATAGTTTAGATAATGATAATAAAAAAGATACAAAAGATCATAAATTTTGACGTAATAGTGATTTATTTAAATAATAAAATAAAAAAGGACTTTTAGTCCTTTTTTATTTTATTATTTGCTGAATTATACTTGTAAATGCAAGTAAATAAAATTGCAAAAAATTCTCATATAAAAATTTCATAATGCTAAATTTAGTTTAGAAAAAAGTAAGGAGTTTTTATATGAGTTATAAACATCTTGGCATAGATGAAAGGATTTATATTGAGAATCAATTGAAATTTAAATTTAAAATTAGTGAAATAGCTAAAAATCTTAATCGAAGTATTAGTACTATTATTCGAGAAATTAATAGAAATAAAGATAATAATCATTATTTTTCATTAATTGCACAAAATAAAGCTGAAAATCGAAAACAATCACATATTAGTTTTCATAAGTTTAAAAATAAGAATTTAGTAAAATATGTACAACAAAAATTACTATTAGGTTGATCACCTGAACAAATTTATGGCAGAATTAAAAATTTTCATAAATAGTGAGTTATTAGTTTTAAAACAATTTATACTTGAATTTATTTTGGAATGCTTGATAAAGTTACTAGTAAAAATTTAAGAAGAAAATGTAAAAAACGAAAATCTCAAGAGAATCGTGGCAAGTTTAATGGTAAATCAATTAAAGAACGAGATATAAATGTTAATGATCGTATAACACTTGGTCATTGAGAAGGAGATACTATAGTATCATCACGAGGTAAAAGCAAATCATGTTTAATAACTTTAGTTGAAAGAGTATCACGATTTACTTTAGCAATATTAGTTAAAAACAGAACTACTAAAGTTATTAATAAAAATGTCAGTTATTATTTATCAATTCTTCCTAAAAACATTGTTAAAACTATTACTTTTGATCGTGGCAAAGAATTTTCAAATTGACAACAACTTGAAAAAAATTTAGATGTAAAAATTTATTTTGCCAATCCATATTCACCTTGACAAAGAGGTACTAATGAAAATACTAATGGTTTAATTAGAGAAAAATTTACTAAAAAATTTATTTTTTCAAAAACTAATAAAAATGAAGTTCATAAATTTATATTGTCTTTAAATCAAAGACCGAGAAAAATATTAAATTATCTTTCACCAATCGAATATTTGGATAGAAAAATAATTTAGTTGCACTTACCTTTACAATTTAGCATTTTTAATTATTAGATTTAATATCTTATGCTTGTCAACGTAATTTTGAACTTGCAACTATTTTGTAAATACCAATCAATCCAAGCCGCAACTCCTAGATATATTCCATAAGTTGTTGTAAAAGTAAAACTTGTTCCACTTCAAGCTTGAATAAATGGATCCATAGCGTATTTAAATGGATTAAAGTAAGTTGCGTATTTTAAAACGGGACTACTATTAATTAACTCAGCTGGGAAAAATACCCCACTTAAAAGTGCAACCGGAAAATAAATTACATTTGATGCTGCAACTAAAGCAGTTACTGATTTGAAAATTGAGGCCAATAACATTCCTAAACCCATTGATGAAAAGAAAATTAAGATAATAAACGGGATAGATTCTCCAATAAAATTTGCTGTTACTATATTATTTCACCCATAAGTACCACCAAACATAATTCCAACTCATAATAAAGATCATAAGAATGTCGCTATCATAAAGAAAAATCCAATTATCATAACTGAAAGAACAAAGAAAATTGGTTTAATATTTGTTGCTCCAATTCGCTTCATTAAAACACTATTTTTAAATTCAACAATTGTTTGTGGAATAATGAAAATTCCTACTGCCATTGGTTGTAACATTGAAATTGAACCAACTAAAGTATGTAAACTTTTTACAGTATCACCTTCCATTTGTTTAAAAGCAAAACCTTCTAAGAACAACATTAGAATTGGAAATAAAACTAAAAAGTAGTGTACAAAAAATCCCTGATAATAATATTTAAACATTAAGTTTATTAATGGTCGACTTTTTTCGGGCATTTTGGCTTTATGAATTCATTTATTTTTTTTCTTATTTTTTTTGATTTCAGCATTTTCTTTTTTTATTTCTTCATATTGTTTTTTTAAATCAGCTTTTTTATTTTTATCAAACATTTTTCATGTAAAGTTATGAACTGAACCATATTTTTTAACAATATCTTTAACATTTCCTGCTTCTTTTATAATTCCATTATGAATGTAAATATACTTTTCACAAAATTCTTCAACTTCGCTCATATTATGAGTAACTAAGATCATTGTCTTATTTTTGTCAATAATATTTTTTCTAAAAAATTCAAAAATTTCTGAACGAACTTCAATATCTAATCCTGTGGAAACTTAATCTAAAATAACTAGATCAGGATCATGAATAACAGCAAGTAAAATATTTAAACGTTGTTGTTGTCCACCCGAAAGTGTTTGAATAAACTTATTTTCAATTCCAAGTAATTGGTATGTCTTCAGTAACTCTAATAGTTCATCTTCTTTCGTTGAAATATTAAAAGTATGTAAATAATATTTAATCATATCCATAACAGATATTCCGGCCGGATATCTAGATTCTTGAAATTGTAAACCATTTACTAAATGTTCTTGACGAATTATTTCACCAGATGTTGGTTTGAATACCACCAATAATTTCACTTAAAGTTGATTTACCACTACCATTTGCACCAATGATTCCAATTCGATCGCCAGGATTAATAGTTAAATTAACTTTATCTAATGCTATTTTATTTTTATATTCCTTTGTTAGATTTAAAATTTCTACTAGTGGCCGAGATTTATCTATTTTTTTCTTATTTTGTTCATTATTTTCCATATATAATACCTCCTGCATTAGATTGTACTATAATTAAGTGTTAAAAAGCAATTATTGAAATTTGTAACAATAAAATAAACAGTATTAATTCTAAATATTTTGGAAAAATATTTTTTAATTTTTGTTTTTCATGTATATATAATATAGATTTGAAAATAGTGATTATGTAGTATAGCAATTTAACATATGCTTTAAATCAACATTTATGAATTCAAATCCCATTTAATTATAAAACCATATACTATTAATGATTACTTTTGTTGTTTTATAAATAAAAGTTATTATATTGTATAATTAATTATATTTGAGAAATTAGATAGAAACTCAGCAGGAACCATTTTGGAAAATTTAGTAAGTGAAGAAGTAATTGAAGAAACGTATTCAAAAATTAAAGATAAAATTAGTAAGACAAGTTTGATAAAAGCAGATAAACTTTCTTCATTTTCTGGTAATAATATATTTTTAAAGTTAGAAAATTTACAAAAAACAGGTAGTTTTAAAATTAGAGGAACTTTAAATAAAATTCTTAATTTATCAAAGGAACAGCAAGCAAAGGGTTTAATTGCTGCTAGTGCTGGTAATCATGCACAAGGAGTCGCTTTAGCAGCTTCAAGTTTAAATTTAGTATCCAAGATAGTTATGCCTTTAACATCACCACTAGCCAAAATTGCTGCTACTAAAGAATTTGGTGGTGCTAAATGTACTGTTAAACTTTGTGGTAATATGTTTGATGATGCAATGTCTGAAGCATTAAGACTTGAAAAAGAAGAAGGGTTAACGTTAGTTCATCCATATGATGATAATTTTGTTATTGCTGGTCAAGGTACAATTGGTTTATAAATATATGAGCAAATGAATGCAACGGGTAAAGAAATTGATTATTGTTTAGTTCCAATTGGAGGAGGACTTTTAAGTGGTATTTCAATTTATTTAAAAAGTAAAAATCCAAATATTAAATTTATTGGGATTGAGGCACAAAATGTTGATTATTATAATCAAGCTTTAAAACAAGGAAAACCATTTAAAATTCAAGGTAAAAGTTCAATTGCTGATGGAATTACTGTTAAACAAACAGGAGAATTAACGTTTAATATTTTAAAGAAAAATGTTGATAAAGTTGTTACTGTTAGCGAAGAAGAAATTGCGCAAGCAATGTTATTTTATTAGAAAAATGTAAAATTGTAACTGAAGGTAGTGGCGCTGTTAGTGTTGCTGCTATTCTTTCTGGTAAATTAGATAAAATTATTGGTAAAGATAAAAATGTTGTTTGTGTAATTAGTGGTGGTAATGTTGATATTACTACATTAGGAACAATTATTAATAGCGCCTTAATTAGTTCACATCGACGAGTTCCTTTTTCAGTTAACGGTAAAATTAATAATAGTACTATTAACGAAATTATTAATATTATTACTAAAAATTGTGCCTCTATTTATAAAATTCACAGTACATTTGATCGTAATAAATTAGATATTAGTAATTTTAGTATTTTTATAGTTATGGATACATCAGATGAATTTCAAAAAAATAAAATTTTTGCTGAGATTAGAGCATCAAGTTCTAACTTTACATTATTAGCTAAATAGTTTTTAAATTTGGTATTTTATTAAAACAAAAATTTAGTTTAAAAATATCAATTATATTTTAAAAAGAGACACTATTAATAGTGTCTATTTTTAAAATAAATTATAGTTATTTTGCTTTTGCTAATTTAGTCATAATTTTAGATTTTTGACGAGCAGCTTTATTAATGTGATAAATGTCTTTAACAACAGCTTTATCAATTAAACTACATACTTCATTAACAAGTACTGCAGCATTTTCTGCTTTGTTTTTTATTGATATTTCAGCTTTTTTTAAAGCAGTTTTAACTTTAGATTTATAACTTTTATTAATTTCATTTCTTTTTTGGTTTGTTTTAATTCTTTTAATTTGTGATGCAATGTTAGCCATTTTTTCTCCTTTTTTGTTTTGAACATGTTTTATAGATTAATTACAACAAAAATAATTATAACAAAAATCATAAATGTTGTATAATATTTTTTATTTTTTCAGTATAATTAATGTGTTAGCTTTTTGTTAATAGTATATTTTAATCTTTTTACACTTTTAATGTAAATTATTTGTTTAAAAACTTTAATGATAAATGTAGGTGTGGTAAATAAATGAGTTACTATTTTCGTAACCCTTATCAATTTTCTTACCATAGTATTGGTAGGATTAGAACAAGATTAAAATTGCAAGACTTAAATGATATCCAATTACGTGAATATTGTTTAAAATTGATTAATGAGTCTTATGATATCGAAGAGACAAAAAGTTTTAAATATATTAGAGTAAATAAAACACATCTTTATTTTGTAATTAAAAAAGATGTTAATTTAATTTTAACAATTTCACCGATGAGTCCAACTAAACTATTAGCAGTAATCGAGGAAAATTTATAAATCAAAAAAGAGGAATAAAAAATGGGAAATTTATCTAGTCAATGATGAATGTTAGCGCTTATAGGAGTAGTTTTAATAATTTTTATTTTTACAACCATTTCAGCAAAAAAGAAGAAAAAAGAAGAGAAAAAACAACGTCAAAAAGAAGTAAAAAATATTATTAAATCCTTTATGCGTGATGAATTAAAATTGCAACATAAAACAGTAGAATTTGAACAAGTAGTTTCACGTAGTAGTAAAGAATATCGCTATCGTGATGTTTTTGATGTAATTGTAAAATTATATGATTCTAAGAAAAATGATTTATTTGCAACTAAAGCATTTGAGGTAGAAGGGTTTACTAAACAATTATCAAAGAAAGAATTTGAAACAATTTGAAAAGTAAATTGTGAATTAGATTTAGAAGAAACACTTAAGAAAATTGAAATGTCAAAAAAACGTAGTGGTAAAATTAAAATAAAAAGAAAGACAGCAGAAGAAAAAGCAGCAATTAAAAAAGAAAATGAAGGCGTTAAACTTGCAATTGAAGAAGAACGTTTACAAAATAAAGAAAATAAAAAACGTGCTAAAAATTTAGAAAAACCTAAAATTGCAATTCATGATAAATTTTCTGGATGAAAAGATAAATAAATCTTTATTTTAAAGTAGGCAATTGGGTGATATGTAATGAAAATTTATAAAGATGATTATAAGCATTTCCGTATTTGTCGAAAACTTTCATGATTTTTAAATGCAAAAAATTATGCTTTAGCTAAGCATTTAATTGAAGAGAAAAAGATAATAAATTTTGTTGAACTAACGCATACTAAAACAAGTAGTAAATTTAAATCTAATTTAATTACTATTTCTGATTTAGACGATGATACATTTGAAAATAATTATAATGAAGAAGATGATTCTGAATTTTATCTTGGTGAAACAATTGCAGATGGTATTGAAACTGGGCACTATGCTCAAGAATATTTTAAAGTAAAATATTCTTGTTTTAATTTTGAGTCTGAACTGGGTAGTAATGTTATAGAAATTATTAATAATAAAGAGTATGATGTTTTATTTGAACCAAGATTTGAATATCAGGGTTGTGTTACTAAGTGTGATATTTTAAAGCGAAATAATGATGGTTGGGATTTAATCGAAGTAAAAGCAGTAACTTGAGTTAAAGAAGAACATATGTGAGATTTACTTTATCAGTATGATATTTTAACCAAATGTGGAATTAAAGTAGTTAATACTTATATTATGTATTTAAATAATAATTATGTTAAGAAGGAAAAAATAGATTTAAATGAATTATTTATTGTTAATGGATCAACTTGGCAAAAAAGTCCAAATACTAAAAAAAGTTTTAGTCTTTTTGAATCAATTCAAGATGAAATTTTAAATAATAATTTGAAATTACAATATGAAAATATTAAGAATATTATTAAAATTAGTGATATTGACGAAATAGTTAAATTATTAACTTTACCTTATTGTCATGAAAATAGTAATCAATTTTGTCCTCATATTTTTAAATATTTTTCTATTCATAATACTATTTTTGAATTATATCGTTTAAGAAAAACTAAGAAAGCATTGTGATATTATGAAGAAGATTTCTTAGAAATTAATGATGAAAGATTATTACCATTTTTAACAAAGTCTAATTTACATTTAAGACAATATGATGTAATTAAAAATGGTGAAAAATTAATTGATGGCAATAAATTTGTTGATTTAAAAATTGAATACAAAAAGTACCAATATCCAATTTATATGTATGATTTTGAGACTATGAAATCTGCAATACCTAAGTTTAAAAATAGTAAACCATATCAACAAATTCCTTTTCAATATTCTGTCCATGTGTTATTAGCACCAGATTTTGATTTTAAAACTTATAAATCAATTAAACATTATGAATTTTTAGCAGATGGCAATGATGATCCAAGAGAAATGTTAACAAAAAAATTATGTTATGATTTAATTAATATTCATGGTAAGGGTACGTATGTTGCTTATAATCAATCATTTGAGAAATCTGTTCTTAAAAAATTAGCTTATTATTACCCTCAATATAAAAATAAATTATCATTAATTCATGATGGTACTATTGATTTACAAGATTTTTTTAAAGAATTTAAAATTTATAAAGAACAGTTTTATGGTTCTCTTTCAATTAAAAAAACTTTACCAGCATTTGAATCTTCCTTTTCTTATGAAGGATTAGTTATTAAAAAAGGAGATATGGCATCAGAAGTTTTTCGTAGAAGAGTTGAAAATAACATTAGTTTAACTAATTGAATTCATAATTTTCGTGAAAATATGTTAAAATATTGTGCTCAAGATACTTTAGGTATGGTAGTATTATTCTGACATGTAAAAAATATTATTGAAATGTACAAAGCAAAAATTGAGGGTGAAAATTATGAAAAAATTTAAAATTTTATTTATGGGTTCTTCTTTTTTTTCTGAAAATATTTTAAAAACATTGTTATTAACAATGAAAAATGAAATTGAAATAGTTGGTGTTGTTTGTCAGCCAGATCGTAAAATTGGTCGTAAACAAGAAGTTGTTCCTTTAGCAATTAAACAATTGGCACAAGAATATCAAATTCCTGTTTTCCAACCCGAAAATATTATTGAAAGTTTAAAAGATTTACAATTATTAAATATTGATGTTATTCTTACTTGTGCTTATGGTCAATTTTTACCAAAAGCAATTTTAAATTTACCAAAATATAAATGTTTAAATATTCATGCTTCATTATTACCATCATTGCGTGGTGGTGCCCCTATTCAATGAGCAATTATTAATGGATTACAAACTACTGGTATTACATTAATGAAAATGGTAATTAAAATGGATGCAGGAGCAATTTATGTTCAAGAACAAGTTTCAATTGGTATTGAGGATACATATACTTCTTTAGTTAATAAGTTGATAACTTTAGCACAAAATATGTTAATAAAATATTTATTAAAAATCATTAATAATGAAATTGAAGAACAAGAACAAGATGAAAATCAAGTAACTTTTGGTTTAAATATTAAAAGAAGTGATGAAAAAATTAATTGAAATCTTTCAGCACAATTAATTTCATGTCATGTTCGTGGATTGTATAATACACCAATTGCTTATACTACGTTGAATGATAATATATACAAAATTCATCAAGTAGCAGTAACTAATGAATTATCAAATGCTCTGCCAGGAACAATTGTTGCAATAAATAAATTAGGTATTATTGTTGCCACTAAAACTAATAACATAGTAATTAAAGTTATTCAACCAGCAGGTAAAAAAGAAATTATAGCAGCTTGTTACTATGGTTCTAAAATTAATCCAATTGCAATTGGTTTTATCTTTAAATAGTGCTGAATTATACTTGTAAGTGCAAGTAAATAAAATTGCAAAAAATTCTCATATAAAAATTTCATAATGCTAAATTTAGTTTAGAAAAAAGTAAGGAGTTTTTATATGAGTTATAAACATCTTGGCATAGATGAAAGGATTTATATTGAGAATCAATTTAAATTTAAATTTAAAATTAGTGAAATAGCTAAAAATCTTAATCGAAGTATTAGTACTATTATTCGAGAAATTAATAGAAATAAAGATAATAATCATTATTTTTCATTAATTGCACAAAATAAAGCTGAAAATCGAAAACAATCACATATTATTTTTCATAAGTTTAAAAATAATAATTTAGTAAAATATGTACAACAAAAATTACTATTAGGTTGATCACCTGAACAAATTTATGGCAGAATTAAAAATTTTCATAAAGAGTGAGTTATTAGTTTGCTAAATTGTAAAGGTAAGTGCAACTAAATTATTTTTCTATCCAAATATTCGATTGGTGAAAGATAATTTAGTATTTTTCTTGGTCTTTGGTTTAAAGACAATATAAATTTATGAACTTCATTTTTATTAGTTTTTGAAAAAATAAATTTTTTAGGAAATTTTTCTCTAATTAAACCATTAGTATTTTCATTAGTACCTCTTTGTCAAGGTGAATATGGATTGGCAAAATAAATTTTTACATCTAAATTTTTTTCAAGTTGTTGTCAATTTGAAAATTCTTTGCCACGATCAAAAGTAATAGTTTTAACAATGTTTTTAGGAATAATTGATAAATAATAACTGACATTTTTATTAATAACTTTAGTAGTTCTGTTTTTAACTAATATTGCTAAAGTAAATCGTGATACTCTTTCAACTAAAGTTATTAAACATGATTTGCTTTTACCTCGTGATGATACTATAGTATCTCCTTCTCAATGACCAAGTGTTATACGATCATTAACATTTATATCTCGTTCTTTAATTGATTTACCATTAAACTTGCCACGATTTTCTTTAGATTTTCGTTTTTTACCTTTTCTTCTTAAATTTTTACTAGTAACTTTATCAAGCATTCCAAAATAAATTCAAGTATAAATTGTTTTAAAACTAATAACTCACTCTTTATGAAAATTTTTAATTCTGCCATAAATTTGTTCAGGTGATCAACCTAATAGTAATTTTTGTTGTACATATTTTACTAAATTCTTATTTTTAAACTTATGAAAACTAATATGTGATTGTTTTCGATTTTCAGCTTTATTTTGTGCAATTAATGAAAAATAATGATTATTATCTTTATTTCTATTAATTTCTCGAATAATAGTACTAATACTTCGATTAAGATTTTTAGCTATTTCACTAATTTTAAATTTAAATTTCAATTGATTCTCAATATAAATCCTTTCATCTATGCCAAGATGTTTATAACTCATATAAAAACTCCTTACTTTTTTCTAAACTAAATTTAGCATTATGAAATTTTTATATGATAATTTTTTGCGATTTTATTTACTTGCACTTACAAGTATAATTCAGCTAAATTTTTTGCTAAAATTTTAATAAATCCTAGGTTTTGATTTGCTATAAGTAAATTTAAGTCTTTTTTCTCTTGTGTGGTTGTAATATTTATATTTATCGTTTTTTCACCAGTAAAGTTTATAGAAGTACTTAATGCAATTATTTTTATAATTAATTTTCTATTTTTAATATCAGCATCTTGTAGAGGTATATTATTATTTTTACTAATTTTTACATCGCTTAGTTGTAAATTTGAAAATGTTTTTTTCTTAATTTATTAATTAATTCAACTTTAAAAACTTTTACATTATTATCAATTGTTGTAATGTCTAAGTTATCAGATAAACTTTTTAAATCTTTTTTATGTACAGGATATACTGCTCCTCCACAAGCAACTAAACTAATACTTGTTGGTGTTACAACCATTAAAGATAATATAAATCTTAGCAGTTTTCTCATAATTATTTACCACCTTATCTTTTTCTTATTAAATTTTTTTATTGTTTAAATTTTGGTAATTTACTGGGATTATAAATTTTTGAGCCAGTAACAAAATTACTGTGTTCTATTATTTTTTTTACATTTGATTTTGAAAGGTTTTGATTGAATGATCTTGCATTAAAAAACATTTTATTCATATTTGTTACATTAGAAGTATTTCGATTTGAAATATTTTGATTAAATGTTAAAGCATCAGCAAACATTGAATTCATATTTATTACATTTGATGTATTTCAATCTGCAAGACTTTGATTAAATGCAATGGCATTTTGAAAGATAAGACTTAAATCTGTTACTTTTGAAATGTCTCACTTTGAAATATCTTGATTGAAGACAATAGCATCTCAAAACATATGTTTTAATGATGTTATTTTTGATGGTAATTGATCTGGCACTTTTTGAATTGTTTTTGGCATTTTAACCACTTGAATTTGATTAATAATGTTTTTATAAAATCCAATTTGAACAATTTCTTTGCTATTTATATTTGATAAATCTGTTTCATTATTTGTTATTTGTTCTCCATCTTTGTCAATGTAAATTGTGTCCTGTTGAGTTTTATTAATTATATGTACATTTTGTTGCCAACTACTATTTAAATTAACATTATTTACATTTCCAACAGTAATTGTAATTGATAAAATACTTAATGTTGTTAATATTTTTTTCATATTATTAACAACCCCCCTCCTTTATTTTTTGTTATTATAATTTTACATGATTTTAAAAACTAGTTATTTATGTATATATCTTTTCATATATTGTTAAGTGATAGTTTAATATATTTATAACATTATCTGCAACTTTCGATTTAATTTTATTTAAACTTTGATATACTAAAACATAGTAAATAGTTTATAAGCAAAAGATAGGTGAATAAATAATATTATGAGTATCGATAAAAAATACATTAGAAATTTTTCAATTATTGCCCATATTGATCATGGTAAATCAACTTTGGCTGATCGTATTTTAGAATTAACTAATGCTGTTTCAAAAAGGGAAATGAAAAATCAATTGTTAGATTCACTAGATTTAGAACGTGAACGTGGCATTACAATTAAACTAAATAGTGTACAACTTAAATATCAATCATTAGATGGTCATACTTATTTGCTTCACTTAATTGATACTCCAGGTCATGTTGACTTTACTTATGAAGTATCGCGTAGTTTAGCAGCATGTGAAGGTGCCATTTTAGTAGTTGATGCTGCTCAGGGTATTGAAGCACAAACTTTAGCAAATGTATATTTAGCATTAGATAATGATTTAGAAATTATTCCTGTTATTAATAAAATAGATTTACCAAGTGCTGAACCAGAAAAAGTTAAGGAAGAAATTGAAAAAGTATTGGGTTTACCTGCTGATTATGCGCCTTTAATTTCTGCAAAAACAGGTATTAATATTCGCGATGTTTTAGAAGCAGTTATTAAATATATTCCTTATCCAATTGATGCTGATGATAATGAACCATTGCGTGCTTTAATTTTTGATTCATTATATGATAAATATCGTGGAGTGATGGCATTTATTAGAATTAAAACTGGTGTAATTAAAGTTGGCGATAAAGTAAGAATGATGTCAACTGGTGCCGAATATGAAATTACTGAATTAGGAGTACGCACACCAAAAGAAGAAAAGAGAGAAATGTTAACAGCTGGTGAAGTTGGTTGAATTAGTGGTGCAATTAAAATAATTAGTGATATTCATGTTGGTGATACGATTACTAGTGTTATTAATCCTGCTGATGCACCATTACCGGGTTATAAAACTTTAAAACCAATGGTTTATTGTGGTTTATATCCAATTGATACTAATAAATATCAAGAATTAAAGTATGCATTATATAAAATTCAATTATCGGATGCCTCATTAATTTTTACTGCTGAAACATCACAAGCATTAGGTTTTGGTTTTCGTTGTGGTTTTTTAGGGTTATTACATATGGATGTTATTCAAGAACGTTTAGAGCGTGAATATAATTTAGTTTTAATTTCAACAGCTCCTTCTGTAATTTATGAAGTAAATTTAACTAATGGTGAAAAGTTAATAATTGATAATCCAGCAAAATGACCAACTGTGCAGACAATTAAAAGTGTAGAAGAACCATTTGTGCAAGTAACAATAATGACACCAGAACAATATGTTGGTGCATTGATGCAATTATGTCAGGATAAACGCGGAACTTATTTAGATTTAAAATATACTGATAATTTACGAAGAACTCTTATTTATAATATGCCACTGAATGAAATTGTCATTGATTTTTTTGATAAATTAAAATCAATATCAAAAGGTTATGCTTCATTAGATTATGAATTAATTGGTTATCAGGAAAGTAAATTAGTGAAAATGGATATTTTATTAGCAGGTAATATTGTTGATGCATTATCTGTTATTGTTCATAAGGATTTTGCTTATGATCGTGGGCGTGTTTTATGTGAAAAATTAAAAAAATTAATTCCAAAACAAAATTTTGAAGTTGCTATTCAGGCTGCTATTAATAATAAAATTATTGCTCGTCAAACTGTGCAAGCAGTTAGAAAAGATGTTATTGCTAAATGTTATGGTGGTGATATTACAAGAAAAAGAAAACTTTTAGAAAAACAAAAAGAAGGAAAGAAAAAAATGAAATCGATTGGTAATGTTGAATTACCACCAGAAGCATTTCGTGCTGTTTTAAAAATAGATGAAGAAAATTAATAAAAAAGTTATAAATATTTGCTTTGTTTTTTTCTAAATTGGATTATTTGAAAATAAAAAATTAATTGATCTATTTAAGTCAATTAATTTTTTATTTTCACAAAGCATATTTTGAAATAAAAATGAGATTTCTCACAATTTTATGTTAAATATATAGTATTTTTTTAATTCTGCAATTATTTCCATTTTAATTTTTATGTAATTTTTTTTGCATTTCAATATTAATTAAATTCTCTTGACTTTTTAAATGATTATTTTCTAAATTATTTTTTATTATTGCGTGACACTCAATTTCTCTAGAGTAATTTTTAATCATATTTTTTATGTTATTAATCATTTTATATTCCCCATTTCAAAGTTTTATAAATAATTTATTTATATTTTTTATTATATCATTTTATTTATAAAAATTATAAATAAAATGATATAATTTTCTATAATAAATCTAGTATTCATAGAAAAATAAATTAAAAGCAAGTTTAAATAAAATGATATAATAAAAAAACAATTCCCTAAGAAATTGATAAAATTTTAATTTATAATAAGTATATTAATAATAATCACTTAAATGGGGAGTAGGGGGTTATGTGAAAATTTTATTAAAAATAATTGATTGTTTGAACCCAATTTCTATTTTTAAAAGTATTAAAAAGTATATAGAAAATAGAGCTAAGATTGAAGCAAAATTAATTGATAAAGAAAAACAAAGACAACATGAAAAAGATTTACAAGATTCTAGATTTAAACATGAATCACTTGAAAATGAAAAAGACAGAAAATTACAAAAAGAATTAGCTGAAGAAAAAACTAAAAGATTAGGGTTAATATTAGAAAATAAATTAACTATAAATAGACAAAATTATTATTTAAAACATGATAATAATCCTAAATTAGAATTGGAACTTAAAAGAAAACGAATTAAAGGTAAAAAAATAAAGTAATATTGTATTTACAAAAATATGAGGTTAAAATTGATATAATCACTCTATTGAAGGTGATTTTAAGGAGTTTTGATAATGGATTTAAATATCAATAAAAATTTAAAAACAAAAGTTTTAAATAATTTTTTAAATTTATTAGCAATTAATTTAGCAGATACTTATTTAGAAACCTTAAAAAAATATAAATCAAAAAATGTAGATGAATTAGTATTAAATTTTTTAGATCAAATAGTTTATTTAGTCGATGAAGAAATTGATATAACAAACGTTAAAAATAGTTCAAAAATATCAAAAATGAATACTAAACAAAAAGAAAAATTTAATAATGCTTTAAGAAAAGATAATAAATATCGAAAAATGTGTTCAGTTCTTAATTTTATATATCGAGTAATAAAAGAAGAAGAAACACAAGAGCAAGTATTCAATAATATATATCATTTTTATGAAAAATCTGATGCTGAAACTTTAGAAATATTTTCTAATGATTATAAAGAAAAAGAAAGATTTGATTTTTTTAAAGAAATAAAATTAAAGTTAAAAAATAGTAATAGTTTTTTATATAAATCAAATTTACAAGCAAATATATAAGTTTAATATATTTATAAAGTATCTTTAAAAACATCTCTAATAAAATATTAGAGATGTTTTATGAATAAACAAAATTATAAAAAAGCTAAATTGTAAAGGTAAGTGCAACTAAATTATTTTTCTATCCAAATATTCGATTGGTGAAAGATAATTTAATATTTTTCTCGGTCTTTGATTTAAAGACAATATAAATTTATGAACTTCATTTTTATTAGTTTTTGAAAAAATAAATTTTTTAGGAAATTTTTCTCTAATTAAACCATTAGTATTTTCATTAGTACCTCTTTGTCAAGGTGAATATGGATTGGCAAAATAAATTTTTACATCTAAATTTTTTTCAAGTTGTTGTCAATTTGAAAATTCTTTGCCACGATCAAAAGTAATAGTTTTAACAATGTTTTTAGGAAGAATTGATAAATAATAACTGACATTTTTATTAATAACTTTAGTAGTTCTGTTTTTAACTAATATTGCTAAAGTAAATCGTGATACTCTTTCAACTAAAGTTATTAAACATGATTTGCTTTTACCTCGTGATGATACTATAGTATCTCCTTCCCAATGACCAAGTGTTATACGATCATTAACATTTATATCTCGTTCTTTAATTGATTTACCATTAAACTTGCCACGATTTTCTTTAGATTTTCGTTTTTTACCTTTTCTTCTTAAATTTTTACTAGTAACTTTATCAAGCATTCCAAAATAAATTCAAGTATAAATTGTTTTAAAACTAATAACTCACTCTTTATGAAAATTTTTAATTCTGCCATAAATTTGTTCAGGTGATCAACCTAATAGTAATTTTTGTTGTACATATTTTACTAAATTCTTATTTTTAAACTTATGAAAACTAATATGTGATTGTTTTCGATTTTCAGCTTTATTTTGTGCAATTAATGAAAAATAATGATTATTATCTTTATTTCTATTAATTTCTCGAATAATAGTACTAATACTTCAATTAAGATTTTTAGCTATTTCACTAATTTTAAATTTAAATTTCAATTGATTCTCAATATAAATCCTTTCATCTATGCCAAGATGTTTATAACTCATATAAAAACTCCTTACTTTTTTCTAAAATAAATTTAGCATTATGAAATTTTTATATGAGAATTTTTTGCAATTTTATTTACTTGCACTTACAAGTATAATTCAGCATTTAAAAAAGTAGTATTTTGATTGCTATTAATTATTTTATTATTTGATAATATCATCCCTAAACTTGTAACAGTGGTAATTAATAATAACAATTGTTTAAATTTCATTTTTATTCCCTCCTTTTTTTTAAAATTAAATTAAGATTTAGCAAAAATACATTATTTTTTGTATTTGTTTTTTGGTAAATCTTAATTTAAGTTTATATTTGCAAAAAATAATATACAATAAAAAATCTAAAAAAATGTGAATTACAATTACACTTTATCAAAATTATATATGTAATATGTATTGTTTGCCTTTATTTATATTGTGATTCTTAGTTAGTTATGGTATTCTATATTAAAAGATGGTCTTGTAAGTGAGGTGTTTGTTATGTTAAATTTAGATTTTGTTGGACCTCACGGCATTACTGATACTTATGGTGGATGGTTTCATGTTTATGCATTTGCTATTATGTCGGGTATTTTTGCTTCAATTATTGCTTCTTGAGTAAAATTTAAACGTTATCGTGTTCCTACTGATTCTTTAGCATGATCAATAATATTTATTATTCCTGCTTCATTATTTGGTGCTAGTTTTCTTGGCAAGGATGATCCTAATAAGTCAATTAGTTTTTTTGAAAAATTTGCATTTTGAAAACCAGGGATGTCTATTCATGGTGGTGTTTTATTTGGAATTATTGCTGGTGCAATTATTTTTTACTTTGTTGGTCGTAAGTATAAAATATCATTATGAATATATGGTGATTTAATTATTCCTAATATTTTATTAGGACAGGTATTAGGACGTTGAGGTAATTTCTTTAATCATGAATTACTTGGTAACGTTGTAAGTTATGATTCATTATCATGATTACCTGCTTTTATTCGTGATAATTGTTTTAAATTAAATGGTGGACCAAGTGGCACTCCAGAAACTATTAATGGTGAAATTGTTTATCGTGCACCAATATTTCTTTATGAATCAATTGCTAATTTAGGATTATGATTAGTGATTACACTTGTTGTTCCAAATCTTGGTAAATGATTTGGTAAAAAGCCATGAAAAGTAGAGCCAGATAAGTTTCAATTTGATTTTAAAAATAATTTTAAATACTGAGGAAAAATAACTTTTAATCCAAAATATTGAAATAAAGTAAATCGTGACCCAAAACATTTGACTTGAACTAAAATGTGAAATGAAGTTTACTATTATAATCAAGTACCAAAAAATGTAGTAAATAAAGCATTAGCAGAAGTCAAACCTTCTGGTAAGAAAATTAATGATTATATAAATAAAAGCAAAAAACTTTATGAAATAAATAATCCACATCATTATCGAATGATGCATGCAGGTGTTCAAATGGGACTTTACTTTTTTGGATGAAATTTAATTAGATTTATTTTAGAGTTACAGCGCCCACCAGAAGATTTATTTTTAATTAATCGTCCAATTCTTGATTATACAGTTTTATTATTGATTACTTTCTTTGGCCTGTTTCTAGCAATATTTGCACAATTTGTTGCAGCAAAATATTTACGTAGCGAAGGATGAACATATGAAAAAGAATATTAATAATATTCTTTTTTATTATTAAAATAATTATTATAACAGAAAATAAACTATTAAATAGATAATATTAATTAGATTTGGTGTTTTTGTTATAATATTTATATACTAATGTATGAGGTGAAATTAGTGTTAGCAGTAGTAAGTGATGATAGTAGTACTAATACCATTAAGTTTTTAGGTTTTGAGATTCCAATTACTACTTTTTTATATTCAATGGGTGGGTTAGCACTTTTGATTTTTCTGTTATTATTATCAATTTTATTAATAATGTATTTACGCAAAAGGATTTCTATTAAAGGATACTTAAGTTTAGAAGAAAAAGATTATCAATTTGAAGATAAAATTTTGGAAATTGAACATGAAATTGCCAAATTACAAAGAAAATTTTATTCAAGTAAACATATTTCTAAAAAGACAAAAAAATATTTTAACTAATTAAATGTAGGTGATGTATATGTCTAAAATAAAATTTAAATTATTTGATAAATTTTTTTCACAAAAAAATAGGTTATCAGATAAAGAAGGTTATCAAAAATCAACTAATAATAACACTTATTTTAGCAATGTTGTACCACCAATTAATAAAAATAAAGAAAATATTCATAATTCTGATTTTAATGAAAATGATTATAATGAAAAAAAATATGATGGTAAAAATATACAAGTTACTAGTTCTTATATAATACCTTTACAAGAAAAAAAGACAGTGCCGATCAATGAAAACTTTACTAAAGAAAAAGATATGTATTATGATCAACCACAAACATTTAATACTATGGAAATAGTTAGTTATAAAAATAGTTTTAAAATTCCAAAACCAATTAGCAGAGAAATTAAATCAGAGAAGCTAAAACAATTAATTTTATTATTTATTGGTGTTATGACATTAATTATTGCTTCAACTTTTATTGGTTTATATTTTGGTATGATTAACATAAAAATTATTCCTCATCCTGTAATTACTATTCCATTAGCAATTATTGCTCTTACCATTATTTTAATTAATATTATTGAATTTGTGACATTAAGAAGAGAAGTGGATTTATATATTGAAAGAACATTAAAAGGGTCATTATTACCTCCTAATTTTATAATTAGAAATTATCGTAAAATTCATGCTAACTTGATAATTATTAATTGAATAAGTATTAGTAGTTATATTGTTCTTGGTATTATTATTGGCATTATGTTTTTGATTAGTGGTCAGAAATTAACTTTTATTATTCAAAAATGAACAGTTAATGTTCCTGATATTATTAAAGATGCAATAACTTTAACAATTATTTTAGGTGTTATTTTATTTATTCATATGATTAATATTGTTATTTTTAAATTTCGTAAACGTAATATTATAAGTTATTATGGCTATGAAATTATTAATCCACAAGAGTTAAATCAATACAAAAAAAAGATAAATAGAATATGTATGATTATTACTATTGGTTTTACTGCTTTAATATTTTTTGCAATTGTTATTCCAATATTTGTATTAAAAAGAAGAAAGAAAAAGTAAAAAAATATTGAATATTATCTATATATAATTAGAGTGTGTCATTAAATAAAATATTTTATGTAATAAAGATTATTTTTAAATAAAAACTAATTTTTATTATGTAAATATTTTTTGGCGGTTGTCAAAAATCCGGAATAAATTAAATCGTTGTAGTCTTATTATAAATTTAGACAAGAAATAATTTGGATTTTTATGAAATTTTAAATTTATCTTACTACTAATTTAAAAATATTACAATTAAAATACTCAATTTTATAAATTATAAAAACATTTTAATAATTTAATTAACATAAATATATAACAAAAATTCTTATTAACTTTTAATTTAATAAGTTGTTTTAATTTTTTATTTTAAAATAAGTAAAATTATGTTTTTAAATTTATTTGATTACATTTAAAAATAACCATTTTTATGATGAATTATACTTGTAAGTGCAAGTAAATAAAATTGCAAAAAATTCTCATATAAAAATTTCATAATGCTAAATTTAGTTTAGAAAAAAGTAAGGAGTTTTTATATGAGTTATAAACATCTTGGCATAGATGAAAGGATTTATATTGAGAATCAATTGAAATTTAAATTTAAAATTAGTGAAATAGCTAAAAATCTTAATCGAATAATAGTACTATTATTCGAGAAATTAATAGAAATAAAGATAATAATCATTATTTTTCATTAATTGCACAAAATAAAGCTGAAAATCGAAAACAATCACATATTAGTTTTCATAAGTTTAAAAATAAGAATTTAGTAAAATATGTACAACAAAAATTACTATTAGGTTGATCACCTGAACAAATTTATGGCAGAATTAAAAATTTTCATAAACAATGAGTTATTAGTTTTAAAACAATTTATACTTGAATTTATTTTGGAATGCTTGATAAAGTTACTAGTAAAAATTTAAGAAGAAAAGGTAAAAAACGAAAATCTCAAGAGAATCGTGGCAAGTTTAATGGTAAATCAATTAAAGAACGAGATATAAATGTTAATGATCGTATAACACTTGGTCATTGAGAAGGAGATACTATAGTATCATCACGAGGTAAAAGCAAATCATGTTTAATAACTTTAGTTGAAAGAGTATCACGATTTACTTTATCAATATTAGTTAAAAACAGAACTACTAAAGTTATTAATAAAAATGTCAGTTATTATTTATCAATTCTTCCTAAAAACATTGTTAAAACTATTACTTTTGATCGTGGCAAAGAATTTTCAAATTGACAACAACTTGAAAAAAATTTAGATGTAAAAATTTATTTTGCCAATCCATATTCACTTTGACAAAGAGGTACTAATGAAAATACTAATGGTTTAATTAGAGAAAAATTTCCTAAAAAATTTATTTTTTCAAAAACTAATAAAAATGAAGTTCATAAATTTATATTGTCTTTAAATCAAAGACCGAGAAAAATATTAAATTATCTTTCACCAATCGAATATTTGGATAGAAAAATAATTTAGTTGCACTTACCTTTACAATTTAGCAACATTATAAGCAAAATTACTTGCACTTTTAGAAAAAAATCAATTTAAAATCAAATGATATCGTGAATTACCTTCTAAGTTTGAAGTAGGAGAATATGTTATTAATGAAAATGATTTAGAAAATGCAAAAAAAATAGGAATCCCAATGTTATATGAAAAAGATCTTAAGCAATTATTAGAAAAATATAAAATTACAATTAAAAATAAAAAATATAAAATTGATAATGATAATGGTAGTATTGTTGTTGCTGGTGTCAAGAAATTTGAATTAAAATTAGGAAATTATGGTGGTAGTTTTGAAATTCCTACTTTATTGCAAATTCCTAGTTTTTATCAAAAATGGTAATAGTAATATTCTAGTGAGTGGTAATAATACTGTTAATGGTAATCAATCAGGATCATTATCAGAAAGTTGTGATGTTACTGATGGTAGTTCATCATTTAGTAATTATTCACGATCATTATCAGAAAGTGGTGGTACTACTGATAGTGAACATGATAATGATGATAAAGAAACTTTATCAATATTTACTAGTTCAGAAACTTGTAATAATGGTATGTTAGATCAGACAATGTTAGAAACTAAAAATAATGTAGGTTCTTCTTTATAAATAAATTAAAAAGAATGATTTTTAATTAATTTTAATTAAACTCATTCTTTTAACTTTTTTTCTTTTTAATATTTTATAAAATATAGTCTATAAAATATTTTTATGAATAGTATTTTTTACATTAGATTGATTATCAATTATTACCCATTCATCTTCTTTGTTTATTTCTGATTTAGCATCATTTAACATATCATATTGTTCTTCAACATTTATTTCTGATTTAGCATCATTTAGCATATCATATTGTTTTTCAACATTTATTTCTGATTTAGCATCATTTAGCATATCATATTGTTCTTCAACATTTATTTCTGATTTATCATCATTTAGCATATCATATTGTTCTTCAACATTTTTGCTATTGTTATTATCTAATATCATATTATATTCATATTTACTTATATTACTTGATTGATTTGTTAGATTATTTGAGTTTAATGTAGTTTTCTTTTCATCATTTTTTTGTATTACTTTTATATTTAATTCTTGTTTTTTATTTTTGTAAAAATTTCATGAATAGTAACCAATTCCACCAGCAAGACATACTAGTCCCACTGTAAGAGGATTATTTGGAAGTATTGATTGTAATAAATTAGAAAGTATTTCAGAATTAATTTTGCTCTCATTTGTGTTTAAAAATTTCATTTTTATGTTCCTTTCAAATCAAAATAAAAACCTATTTATTTACAAAAATAAATAGGATAAAAACTTATATTAAATTTTTACTAAATAAATATAGCATAATTTATATATTAATTGTTAATAAGTTATTTAAAATTTTTATAAAAAAGCATATATCCAAAAAAATATTGACTTTCGCGTTAAAGTTATATATATTACAAAATAGTATTTGGATAAAGCTAATAAATTATATATAGAGGAAGATATAAGATGCCATCAAAATTAGTAATCATGGAATCTCCAGTTAAAAGTAAAGCAGTACAATCATATTTAGGTAATGATTATTTAGTGTTATCTTCGGATGGACACATTCGTAATTTAGCAATTAAAGGTCAATATGGTTTGGGAATTGATTTAGAAACTTTTGAACCAATTTACAAAATTGATCGCAAAAAAATGCCAAAGGTAAAAGAATTAAAAAGTAAATTAAAAAGTATTACTCATGTTTATCTAGCAACCGATCATGATCGTGAAGGAGAAGCAATTGCTTATCATTTAGATCAAGTATTAGCAACAAGTAATATATCATCACGAATAACTTTTAATGAAATTACTAAAGATGCAATTTTAACAGCATTTAAATCTCCACATAGTATTGATTTACCATTAGTTCGTAGTCAAGAAGCAAGAAGAATGGTTGATCGTATCATTGGTTTTCGCTTAAGTAATCTATTACAAAAGAAGATCGGTTCACGTAGTGCAGGGAGAGTACAATCAGTAGCATTAAAATTAATAGCAACAAGAGAACGTGAAATTATTAATTTTATTAGTAAAGAATTTTGAACAATTAATAGTACTTATCAAAAAAAAATAATATTAAATTGTGAAAAATATAAAGAAGAACTGTTAGTTATTAATAATGAACAAGAAGCAGTTGCTATTAAAAATGCATTAAGTGATAGTTATCAAGTAATTTCTGTTACTGAACAAAATCGTAAGCGTAATTCATTAAATCCATTTACTACTAGTAGTTTATTACAAGCAGCATCAAAACAATTAAATTTTAGTACTGCTAAAACAACGCTTATTGCTCAGCAATTGTATGAAGGAATTGATGTTAATGGAACACTTACTGGATTTATTAGTTATCCTCGTACTGATTCAATACGTTTAAATGATAAATTTATTGAAAATGCCAAAACATTAATTGTTAATGAATATGGTGAACAATATCTTGGACAGAAGAAAGAACAGACTAATAAAAAAAATGTGCAAGATGCTCATGAAGCAATCAGACCAACTGATTTAACAATGAATAATAAACGTGCTATTGATTTTTTAAATAAAGATCAATTAAAACTTTATAATTTAATTTATTTTCGTGCCCTTAGTTCATTAATGGCACCAGCACAATTAATTAGTACTACTGTTTTATTTAAAAATAATGATTATCAATTTCGTTTAACAGGACAACAAATCAAGTTTAAAGGATTTTTAATGCTTGATGTAGAAAGTCTTGAAAATGAAGAACTTTTAGTTTTACCAAAATTTGAAAAAAATCAAATTATTAAAGTTGAGTCAGTAAATTTACAGCAACACTTTACTAAACCAAAACCAAGATACACAGAAGCTAAATTAATTAAAACATTAGAAGAACTAGGAATTGGTCGACCATCGACTTATAATCCAATTATGAACACTATTAAAGAACGCGGTTATGTTATTATTGAAAATAAGTCTTTTAAAGCTACTGAGAAAGGTCTTTTAACTAATGATAAACTTCAAGAGTTTTTTTATGATATTATTAATGAGACATATACTTCACAAGTTGAAACTCAATTAGATCAAATTGCTCATGGTAATTTTGATATGCATCAAGTGGTAAAAGACTTTTGAGTTAAGTTTGAACCAAGGATTGATGATGCTTTTGATAAAATGACTGAGTTTAAAATTAAACCGTTTTTATTAGATCAAGATTGTCCACTTTGTGGTGCCCCACTTGTGCAAAGAACAGGAAGATATGGTAAATTTAACGGTTGTTCAGCATTTCCAAAATGTCGATATATTCAAAAACAATTAGAAAAAATTAAACCTTGTTTAGTATGTACAGATGGTTGAATGGTTGTTAAATCTTCAAAACAAAATCGAAAATTTTTAGGGTGTACTAATTATCCAAATTGTAAACATGTTGAAAAGTATCAAGAAGTAACTTCTGATAAAGAAGTAAAGTAGGTGAAACGCATGTTAAAAGATTATATATTATTAATAGATAAACCTTCATTTATGACATCACAAGATTGTCTTGTTGTTATTAAAAAACGTTTGAAATTAAATAAAATTGGTCATACAGGTACGTTAGATCCTTTAGCAACAGGACTAATGGTAGTACTTGTGAATGAAGCAACCAAAATTAGTGATTTTATTTTAAAAAGTGATAAAGTTTACATTGCAAAAATGCAACTATTTTTAAAAACCGACACCGGCGATATTACTGGTAAAATTATTGAATCAAAACCACATCTTGATTTAAAAGAATCAGAAATTGTTAAAGCACTTGAATTTTATAATAATCGTCAATATGAGCAAATAATTCCTGCTTATGCAGCAGTTAAAATTAATGGTAAAAAAATTTATGAATATGCTCGTGAGAATATTCCTGTTGAATTACCAAAACGTAAGGTTTATATTAAATCTTTAAAATTAATTAGTTTTAATAATGATTTAGTTACTTTTGAAGTAGTATGTTCAAAAGGAACTTATGTTCGAGCTTTGGTTACTGACATTGCTAGAATTTTACATACATCAGCAACTTTAACTTATTTGAGAAGAATTCATCAATCGGGTTTTGATTTAAGTAATGCCCTAAATTTAGATGTTATTAATGAAGAAACAGTTAGTAAAAATCATATTAGTATTTATGATGGTGTTAAAAATATTATGCCAGCGATTGTTGTTGATAATAGTAAAAGTGTTATTGATGGTAAACCTTTAGTTATTGATAGCACTAATGAGCCATATGTTTTAGTTGTTAATTCTGAACATTTGCCATTAGCTATTTATCGTAATCAAAAAAATAATTTATACGTAAGCCAACGAGGTTTTAAATGTAATGAAGATATTAAAATTGAAAAATCTAAATATTCAAAATCAAAAATTGATGTCTAAACCAATTATTGCTTGTTGAGGTTTTTTTGATGGTATTCATCAAGGTCATCAAGCCCTATTTAAACAATTATTAGTTAATTCAACAATAAATAATTATCAAACATGTATTATTAGTTTTGATAGAAAACCACAAAGTGTAATTAGTAATAAAAATAATGAGGTTTTATTAAGTAATGAAGATAAAATTAAAACAATTGCTAAATACAATTTTGATTATTATTGGGAAATTAAGTTTAGTAAAGAAATAGCAACACTTTCACCAGAGCAATTTATTTCGTGATTATTGGCAAATAATGTTAAAGCAGTAGTTGTTAATCCAAATATTAGGTTTGGTTATCAAGGGCAAGGTAATATTAAAACATTACAACAATCTTCATTACAAGTTTATCTTTGTAATGATATTATTGTTAATAATAACAAAGTTTCTTCAACTTATATTAAACAAATTTTACAAAATAAAGATATTAGTAGTGCTAATCTTTGTTTACAACAAGAGCCATATACAATTAGTGGTAAAGTAGTTCATGGTATTAAAGAGGCTAGAACGATTAATTTTCCAACTGCTAATTTATCGTTATTAACAAACTATGCATTACCGGGTCTTGCTACTTATATTACGCTTACTGAAGTAGATAATAAATGATATCAAAGTATGACAGTAATTATGTTACGTAATAATAAGCCGTTAGTTGAAACTTACTTATTAAACTTTAATCAAGATTTATATGGAAAAATCATTAAAGTTAGATTTTTAGATTTTCTTCGTGATAATTTAAAGTTTACTAATTTAGATGATTTAAAAAAACAAGTGGATAAAGATTTAATAGAAACAATTAAATATTTTGCTAATTCTAGTAGTAAATTATTAAAGCCATAATAATTGTGATATTCTTTATATTTACAATAATTATTAACATTATAAATACTATTTATTAAAAACTATTTCCAATAAAATTTAATTTTATTGTATATGCTAATAAAAAATAAAAAAGAAAAAAGGGAGTAAATAAATAATGAAATATTGAGTAAAAGAATTTATAAATCAAATAAAAGATAATAATGAAATTTGCGCAAACTGTGATTATAAAGAAAATTTACAAAAAAATATTACTTCAAATGATAATTGTCAAATTGTAAATGATGAAAGAATGCCATTGTTACAAGAACACGCTTCAAATAATAAATGTATAGTTATTGAAATAGAATCAAACATTTCAGCTGTTAATAATATAGTAGAAATAAATTTACAAGGAAAACAAATTGAACAAAAAAAGCAGACTACTAATAAATTACCTAATTATGGTTCAATTTGTTAAGAAGTTAAAACTACATAATCAGGCTTAAAATGATGAATTATTTAAATAACTTATTTTAATAGATTAGTGAATTTACTTTCACTAATTTCTTTATATATGTTTAAATTAGTTTGTTCGTATAAATAACAAGCTCAATAATATCAAATTAAATTTTGATAATTCATTCATTTTTTAGCAATAATTATTTGTTCATTATTTAAATTAAAACAATTAAATCAAGTATTAATTTCGGTTTCAGAAGTTAAACTTTCAGAAGCAAAAGAGGCAATATCAAATAATTCGTCGTTTCAACAAGCAAAATCTCAATCAATTAAATATCAACAATTATTTTTTTTAACAAAATTATTTAATGTTAAATCATTATGAGATAAAACAATTGTTGTTGGTTGATAATTAGCAATTCATTTGATTACCTCACTGGTTATTTTTTCTAAGCAAGGATTACTAGTAGTTAAATTACAGTATAAATTAAGTTGTTCTAAACCTTTTCAAGTTTTAATTAATGATTTATTATCAAATTTAATATTATGTAGTTGTTTTACCAATGATGAAATTTTTTCTAATATTTGTTTATTAATTATTTGTTCGCTTAAATTAATTAAATTATGATAATATGGCATTAAGGTTAATAGTTTATTATTATTAATATTGACTTCATTAATAGGTAATGTAAATTTTTTTGATTTAATTAATTTAATAACATTAATTTGATTTGTAAAATTCAAAAAAGGTTGCAAAATATTTTTAGATTGTTTTAAAAAAAAATGTTTATTTACTAAAAATAAGTCATTGGTTAAACCTTTTGTTTTTAATATCTCTAATTGATATGGTGGTTTAATAGTTTTAAATTTCAAAATGACACCTCTATTTTGCTTGTATTGTCCGTAATAAAATTATACAATTTATTAAATAAAAAATATTGAAAGTAAGTGATAGTATGTAAAAAAAGGTTATATTCATATTTATAAAGGTGAAGGAAGAGGTAAAACCTCAATTCTTAATGGTATGGTAATTAGAGCATTGGGTAATAATCTTAATGTTAGTTACTTACTTTTTTTAAAAAATCGTCCTTCTGGTGAAATTAATTTTTTAAAACAAAATACTAAACTTAAAATTGAAAGTTTTTATGAATCTTCGCAAAAATTTTTTTGAGAAATGGATGAAGAAGAAAAAAATAAATTAAAACAAGAAACTAATTATGGTCTTACTAGATTAAAACTGTTAAGTCAAAGTGATAATAATGATCTTATTGTTGTTGATGAAATTTTAGGGTGTATTCAAAATAATTTGATTAAAGAACAAGACTTAATTGAAATTTTAAAAAATAAAAAATCACATATTGAAATTGCATTATCTGGTAGATATGCATCTTTTGCCTTAGAGCAATGTGCTAATTTAATTAGTGAAGTTAAATCAATTAAACATTATTTTGAAAAAGGTAAAATTGCTCGTGAAGGGATTGATTATTAATGACTGCTAAAACCTTATGGTTTGCATCTAATAATATCGGTAAAATTAATGAATTAAAGAGTATCTTACATACAAAGGGATATAATGTCAAATCAATGTTAGATCTTAATTCTCCTCTTGAAATTAATGAAACAGGTACATCATTTATTGAAAATGCAATTTTAAAAGCAACAACATTTGCAAAATTAGTGAATGGTCCTGTAATTGCTGATGATTCAGGGTTAGAAATATTAGCTTTAAATAATTTTCCTGGTATTAACTCAGCACGATGAAAGGGAGAAATGTCCTATCATGATGCAATGTTAGACATTTTAGAACAAATGGAAGGTGAAACTAATCGTGCAGCAGTATTTATTTCTGCTATTGCTTATGTTGATTTTGATCATAAGATTACTAAAGCATTTATTGGTAAACTTGAAGGTGAAATCACTACTGAGATAAAAGGTAATGATGGTTTTGGTTACGATCAAATATTTTATGTTCCAGTAGTACATGCTACTTTAGGTGAATTGTCATTGGCAGATAAAAATAAAATTTCTCATCGTAATTCAGCAATTCAGCAATTATTAACATTTTTACAAGAACAAAATTAGATAGTTAAAATGAAAAATAAAAAGGATGTTTTAATTCTTTTTTACAGTTTTTCTTTTTTAAAGATTGAATTTTGTTTAGAAACTATTTTAAATAATAGTTTAAGTAAAATAGATAAATTAAAAAAAATTAGTAAAGATACTATGTTAGTTATATCATTTTAGTAATAGTTTACTTGTTTATTTTTTAGTGATATTATTAAAAAATGAAAGAATGGTTTATATAAAAAAATAACGCAAAATGAAGTTGATTCATTACAAGAAGTAGTTGTTATTGGATTTCCTAGAACATATAATACTTTTGGTAATACTGAACTTTAATATTAAAACATAGTATTAGTTTTGATAGTTTTTTAATATTCAAGAAATAAATGAAAATGGTAAACGAGATTTTACTATTAATAGTAGTCAAAAATTTAATTTTATATCAATATAATTTGTTTAAAAATTAATTTTTAAAAAGCTTGTAACTTAAAAGTTACAAGCTTTTTTTACATTTTTGGTAAATTTGGTTTAAATTCACTTGTTGTTGATTGAGTTTGCAAATCCATAGTGTTAATCTTTGTGATTACTTGTTTTGGTCAAAATAGTTCTTTTTGTTCTTCTGTAAATCAAGAAATTTGTTCTTGTGTAAATGATTGTATTTGTTCTTTAGTAAATCATGGAATTTGTATAGGTGTAAATGATTGTATTTGTTCACTTGTGAAACTTTGCATTTGTTTTTGTGTAAATGATTGTATTTGTTCATTTGTGAAAGTTTGCATTTGTATAGGTGTAAATGATTGTATTTGTTCTTTAGTAAATCATGGAATTTGTATAGGTGTAAATGATTGTATTTGTTCACTTGTGAAAGTTTGCATTTGCTCTTTTGTAAAAGCAGAGATTTGTCAAAATGTAAATTGTTCAATTTGATGCACCATTAATGCTTGAATTTGTTCAGGTAAAAATGATTGTATTTGTTGAACTGTAAAACTTTGTATTTGTTCTGCTGTAAGTTCTTTAATTTGTCAATTTGTTAATCATTTTATTTGTTTTGGTGATAATCTTTGTATTTGTTCTGTTGTTAGTGTTGAGACTAATATATTTGTGCTTCTTTTTTTATGTCTGTTTTTAATTTTAGTTGTTGTTAATGGTGTTGTTATTTGTTGTCTTAACTTTTTTCCTCATTCTTGTGATTTTAAAAAAATTTGATATGTTTGTTCAACTTTATTTTTGTGTTCTTGAATAGAATTTTTTCAAGTAATATTTTTTATATTAGTAGGATCTGTACTGTTAGTATTAAAAGTTACCAATTCACTGGTATTATTAATAAGTAAATCATTCATTTTAGATACCTCTTTTTAACTATAAAACTCATTACTTTTTTTAAAGTAATGAGTTAGAAATGTTTAGAATTATTGTTATTTTTACTAAATCTGCTTATCTACTAAAATTTTAGCACCTTATAAATAAAATACAATAAAAAATAAACACGTATCTTAGTTAAATTAATTTATAAAAAATGGAATAATCAATATTAAGAAATAAAAAAGTAAAAGAAGATAATTATATATCTTCTTTTAAAAATTATATAGTTTTTTTAGCAGCAGTTTTTAATAGATTACCTGTGATTAAAGCTGTTAGTTGATCAAAAAACTGATTTGGACTATCAATAGTTCCTCATTCTTGGCCAACAGTTATTAGTTTACCTTTATTAACGATAAAAACAATTGGTAAAGCTTTAAATGCTCTTTCTTTATCAACAGGATTTTGAATTTCCTTGACACCTGAATCAGCAACAGGTGCTGAACTATTATCAGAAATTTTATGGTCAAGTAGTCAATGATAAATTTGTTGTTGTCAACTAATTTTTTTATCATTTCAAAATTGGTTAACAATATCACTACTAGGGTTGGCATAAGGAGATTTTTCATAAATTTTAATATCAATAGTCCCATTAGTAGTAACACTGTTTATTTCAGTTTTCTTTTCTGTTAATCAGTTATCTCATTTACTTGGCACATTATTATTTTTGATTTGCATTGTGTGTAAACCGTCAATAATTTGCTTAGAAAGTGGATTATCAGCAGCACCAAGTATGGCAAAAAAAGCATGCCCACTATTAACATCACTAATAAATTCTTGATATTTTGAATCATCTGTACAAGCACTAACTTGTAAACTAGTTGTTATGCCTATTATTAAGGCTGCTATTAGTCCAAATTTTTTACGCATTTATTTTCATCACCTTCAATATAATATCATAAAGTTATATGAGTAATAAATTAATAATTAAATATAACGTACTAAGTATACTATGTTATAATCTTAATAACAATATAAAAATCAAAAGGAGTAGTTTTTTTCTATATGGACAGTAATTGGTATATTTATTTAATAATATTGCTAGTTTTATTATTTTTAAGTGGTTTTTATTCATCTGCTGAAACATCATTAACTTCTTTAAATGTTATAAGAATTAAATCTATTGGTAAATTACGTAGTAATAAAAGTCGTCGTGCTAATATTGTATTTAAGTTAGTTAAAAATTATAATGTAACTTTAACAACAATTTTACTTGGTAACACAGTAATTAATGTTGGAATTGGTACTTTAAGTACCATATTATTTATTGATTCTTTTCATGTTTCTCCTACTTATGGTCCTTTAATATCAACTTTAGTTTCAGCAATTGTTGTTTTAATTATTGGTGAAATTATACCTAAAAGTGTTGCAAAATTACATCCTGAGACAATAGCTTTAAATTATGCATATATTTTGTATATTATTAATATTATTTTTTATCCAATAACTTTTATTGTTACTTTATTTCAATTTAAAAGTAAAAAACCAACAAGTTCTGAACAAGAACTTATTGAATTGATTTCAATAATTGAAAGAGAAGGAGTTCTTGAAAAAGCAGAACGTGATTTAATTGAATCTGCAATTAAATTTGATGAAAAATCAGTTTTTCAAGCTATGCATCCCAAAAGTAAAATTAAATATATTTATGATGATACGCCACCTAAAGTTATTAAACATCTATATTTAGAAGAAAAATATAGTAGAATTCCTGTTTTAGATCATGTTAATCAAAATGTAATTGGTATTTTAAATATTAAAGAATTTATTATTAATATGTTAGAAAATGAAAATCCAGATTTATTACAATTAATGTTACCAGCAATTTTTATTTCTAAGCGTACTAAGTTAAATGAAGCATTGGAAATTTTACAAACCGAAAGAATGCATATGGCTATTGTCTGCAATAATAAAGATAAAAAAGATTTTAATGGTATTATTACACTTGAAGATATTCTTGAAGAATTAGTTGGTGAAATTTATGATGAAACTGATGAAATTGGATTGATACAAGAAATAGGAACACATAAGTTTCGTGTTGATGGTTCTTCAAAACTTGAAGTATTATTTAAACGTTATTTAAAAAGAAAACCTCCAAATTATAATAAACAAACTGTCCAAGAATGATATATGTTCAAAACAAAAGTGAAGAAAGTAAGGAAAAATAGTCCACTTTTAAAATTTCGAAATTTTTCATTTAAAGTTATAAAGGTTCGCAAAGAATTTGCTGTTTTTGAAGTTGAAATTTTTACTAATAAAAAAATTAAAAATAAATGAGAATAGTTAGTGCAGGATTTTTATTTAAATGCTACAATGTAAAATCATAATTATAATTATGATATGAAGGGGAGGTTAATTATGAAAAAAGGTATTAAATTAGTAACTATGATTGCAGCATTAAATCTTGTAACAGTTAATGGTTTAATGTTAACGTTTTCTCCAGACAGTGATCATTATGTCTATTTAAATAAGCATGATGCTAATGCTAGTTTATTAAAATGAAAACTTTCACCAGAAGATGCAAAGATGGTAAAAAAATATGAATATAAAATCCATCAAATGGCAAGTAAAGAAAGTATTGATGAATTTAATAACTTGTATGATAATAATAAAAGTGATGTAATTTGAAGTAATTATGATAGTTTACAATATGATTTAACTCATACTAAAATTGGTGGTAAAACCATTGATGTTAATTGAGTTGAAATGTATAAAAAAGCTGGTTTAAATAATGAACAATTACAATTAGCAGAGCAACAACAATTACGTTTTTATAATATTTTTGCTAAAGTTTTTCATAAAAACACTGTTATTAAACTAATTCAAAAAGTAGCACCAGTTGCTGTAAGTGATAGCACAGTAGCATGAACTGCTTTTAATTCAGAAGCTGATAATCAACGTATGGGTTATGGTCCTGAATTTGCAAATATTAATTTAATTGATCAACAATTTCAAGAGGGATTTTGATCTTCAGATCAAATAATTAGTGTTACAACTCACGAATATGGTCATGCTTTAAGTAATTTTATTGGTTTAAGTGCTGATGAAAGAAATTCATTTAATGCTAATTGAAAGTGACCAGATAGCAGTTATAGTGATTTTAATACTAATATGACATCAGTTTCTCATAAACTAACTGTTAACAATGATAACAAACAAATTTATGATCGTACTTGATATTTAATTGATTATTTAGGTCAACAAGCAAAATTAACTAATATTAAGCAAGAATTATTATTCGGTTTAATAACAGTTAATAGTAATTATGGTCGTAGTGCCTGATTTAATGGTAAATATAATATAAATCTTGATGATGAATTTTTTGCCGAAAGTTTTGCTAGATGAATTTTAACACCTCAGAATCAGCGTGATTGAGGATGAGAATTAGAAAATAGTTTTTTCTTACATTATTTACCAACGGTTTTATAACATTTTACTAGTTAAAAAGGAGAAATAATTCTCCTTTTTAATTATTTGGTATAATAAATTTAAGTAAAAGAATTGAGGAAAGTAGGTAATTTTATGTTTGGCAAAAATATCCATGATCATGAATCACAGCAAAATAGTTGTTTAAAATGTCAGTATGAAAAACTTTTTAAAACAGGTAAAATATTATTTGATGAATGAGATAAACAACCACCAGCACCTGCTCAATTACTTAAAATAAAAAAGCAATTAAATTAATTAAAAATTAAAATTGAAGAACAAAAAAATGATTCGGAATTAAAGTTTTGTGCCAATCACCCAGAAATTTTTGACTTCTTGCCTTTAGAAGTTTTATAGTTTTTTGTATTAATAGTATTAAAATATTTATATTTAGTAGAAGTTTAATATAATTAATGTCCTATTGTTTTGAAAAATAAAACAATAGGTTTTTTATTTTAGTATATTAAATTTATAAAAAACTTTTTTAAATAAAAACCTATTTACTTTAAAAATAAAGTAAATAGGTTAAAAACTTATATTAATGTTTAAAAACTATATCATATTACAAATATAGAAATAATAGTTAATATATTTTCATTTCCATTAAATATAAATTTCACTTTCTTCATAAGGATTTAATAATTTTGATAAATGATCACCAACGCCACCCTCATCATTAGTTTTAGTAGTAATATCATTGGCAATACTTTTAATAACAATATTACCATTTTTCATTGCTACACCATAGCCAACTTCCATCAACATTTCTTTATCATTAATTTCATCACTATAAGCAATAACATCTCTAATATCAACATTATAATATTGAGCCAAAATGCGAGCTGTAATTCCTTTATCAATAAATTTACTTGAAATTTCAAAGATTAGTTTATTATTATCATAACGATTTCAAGTATTTACCTTAATTGAGTTTGAATATTTTTCCAAGTCACGATATACTTGATCAAGATTAGTATTTTCTTTAAATTCAATTAAAATGGCATTAGCACTCCCTTTTCAATCACGAATTAATTTACTAATTGTAAAAGTATAATTTTCAATAGTATCTAAATGAAAATAAGTTTCAAAGAAATCATCTTTTTTTCAACATACTGCTTTGTTGTAACCGCGTTTTCAATTTGTTGAAAAATATAGTCTTCATTTAAAATATGTTTAACAATTGTTTCAGAAATTGGAAAAACTAATCGTTTGAATTTTTTGATTTTTGGATCATGAATATGGCCACCATTAAAATTGCATAGTAATGTATTAAGACCTAATTCACGATAAAATTTAATTGATCCACGATAAAGTCGACCAGTGACAATACAAACAATATGACCTTGTTTTTGAGCATCAATTAGTGCTTTTTTAGTATTAATATGAATTTCTCGACCACCACTTTTTAATATAGTACCATCTAAATCAACTAGGATTAAATGTTTTTGTTTTTTATTGTATAAAGAAATTGTCTCTTCCTCCTATCTTTCTTTCTCGATAAAATTAATACCCATTGTGTCTTGAACAAAGTTTAATTTTTTAGTAGCAATATTATTAGCAAAATTTGCACCTTCTTCTAAATATTTTGCTAATTGTGATGATTTTTCATTAATAAGTTCTTGGTGTTTTTTTTGCATTGGTTCTAATAAATCATTTATTACTTTAATTACTTCTTCTTTTAAAAAACCATAATTGTGATTGCTGAAGTATTGTTCACAAGTTTTGATATCTTTTTTAGTAATGCTAGCATAAATAGTTAATAAATTACTAACTCCAGGCTTATGTTCTGGATCAAATTTAATAATATTTTCTGAATCAGTAACTGCTTTTTTAATTTTATTGGTAACTTCTTGTTTACTATCGCTTAAAAAAATAGTATTTTTTAGATTAGTATCAGATTTGGACATTTTTTTTTCAGGCTCTTGTAAACTCATAATTTTCTGTGCTTGTTTATCAATAATTATTTTAGGAATTTTGAATAAATCAGTTTTATAATTGTTATTCATTCTTGTTGCTAAAGTTTTTGTCAATTCTAAATGTTGAGTTTGATCAACACCAACTGGCACAAAATCAGCGTCATATAGTAAAATATCAGCAGCCATTAATGCTGGATATGTAAGAATACCTGTTGGAATACTAATCGTTTTATTTTGTTGATTTGTCATTTTTTGACTTTTATCTTTAAATTGTGTCATTCGTTCTAATTCACCGACATAACTATTACATAATAATATATATCCTAATTGACTATGGGCTAAAACATCAGATTGAATAAAAATATGAGATTTATTTGGTATAATACCAGCAGCAAAATATCAAGCGGCAATATCTTTAATATTATCTCTTAATTCTTGTGCTTTTATTGGTAGTGTTAATCCATGTAAATTTGCAACAAATATTAAGAGTTCATGTTCTTCTTGCAATTTTAAAAAATTATTAATTGCTCCCAAGTAGTTACCAAGAGTTAATTTTCCAGTGCTAGTTATTCCAGATATAATACGAGCCATATATTTTGCTTCCTCCAAATTAATTTTTTAATATAATTAATTATCAATGATAAAGTTAAATAATTCAATTAATTATATTAAAATTTGTTTGATTTTGATATAATAAAAACATAAATTAAAAATGGTTTTTGACCCATAGCTTTTATTTTTTAAGAGTAATGGGTTTTTTACTTTATAAAGGAGTTTTTTTATGTTATTTGGAGAAGAAAAATATAAGGATGATTTACAAAAATATTTAAAGAAAATAAAAGATCGAAACAATGTGAAAGAATATCTTCAAACTCTTGGGTTAAAACTTGAGGAATTATAAATCAAGAAACAAAATATTGCCAAAAAACAAGCAAGTTTTGAATTTGAAAGAAAACAACTAGAAGATATATTGAAGAAAGCTGAAAGTCAATTAAGAAATATCAAAGATAGTGAAGATAAAAAAACATTTATTGAACAATATGTTAATAAGATGACTGATAAATTAAAAGCAGTTAATGAAAATATATATACTTTAGAAGTTGAAAGTAAAGAAACTGATAAAGATATAAAAAACAGAAATCTAGACAAAGTAGATAACAGAAGAACCTTAGAAAGAATTAGAAATGAATTATTTAATTTAAAAGAAATAATTCAAGAATCATCTTTTTAATGGTAGTTTAAAAGCATTAAAAGAAAATATGACAAAATTACAAGAAGAAAAAACTAAAATATTAAATTTAAAAAAAGAAATTTTAAAAAAAGAAGAATTGAAATCGGAATCACAAAGTTTAGAAAATTTAATTGCATTAATAAAACAAAAATCAGAAATTGAATTAGAAATTGAAAGATTAGAAAAAAACAAGGAACAATTAACAACAGACATTGATGCAAATAAAGGTCAAATACAATCTATTTTGAATGATAATGAAAGTTCTAAAGAACAATTAATCACAAAAATAGATGAAATAAATTTAAATATTAAAACATTAAATGACAATATAGATGCAAAAACTAATTCAATTTCTTGTTTAGAAAAAGAAATTAAAAGTAATGAAGAAAATATTAGTTTAAAACTAAAATATTCAAAAAATATTTTTCAAAATATTATAGTTTTACAAGATTGAAGAGATAGTATTTGACGTCGTGTTATTTCACTATTAACTTTTGGCATTTTTTGTAATTACAAAAGTGTTCAAAAAAAATTAGATAAAGAATTTGTTAATCGAAGTAATATAAATAAAGAAATTACTGATTTACGAATGGAAAATGAAAAAAAAAATAAAACAAGAAAAAGATTTGTTTAATGAGATATTAAAACATAAAAAAGAGACAAATATATTAAAGGAAAATTGACTAGTATTAAAAGCACAATTAAGCAAAAAGAATAGTACTAAAGAAATAGAAGATTTCAAAGTGACTAATAGTCAAAAACAATTTTTATTAGAAAATACAATACTAAAAATTAAACAACAAAGAGAAAAATTAAAAAATATTTCAATTGAAAATATGCAACCATTAACTGATTTAGAAATACTTCAAAAAGAAAAAAGTGATAAATTAAATTCATTAAATGCCATTAGTTTAGATAAACTTGATAAAGATATAGAAACACTAATAGTAAGAGAAAGTGAATTAAAAATAAAAATTAATGAAAATAAATCATCTATTTCAGATTCTAGTTTAGATAATTTTAAGATAGAAGTAGAAATTGAAACAAAAAAACAACTTTCAGAAGTAGAACCATTTACTAAAGTAAAGCCACTCTTAGAAAAGAGTAATTCTAACGATTCTGGTATTGATATAACAACAGAATCAATTAAAATGATAAGATCAGTTTAATTTATTAAGCTATTTAAATTAAATTTTATTTGTCTTTAAAAGATAAATATTTATAAAGTATTAATTGTTACTTTATTATTTATATTATTTACTGGGTTTTGTAATTCAAAGTTATTGATGTTCGTTACATCAATATTTGCTAATAAAGGAGTTCTATTTTTAGATTTTGAAAATGATACTAGCATATTTTCTACTAATCCTTTAGTGGCATTTGTTATTTTTTTATTACCAACTTGTGTTATGTTTAAACTATGAATTAAAGGTACAGAACCCATTATGCATACTACTAAATTATTTGGATTTAAAATAGTATTTAATTTATCTTTATATTGATTTTCCATTTCTTGTATTATCATAAAAAAATAAAATAGTTGATAAACTAAGACCAGTTAATAATATTCCGGTGGAACTAATTATAGTTCCAATTATGAATTCTTTAAAATATTTACTGTTATTATTTTGAATAGGCATGTTTAGTTAACTCCTTGTTTTTTTACGCATAAAAATTATTTATTTTTAATTATTTACTTTAAAATAAAGAAAATTTAATTTTATAATTTCATTATATTATAATTCAAATTATTAATAAAATTTGATAGTAAAATATATGTTAAATTTTTTTATAAAATTTAAGGAATAAAAGTATCTATTTTTCAAAAAATAATATGATATAATATGTGGGTGAAGGATATAGCGGAAAAGGTCTTTCATGTACTTATTTTCTAAGTTTGGTCAAAGATAGTGTGGAAATATATATTATTATAGTAATGTAGAGTTTATTAACTTTTATCTTTTAAAGATAAAAAAATATTAATTTTAAAAAAGAGTATTTAAATCAAATGTAGTCTAAAAGCAAAGAGGGGTATTGTCATGATTAAAATATATGTTTCGCCAAGTTGTTTGTCTTCAAAAAAAGTTATTCAATTTTTTGATAAACATAAAATTCCATATATTAAACGTAATATTATCCATAATCCATTGACCGATACTGAAATTAAATTATTATTAAGATTTGTACCAAATGGTGTTGGTGATATTATTTCAACAAGAGCAAAGTTTATTAAAACACATGCTATTAATATTGAAAAGTTAACAATGTTACAAGTTTTTGATTTAATTAAAACTTCACCAACTGTTTTAAAACGTCCAATTATTGTTCAAGAAAATAAACAACGTATTCAAATTGGTTATAATGAAGACGAGATTGAATTATTTTTACGTGGTTCTATTGAAAACGAATTTGAAGATTCTTGTGAAATATTTTAATTGAAATATGATTGGAATACATGATGAAAAATTATAAATTTACAATTATTGCTAATAAATATGAGAATTCTCAATCATTAGCTAAGGAATTAAGGGCCAAGTTATTGGCCCTTAAAGCACTTGAAGATACTTCTTTTCCAGATATTGTTTTTATTATTGGCGGTGATGGAACATTTTTAAAAGCTGTTCATGATTATAATAATATGCTCAATACTGTTAAGTTTGTTAGTTTTAAATGTGGTAATCTTGGTTTTTATGAAAACTTTTTAAACACAGAAGTTGACAAAGTATTAATGTGAATTGATAAAAATGATAATAATTTAATAGTAAATAAATTTTCATTATTAGAAGTAAATATTAATAATAAGATTTTATATGCTATTAATGAAGTTAAATTTGTTAATTTAACAACAACTCTTTCATGTCAAGTGTTAATTAATAATCAATTATTTGAAAACTTTCGTGGTTCTGGTTTAGTTATTGCAACAATAACTGGTTCGACGGGTTTAATGAAATCACTTGGTGGTGCTGTTTTAATTTCAAATCATAACTTAATGCAATTTCATGAAATTGCTCCAGTAGATAATAATAGTTATCGCAGTTTAAATTCACCACTAATTTTGGATGAAAATCATGAAATTACTTTGAAAAATATTCAAAAAGATAGTAAATTGAGTGATTTTGGAAAATTAATTGTTGATACTTTTGATTTTAATGATAAACTAAATGATAAGGTAACAATTAAATTATCAGAATTAACGTTACAAGTTTTAGAATATCGACTTAATCATTATTCTTTACTTGCTAAAGTAAAAAAAGCTTTTATTCAAGAAGATTAAGAAAATATTTAAAAATATATTAATTAAGGAAGGTAATCATGCCAATTTGACAAATAGTATTATTAGTTATTGCATTGTTATTTGCTGTGGCTAGTATTGTGATTTGAATATGAAATGTTAGTACAGCTAAAAAATTACGCAATCAACAAGAAAGTAGTTCAAAACCTATTAATAAACCACAAAAATTCCCATTTAAATTACAAAATTTTATTGTTGATTTAGGGGGAATTGATAATATTAAAGAGACAACAGCAACAGCAAATAAAATTAAGGTAGAGATTATTGATCATTCAAAAATTAATTTTAATAATCTTAAAAAAATTAAAAATCGTGGTATTTTAGACCAAGACGATAGTGTTAGTTTAGTCTTAGGAACTTATTGTAATAATTTAAGTATTGCTATTAATGATCTTATTAAATTAAATAATGAGAAATAAGTTATTTTTTGTAATATCCATAAATACCATTAATTAAAACATAAGTGTTAGTATAGCCCAATTCTCTGAGTGTTAGTGCAGCAGCAGTTGAACGATTTCCTGCATTACAAATAGTTATAATCACTTGATTTTTGTTTTCAATATATTTACTAGGATTTTTAATCAAATCATGGTAAGGAATATTAACAATATTAAGTTCACCATTATCATTTGTTATTTTTTTTAAAATTTGATATTCAGCAACATCACGAACATCAATAATTAAAGCTTTATTTTTAATTTTATCAAAGTCTTTATTTGAAATTGAAATTTCATTTTGAATTTTATGTTTAAACATAAGTTATGACCTCCTAAAATAAAATTGTTCTATAACTTATTTTAACATTTTATTATGCTATAATGCTCATAGTTGCGACAAAAAATGGAAGCTAAGGAGTAAATGCTAAGGAGTAAATAATGTTAAGAGAAAAATTCCTTTTTAAAGAAGGAAAATATGAATTAATTGTTGAATTAGGTACAATGGCTAATTTAGCAGAAAAATCAGTAAAAATTACTTATGGAAATACAGTTGTATTAACAACTGTATCATATAATGAAGTTATTAATAATCAAGATTTTTTTCCATTACAAATAGTTTTTCAAGAAAAGTTATATTCAGTTGGTAAGATTCCAGGTGGTTTTTTAAAGCGTGAAGGTCGACCTAGTGAATATGCAACACTATGTGCTAGATTAATTGATCGTTCAATCCGTCCATTATTTCCAAAAGGTTTTGTTAATGAAGTGCAAGTTGTAAATAATGTTTTTGCGTTAGATGATGCTTGTGATGTTAGAGTAAATGCAGCTTTTGGTACTTCACTTGCTTTAGGATTAAGTAGTTTGCCATTTCAGGGTCCTAGTGCTACTGTTGTTGTTGGTAAAATAAATGATGAACTTGTCCTTAATCCAACACAAGAGCAATTATTAAATTCAAAAATGGAATTGATTGTTGGTGGAACAAAAGATGCCATCAATATGGTTGAAGCTGGATGTCATGATATTTTAGAAAAAGATATGATTAAAGCATTAAAATTTGCACATGAACATATTATTAAATTAATAATTTTTCAAGAAAGTATCATTGAAAAATTAAAACCAAATAAATTTAAACCACAGTTAGCATTAATTCCTGTTAATATTGAACAATTTGTAGAAACAAATTGTCAATCACAAATTAGTAAAATTAGTACTACTGTTGATAAAAAAAGTCGAAGCAACTTGATTAAAAATTTAGTTGAAGAAACATTTCAAAGTTTTAAAAATAAATTTAATCAAGAAGTTTTAAATGTTGGTGAAGAAACAACTATTCATAATTTACGCAAAAGTATTGATCAATTATTACAAAAAGCAATGCGTACTATGATTTTAAAAAATAATGTACGAGTTGATGGACGAAAAGCAGATGATATTAGAAAATTAACAAGTATGATTGATGTTTTACCTATTGTTCATGGTAGTGCAATGTTTACTCGTGGTGAAACACAAGTTTTATCAGTTTTAACTTTGGGTGCACTTGCGGAACATCAAATTATTGATGGATTAGGTAAAGAAGAGTATAAACGTTTTATTCATCATTATAATTTTCCTCCATTTTCTGTTGGTGAAACCGGAAGAATGGGTGTTCCTTCACGACGTGAGATTGGTCATGGCGCCCTTGGTGAAAAAGCATTATTACAAATTATTCCTCTTGAAAAAGATTTTCCTTATACAATTAGATTAGTATCAGAAGTATTAGCATCAAATGGTTCAACTTCACAAGCAGCAATTTGTGCTTCATCAATGGCATTAATGGCTGGTGGTGTACCGATTAGAGCTGCAATTGCTGGTATTGCCATGGGTTTAATTAAAGAAGAAAAAGATTTTACAATTTTAACTGACATTCAAGGATTAGAAGATCACTTAGGTGATATGGATTTTAAAGTGGCAGGAACAGCTAATGGTATTTGTGCTTTACAAATGGATATTAAAATTACTGGTATTGATTTTAATATTATTACACAAGCTTTAGAAAAAGCCAGAATTGCGAGATTACAAGTATTAGCAAACATGAATGAAGTAATTAAAAAACCTAGAACTACATTGGCACCTAATGCTCAAAAAATTATTCAAAAGTTAATTCCAATTGATAAAATTCGTGATATTATTGGTGTTGGTGGGAAAGTTATTAATAAAATTATTACCGACTGTGATAATGTTAAAATTGATATTGAAGATGATGGACGATTGATGATTTATCATAATGAACAATCAGCCATTGATAAAGCTTGACAAATTATTGAAAGTATTGTTAATCCTGTTCAAATTAAAATCGGTTCTGAATTTGATAGTAAAGTTGTAAAAATTGTTAATTTTGGTGTTTTTGTTAATTTACAAGATAAGATTGATGGTTTAATTCATATTTCAGAATTTTCAAAAAAATTTAATAAACGTATTGATAATTTAAATAATGTCGTTAAAATCAATGATATAATTAAAGTTCGAGTAATTAAAGTTGAAGATAATAGTAAGCTTAGCTTAGAAATTATTGATAAATAATTTGAAACTATTTTTAATGAAAATTAATTACAGTTTTATTATTAAATTAGTGTTAAAATAATAATAACATAATATAGCAGCATCTTGGGAATTTAAGTTAAAGTTTTAATTTTTATGTTCTTCTAAGATATTAAATTTTATAAAATAAAAATAAAGAAAGTAGAAAACTGGTGAAAACATGGCAAAGATAAAAGTATTTGCTCTGGGTGGATTAGATGAACGTGGTAAAAACTTATATGTTGTTGAAGTAAATGATAAGATATTTGTATTTGATGCCGGCATTAGACTCCCAGAAAGAGAAATTTTAGGAATTGATATTATTATTCCAGATTATACATATTTAAAAGAAAATAAACATCGTATTCAAGGTATATTTATTTCAAAACCATCTGATGATGCTTTTGGAGCACTACCTTATATTTTAAAAGACTTTAATAAAATAAAACCCGAGTATAAAGTTCCAATCTTTACTAGTAAACTAACTGATTTTATGATTAAGCAGAAATTAGAACGTTTTCGTTTTATTAATCAAAATGAAATTATAATTAAAACTATTGAACCCGAACAAAAAGTATCATTTGGTAATGTTGTTGTTAAAACATTTAAAACAACTACTTCAATTCCAGGTAGTTTAGGTTTTGTTCTAACTGTAAATAATGGTGAAAATATTAAATTAAATGAAACAATTGTTTATACGGGTGATTATATTTTTGATGGTGAACATCGTAGTGATTTTACTACTGATATTCAATATTTAGCTAGTGTTTCTAAAAATGATGTTTTATTATTAATTAGTGAAGCAACATGTGCCAATAGAAAAGCTTTTACAGCTCCTAAGCATAAAATTCAAACTATTATTGAGCCAGTATTAAAAGAAGCACCAGGAAGGGTTATTCTTGCATGTTATGATCAAGATTTATATCGTGTTAGTGAAATTCTTAATGCTATTAAAGAAACTGACTCTAAACGTAAAATTGCAGTTTATGGTGCAACTTTATATGATATTTTATTAAAAGTTAATGATTTAAACGCTTTCAATATTGATAAATCACAAATTATTAATTTAGCACAAACAATTGGTACTAAAGATACAGTAATTATTGTTACTGGTAGTGGTGAGCGTTTATTTACTAGAATGAATAAAATTGCTATTGGTAATGATGATTATTTAAAACTTGAATCCCAAGATACAATAATTTTAGCAACTCCACCAATTCCAGGAAATGAATTGGCTCATGCAGCCTTATTAGATGACTTAGCACGTACTGATGTTAAAGTTATTAATATATCAGAAAAACAAGCTTGAAGTTTAAATGCTTCTTATGAAGATATTAAGTTAATGGTTAATATTATTGAACCAAAATATTTTTTGCCAGTTAAAGGTTTATATAAAGATTTTGTAGCAGCACAAGCAGCAGCCATTGATGCTGGTGTATTACATAACAATGCTTTAATTCATGATAATGGTGAAGTTATTACTTTTGAAAATGGTAAATTAATTGATAATTTTGTTAAACAGTATGTTGCACGTCCTTCTCGTTTTAATGATAAAAATGCTACTAATAAAACAACAGATAACTTAATAAAAACTGGTGATGTATATGTAGATGGTATTGGTGTTGGTGATATTGGTTCCATTGTTATTAGTGAAAGAAAACAATTACAACGTGATGGTATTTTAATTACAGGAGTGACAATAAATCGTAAAACTAAAGAAATTGTTTCTTTAATTGATGCACAAATGCGTGGTGTTGTTTATTTAACTAATAATGAAGAAATGTTGAAAAAATTGCAAAACATTATTATTAATGTTATTGAAAAATATAAAACTAATAATGCTTTTAGTCTTAGTGAAGTTAAGACTAAAATGAAAAATGACTTACAAGATTATATTAAAAAAGAAACTGGTAAGTTACCTATGATTTTAACAGTTGTTAATGAAATTTAAGGTTAATGATAATATCATTAACCTTAACTTATATAATTTTTCATATTTAAACTAATTTTAAAATTTATATAATGTTTAGTAAATTAGAACTAGTTTAGAAAATTACTAAAAGCTATTGAAAATCAATTTAAAATAATTTATAGTGCATTTAGTAAAAAAACATGAAAATTATTGCTGGAGAATTTGAAAGTAAGCTGAATTATACTTGTAAGTGCAAGTAAATAAAATTGCAAAAAATTCTCATATAAAAATTTCATAATGCTAAATTTAGTTTAGAAAAAAGTAAGGAGTTTTTATATGAGTTATAAACATCTTGGCATAGATGAAAGGATTTATATTGAGAATCAATTGAAATTTAAATTTAAAATTAGTGAAATAGCTAAAAATCTTAATCGAAGTATTAGTACTATTATTCGAGAAATTAATAGAAATAAAGATAATAATCATTATTTTTCATTAATTGCACAAAATAAAGCTGAAAATCGAAAACAATCACATATTAGTTTTCATAAGTTTAAAAATAAGAATTTAGTAAAATATGTACAACAAAAATTACTATTAGGTTGATCACCTGAACAAATTTATGGCAGAATTAAAAATTTTCATAAAGAGTGAGTTATTAGTTTTAAAACAATTTATACTTGAATTTATTTTGGAATGCTTGATAAAGTTACTAGTAAAAATTTAAGAAGAAAAGGTAAAAAACGAAAATCTAAAGAAAATCGTGGCAAGTTTAATGGTAAATCAATTAAAGAACGAGATATAAATGTTAATGATCGTATAACACTTGGTCATTGAGAAGGAGATACTATAGTATCATCACGAGGTAAAAGCAAATCATGTTTAATAACTTTAGTTGAAAGAGTATCACGATTTACTTTAGCAATATTAGTTAAAAACAGAACTACTAAAGTTATTAATAAAAATGTCAGTTATTATTTATCAATTCTTCCTAAAAACATTGTTAAAACTATTACTTTTGATCGTGGCAAAGAATTTTCAAATTGACAACAACTTGAAAAAAATTTAGATGTAAAAATTTATTTTGCCAATCCATATTCACCTTGACAAAGAGGTACTAATGAAAATACTAATGGTTTAATTAGAGAAAAATTTCCTAAAAAATTTATTTTTTCAAAAACTAATAAAAATGAAGTTCATAAATTTATATTGTCTTTAAATCAAAGACCGAGAAAAATATTAAATTATCTTTCACCAATCGAATATTTGGATAGAAAAATAATTTAGTTGCACTTACCTTTACAATTTAGCGTAATAAAAAAATTTCTTCAACTGGTATATTAGTTTTGGTTGAAGAAATTTTTTATTTTATTAATTAAAAATCTAATAACTTTGTAAACTACATTATATAAATTAATAGAAAAATTTAAAATTTAAAAATTTCATGGATTATAATGTCCTTTACCTTTTATTTTTGCTGCATTTTCTGCTTCTGCACGTTCTCTTTTTTGTCTTTCATCTTCTTCAGCTGCTCTGGCGCGTTCTCTTAATTCTTTAGCTCGATCTTCTTTTAATTTTTCTTGAAAAATTTTTTCTCGTTTTTCTTCTCTTTCTATTCTTTGTTTTTCCATATATTAATTTGCTTATTTTACACGTTGGCTTTCTTCTTCAGCTTTTCTATTTTTTTCTTCTCTTTCTCTTTCTTCTTTTTGTTTTTGTCTTTCTTCTCTTTCGGCTTTTAATCTAGCTTGGTCTCTTTCAATTTTTCATGGTTGTTCTGCTTGTTTTTCAGCTTCTCTTTGCTTTTCTTTTTTTTCTTGTTCTTCTTTTTGTCTTTTTCTTTCTTCTCTTTCGGCTTTTAATCTAGCTTGGTCTCTTTCAATTTTTCGTAGTTGTTCTGCTTGTTTTTCGGCTTCTCTTTGCTTTTCTTTTTTTTCTTGTTCTTCTTTTTGTCTTTTTCTTTCTTCTCTTTCGGCTTTTAATCTAGCTTGGTCTCTTTCAATTTTTCATGGTTGTTCTGCTTGTTTTTCAGCTTCTCTTTGTCTTTCTTGTTCTTCTTTTTTATTTTTATTAAAACCCCACATTGTTTATGTCCCCTTTAAAATTAGAAAATAAAAACCCATTTTACTTTAAATAAAGCAACGGGTAAAACTTATATTAAGTTTACAATGATTATATAATATTATATAAATTAATTGTTAAATAAATATAAATAAGAAAAATGATTTATTTTAAATTTTTAAAATCTAGAAAATAATGAATATGAAATTTAAATAATACATTTTTTATGATAAAAGTATTAAAAAATTAATATTGTTTTTTGCAATAATAAATCAAAAATCGATTATAGAAAGATATTACATATATCAATTATGTTATACTATTTTTATAAGTTATTTTGTGGAGAATATTAAGAGGTGATGTTCTTATGATTAAAAATGGCATTAAAATATCAAAATCTCAATCTCGTGGTGATGAAGTTGGATTACTTTTTTTCTTATTAGTAATCTTCTTTTTCCTAATGGTTAGTTTAACTAGATTTTCAATAATTGGTAAAGTACTTGATGATTTTCTTTTTTCTTTTTTATTTGGGTGAATGAAATATGCTGTTTATTTCTTTCTTTTTTTAATGATTATTCCTTTAGCTTTTGGTTATCGCATGCAATTTAAATTGAAGTATATTTTTGTTTATTTTTTATTTTTAGTGATTAGTTGTTGGATAACGCAAACTTTAACTTTAATAATTTTAGGAAAGAATAATTTATGAACTAGTTATTATAATTTAAACCTATTAAATATTAGTGAAATATACGTTAAAACATGATGAAATACAAATGGTATAAATAATTATCTAGGTTTTTTTGCTTCACCAATTTCTTTTAAAGATTTTAGTGTTGAAACCTTTTTTCCAGCATATGCTACTGGTGGCATTATTAGTAATGTTTTAATAGGTATTTTTAATTATGGTTTTTTTGTTACTAATTTAATTGCAAACTTTATTAGTATTTTTTCTTTAACTTGTTTATTTATTTTTAATAAACCTTTTATTTTCTTTAGCAAAATGAAACAAATTATTAAACAAATTATTATTAATAATAAAAATAAAAAGCAAAAAAATAAAATAAATGCTGATTTAAAACAAAAACATATTAAGTTAAAAAAAGAAAAATTATTAATTGATAAACAAGTTAAAAAATCTTTTAGAAAAGAAAATAGTTTTAATAAGGAATCAAAGAAGGAACCGCCTATATCACCAGTAAAAAAAGCAGAAATAAAACAAAATGAAATAAAACAAAATGAAATAAAACAAAATGATAATAGTGACATTATCAATAAACCTTCTTCGCCTATTGTTTATTTTAATGAAAATAGTTATTTAACTCCTTTTGGTAAAATTGACCCTGAAAAACAAAAATATGTAATGAGTAATAGCAAAGGTACTCTGGTAGTTAAAAAAAGTTTAGAAGATAGTATTTTAAATCGTGAAATTCTTAATGATAACGAAACTATTATTAATAACGAATCATAAGTAATTAATAATGAATAAAATTAAGAATTTACTTTAGGATAAAACATTAATATAATGTTAAAATCAAAATATCTTTTAATTTGTTAATAAATTTAGGTGAACTAATGGCAGAAAAATCTTTACTACAAATGAAAATTAAACTTTTACCTAATATTGCTGGATGTTATTTATTTAAAGATATACATAATAATTTAATTTATGTTGGTAAAGCTAATTCATTAAAAAAACGAGTAACTTCATATTTAAATAAAGCCAGTAATTTTAAAACAATGTTATTAGTTAATGATATTCATGATGTTGAATACATTACGACATCTAATGAAAAAGAGGCTTTAATTTTAGAACAAACATTGATTAAAAAACATCATCCTAAATATAATATTTTGTTAGCAGATGATAAAAAATATCCTTATATTCCAATTACTAATAATCGTGATCCACAATATCGTTATGTACGTAGTGCTACTAAAAAAGAGGGACATTATTATGGACCATTTCCCGATGGTACTGGTGCGCGTGAAATTTTAAAGTTATTGGAACGAATTTTTCCATTACGAAAATGTGCTGGTAATCTTGGTAAACCTTGTTTATATTATCATTTACAGCAATGTTCTGGTGCTTGTTTTAAATTGGTACCTATTACTTATTATGAAGATATGATTAGTAAAATTGATCAATTTTTCAAAGGGAATGTTACTGCTGTTAAAAAAATATTAATTAATAATATGAATATTAGTGTTGAAAACTTACAATTTGAAAATGCTAATCGTATTAAAATTTTGTTATGCTGAATTATACTTGTAAGTGCAAGTAAATAAAATTGCAAAAAATTCTCATATAAAAATTTCATAATTCTAAATTTAGTTTAGAAAAAAGTAAGGAGTTTTTATATGAGTTATAAACATCTTGGCATAGATGAAAGGATTTATATTGAGAATCAATTGAAATTTAAATTTAAAATTAGTGAAATAGCTAAAAATCTTAATCGAAGTATTAGTACTATTATTCGAGAAATTAATAGAAATAAAGATAATAATCATTATTTTTCATTAATTGCACAAAATAAAGCTGAAAATCGAAAACAATCACATATTAGTTTTCATAAGTTTAAAAATAAGAATTTAGTAAAATATGTACAACAAAAATTACTATTAGGTTGATCACCTGAACAAATTTATGGCAGAATTAAAAATTTTCATAAAGAGTGAGTTATTAGTTTTAAAACAATTTATAATTGAATTTATTTGGGTTTTCTTGATAAAGTTACTAGTAAAAATTTAAGAAGAAAAGGTAAAAAACGAAAATCTAAAGAAAATCGTGGCAAGTTTAATGGTAAATCAATTAAAGAACGAGATATAAATGTTAATGATCTTATAACACTTGGTCATTGAGAAGGAGATACTATAGTATCATCACGAGGTAAAAGCAAATCATGTTTAATAACTTTAATTGAAAGAGTATCACGATTTACTTTAGCAATATTAGTTAAAAACAGAACTACTAAAGTTATTAATAAAAATGTCAGTTATTATTTATCAATTCTTCCTAAAAACATTGTTAAAACTATTACTTTTGATCGTGGCAAAGAATTTTCAAATTGACAACAACTTGAAAAAAATTTAGATGTAAAAATTTATTTTGCCAATCCATATTCACCTTGACAAAGAGGTACTAATGAAAATACTAATGGTTTAATTAGAGAAAAATTTCCTAAAAAATTTATTTTTTCAAAAACTAATAAAAATGAAGTTCATAAATTTATATTGTCTTTAAATCAAAGACCGAGAAAAATATTAAATTATCTTTCACCAATCGAATATTTGGATAGAAAAATAATTTAGTTGCACTTACCTTTACAATTTAGCAATTATAAAATTGATTTAGTTCTTTTATCGACATTATCTTTAAATAAATAAATATATGATAAAATGAAAATGAAATAAATTGTAGTAAGGAGTTTTTTTCATGACAAATAAACCAAAAAGCAGTGTTTATAATGAATCATCAATTCAAATTTTAGAAGGTCTAGAAGCAGTTAGAAAAAGACCTGGAATGTATATTGGTTCTACTGATAATCGTGGTCTTCATCATCTAGTTTGAGAAATTGTTGATAATGGTATTGATGAAGCATTAGCTGGCTTTTGTACTAGTATTGTTGTTACTATTAATTTTGATAAGTCAGTTACTGTTGAAGACAATGGTCGTGGTGTTCCAACTGGTATGCATGCTTCAAAAAAAAGTACTCCCGAAGTTATTTATACGGTTTTACATGCTGGTGGAAAATTTGACACTAATAGTTATAAAACCTCGGGTGGTTTACATGGTGTTGGTGCTTCAGTAGTAAATGCTTTAAGTAATTGAATGATTGTTACTATTCATCGTGATAAAAAAATTCATGAAATTAAATTTAAAAATGGTGGTAAGATTGATCAAAGTTTAAAAATGATTGGTAGCACTTATAAAACAGGAACTAGGGTACAATTTTTACCTGATTTTCATCGTGTTTTTCTAGGTTGTGATTGAAATGTTCATTTATTTGAACAACATTTACGTGAAAGTGCTTTTTTAATTAATGATTTAAGTATTCAATTAATTGATAAGAGGACAGGTACTGAAGAAACTTTTCATTATGAAAATGGCTTAGTTGCTTTCATGCAATATTTAAATAAAGATAAAAAAAATTTATCACCAATTGTTAGTTTAAAAGGTAAACAAAATAATATTGACGTTGAAATTGTATTACAATATACTGAAGATTATAGTGAAACGTTAGTAGGGTTTGCTAATAATGTTAAAACTGTTGATGGTGGAAGTCATTTAGTTGGTTTTAAAAGTGGTTTAACGAAAGCTATTAATGAATATGCAAGAAAACAAGAATTATTAAAAGCAAAAGATAAAAATTTAGAAGGTAATGATTTGCGAGAAGGTTTGGTTGCTATTGTTTCGTTGCGTATTCCTGAAAATTTAATTCAATATGAAGGTCAAACAAAAGGTAAATTAGGAACGCCCGAAGCAAGAATTGTTGTTGATAATATTGTTAATGAAAGATTTTCATTTTGACTTCATGAAAATAGTGATGCTGCTAAAAAAATTATTGATAAAGCCATTAAGGCTCGTGATATTCGTAATGCTTTAAGAAAAGAACGCGAATCATTGCGTAATAAAAGTAAAGATACGCAAAAATTTTTAGTAGGTAAATTGGTGCCTGCACAAAGTAAAAATCCTAACATTAATGAATTATTTTTAGTGGAAGGAGATTCCGCTGGTGGCAGTGCCAAGTCAGGTCGTGATCGTAAGTTCCAAGCGATATTACCTTTAAAAGGAAAAGTAATTAATGCCGAAAAAACTAAAGTAATTGATCTTTTTAATAATGAGGAAATTAGTATGATTATTAATGCGATTGGTGCTGGTGTTGGTAACGAATTTAGTATTGAAAATTGTAATTATAATAAAGTCATTATTATGACTGATGCCGATACTGATGGTGCCCATATTCAAATTTTATTACTAACTTTTTTCTATCGTTATATGCGAGATTTAATTACTTCGGGTAATATTTATATTGCATTACCGCCTTTATTTAAAATTTCTTTTAAAGAAGAAGAGCAAGAGAAACATGTATATGTTTGAAATGAGTTAGAATTAAAAGATAAAGTTGAAACAATTAAAGGTAAATATGACCTGCAACGTTATAAAGGTTTAGGAGAAATGAATGCTGAACAATTATGAGAAACAACTATGGATCCAAATGTACGTCAATTAATTAAAATTACTATTGAGGATGCTCTATCAGCAGAAACAGAAATTCAAATATTAATGGGTGATAAACCAGAAAAAAGACGAAAATGAATTGAAGAAAATATTTCTTTTGAAGCTAGTGATTATTAAGAAAAAGGAGTTTATAAGTTATGAATAGTAAAGAAGAGATTCAACAAAATAATGAACAAATTTTATCTTATCCTATTGATGATATTGTTGCAGAATGTTTTGGTCGATATGCCAAATATATTATTTTAGAACGAGCATTGCCCGATATCCGTGATGGTTTGAAACCAGTTCAACGTCGAATTTTGCATGCTATGAATGATTTGGGTTTAACCAATGATAAAGCATATAAAAAAGCAGCTCGTGTTGTTGGAGAAGTAATTGGTAAATATCATCCTCATGGTGATACAGCGGTTTATGCTGCTATGTGTAGAATGGCACAAGAGTGAAAGGTAGCATGACCATTAGTACAAATGCATGGTAATAAAGGTTCAATTGATGGTGATAATCCTGCTGCGATGCGATATACAGAAGCGCGTTTATCATTAATTTCAGAATTATTATTGAAGGATATTAAGAAAAATACTGTTAGTTTAATTAAAAATTTTGATGAATCAGAAACAGAACCAACAGTTTTACCTGCCTATTTTCCAAATTTATTAGTAAATGGTGCTTCTGGAATTGCTGTTGGAATGGCAACTAATATTCCACCTCATAATTTACAAGAAGTAATTAATGCAATTGTCATGAGAATTAATAATCCACAATGTAATTTAAGCGAATTAATGCGTGTTATTAGGGGTCCTGACTTTCCAACCGGAGGAATTATTCAAGGTATTAAAGGTATTAAAGAAGCTTATCGTTCTGGTAAAGGGCGAATTGCAATTCGTGCTAAAACTCATATTAATAATGAAGGTGAAATTCCACAAATAATTATTACCGAAATTCCATTTGAAGTTATTAAACAAGATTTGATTAAAAAAATTGATGATGTTAAAACATTAGCAAAAATTCATGGTATTAAAGAAGTACGTGATGAAACGGATCGTTTTGGTTTACGAATAGTTATTGATTTAGTAGAAGATAGTAAACCGCAAGAAATTTTAAATTATTTATTTAAAAATACCAATTTACAAATTTATTATAACTTTAATTTAGTAGCAATCGCTAACAAAAAACCAGTACAAATGAATTTAATTAATATGTTAGATTTTTATATTAATCATCAAATTGATGTTGTTACTAAGCGTTCACAATATGACTTAGCACAATTAGAACGAAGATTAGAGATTGTTAATGGTTTAGTTATTGCATTAAGTGAAGTTGATAAAGTAATTAAAATTATTAGAACATCAACTGACCGTATGCAAGCAAAATTAAATTTAATATCAGCTTTTAATTTTACTGATATTCAAGCAGAAGCAATTGTACAATTGCGTTTATATCGTTTAACTGCTACTGATATTCAATCATTAGTTTTAGAAAAAGCAGATATTGAAAGTAAAATTATTGTTTTACAAGAAATTCTTAATAATGAAAATTCACTACGTCAAGTTATTATTACTGAGTTAGAACAAATTAATTCTCATTTTTCTGGATTAAGAAAATCACAAATTCAAGGTGAAATTTCTGAAATTACAATTGATGAAAAAGCAACATTGCGACAAGAAAATGTATTTGTTAGTATTAGTTATGATGGTTGAATTAAGGTAATAAGTAGTAAAGTATTTTTACAAAATCTTGATTATCAAGATTTTGGACGTAAGCCAAATGATGTTATTATTGGTGGAGCAATGTTCAATAATTTTAATAATTTATTATTTTTTACAAATAAAGGTAATTATTTTTTAATACCAATTTTTAAATTAGAAGAAAATAAATGAAAAGATAATGGTATTCATGTTAATACGTTATGTAAACTTGAAGGAAATGAAAAAATTATTAGTGTTGCGCAAGTTAATAGTTTTGAACAGCCAAATGTAAATATAGTAGTCGCTACTAGATATGGTTTAATTAAAAGAATGCCACTTTTAGAGTTAGCAACTACTAGATTTAATAAAACCACCAAATATGTTAAGTTAAAAGAGAACGATAGTGTTATTAGTGTTAATAGTACTACCGGTCATGATTTTATTGTTATTAGTACTCGCAAGGGTATGACTTTAAAATATTTAGAAACGAAAGTTCCATTATTAACTAAAACTGCAACAGGTGTTAAAGCTTTGAAAATTAATTCTGAAGAAGATGAAGTGGTAGGAATGGCTTGTGGTAATAGTAATGATATTTATGCAATGTTAACATCAGTTGGAACAATTAAACGAATGTTATTCAATACTATTGAACAAACTTCACGAACAACAAAAGGTAATAAAGTAATAAAAGTTCCTAAAAGTAAAAGTATTAGTATTATTAAAACCTTCTTATCACCAGCAACATCTTTTATTAATATATTAACGAAAAAAGAAAAATGATTAGTGATTAAAGCAAGTGACATTAATCTTAGCAAGGTAAATGAAGGAACTGGCAAAGTAGTTACTGATGATATTATTGCTGGTGGTAATAATTTAGTGATTGATTTAAAAACTGATGTTATTGATGCTGATATATCATCAATATCAGAAAATTTTAATACAAAAGAAAGCAACAATGGTATTTAAAATAAACTTTTTTATTGAAAATTATGAACTTTTTTAAAGAATTAGTTTTTTTGATTTTCATAATATAAATTTAAATAATAATTTTAGTTAAGAGTGAATAGGATAGGACTTATATCAATGCTATAATTATTATAGTAGTGATTTAAGGAGGAAGTATAGATGACAAATAATATTATTAAATATCAATCTCTAATTAATGGTGAGTTGTATGAAAATGGTAATTGAATATCAGTTATTAACCCCACTACTAATAAAATAGCAGGCCAAGTTCCTGCCTTAACTAAAGTTGAAATTAAAAAAGTATATGAATTTGCCAAATTTGCTCAAAAAAATTGAGAACAAATGCCTATTTTAAAAAGAATTTCTTTTTTAAATTCTTGAAAACAATTAATTATTCGCGATAAATTAATACTTGCTGAATTAATGACCAATGAAATTGCTAAAGGCACAAAAGCGGCTTGCAGTGAAATTGATAGAACAGTTGAATATATTGAATATACTTTACAAGAAGCATTACGTCTTCATCCTGAATCTTATACAGGTGATAGTTGAGGAAGTATGAACAAATTAGCTATTTTTGAATACGTACCAAAAGGAATTGTTCTTGCTATTTCCCCTTTTAATTATCCGATAAATTTATCAGTCTCTAAAATATTTCCAGCACTTGTGACCGGTAATAGTGTTGTTTTTAAACCTGCAACACAAGGATCATTGGTGGGATTACACTTAGCTAAATTAGCCAAAGAAGCTAACATTCCTAATGGTGTTTTTAATGCTATAAGTGGTAAAGGTAGTGAAATTGGTGATAGTTTAGTTGAAAATGAAGCAATTAATGTTATTTCTTTTACTGGTAGTGCTGTTGTTGGTAATCGTATTTCACAGAAATCTTTAAAAGCTGATTTGATTTTAGAATTAGGAGGTAAAGATCCAGCAATAGTGCTTAATGATGCTGATCTTGAAGATACAGCAACCAAAATCATTAAAGGTGCATTTAGTTATTCAGGACAACGATGTACTGCTATTAAGAGAGTGTTAGTACAAAGAACAATTAGTAGCAAATTAATTCCAATTTTAAAAGAAAAAGTTGAAAAATTAACTGTTGGTTTGCCCACAGATGATTGTGATATTACTCCTGTTATTGATCAACCAACAGTTGATAATGCTAAAAAATTAATTAAAGATGCTTTAGATAAAGGAGCCAATTTTTTAATTGGTAATAAATTTAAAGAAAATTTAATGTGACCAACTATTATTACTGACGTAACAACAAAAATGAATTTAGCATGAGAAGAACCTTTTGCACCATTGTTGCCGATTATTATTTTTGATGAAGTAAAAGAAGCAATTAATATTACAAATGATTCACAATATGGTTTACAAGCTTCTGTTTTTACTACTAATATTAATAGTGCAATGAGTATTGGTAAATTATTAGAAGTTGGAAGTGTTAATATTAATGATCAGTCACAACGTGGTCCCGATCACTTTTCTTTTGTTGGTGTTAAGGATTCAGGTCTTGGCGTACAAGGTATTCGTCCTTCGTTACTTGCTTTTACTAGACCAAAAGGGATTGTTATTAATTGAAAAACAAAAATTTAAAAGAAAAAATAAAACTTATTTTAATAAAAAAATAAGTTTTATTTTTTTATTAAAATAGTGGTAAGATAAAAATGTAATAAATTTTTGTACTTGTTAATTAGATTTTTATTTTTTTAACATTCTTATATAAAAAGCATAATAAAAATATTACATATCATTGTAACTTTTATTTTAAAAAGTAAGTTATTAAAATAGTGCCGAGGATAAAGTACTGTTACATGAAATGCAAAAAATATGGAGGTAAATATGGCAAAACGAAAAATTGTCCTTGTTGGATGTGGAGCTGTTGGTAGTAGTTTTATTTACAGTGCCATTAATCAAGGTTTAGCCCAAGAATATGTATTAATTGATGCTTTTGAAGGTATAGCTGAAGGTAATGCGATTGATTTTGCTGATTGTCAAGCAGCTTTAGATCATCCTTTTATTTCAATTAAGGCTGGAAATTACAGTGATTGTAAAGATGCTGATATTATTGTTATTACTGCTGGAAGACCACAAAAAGATGGTGAAACAAGATTAAATATGGTAGCAGATAATGCCAAAATTATGAAGAGCATTGCTTTAGAAATTAAAAAATCAGGATTTAAAGGTGTTACTATTATTGCATCTAATCCTGTTGATATAATGACAACTGTTTATCAAAAAATTACACAATTTGATTATCATCAAGTATTAGGTTCTGGTACAATTTTAGATACCTTACGTTTACAATATTTAATTGGAGAAAAAATTGCAGTTAATCCAAAGTCAGTTGCTGCTTATGTAATTGGTGAACATGGTGATTCTTCAATGATTCCTTGAAGTTCGGTTTCGGTAGGTAATAAAACTATTTATCAACAAATTACTGAAGGTAGAATTAAAGAAAAAGATTTAGAAGAATTAAGAAAAGAAGTAGCACAAAGAGCTTATAAAATTATTAAATTAAAACGCGCAACTTTTTATGGTATTGGTGCAGCATTGGCATTATTAGTAAGAAATATCCTTGAAGGACAAAATCACGTTTTAGTAGCGGGTGCTTATTTACAAGGAGAATATGGACAGCAAGGTTTTTATATTGGTGTACCAACAATACTTTACGAAAAAGGTTGAAAAAGAGTAGTTAAGTTACCATTAACGAAAGAAGAGCAAACGGCATTTGATAAATCTTGTGCAATTATTAAAGAAACTTTAGAAACAGCTTTTGCTGCTATTAAATAAAAGATAGGAGTAGTTTATTCGTGAATACAAGTTTAGAAAATATTAATAATGAAGAAACATTAACAAGTATTGAAACTTATATTGCTGTTTATAAGTATGCATTCAAGAAAGCACAAAGTCCGTTATTAAAAACTTTTTTAATGGGTATTGCGGCCGGACTTTTTGTTGGTATTGCTTATATTGCGGCTATTTTTGGTAGTAGAGGATTAAGTGATAATGGTATTAAAAATTTAACATTTGGTTTTATTTTTACTTTAGCAATTACTATGATTTTCTTTATGGGTGGTGAACTTTTTACTTCTAATTCCATGATATTTATGCCATTAATAAAAAAACAAGTTAAGTTAACAAGAATGTTAATTAACTTACTAGTAGTATTAATTGGTAATTTTATAGGTTTTTTTATTCTTTCATTATTTACATGATGAGCAGGATTTTTTGATAATCAAGCTTTTTTGGATAATGCTGTTAGTATTTTTAATCATAAATTAGTAATGTCTTGATGAAAAGCCTTTTTAGAGTGGTATATTATGTAATTTTTTAGTAGCAGAAAGTGTTTATATTTCTCATGCCACTCGTTCATCTACTGCTAAATTTTTATTAATAGGATTAGTAATTATGGTTTTTGCCTTATCTGGTTTTTCTCACGTTGTAGCAAATTCTTATTTTTGAGGATTACGACCTTTGTTTAATATTTATGGAATTCATAGTGGATTTAATGACTTTTTACAATTTGGTTATCAAGTACAACTTCCAACCTTATTTGGTAATTTTATTGGTGGTGGTATTTTATTACCTGGTATGTATTATTTAATATTTAGAAAAGAATTACCAAAAATAACATTATAAATATATTATTAGTTTAATATAAAAATTAATCCATTACTTTAGTTTTAAGTAATAGATTTATTAATTTTATGAAAATAAATTAATTGTAAATAGAAGTTATTTGATAAGCATATTTTAAAATTTGTCAAATTAAAGATTTTAAAAAGGAGAATGGTTTTGATAAAAAATATTTTTTAGAAAATAGATTAGAATACTTTAATATTAATTTTTTATTGCATTTATTTTTTTTGAAAATTAAAATGTAATTAACTTCTTAAATTTAAGAAGTTAATGGGGAAAAAGGAGGTTTTCATCATGAAAGCATTATTAAAAACATTAAGTGTTTTAACACTTGCAACAACTGTTAGCAGTTTAAGTAGTATTTTAAATACTAATAATATAGGTACGAATGCTAATCAGTTACAAGATTTAAAATGTAATCTTCAACAAAATAAAGATGATATTTCTTTAATTAATTTGAATAAAAAAGGTAAATTTTATTTTTTTAATAATAATCTTGGTTTAGTGATTAATGGAAATCAATTATGATTTTTAGATAAAGATAAGAAGTTTCAAGAAATTTCTAATCCTGATCATGTAAGATTCACTGAATTCACTAATGGTCAAGGAGGAAATTACGGAATTTTAACAGAAAAATCTACCAAAAACCTGTATTTATTAACTTCTAATGGTGTTTTAACTTCATTAAAAATAGAAATATTTAAAGAATTTAATCTTTATGGCAAGGTAACAGCAATTAGTAATACAAAATTTTTAATTGAAACAAAAATTTTAAATCACACTATACTTACTCTTGGAGAAGTAAAAGATCAAAAATTAATGCCATTAAAATTTGTTTCTTTATTTCATACAATAAAAGAAATTAACTATATTCGTGATGATGAAGTTATTATTAAGTCAGATAATGGAGACTATAGTCTTTTAATAAGTAATTCCGATTTTACTATTAATAAATTATCGTGAACAGCAAAATATTTTTTTAAAACTAATAGGGAAGTTTGATTAATTAAAGATGATAATAATCAAGTATTAATTTATGATTATGTAAGTAATACATATTCTGAATTAGATCTTTATGGAATTGATATTATTAGATTAAATAGTAAAACATATATTTTAAAAGAAGATAGTAAAAATATTCAAATTATTGATTCATCAGGTCAAGTTATTAAAGGAAAATATAATTTTGAAATTTCTGATGATTATGATTTATTGAATATTAATAGTCAATTATTACTTTTATTTGATCGACAACAAAAAATGACAGTTAGAATAATTGAGAGAAATCTTAATTCTGAAAATGAATTAGTTGTATTAAAAACAATAAATTTAACTAATGAAATAAGTGAAATAAAATTATTAAATAATCAAGAAAATAAGGGTAAATCTTCAACTAATTTTTTCGTTAAAACATTAAATAATACAAATTATGTTCTTAATATTGATGCAAATATAAACAAAATTGAGAATTTAGAAGTTAATACTAAAAGTATTCCTGATGGAATGAATGGCGAAATTAATAGATATAATAAAACAGTTAGTATTTTTACACAGTATAAAACTGATGACTTATATTGATATCAAGTGTTTTAAATAATATTATTTAAATAATTACCTAGTTACTGATATTTTTTATTTTTAATATTAGTAACATTTTTTCATATAAGGAAGTTTAAAAATAATTCCTTTATTTAATTGAACTAACTATTTAATTATGCAATAATATTGAATTGTATATAACTCAATTATTATTAAGGAGGCGCACAATGCGTGATGGATTAACTTTAAGATGTGAAGTTTGCAAAGAAGAAAATTATATTGCTGATCGTAATAAAAAAACTAAGCCTGAAAAATTAGAAACAAAAAAACATTGTTCTCGTTGTAATCAACATACACTACATAAAGAAAAGAAATAAGTAAAACTTATTTCTTTTCTTTAATTTGCAGTACAATATACTTAGTTATTAATTAATGATTTATTAAAAGGATTGAATTTAAAATGAAAAATTTAAATAAAAAAGAAATTATTGAAACAATATTAACCAAAAATAAAATAGATGCTATGTTATTTTATTCTCCCGAAAATCGCTTTTGATATAGTGATTTTATTTCAACGTTAGGTTATTTATTGATTAGCAAAAATGATGCAAATTTATTATTAGATGGAAGATATATTACTGAGGGAAAAGAAAATGCCAAAAATGTTAAATGCATTCAATTTAGTAATATTTTTTCTTCATTGAAAGATTTATTAAAATCACAAAAAATTAAAAAAATTGTTTTTGAAGCAGAATATATTACTATTGCTCAATTAGAAAGTTGAAAGCAAGAAATTAAAGATATTGAATTTGTTCCAATTTATGTTAGTTCACTAAGAATGATTAAAGATGAAATCGAAATTGCACGAATTGCAAAAGCTTGTGCTATTGGTGATTTGGCTTTTAATGAAGTTTTAAACTTTATCCGACCTGGTGTTAGTGAAAAAGATGTTGAAGATATAATATTACGTTCATTTGTTAAAAATGGTGCAACAAAAGCATCATTTGATACTATTGTTGCTTCTGGAGAAAGAGGAGCAATGCCTCATGGTAAAGCTAGTAATAAAAAAATTGGCAATAATGAGTTAATTACTTGTGACTTTGGTTGTGTATATGAAGGTTTTTGTTCAGATATGACTAGAACTTTTGCGATTGGTAAAGTTAATCCAAAATTAATTGAAATTCATGAAATAGTTAAGTCAGCACAAATGGCAGGAATTAAGGCTGTAAAGCCGGGTATAGCTATTGGTGAAATTGATAAGATTTGTAGAGAATATATTAAAGAAAAGGGTTATGAACAATATTTTACTCATGGTACTGGTCATGGACTTGGTATTGAAATTCATGAATCACCTTGAGTTATTAAAAATGAATCTACTATTTTAGTTCCGGGAATGGTTATTACTGTTGAACCAGGTATTTATATTCCTAATTTAGGTGGTGTTAGAATTGAAGATGATATTTTAGTTACCAAAGATGGTTATCAAATTTTAACAAAATCATCTCGTGAAATTGATATTTGAAAGGAGAAAAAATAAAAATGATTAACGTTAATGATTTTAAACCAGGAATTACTTTTTTACATAATAAAACTGATATTTTAATAGTTATTGAATCAGCACATTCTAAAAGTGGACGTGGACAAGCGCATGTGAAAGTAAAAGCAAAAAATTTAAGAACACAAGTTATTATTAGTATTACTTTTACTGGTGGTGATACAGTTTATCCAGCTATTATTGATAAACGACCAGCAATTTATAGTTATGATGATGGTATGTATTCAGTTTTTATGGATAATGAAGATTATAATGAAATTAGGATTGATCAATCACGCTTATCATGAGAAAAAAAATTTTTAGTTCCTGGTAATGAAGTATCATTAAGGGTTTATAAAAATTTAGAAATATTAGGTATTGATTTACCTCCTTCGGTAGTATTAGCGGTTGTTGATGCTCCACCAGGAGTAAAGGGAAATAGTGTTTCTAATACAACAAAAACAGCTATTTTAGAAAATGGTTTACAATTACAAGTACCAATGTTTATTAATAATGGTGATAAAATTGTAGTAAGTACAGATGAAGGGAAATACAAAAATCGCGCTTAAGAAAGGTGAATATTATGGAAATACTTATTGAAGAAAGTAAAGTTGGAACATTAAAATTATCTTCGTTAATTATTAAAAAATTTATTTATATGTTATTAATTAATGATAACTATCAATTAACATTAGAAGATGTTGAAGTTCTAATGTTAGAAACAAATGATATTACTGCTATTAATAATAATATTGTTGTGCGAATAAAATTAATTGTTAATCCAAATGAAGATTTAGTAAATTTAAAAAATAAAATTAATAATTTAATTTTAAGACGTACTGAATCAGCTTTAAATTTATTTTTATTAAATATTCATATAATATTTATTGCTGAAACTAAGGAAGTAGAAATCAACAATGCAAGAACAAAAGAAGATAACCCAGCATCATAAAAGAATTGGCATGATGGAAGTATTATATCAATATTTCCTTGAAGGCCAATCACAACAATGGTTTAAACAATTTCTTTTTGAAGAAGAAGGTAAGAGTTTAATTACTGAACAATGTGAGATATTAAATAAAATAATTGATTATGAATATGATTTAATAGATTTAATCAATAATAATTTAAAACAAGGATGAGATTTTGAAAATTTAAAACCAATTGAACAAGCAATTTTAATTTTAGCAGTGTATGAAATTGTCCATACTAAAACAGATAAAAAAATTATTATTAATGAAGCTATTATTATAACTAAAGCTTATTGTCCAAATGATGCTTATAAATACATTAATGGTGTTTTAGATAAAATAAATAAGTAATTATAACTAGTATATGATTGAATTTAGTTAATAACTATATTTCTAATATAAATATATTATATTATGCTAAATTGTAAAGGTAAGTGCAACTAAATTATTTTTCTATCCAAATATTCGATTGGTGAAAGATAATTTAATATTTTTCTCGGTCTTTGATTTAAAGAAAATATAAATTTATGAACTTCATTTTTATTAGTTTTTGAAAAAATAAATTTTTTAGGAAATTTTTCTCTAATTAAACCATTAGTATTTTCATTAGTACCTCTTTGTCAAGGTCAATATGGATTGGCAAAATAAATTTTTACATCTAAATTTTTTTCAAGTTGTTGTCAATTTGAAAATTCTTTGCCACGATCAAAAGTAATAGTTTTAACAATGTTTTTAGGAAGAATTGATAAATAATAACTGACATTTTTATTAATAACTTTAGTAGTTCTGTTTTTAACTAATATTGCTAAAGTAAATCGTGATACTCTTTCAACTAAAGTTATTAAACATGATTTACTTTTACCTCGTGATGATACTATAGTATTTCCTTCCCAATGACCAAGTGTTATACGATCATTAACATTTATATCTCGTTCTTTAATTGATTTACCATTAAACTTGCCACGATTTTCTTTAGATTTTCGTTTTTTACCTTTTCTTCTTAAATTTTTACTAGTAACTTTATCCAGCATTCCAAAATAAATTCAAGTATAAATTGTTTTAAAACTAATAACTCACTCTTTATGAAAATTTTTAATTCTGCCATAAATTTGTTCAGGTGATCAACCTAATAGTAATTTTTGTTGTACATATTTTACTAAATTCTTATTTTTAAATTTATGAAAACTAATATGTGATTGTTTTCGATTTTCAGCTTTATTTTGTGCAATTAATGAAAAATAATGATTATTATCTTTATTTCTATTAATTTCTCGAATAATAGTACTAATACTTCGATTAAGATTTTTAGCTATTTCACTAATTTTAAATTTAAATTTCAATTGATTCTCAATATAAATCCTTTCATCTATGCCAAGATGTTTATAACTCATATAAAAACTCCTTACTTTTTTCTAAACTAAATTTAGCATTATGAAATTTTTATATGATAATTTTTTGCAATTTTATTTACTTGCACTTACAAGTATAATTCAGCATAATTAATTATCAATGATATTATTGGCAATTAAATATAATAAATAAGTAACATTATTTACTTATTTATTTCAATGTTATAATTATTTTAAGATTAAATTTAAAAATATATAATTAGATTGGAAGTAAAAAATGATTCCCGAATATCGATTATTTAACCATCTTTTGCTTTTAAAAAGTAATTATTTTTTTAAGCGCGAAATTAAAAAAAAATTAGGTCATTTAAAATCAAAAGATTATCGTAATACTTATAACTTAATATTTAATAGTAATCAAAATTTAATGTTTATGAAAATAGTAAGTGTTTATTTATATTTTAATAAAATTTCTTATAAAGAATATTTAAGATTAGTTGCAAATTTTATATTAACTATTTCTGCTTTAATTCCTACTTTTAAGCGTCAAGAAAAACAGTTAGATGATTATCAAAATGCCAAGGAACTTTTATTATTACTTGGATGTAAAGACCAAATAAAAGTTTGGTTTGATGATACTTCAAAAGTAGTATTACCTGATTTTTTGGTAAATAATTCTAATTTGAAAAAAGAAAGTTTGCTCATAATTAAAAGATTGGTAAATATTAGTGGTAATATTTTTATTAATTTAACTAAGAATGAAACAAACATAAAAAATAATTATGAGTTTGGAAGTTTATTAATGTTATTTTACTTGTTGGATTTAGAAACTAGAAAAACATTACTGACAAAAGATAGTACTGATTTAAATTTAAAAGCTTTTTTTTCATATGAAACTTTATTTACTAATAAGTTGATAATTTTAGATGAATTGGTTAAATGTGCTATGCGCTTAGAACAAACTAATTTTAATTTTTATATTAGAATAATGAATTATTCTTTGTTAGGAAATTATCAATAAATTAAGGAGAAAAAATATGAATAATTATGATATAAAAGTTGAAAATATTAAAAGTAAATTTTTAAACATTAATAAATATATTATTATTGCTTTACCTTCTATTTATGATCAAAATATTGCTTATGAAGTTTATTTAGTTTTTGATGGTAAAGATATGTTACTTAATAGTAATAGTAATATTTTATTTGAAAATAATAGTAATTGTATTTTTATTGGTATTGGTAGTACCAATAATATGACTCGTTTTAATGATTTAGCAACTTATACCAATGATGATGTAAAAATATTAATGACAAAATATTTTCCTGAATTAAAAAAAAGTAACATTGATTTTCTTGGTGGTAATGGTAAAAATTACTTAGAATTTATTATTAATGAGGTTATACCGTTTGTTATTAAAAAGTTTAATTTAAAAATTAAAAATTTAAATGCCATTGGTTGTTCTTTGGGAGCATATTTTTGTTTACAAATGTTATATTTATCAAAATTACAATTTACAAAATTATTATTATTTTCGCCAGCAATTTGATTTAATTCACAAATTATTGAAGATTTAAAAACTAAAGTTTTAAATAATAATCAACCTTTAATAGTTGAACTATGGGTAGGAAAAAAAGAACCAAAGTTTTTTGAAGGCAAATTAGTAACAAATTATGAAAGTAATACTATTGAATTAAAAAAAATATTAACTAATAGAAAAATTACTACTAATTTAGTAATTGATGAAAATGGTAGTCATGGTTTTAAATGATGAATTAAATATATTAATGAAAATCCTTTAATTCTTATTACCTAATTGAAACTATGGTTTTTCTTTTTTTTCTAAAAATATTATTAATTTTTAGAATTAAAATAATACTTGCAAAAAATAATACAATAGTATTAGTTGTAATAATAGCAGGTTGATTAGACAATATTGCAAAAATAATTCATGTTATTGCTGATAGTACAAAAATAATATACATATATAATGATAATGATTTTGTATCTCTGGTGCGAATTATTTTAAAACTTTGAGGAATTAAAACAATACTAGTTAAAATTGCTCCAATCCAAGATAAAATATTAATTGTAAGTTCCATATCTTTCTCTCCTAAATTCTTACTATATTTTATTATTCTAAATGTTATTATAAGATATTGATGGTTAAGTTGATAGTAAAAATAATAATTTTAAGTATAATTATTTTAATAAATTGCTGAATTATACTTGTAAGTGCAAGTAAATAAAATTGCAAAAAATTCTCATATAAAAATTTCATAATGCTAAATTTAGTTTAGAAAAAAGTAAGGAGTTTTTATATGAGTTATAAACATCTTGGCATAGATGAAAGGATTTATATTGAGAATCAATTGAAATTTAAATTTAAAATTAGTGAAATAGCTAAAAATCTTAATCGAAGTATTAGTACTATTATTCGAGAAATTAATAGAAATAAAGATAATAATCATTATTTTTCATTAATTGCACAAAATAAAGCTGAAAATCGAAAACAATCACATATTAGTTTTCATAAGTTTAAAAATAAGAATTTAGTAAAATATGTACAACAAAAATTACTATTAGGTTGATCACCTGAACCAATTTATGGCAGAATTAAAAATTTTCATAAACAATGAGTTATTAGTTTTAAAACAATTTATAATTGAATTTATTTGGGTTTTCTTGATAAAGTTACTAGTAAAAATTTAAGAAGAAAAGGTAAAAAACGAAAATCTAAAGAAAATCGTGGCAAGTTTAATGGTAAATCAATTAAAGAATGAGATATAAATGTTAATGATCGTATAACACTTGGTCATTGGGAAGGAGATACTATAGTATCATCACGAGGTAAAAGCAAATCATGTTTAATAACTTTAGTTGAAAGAGTATCACGATTTACTTTAGCAATATTAGTTAAAAACAGAACTACTAAAGTTATTAATAAAAATGTCAGTTATTATTTATCAATTCTTCCTAAAAACATTGTTAAAACTATTACTTTTGATCGTGGCAAAGAATTTTCAAATTGACAACAACTTGAAAAAAATTTATATGTAAAAATTTATTTTGCCAATCCATATTCACCTTGACAAAGAGGTACTAATGAAAATAATAATGGTTTAATTAGAGAAAAATTTCCTAAAAAATTTATTTTTTCAAAAACTAATAAAAATGAAGTTCATAAATTTATATTGTCTTTAAATCAAAGACCGAGAAAAATATTAAATTATCTTTCACCAATCGAATATTTGGATAGAAAAATAATTTAGTTGCACTTACCTTTACAATTTAGCATTACTTAACTAAAATAAAAATTATTTACTCATATTTTAATTGTTAATAGCACCAAGATGATATATAATGATTTATTAGAACCAAATTTAGATAGTGAAAATAGTAGTTTAGATTGAAAGGAGAGGAAATAAAAAATGTTAGAAAAAGAAACAAAAACAAATTTAACAGAAACAACACATGAAAAAAGAGTTAAAAATAGTGACTTTCTAATTAATGCTACTGACATTGTTAAAGTATACGGTGATAAAACGGTTTTAAATAAATTAAATATTCAAATTAAAGCTGGTGAGCGAATTGGAATCATTGGTGCAAATGGTAGTGGTAAGTCAACACTAACAGAAATTATTGCTGGTATTAGACATGCAACTTCAGGAGTTATTGAAAAAAAAGAATGTATTGTTATTGGTTTTCAATTTCAAGAATCAAAATATCCACCAGGGATTACTGTTATGGATATGCTTACTTATTATTTAGAAACATTTAATATCGAAATCAATGTTGGTCAATTAAATGAATTATTAAATACCTATCAATTATCAGCTGCTAAAAATAAAAATATTATGTTTCTATCTGGTGGTCAACAACAACGACTTAATATATTATTAAGTGTTATTCATAAACCTGACTTGGTTATTTTAGATGAAGTATCAACTGGTTTAGATATTGAAGTTAAGGAAGAAATATTTGATTTTTTACAAAAAAATATTGTTGAAAAAAATGTAGCAATGATTTTAGTTACTCATAACATGAGTGAAATTGAACATTTCTGTACACGTATCATTTATATGCATGATGGTGACATTATTGAAAAACGGACTGTTAAAGAAGTCGTTAAAGAATATGGTTCAGTTCATAACTATACATCTCAACAATTTCAAAAATATAAAAAACCTACTATTGCTGCAGAAAAAGAAGCATTATCTAAGAAAAAAGGTCAGCAAGATCCAAACAAAATTGTAAATGCCGCAAAAACACGCCCTTCTAAACAAATACCGTTATTGAATTTAATGTTTAAATATTATCTAAAAGGCTTCTTTGTCCCATTTTTTCTAATTGTTTATCCAATTCTAATTTTGGGAATTCAAGGAGAATCAATACGGCATACTGGTGCTGATGTTGCTAGCACCATTACTGCTGTTAAACAAATGATTGCTGGTATTGCGATTGTTAATATTATTTCAGTTGGAATATTTATTATTCCTCAAACAATTATTGAATTTAAATTATCTGTATTACTAAAAAGAATTGGTGCAACTAATATTCATCCTTTATTTTTTGTTACTGCTGTAATTATCATCGGTGTATTTGCTTCAATAATTTCTTTCTTATGAACATTATTATGAGGGGGCATTTACTTTGGTGGTACGTATGGCTGAAGTGTTATTGCTCTTCCTACTCAAATTGGTGCTTCTATTCCATGAATTATTATTATTTTTATTACTACTATTGGTTTAGGAATAATGTTAGCATCACTATTTAAGACTATTACTTCATTTATTGCTGTTGCCAACGTATTATATTTACCTGTTGCTTACTTAAGTGGCTCAATTATGCCTATTGATTGAATTACAAGTAGTAAAGTATTAAATATTATTAGTTATTTCTCACCATTTAAATACTCTACTTTGCCTTACTTTGAATGTTGAAATGGAACATTTAAAATGACATGAGAAATGTATTTATATGGAGGTATTAGTTTAATAATACTAGCAATTTTTATGGGAATTGCTGCTCGCAAATTAAAATGACAAGATTAATAATCTAAATTTAAAAGTGATTGGGAATCCCAATCATTTTTAATATTTTTTAATTATTTAAATAATAATTCCTTACTTAAATCTAAACTTACTACTCATTGATAAGAGTTTATTATAATATCTAATGTAAAATTTAACATTTCAACAACATTTTCTAATAATTTTTCTTCACTATTAGCAATAACTAAATTTAATAAATTAGCAGTAGAACTATTATCAGAACCAATATTCATATAAGGAAGCATTAGAGTGACTTGATTTTTATTAAAATAAATACGTGGTATTTTTTCTTGTGTATTTGCTAAATCAACCATTTTGCTCATTACTTTCGGCACTAATAACTTTCTTAACTTAATTGGATCACTATAATCAAGAGCAAATAACTTTTCAAATGCTGCTGATTCAAGTTGATCACCATGATTTGAACCCATAATTCTTGAACCTAATGTTTCAGGAACAATCGTTGTTATTACATCTTTCATATCAATTAAACACGTAAAATAAAGATATCGATTATATGTAGTACTAGTAGTTGTAGTTTTTCCTGTCTTGTAAGTTCTAGTAATCTTTTCTAAGGTTGTTCCACAATTAAAATTTTTATCATTAATACTACCAATAATAACTTTTTCAGTTCAAACACGATGATTAAAATCACTACCAATAACTAAGAATTTTTGTGGTACAATGGTAAAATTATTAGTAACATTAGTAATTTCAACTGCTTTAAAAGTAGAATTAACTGCCATTTTTAAATAATTAATATTATATTCTAAAAATTCTCGTTTTATTTTTTTAGAAAAAGTTTGTCCAACTGTTACTAACAATGTTCCAACTAAAATAAAAATAATACCAATAATAACTATTACTAAATAAAATGTGCTAGACACTTTTTCAGGTAATAAACTACTCAGAAAAATTATCCATAACATAATAGTAAAAAAACCTAATGCCAAAATAATATAAGCAATAATTTTATATACATTGCTTATAAACATTCGCTTAAAGGAAGTATTTAAAATATTGTTATAAATTGAATGTATATTTTCTTTAATAATTTTTAATTCATTCTCATTAAACTTTATAATACTATTATTTCTGCTCATTTTTCCTCCCATATATTAATTGCTAAATTGTAAAGGTAAGTGCAACTAAATTATTTTTCTATCCAAATATTCGATTGGTGAAAGATAATTTAATATTTTTCTCGGTCTTTGATTTAAAGACAATATAAATTTATGAACTTCATTTTTATTAGTTTTTGAAAAAATAAATTTTTTAGGAAATTTTTCTCTAATTAAACCATTATTATTTTCATTAGTACCTCTTTGTCAAGGTGAATATGGATTGGCAAAATAAATTTTTACATCTAAATTTTTTTCAAGTTGTTGTCAATTTGAAAATTCTTTGCCACGATCAAAAGTAATAGTTTTAACAATGTTTTTAGGAAGAATTGATAAATAATAACTGACATTTTTATTAATAACTTTAGTAGTTCTGTTTTTAACTAATATTGCTAAAGTAAATCGTGATACTCTTTCAACTAAAGTTATTAAACATGATTTGCTTTTGCCTCTTGATGATACTATAGTATCTCCTTCTCAATGACCAAGTGTTATACGATCATTAACATTTATATCTCGTTCTTTAATTGATTTACCATTAAACTTGCCACGATTTTCTTTAGATTTTCGTTTTTTACCTTTTCTTCTTAAATTTTTACTAGTAACTTTATCAAGCATTCCAAAATAAATTCAAGTATAAATTGTTTTAAAACTAATAACTCATTGTTTATGAAAATTTTTAATTCTGCCATAAATTTGTTCAGGTGATCAACCTAATAGTAATTTTTGTTGTACATATTTTACTAAATTCTTATTTTTAAACTTATGAAAACTAATATGTGATTGTTTTCGATTTTCAGCTTTATTTTGTGCAATTAATGAAAAATAATGATTATTATCTTTATTTCTATTAATTTCTCGAATAATAGTACTAATACTTCGATTAAGATTTTTAGCTATTTCACTAATTTTAAATTTAAATTTCAATTGATTCTCAATATAAATCCTTTCATCTATGTCAAGATGTTTATAACTCATATAAAAACTCCTTACTTTTTTCTAAACTAAATTTAGCATTATGAAATTTTTATATGAGAATTTTTTGCAATTTTATTTACTTGCACTTACAAGTATAATTCAGCATTGATTAAAATTAAAAATTTGTATAGTATTTTAATTATTATTTTTATATTTTCATTTCTAAAAATTTATCTTTACATTTAATTAAAAATAGTGTATTATATTTAAGTTGTTGATTAATTCGCAATTTTCTTTTAAGATATGATTGATAAAAAAATATCAAAAAGTTGTTAATGATGTCAAAGAAATAAATAATATCATGAAATTATTTGACAACTTTTAATTTTAGAAAAATTAGATGAATTAATACTTTAAAATGTAAGTAAGTATATTATATATAAATAATAAATAAAACTAATCCTTTTTTAAAATAATCCTCTTTTAGAGGTTATTTTTCAGGTTATAATTATCATTTTTTCTAAATTTATTCAAAATTTATTTTTAAGGAGAAATATATGAGTTTTACAGAACTAAATTTAAAACAAGAATTAACTGCTGCTATTGCTAAATGAGGTTATACTACCCCAACACCAATTCAAAAGAAGACAATTCCAGTTTCTTTACAAAAAAAAGATATTATTGGAAAAAGTCATACCGGAACCGGAAAAACTGCTGCTTTTGTCTTACCTATATTACATAATTTAGATATAAAATTATATCGTAATCAAGCCATTATTGTTTGTCCAACTAGAGAATTGGCAATCCAAGTTGCTAAACAAGTAAAAAAATATGCTTATTTTTTAAATGGTGTTAATGTTGCTTTATTATGTGGTGGTGTTAATATTAGAAATCAATTATATGATTTAAGAACTAGTAATATAGTTGTTGGAACACCAGGAAGAATTACTGATCATATTAATCGTGGTAGTTTAAGATTAAATTCAATTAAAACATTAGTTTTAGATGAAGCAGATGAAATGTTAAAAATGGGATTTAAAAAAGATATTGATTTCTTATTTGAGAATTCACCACAAAATATTCAAACTGTCCTTTTTTCAGCAACAATGTCAAAACCAGTTTTAAAAATTGCTGATGATTATCAAAATAATCCAGTTAGTATTACTGTTGAAGATGAAAGTCAAAAATTACAACAAGCAAATATTAAACAATATTATTTTGATTGTCGTAATATAACAAAAGAAACTGCATTAGTTACTTTATATCAAAAATTACAACCACAATTAAGTATTGTTTTTTCAAATACAAAAGCTTTTACTAACAAAATTGCACAATTATTAGAACAAAATAATATTAAATGTGCTGTTATTAACGGTGATAAAAGTCAAAGAGAACGTATGGAAGCAATGAGACAATTTAAAAATGGTAAGGTTAAAGTATTAATTGCTACTGATGTTGTTGCTAGAGGAATTGACATTAATGGCATTGATTATGTTTTTAATTATGATATTCCACGTGAATATGAATACTATACTCATCGTATTGGTAGAACAGCTCGTGCTGGAGCACAAGGAATTGCTATTACTTTAGTAAGTAATAGAGTTCAATATAATGAAATTCAAGAAATTCAATATTATCAAAATCATGAAATTACTTTACTAGATACTACAGGTTGAGATTTGCCTAAAAATGTTGTTAAAGTACCAACTAAATTAAATTTTTCATCTCATAATAATAGAAATGATTTTAAACGTAATGTTGATAATAATTCAAAATGAAAAAGAAAACCAAAATATTAAAACGGCGGTTATCAAAAATCCGGAATAAATTAAATCTTATATAGTCTTATTATATTTTAGACAAGAAATAATTTGGATTTTTATGAAATTGTATTTAAATAATATAATTTTTTTTAAAATATTGCAACTAAAATACTTATAATTAAATTTGTTAAATGTTAAACTTATGAAGTAAAGTTAAGGAGAATTTAAAAATGAAACTTAAAGCACTTAAAAAATTACAGTTAATAACTGTATTATTATTTATTTTTACTATTTTAATTATGATTATAGGTTTAACTCTTATAGGTTCTTGTGATTATCATTCTCATATTTACAATTTATTAACGAAAAAATATATAAACCTAGAAAAAAATGGATTTGGAATATTAAGTACAACCAGTATAATACATATTTTAGGTTGTTCTCCCAAATCTGTATGTTCAATAACTAAATGTAATGGAAATTATTGTAGTTGAATTCAATTACAAATTGGAGTGATTTTTTGTCTAATTTTAGTACCAATTTTAATAATTATAATTTTATCATTAACTTTTTTCATTATTGGTTTAAAAGTAAAAATAAAAAATAATAATTTTTGAGATGCTATTCAAAATTGTGAAATAATAAGTAACTATTACATACATTAAAGCTATGTTTCTAAATTTATCTTATTACATTTAAAAATAACCATTTTAATATAAATTAAAATATTATATGTTCTATTACCAAGCATTTCTTTTAAAACATGTCAAATATTAGTTTCTGTAAAACAACCAATATTTCACTTTGCACCTTGATTTTCAATACCTTCTTTATTATTTTTAAAGTATTGTTTTTTTAATTTTTTATGATTATCTAATTGATTATATAAATAGTTAATTAATTGTTCATATTGACCATTATTAATTAAATATTTACCATGATTATATTCTTCTAAATATTTTTCTTTATTTCCAGCGATTATTCCAAGATATAATGTTCTAATTAAATGAAATTTATCTAAAACAAATTGTGCACCTAAATAATCAGCAACTTCTTTAATTCATCCTGCACTATCACCACAAATAATAATTTTTGCTTGTTCAATATTTTCATAAAATTTTTGACAATGTTCTTTAACAAATTCAGCAGTTTTTTTAACTCCAATTTTTGTTTTTGTTGGTCTTATAATTGCCTTTACTCTTTTATTTTGTACTTTATGATTAATATTATCTGTATATGTTACTATTAATCGCATAGAATATTTTGTACCTTTACGTTTAAAATTTCAAAATTTTCGGTGACCATCATCAATTGCTACAAAAATAGGCTGATTTTTTTCTAACTTTACTTTTACTGGATTTGCTTCAATTACTTCTAAATTTTTAAAAACTCTATGAATAGAACTAAGACTAATATTTGCTTTTTTTATAATATCTCAAATATCTCTGTATCTTTTTCCATCAGCAAAATATTCTATAATAGTTTGTTCAATATCTTCACCTATTCTTTTATATTTTGGCAGTTCTAGTATTTCATCAACTAAACAAACACGAACTCATTTTTGTAATTTTTCATTAAAATATTCATAAATTCTTCTTTTATAAGTTACTAATCCATGTATAGTTTTTCTCGTTCGATATTGATAATCAACAATTTTATATTTCTTTTTATCTCTTGTATTTTTTATTCTTCAATCTATTTTTTCTCATTTATTTGTTATATGTTTTAAAACTAATTTATCAATTTTTGCACTTTGTTCTCTAAAATTTCATTTATAATTAAAATTCACATTTACTTTTCCTAACTATTTTAAAAAAATCTAAATTTGCTGAATTATACTTGTAAGTGCAAGTAAATAAAATTGCAAAAAATTCTCATATAAAAATTTCATAATGCTAAATTTAGTTTAGAAAAAAGTAAGGAGTTTTTATATGAGTTATAAACATCTTGGCATAGATGAAAGGATTTATATTGAGAATCAATTGAAATTTAAATTTAAAATTAGTGAAATAGCTAAAAATCTTAATCGAAGTATTAGTACTATTATTCGAGAAATTAATAGAAATAAAGATAATAATCATTATTTTTCATTAATTGCACAAAATAAAGCTGAAAATCGAAAACAATCACATATTAGTTTTCATAAGTTTAAAAATAAGAATTTAGTAAAATATGTACAACAAAAATTACTATTAGGTTGATCACCTGAACAAATTTATGGCAGAATTAAAAATTTTCATAAACAATGAGTTATTAGTTTTAAAACAATTTATACTTGAATTTATTTTGGAATGCTTGATAAAGTTACTAGTAAAAATTTAAGAAGAAAAGGTAAAAAACGAAAATCTAAAGAAAATCGTGGCAAGTTTAATGGTAAATCAATTAAAGAACGAGATATAAATGTTAATGATCGTATAACACTTGGTCATTGATAAGGAGATACTATAGTATCATCAAGAGGCAAAATCAAATCATGTTTAATAACTTTAGTTGAAAGAGTATCACGATTTACTTTAGCAATATTAGTTAAAAACAGAACTACTAAAGTTATTAATAAAAATGTCAGTTATTATTTATCAATTCTTCCTAAAAACATTGTTAAAACTATTACTTTTGATCGTGGCAAAGAATTTTCAAATTGACAACAACTTGAAAAAAATTTAGATGTAAAAATTTATTTTGCCAATCCATATTCACCTTGACAAAGAGGTACTAATGAAAATACTAATGGTTTAATTAGAGAAAAATTTCCTAAAAAATTTATTTTTTCAAAAACTAATAAAAATGAAGTTCATAAATTTATATTGTCTTTAAATCAAAGACCGAGAAAAATATTAAATTATCTTTCACCAATCGAATATTTGGATAGAAAAATAATTTAGTTGCACTTACCTTTACAATTTAGCAAATATTAATAACTTTATTTCTAATAGTTGGTCTTTGATTAATATTCCATATATCAATTCCTAACTTTTTACTAAATAACAAAGAATTAATAGAACCTAAAATTGGGTCTTTTAAATATTGACCATAATAAGCACTAACTCTAACCATAGCACTTAAAGGACTTAATCCAGTTCTTAAAATTTTAGTTAAAGTATAATTACTAGTTTGTTCTAACTCATTAGGCATAAATAAAACTCCTTATTTAATTTTTACTTTTTTCTTTTATTCTCTTTTCTTATTCGTTCCATTTCATTAGCAACTCTGTAACACATTTCACAACCATATACTCTTTCATAAGTCCAATCACTACATTTATGTCTCATAATTTAACTTACTTTCTTGTTGTCTAATTGATTTATTTAAAGCAATATCTAATATACAATTTGGACAATAATATTTTCTAGTATATAAGTTTTGTAAAACTCTTTTTGGACAAATAACTTGGTCGCAAAGTTTACATATATAAATTGCTAAATGAAATGCTTGTTCACATGAACAATTATTATTTTTAGCCATAATTTAAACTTAACTCCTAACATAAAATAATTATTTAAAATTACCCTTTTAATAAATAACTATTTTCAATTAGAAAGTTTTTTAATATTACCGCTTAAATCAAGTTCAAGTGAATAAAAATTACCAACTTTTAAATCAACACTAGATAAACAATTATTAAAATCACTAGCAAATTCTGGATTATATCATTTATCACGTGTTTGACCAGTTGGCACGCTTGTTTATTTATTTATTTCTACAAACTTTAAAACATCAAACTTTAATGTTTGACCTTTATTATTTTTATCGGGTATAATACGCCCTTTTTCAATATTAACTAATTGAACTTTAAACATAAAAAAAATTAACCTCGACTATTCATTAAAATTTAATTTAATAAGTTAAGCATAGTAGGGTAAAACCTATACTTATTAATAATATATCATAAAAATATAAAATTTCAACAAAAAATAAAAAAATGAACACTAGTAAGAATAGTCGTAATTACTAATGTTCAATAAACATTATATATATATATATATACAAGTAAAAATATAGAAAAACTAGTTTTTTTTCTAATGTAAAACTTTTTTCTTAAAATCTATTTTTTCAACTTTATTGCCAAAAACTTTATCTACCCAAGTCAAAACATCTTTATCTCTTTGAATTAAATAACCTATTTCACTAGTCCGTAAATAATACTTATGCGATAAAGCACTTAAATATACATAACGTTCATAATCTTCATATTCTTTAAAATAATCATTTACAACAGTACTTTCAATAATACCACCAATCATAACAGTATTACCGTTACTATCTCTTTGAGTTTTAAAATAAAATACATTTGTTGCTTTAAAACTTGCTTTAATTATATCTTGGATTGTAATTTTTTTAATACCACGAACTACAATAGGATTTTTACAATTACGACTAAAAGCATAAGCCTTTACACCTACATCTGTTTGATTTATAGATTTAACATCATCTATTGCTTTTGTAACATACTTTCCTAAATATTTAATAACAAATTAATTTGTACCTTTTTTAACTACTTTTAAATCATTAAAACCGTGAGTTCATCATTATGCTAGCATACTTTTATGTATCTTTCTATTAAAAATTATATGAAAATGAATAGCACCACGAGATTGATATTCATAAACATAAAAATACTTTAATTCTCCTAAATGTTCAAAACGTTTAGGGTCATTTCACCATTTCTTTAATTTAAGAAAAAATAAACGAATATCTTTTTTTGCTTTTTTAATATCTTGTATATTATCTTTATAAGTTAAAGTAATAAAAATCAACATTTTACTATCATAAAAATTATGTAATGCTTTTTGAATTAAATTAGTTTTAATAAGAACAGTATTATTTCTTAATTTTTGTTTATTACCAACATAACATTTACCTTTTTTATTTCCAATATTATTTAAAAAAGAAATAGGTAAAACAACATTTTTAACATAACAAGCATAAAAAATCTTTTTAACATAAAAATCTTGTTGAAAATCCATATATAAAACTCGACTATTCTAGGTTTTAAAAAAACCAATTTTATACATTTTAATAACAAACAAATCTTAACATAAAAAATTATAAAAATAAATATAAAACAAAAACGATACTTAATCATGGAAATAGCTCAAGAGTGATTATATCATATTGGTGTTCCTGAAGAAGAAATCTTTCAACTTGCTAAAAACTCATGTAATGTGGTACCAGTTTATATGCCATTTATTACTTCATACTTTATGCCAAGAGAAATTGGTGATCGTCCTTTAGTAGTTCCGGAAGGTTCAAAAAATTTAGCGTTTATTGGTAATTTTAGTGAAACTGAAGATGATACAGTTTTTACAACCGAATATTCAGTGAGAACTGCTATGGAAGCTGTCTATAAATTATTAAAGGTTGATAGAGGAATACCAGAAGTTTTTGCTTCAGCATATGATATTAGAGTACTATTGAATTCAACTCATATTTTATGAGATAAGAAAAAAATTAATGATATACAAGTTCCTCTCATCTTAAAAATTTTCCGTAGAGGTGCATTAAAAAAAATCAAGGGAACTTTTCTAGAATAATTACTTGAAAAATCAGGATTATTATAATAAATCCTAATATTTTTAATAATATTTATAAAATAAAATATCTATATTAACTTACCATTTTAAGTATGCTAAATTGTAAAGGTAAGTGCAACTAAATTATTTTTCTATCCAAATATTCGATTGGTGAAAGATAATTTAATATTTTTCTCGGTCTTTGGTTTAAAGACAATATAAATTTATGAACTTCATTTTTATTAGTTTTTGAAAAAATAAATTTTTTAGGAAATTTTTCTCTAATTAAACCATTAGTATTTTCATTAGTACCTCTTTGTCAAGGTGAATATGGATTGGCAAAATAAATTTTTACATCTAAATTTTTTTCAAGTTGTTGTCAATTTGAAAATTCTTTGCCACGATCAAAAGTAATAGTTTTAACAATGTTTTTAGGAAGAATTGATAATTAATAACTGACATTTTTATTAATAACTTTAGTATTTCTGTTTTTAACTAATATTGCTAAAGTAAATCGTGATACTCTTTCAACTAAAGTTATTAAACATGATTTGCTTTTACCTCGTGATGATACTATAGTATCTCCTTCTCAATGACCAAGTGTTATACGATCATTAACATTTATATCTCGTTCTTTAATTGATTTACCATTAAACTTGCCACGATTTTCTTTAGATTTTCGTTTTTTACCTTTTCTTCTTAAATTTTTACTAGTAACTTTATCAAGCATTCCAAAATAAATTCAAGTATAAATTGTTTTAAAACTAATAACTCATTGTTTATGAAAATTTTTAATTCTGCCATAAATTTGTTCAGGTGATCAACCTAATAGTAATTTTTGTTGTACATATTTTACTAAATTCTTATTTTTAAACTTATGAAAACTAATATGTGATTGTTTTCGATTTTCAGCTTTATTTTGTGCAATTAATGAAAAATAATGATTATTATCTTTATTTCTATTAATTTCTCGAATAATAGTACTAATACTTCGATTAAGATTTTTAGCTATTTCACTAATTTTAAATTTAAATTTAAATTGATTCTCAATATAAATCCTTTCATCTATGCCAAGATGTTTATAACTCATATAAAAACTCCTTACTTTTTTCTAAACTAAATTTAGCATTATGAAATTTTTATATGAGAATTTTTTGCAATTTTATTTACTTGCACTTACAAGTATAATTCAGCAAAATAAAGAAAAATATTAAAAAAAATTAGTAATATTGTTACAAGTAACATTCATTTCTTTAAAAATAAAGAAATTGCTAACAAATTTAATATTTTAATAATCTTTAAATTTAAAATCAATTAATAATTTCTCATTCTAATGTTTAAAAATTCATAAAATTAATATTATTAATTTTAACTTCAAGATTAAATATAATGTTATAATATTTTTATGTATTATTAAATTATACAAAAGAAAGAGGAATTAACTTATTATGAGTACAATTATTAAAAATGAAGAAAATGAATCAAATGTTCAACAATTTCAAGTTGGTGACATTATTACCGTAACTCCAACTGGAATAAAGGAATTTGGAGTTTTTTGTAAGTGTCCAAATGGATTTTCTGGTTTAATTCACATTAGTCGTATTACCCCTAAATTTGTTAAAAATGTTAGTGATTATTTTACAATTGGTACATCAGTTAAAGCAGAAATAACAGGTATTGATCATACTAAACAACAATTAAGTTTAAGTACAAAAGAACAAGGATTAGTTGCAAAGAATAATTCTTCAATTGAAGAAAATGGTAAAGGATTTGCACCAATAAGAGAAACTGTTGATAATTGATTTAAAAAAGAAGAAAATAATTAAAATACTATTTTTCTTCCAAATAATAAAAAATATTGCCATTAAATGGCAATATTTTTTATTTTTTTCTTGCAATCTAAAATTTTTACAACTATATTTTTATTATAAATATTAAATAGTATTATTACGAATTAATATTTTAATTTTAAATACTATAAGGAGGTTATAGAATAGTGATAAAAACTAATTTAAAGTTTACTAATTTAGATATTAAAGAATTATCAACTTTATATCAAGAAAAAGTAACGGTGATTAACGCTGAACTGGAAAGTAATGCTAAAAATGAAGATGGTTGATTAGGATGAATTGATTTTCCATTTGCATACCAAAAAGACATTACTTTTCAAGACTCTTGAAAACGAATGAAAACTCTAGCATTGAAACTACAAAAAGAAATACAAGTTTTAGTAGTAATTGGTATTGGTGGATCATACTTAGGTGCTAGAGCAGGAATTGATATGGTGCAAGGTTTATTTAATAATACCGCTCCTGTTAAAGTAATTTATATGGGTAATACCATGAGTTCAACTTATGTTCACCAAGTTTTATCATATTTAAAAGATAAAGAATTTGCCATTAATGTTATTTCTAAATCAGGAACTACTACTGAACCAGCAATAGCCTTTCGTTTGTTAAAAGAACTATTAATTAAACAAAAGAAAAATAAGAATATTGTTAATAACAGAATTATCGCTACTACTGATAAAACAAGAGGAGTACTCCATGATTTGGCAAAAGAAGAAGGATATGAAAGCTTTGTTATTCCCGATAATATCGGTGGTAGATACTCTGTTTTAACTCCTGTTGGTATTTTTCCGATGATGGTAGCAGGAATTAACTGTGAAGAAATTATTGCTGGTGCGAAATTAGCAGCAAAAGAATGTAAAAGTGATAAAATTAATGTTAATGATGCCTATTTATATGCAGTTTCTCGCTATCATTTACATAAAACTAATAATAAAGCAGTTGAAATTTTAGTAAGCTATGAATTACAAATGCAAATGTTATGTGAATGATGAAAACAATTATTTGGTGAGTCAGAAGGTAAGGATGGCAAAGGATTATTACCAGCTAGTGTTGTTTTTTCAACTGATTTACATTCAATGGGCCAATTTATTCAAGAAGGTTCAAAAATGTTTTTTGAAACAGTAATAAAAATCAAAAAACCTAATGAAGATATCAAAATTCCACTTGATAAAGAAAACAATGATCAATTAAACTATTTAACAAAACATTATTTACATGAAATTAATAATATTGCCTTACAAGGAACTATTGAAGCTCATAGTGATGAAATAGTAGGAAAAACACCAAATATTTTATTAGAATGGGATACAATGGATGGCAAAATGTTTGGTTATGCTAGTTATTTCTTTATGAAGGCTTGTGCTGTTAGTGCAAAATTATTAGGTGTTGACCCATTTAACCAACCTGGTGTTGAAGTATACAAAAAGAAAATATTTACATTATTAGGTAAAAAATAATTTCCTAATAATAAATTTAATAAAACATTAAAATATAGTTATATAAAAACCATTCTGAAAAGAATGGTTTTTATATAATTTACTTAGTTGTTCTTCACTTATTAATTTACAATATTATATTATGACATTTTTTTTGTAAATAATAATCTAAATAAATGTAATTATAAGTTAAGTTGTATTTTAAATGATAGTAAATGATATATACCAGTGCTAGTTGATGGTGCATTTATAAAATCAAATTGATTTATTTCATTTACCATTTTTTGTTCTTGATCTTTAATTAAAAAACTTTCTACTATATGCTTAGTTATTTGCTCTTGAATAGAATATTGTGCTTTTTCTTCAGAAAAATCTTGATTAATACATTCAATAAAAATGAAAGATAATTTTTCATTTATTTCATTATTCTTAATAATCTCTTGATAAACATCATTAAATTCATTATTTAATAATTTTATATTTAATATTGATAAATCTTCATAAGTCATATTTCTAAAATTTAAATTAAATTCAAATTTTTCAAAAATATTTATTATTAATTGTTGATTTTCAAGTTCTTGATACTCGCTTTCTGATTGGATTACTTTACTAGCCATCTTTTATTCTTCCTTTTCTTTAAAACTTTAATGCTAAATTGTAAAGGTAAGTGCAACTAAATTATTTTTCTATCCAAATATTCGATTGGTGAAAGATAATTTAATATTTTTCTCGGTCTTTGATTTAAAGACAATATAAATTTATGAACTTCATTTTTATTAGTTTTTGAAAAAATAAATTTTTTAGGAAATTTTTCTCTAATTAAACCATTAGTATTTTCATTAGTACCTCTTTGTCAAGGTGAATATGGATTGGCAAAATAAATTTTTACATCTAAATTTTTTTCAAGTTGTTGTCAATTTGAAAATTCTTTGCCACGATCAAAAGTAATAGTTTTAACAATGTTTTTAGGAAGAATTGATAAATAATAACTGACATTTTTATTAATAACTTTAGTAGTTCTGTTTTTAACTAATATTGCTAAAGTAAATCGTGATACTCTTTCAACTAAAGTTATTAAACATGATTTGCTTTTACCTCGTGATGATACTATAGTATCTCCTTCCCAATGACCAAGTGTTATACGATCATTAACATTTATATCTCGTTCTTTAATTGATTTACCATTAAACTTGCCACGATTTTCTTTAGATTTTCGTTTTTTACCTTTTCGTCTTAAATTTTACTAGTAACTTTATCAAGCATTCCAAAATAAATTCAAGTATAAATTGTTTTAAAACTAATAACTAATTGTTTATGAAAATTTTTAATTCTGCCATAAATTTGTTCAGGTGATCAACCTAATAGTAATTTTTGTTGTACATATTTTACTAAATTCTTATTTTTAAACTTATGAAAACTAATATGTGATTGTTTTCGATTTTCAGCTTTATTTTGTGCAATTAATGAAAAATAATGATTATTATCTTTATTTCTATTAATTTCTCGAATAATAGTACTAATACTTCGATTAAGATTTTTAGCTATTTCACTAATTTTAAATTTAAATTTCAATTGATTCTCAATATAAATCCTTTCATCTATGCCAAGATGTTTATAACTCATATAAAAACTCCTTACTTTTTTCTAAACTAAATTTAGCATTATGAAATTTTTATATGAGAATTTTTTGCAATTTTATTTACTTGCACTTACAAGTATAATTCAGCTAAATATAAAAATTATTAAATAATATGTAATATGTATAAAATTTATTATTTATATAAATTTATTTTATTTAAAATTCTACTTTAATTAAATAACATCCTTAACAATAGTAATGCCATTTTTAAGCATTGAATATCATGCATATTGATTTAAAATATTAGCTGGATGCTCTGGTTCATCATAAGTATTTGTCATTGTCATTGGAACAATAACATTTACTTCTTTATTGTGCTGATTAAATCAAGTTTTACAACTAATAGCAAATTGATAAATACAAATATCAGTACAACAACCAACAATAATAATGTTATCCCATTGTAAATTTGGCTTAAAATCAAAAGCAAAAAAACCATTAGTACTATTTTTTTTAATAATCTTAATATTGTCAAATTTTAATTCTTCTACTAACTCTGATTCAATAGTATTTTCCAAACAATGACTAGGAAAAGTATGAAATTCGGGACTATGTTCATTATGAGCATCATTAAAAGCAATAACTTTAGTTTCATTAGTATTTACTTTTGATAATAAATTTTTAATTGGTTTAATAATTGAATTAATATTGGGTGAAAATAAATTTCCTTTTTTAGCAAAGCCATTAACCATATCAACAATAAATATAATATTATGACCTTTTAAAGTTTTAAAATTTAAATTAACTGTTTTATCCAAAGTTTTATTTATAATTTCAATAAATGAATCATTATTTTTCATTATTCACCTCTATTTTTTAAAAATTAATCGTTTAATAATAAATCAAATTATACTACAGCCAGAACAAATTGGCATTAAGAAAATAGTAAAAATAATTCCTACTTTTAAAAAGAAAATATCTACTGTTATTCCCTGACTACTTTGATAGATTAAACTATCAATTACACCATTTATATAAATGCTAAATTGTAAAGGTAAGTGCAACTAAATTATTTTTCTATCCAAATATTCGATTGGTGAAAGATAATTTAATATTTTTCTCGGTCTTTGATTTAAAGACAATATAAATTTATGAACTTCATTTTTATTAGTTTTTGAAAAAATAAATTTTTTAGGAAATTTTTCTCTAATTAAACCATTAGTATTTTCATTAGTACATCTTTGTCAAGGTGAATATGGATTGGCAAAATAAATTTTTACATCTAAATTTTTTTCAAGTTGTTGTCAATTTGAAAATTCTTTGCCACGATCAAAAGTAATAGTTTTAACAATGTTTTTAGGAAGAATTGATAAATAATAACTGACATTTTTATTAATAACTTTAGTAGTTCTGTTTTTAACTAATATTGCTAAAGTAAATCGTGATACTCTTTCAACTAAAGTTATTAAACATGATTTGCTTTTACCTCGTGATGATACTATAGTATCTCCTTCTCAATGACCAAGTGTTATACGATCATTAACATTTATATCTCGTTCTTTAATTGATTTACCATTAAACTTGCCACGATTCTCTTGAGATTTTCGTTTTTTACCTTTTCTTCTTAAATTTTTACTAGTAACTTTATCAAGCATTCCAAAATAAATTCAAGTATAAATTGTTTTAAAACTAATAACTAATTGTTTATGAAAATTTTTAATTCTGCCATAAATTTGTTCAGGTGATCAACCTAATAGTAATTTTTGTTGTACATATTTTACTAAATTCTTATTTTTAAACTTATGAAAACTAATATGTGATTGTTTTCGATTTTCAGCTTTATTTTGTGCAATTAATGAAAAATAATGATTATTATCTTTATTTCTATTAATTTCTCGAATAATAGTAATAATACTTCGATTAAGATTTTTAGCTATTTCACTAATTTTAAATTTAAATTTCAATTGATTCTCAATATAAATCCTTTCATCTATGCCAAGATGTTTATAACTCATATAAAAACTCCTTACTTTTTTCTAAACTAAATTTAGCATTATGAAATTTTTATATGAGAATTTTTTGCAATTTTATTTACTTGCACTTACAAGTATAATTCAGCTTTTAACTTTTCTTTTAAAAAATAATTAAAAATAAAATAATTTTACATTATCTTTAAAAAATAATTGTAAATGTTAAAAATATCTATTATAATGATTAAGGTTTTTTAAGAATAAATAATTCTAATAAAACAATAAATAAGGAGTATTAGCTCAGCTGGGAGAGCAATTGCCTTACAAGCAATAGGTCGGCGGTTCAAGTCCGTCATACTCCACCATTTACCTGCTGATGTGGCTCAATCCGGCAGAGCAACGGTTTTGTAAACCGTAGGTTGCAGGTTCGATTCCTGTCATCAGCACCATTATTATTTATGGAGGGGTAGCAAAGTGGCCAACTGCACCTGGCTGTAAACCAGATCTCTTCGAGTTCGGGGGTTCGACTCCCTCCCCCTCCACCATATTACTTATTGGGGTGTAGCCAAGCGGTAAGGCAACGGCCTTTGACGCCGTCATGCGTTGGTTCAAATCCAACCACCTCAGCCATATATTTTATTAATTTGTCCTCGTAGCTCAGCGGTAGAGCACTCGGCTTTTAACCGAGGTGTCGCAAGTTCGATCCTTGCCGGGGACACCATTTGATGCCCAGGTGGTGAAATGGCAGACACGTCGGGCTTAAGATCCGATGACTTTTACAGGTTGTGCGAGTTCGAGTCTCGCTCTGGGCACCATTTTATATATTTATTAATGACGAGGAAGTATTCCTCATTTTTTATAAGCAAGTAAACTATATTTTGCCCAGATGGCGAAATGGCAGACGCAGTAGACTCAAAATCTACCGAGAAATCATGCGGGTTCGAGTCCCGCTCTGGGCACCACTAATATTAAATTATTAGTATAAAAAGGTATTCTTTTAAGAATACCTTTTTATTTTTATAATATTAAATATTATTAAACTGATAATCGACGTTCTGAAGATTGTTGTTTAACAGACAAACGTTCTTCAGAATTTAATGCTGCTGTATTAAGTGGTTTAGGATCAGCTATTTCAACAACATGAGAAGTTGACATGACTGATTGTGTTTCCTCTCCATTATTAATTTTTTCTGGATTAAAAGGTTTATTTAATAATGGATTATTATCATCACTATCTTCAGAACTTGATGATGATGGTGAAGATGTACTGCTAGAAATATTTTCATAATTATCTTCCTCATCAAAATCATTAACATCCGCACATCAATTTTCATATAATTCCATTCCAGTATTTACTAATAAACCAGTACCAACTATTGCAAGACCAGCTATTGTGTCTCAAAAAGCTGTTGATCTTTTCTTATAAAATGGTTGGTCATCATCATTATTATTTGGATTACTTAATTCATGATATGCAAAAATACTAACACCAGTAATTGCACTAGCAATAGTTATTGGTGCTAATAAACTTGCAGCTGTATTACCTATTTTTTGTCATATATTACGTTGTTGATTTATTGCATTTTCTTCATTATTAGGTGCACAACATTCTGATATTTTTTTACTAATTGTCACTATATGATTTAAACTTGAAGCTGCTGCTGCTGTAATAAAAGCATATGTAACAGGTAATGTATCTGGATTGGGTGTTGGTCAGTTAAGTCAAGCTACTGCTAGTGGTAATAATGGTGCTGTTGCAAAACTCACTCCTGTTAATAAATTATTAATCCTTACATTATTAATATTTCAATATCTTAATATTAAATTAGTTAACGAAATTTTTGAATTAATTCCTCCTTCCAACATAAAAAATAATGCTGGTGCTAGTGATAATACTCCATCTTGATATAATAAATAGTTACCCCCAGTTACCATTCAATTACCAAGAGTAAGTAACACATCTCTTATAGTAGGTACTACCCTATTTCTATTATTAGTTGATATTAAATCATTTGGTAATAATTGTTCTGTAGAAGAATAACTTCTTGCTGGTGATGAATCCATATTTTTCATCCTTTCTAAAAAATAATTTAAAGTAATAAAATTAATATAAAAACACCCATATTAAGAATTACAATTCTTAAATATGAGATAAACTCTAGTCTTTATTTATTACTTCTTGTATTATAACCCTATATTAAATAAATGAAAGTAATATAATCATTAATATTGAAATTATGAAAAATAATTTTAATAACTTAAATAATTAAATTAATAATATTAAAAATAAATTTTTATTATTTCCTTATATAAGGAGGAGTTTTATTTTTTAATATTACTTTTTTAAAATTTACTTAAAAACCTTGTTTTTTCTTATTATTTATTTTTAATAATGCTGAATTATACTTGTAAGTGCAAGTAAATAAAATTGCAAAAAATTCTCATATAAAAATTTCATAATGCTAAATTTAGTTTAGAAAAAAGTAAGGAGTTTTTATATGAGTTATAAACATCTTGGCATAGATGAAAGAATTTATATTGAGAATCAATTTAAATTTAAATTTAAAATTAGTGAAATAGCTAAAAATCTTAATCGAAGTATTAGTACTATTATTCGAGAAATTAATAGAAATAAAGATAATAATCATTATTTTTCATTAATTGCACAAAATAAAGCTGAAAATCGAAAACAATCACATATTAGTTTTCATAAGTTTAAAAATAAGAATTTAGTAAAATATGTACAACAAAAATTACTATTAGGTTGATCACCTGAACAAATTTATGGCAGAATTAAAAATTTTCATAAAGAGTGAGTTATTAGTTTTAAAACAATTTATACTTGAATTTATTTTGGAATGCTTGATAAAGTTACTAGTAAAAATTTAAGAAGAAAAGGTAAAAAACGAAAATCTAAAGAAAATCGTGGCAAGTTTAATGGTAAATCAATTAAAGAACTAGATATAAATGTTAATGATCGTATAACACTTGGTCATTGAGAAGGAGATACTATAGTATCATCAAGAGGCAAAAGCAAATCATGTTTAATAACTTTAGTTGAAAGAGTATCACGATTTACTTTAGCAATATTAGTTAAAAACAGAACTACTAAAGTTATTAATAAAAATGTCAGTTATTATTTATCAATTCTTCCTAAAAACATTGTTAAAACTATTACTTTTGATCATGGCAAAGAATTTTCAAATTGACAACAACTTGAAAAAAATTTAGATGTAAAAATTTATTTTGCCAATCCATATTCACCTTGACAAAGAGGTACTCATGAAAATACTAATGGTTTAATTAGATAAAAATTTCCTAAAAAATTTATTTTTTCAAAAACTAATAAAAATGAAGTTCATAAATTTATATTGTCTTTAAATCAAAGACCGAGAAAAATATTAAATTATCTTTCACCAATCGAATATTTGGATAGAAAAATAATTTAGTTGCACTTACCTTTACAATTTAGCGTATAATTAACTGTTATAAAGGAGGTCATTTATTAATATGAAAAAACAACGCTTAAATATCTCAAAATTAGGATTTTTACTTTCAGTAATGGGTTCGGCAGTAGGATTAGGTGGTATTTGAGGATTTCCAACTCAAATGTATAACCATCATGGTGCTTTTCTAATCCCTTTTTTAATATGTATGGTAATTTGTGCAATACCAGTTTTATTTATTGAAATGACAATTGGTAATAAATATCGCAAAAATCATATTGAATTTTTTAGTGAGGTTGGAGGTAAAAAGGGTGCTTTTTTCTCTTGATTGCATTCAACAACCGTTATTTTACTAAGTACTTATTATAGTGTTTTAGTAGGATGAACTTTAATTAATATTATTATTAGTTTTACTTCTAATTTAAATAAAGGTTCTTATTTTTATCATAATATTTTACAACAAACAAATGATCAAGATATTAGCAATTTAAATAGCCTAGGTAACTTAAATTGAATGATTTTACTTGCAACAATTGGTGTATGAATTATTTTAGGTATCATTCTACTAGGTGGTGTTGAAAAAGGAATTGAAAAAGCCAATAAAATTATGATTCCATTTTTATTTTTAATAATTATTATTTTAGCAATTTATACTAGTACATTATCAGGTGCTAAACTTGGATTAAATGTAATGTTTGATTTAGATGCTAAAGAATTATTAAATCCTGGATTATGAAAAGATGCTTTTGGTCAATCATTCTTTATGTTATCAACATGTACAGGAACCATTTATATTTATGCAGCTCATGCTCCTGAAAAACAAGATAGTACTAATCAAGCTTTTGTAGTAGCCTTTGGTACTAGCGTTATTGGTATATTAACAACAATTATTGTTTTTAATTCAATAGGTGCAATTGCTCAAAATCAAGGTAAAACTGATATTAAATATGTATTTCAAGCAGGACCTGCTTTGATTTTCCAAGTAATACCACAATTATTTGCTATTATTAATAATCAAGTTCCTATTTTAGGAAATATTTTAGCAATATTATTTTTTGTTACACTTTTCTTTGCGGGTATGTCCTCACTAATTGGTCAAGTTGAATCAATGGTAAATGGTCTAGAATATGAAATTCATTTAAAGCGCAAACAAGCATTAGCAATATCATTATTAGGAGCAATGGCAGTATCAGTATTATTTACCTTTAGTAATTCACCAGCGCTGTTTAATGGGCTAGCAATCTGAGTAGCACAAATTTGACTACTAATAATTGGGTTTATTTTATTAATTGGTATTAGTCCATATGGCTGAAAACTATATGATACATTAAAATTATATAATAATGAAAATTCATGAATGAAATGAACAAAAGGATATAAAATAGTAATTTTAATTATCGCACCAATTTTAATTTTAATTAATATTGCTACTGGTATCTATGATTTTATTATTAATATTATCAATGCTAATTTTGTCTATGGTACAGTTGGTCTAACACTTGGTGTTGGGTTAGTTTTGCTTTTAACTTTTATCTTAACTTATCATAAAAATATTCATAATAGTTTTAATAAATTATTTAAAATAAAAACAAAAACTGAAAGAGGTTAAAAAACATGGATGTTGGAGCAATTATTTTAATGGTAATTTCTTTAGTAAGTATTATTGGTCTTTTTATTTTCTTTGTCATAATGGATTTTAAGAGTCATAAAAAACAAAAAAGAAAAGAAAAAAACAAAGAATAATATTTTTTAAAATATTTTAGTATACTTATGATAAAGTATTATAATTAGGTTTTTTTGTAATCTGGCATTAAAATGCCAGATTACAAAACTTATTATTAAATGGTGAGTGAAATGGAAAAAAATAAATTAAAACAAATTTTATTAATTAGCAAAATAACTTTAACAATTGCTTCTTTATTTTTATTTTTATTTTGACTAATGTTTATGACTAATAATTTTTTTCCTAAATCTCAAAACTCATTTGTTGCCAAAATTATGAATACTTCAATTCAAATTATGATTTGACCAATTACTAGTATAATTCTATTTATTTTTATTATGCCAATATGAGTTACTAATAAAAAACAAATTTTATTAGTATTTTTAACACTGTCACTAATTATCACAATATTGTGCACAACTTTTCTTTTTAGTTTAAACATTAATAAATTCTGAATTATATGATTAATTGCTCATTTTTTTGCTATAGCTTCAATTATTTTTGTCATTGTTTCTTTTTTCTTTAAAGAAAAACTTCTTTTATTTAAAAAGAAAAAAAATAAACATATTGAAAAAAAGATTAAAAAATAATTTTTTTTAACTTGTTTATCAAAAGTAGTTGACTTTAATTTTAGTAATATGATATAAATACATGGTGGTTAACATAACTGCGGGTGTCGTATAATGGTATTATTACAGCCTTCCAAGCTGAAGACGTGGGTTCGATTCCCATCACCCGCTCCATTATAAAATAAAAAAAGGCGTATTAATTACGGCTTTTATTTTTTTATAATGGTTTATATTTTAGGACCTTTTTTAGTTTGTAGTACTACTGCTGTTTCTTCATCACTACAATTACTGCAAGCACATTTATTAACTATTTCTGCTCATGAATTTACTGGATACATAACTAAAGACATTCCATTAGTTCTTTCTGGTAATGATTCTAAATATTTTATTTTATTATTTGTGCATTCTTCTAAATTAATTTTCATTAGTTATCCCCTACTTCTTTTAAAATTCGACTATTAAAAGCATCTGCTAAGAACTTATAAACTTTTACTTCAGAAATATTTTTTAAATCATAACAATTAATGATATCAGTTAATTTTAAAATCACATCATGATATTTTATAAAGTAAGTTTTATTTTCAACATTTGCTCACTTTTCTAAATTCATTGCATAATAAATTATTCCATCTCTATAAAATTGTGATTTCATATTTCTCACTCCTTTAAACGATATAATAAAACAAAAAACCTAATTTAAATACAAAAATTTAAACGAGGTCTATAAAAAAAACCAAAATATTTTGTTCCAAAGTTCCTTTAAAACTTTAATACAATTGTAACTCATTTACAAGAAATTCCAAGTAAAATCAATAAAAAAAATTAATAACTTAAAATTAATATAAAGAGATAAATAAAGATTACATTTGTAATCTTTATTTATAATTGTCCTGAAATTGTTTTTAAAACAAAATTTTTTATATTCACTGATTTGTAACTCAACCTCACAATGTTTCTTATTTACTAATCTGGGGTCTCAAGCATAAGCAAGAACTGTTCTATTGTTTACTGCTACTTTAATTAATTTGTTTTAGTTTTATCTTTAGGAATTTCTTTTAATCTTTTTTCCTTTTCTTTAAAACTTTAATTTAATAAAAATCCTAATATAGATATATCTCTATGTTAGGACTGAACAGTTATTAAATTATGAATATATAATAACATAAAAAATAATACTTTTGATGAAAATTATAATTAACACTTATATAAGTATTAATATTTAATTTCATATACATGTATTTTTTTATAAACAATTAAATTATAAAACTTCTAAGGAGGTAACTATTTCTAATTAAACAATAGTTATCTAATACAAAAATAAATGAAAAATATCTATATTTAATATAGATATTATGATATAATTTTCCTAAAATTAATATAAGTTTTTACCTATTTACTTTTATTTTAAAGTAAATAGATTTTTAATTTGAAAAAGGAGATATTTAGAAGTGCTATATAGTAAAAAATCAGAAAATCTTATAACAGAAAAAGAAAAAACAACAACAAATTCAAGAAAAATTAAACCACAATTACCAATAACAACATCTCTTGCTGAAATATTACTAAATAATAATGAAAAACTTGTTGGTACTATTACTAGTGATCAGTATCTTAATAAAGATAACAAACAAGTACCATTATATAAACTAATTAAAACTTCAGAACCAAATAAAAAAATAAACATTAAAGCAATAAATTCTATTAAAAATGACAAACAACCAATAACAATTCTAAATAAAACCAATTCACAATCAATATAAAAATAAAATAAAATTATTAAAGATTGAAATTGAAATTTTTAATAATTTTATTTTTTATTATTTAATTCAAAGTTTATGTTTAGATTAACTACTAAAATTTATTTTCTTCTTATTTTATAGTATGATTTACCTATAAACTTAATTTTTTATTATAAAGGAGAAATAATAATGAATGTACTAAAAACATATGAGATTTGAAAAAAGCAAAACTTACCACAACACTTAAAAAAACAATTAACTACAATGTCTAAAAGTGAAATTGAAGATGCTTTTACTACAACTTTAGAATTTGGTACAGCTGGCATGCGTGGTATTACTGGAGTTGGTACCGGCAGAATTAATGAAATTATTATTATGAAGGCAACTGTCGCATTTATTCAATATTTAAAATCTGCCTTTTCTGAAAAAGACTTACTTCGTGGTGTTATTATTGCTCATGATAATCGTCACTTTTCAGCAGAATTTACAATGTTAACAGCAAAAACTTTAGCTAAACATAAAATTCCTGTTTTTTTATTTAAAAATAATGATTTAAGACCAACACCAGTACTTTCATATAGTATTAGAAAAGTTAATGCTCTTGCTGGAATTGTTATTACAGCCAGTCATAATCCTCCTGAATATAATGGTTATAAAATTTATGATCAATATGGCTGTCAATTTCTTCCTAATGTTACCAATATAATTAGCAATAAAATGGAACAATTGCCTGATGATTTTCAATTAACATTCGATTATGATACTAACCTAATTAAAGAAGTGCCTTCAACAGTAGAAGATAATTATCGTGACGATATTAAAAATTTACAGTTTTATCCACAAGTTAAAAATCGTAACTTTAAAATTGTATTTTCTAATCTACACGGTACTAGTCGTGAATGAGTTAAACCAATTTTAGAACAATGCGGTTATGAAATTATTTTAGTAACAGAGCAAGCTAACTATGATCCTGATTTTAAAGGTGTAGTGTCGCCCAATCCCGAAGTAAAACCAACATTTGATTTAGCAATTAAATATGCTAAAAAACATGATGCACCATTAATTATTTTAAATGATCCTGATGCTGATCGCATTGGTATTGCTGTAAAACATAATAATGATTATGTATTATTAACAGGTAATGAAATAGCACCAATTTTATTAGAATATTTATTAAGCCATTATCAACTTAATAAAACAATGCCAAAAAATCCTGTTATGTACAATACATTTGTTACTTCAAATTTATCTGATATGATTGCTAAATCATATGGATGTCAAGTTATTAAAACGTTAACTGGTTTTAAATGAATTGGTGCAGAAATGCTAAAAGAAAAAGAACGTAACATTAACTTTGTTTTTGGTTTTGAAGAAGCATATGGTTATGTTATTAAAGATATTACTCGTGACAAAGATGGTATTCAATCAGCAATAGTAGCAGCAGAAGCGGCTTGATATTATCAAAAGTCACAAAAAACATTAGTTGATGTTTTAGAAAATATTTATCAAAAATTTGGATATTATTACTGTTATACTGTTAATCTTATTTTAAAAGGCAAAACAGGACAAAATACTATTAATAATATGTTAGAAACATTAAGAACTAGTAAAATACCAACACTTAATAATATTAAAACAATTAAAGTTGAAGATTATCAAACTGGTTTACATGGAATGCCATCGCAAAATTTACTAAAATTTTACTTCAGTGATGGTTCATGATTTGCTGTTAGACCTAGTGGAACTGAGCCAAAAATTAAATTCTATTTTGTTTGTGTTGATAAAACCATTAATTATGCACAATTAAAAATGAGAAAAATGTATGAAGAATTAGCTATCAAATATCTAAATATCAAAGATATAAAATGATAGAAAGGAACTAAAAAATGACTGTAATTAAAGATATTAAACCTAATAATGTTTTAAGTTTAGTAGTAATTATTAATCGAGTAATTCAAGGTGTTGCTTCTAACACTACTAATTATTTAAACTTACAATTACAAGATAAAACTGGGACAATTTCAGCAAGAATTTGAGACGTAAGCAAAGAAACTATTGAACAATTAACAATAGGACAAGTAATTAAAATTGAAGCAAATAGCATTAATTATAATAATGAAATACAACTAAAAATTAATAATTGAACTATTATTACTAATCCTAGTGAATATTATGATTTATTACTTACACAAGCACCAATTAATATTATTGAAGCATGAACTGAAATTAGTCAAACAATAAAGGAATTTAAAAATCCAATTTTAAAAAAAGTATTAATCCAATGTTTTAATAAAAAAAATATTGATGATTATAAAAAATGACCAGCAGCAGTTAAAATGCATCATGCTGTTCAAAGCGGTTTATTATGACACTCAGTAACAATGTTAAGAATGGCAAAACAAGTAGTAGCACTTTATAATGATCGTAATATTAATAGTGAACTATTATATGCAGGAATCATTATGCACGATTATGGAAAAATGGTTGAATTAAATAATAATCCTATTAGTTCATATACACTATCAGGTAAAATGATTGGTCATATTTCATTAGGTGCAATGCAAGTTACACTTGCTTGTAAGGAATTAAATATTAACTTAGACGAAGAAATCGTAGTTTTATTACAGCATCTAATATTAGCTAGTCATGGTAAATATGAATATGGTTCACCTGTCTTACCAAAAACAATAGAAGCTGAAATTTTACATCATTTAGATAACTTAGATGCAAAGATCTATGCAATTGATGAAGCATTTGTTAATATTAATGTTGGTGAATCAACTGCTCGTATTGCAAGTATTGAAAATAGAATGTTCTATAAACATCAAAATTTAAAAGAAAAAAATAAAAAAGTTTAAATAATAAAAACTCTCTTTTAATTAAAAGAGAGTTTATTTTTTATCATAAATTTTAATAAATTAATTTATATTTATTTTTATAGGATAAAAATAACCAGTTTCTGTATTACCATAAAAAATCAATACATTTGCTTCTTTATCTGATTCTTTATCTTTAAATCAATCATTAGGTACTGGCTTTTCATTTTTATCATAAATTTCATTTTCATTTCTAAGCTTATTAAAATCAATTTTTTCTTTATACATACCTTTTAATAAAACTTTAACATCTAATTCTGAATTTTTTTGTAATTTTTTTAATTTATTTATAACATCTGTTACTGCTTCTGGTTTATTCATTGTTTCTTTAGTTGAAGTTGCTGGTGCTCATGAAGCGAATGGCAAAGTTGTCTTTGCAAAATAATTTTGCATATCAATATCTGAAATAATTGTTTGTTTAGTTATATCAATCATTGTTGAACCTTGATAATTTGGATCATTTGAATTACTACTTATTTTGACAACTATTTTAGATACTTTTTCAAGTTCTTGTTTATTGTTTGTTATTTCTTCATTATTTTCGTTATAAAATTGAAGTTGATAACCAGCAGCTAATGGTGTTGACTTAAATTCATCAAAACTATTTATATTACTAATTAATTCTTTATAACTTTTACTTGGATTAGCAATAATGTCTAAACCAGTTAATTGAATAATAGTACTTAAATCAGTTTTATCAGATTGTTCTTTTATATTTATTTTAATTGGTGCTGTTGAACCTTGATAATTCAAATCATTACTATTGCTAGTAATAACTATATATAAATCACCAACTTTTTGTAATTTAGCAGTTATATCATTTTTAGCTTCTTTATCACTAAAATATTTAATTACAGGGTTACCTAACTTTGGATTTAAGTTTTTAACTTCTATTGTATTATTTATTAATGTATCTAATTTTTTATTACTTTTATTAACATCTACAGTAATATTTGTTGTTAGTTTAGTAATTTTATCTTTTAATTCTGTTTTTTGTGTTGTGTTATTATCACAAGCAACAACTGATAATGGTATTGGTGTTGATATTGTTAAGATCGATAATAATTTTACTAAGTTTTTCATTTTTTACCTCGCTTAAAAATAATAAGTTAATTTAAAAACCAATAAAGATTTTGAATTAATAATATATGAAAACCAAATATTTTACAATATAACTTTAATATGCAAAAATACTTGTAAATTAAGTTATTTTTGCTAAATTGTAAAGGTAAGTGCAACTAAATTATTTTTCTATCCAAATATTCGATTGGTGAAAGATAATTTAATATTTTTCTCGGTCTTTGATTTAAAGACAATATAAATTTATGAACTTCATTTTTATTAGTTTTTGAAAAAATAAATTTTTTAGGAAATTTTTCTCTAATTAAACCATTAGTATTTTCATTAGTACCTCTTTGTCAAGGTGAATATGGATTGGCAAAATAAATTTTTACATCTAAATTTTTTTCAAGTTGTTGTCAATTTGAAAATTCTTTGCCACGATCAAAAGTACTAGTTTTAACAATGTTTTTAGGAAGAATTGATAAATAATAAATGACATTTTTATTAATAACTTTAGTAGTTCTGTTTTTAACTAATATTGCTAAAGTAAATCGTGATACTCTTTCAACTAAAGTTATTAAACATGATTTGCTTTTACCTCGTGATGATACTATAGTATCTCCTTCTCAATGACCAAGTGTTATACGATCATTAACATTTATATCTCGTTCTTTAATTGATTTACCATTAAACTTGCCACGATTTTCTTTAGATTTTCGTTTTTTACCTTTTCTTCTTAAATTTTTACTAGTAACTTTATCAAGCATTCCAAAATAAATTCAAGTATAAATTGTTTTAAAACTAATAACTCACTCTTTATGAAAATTTTTAATTCTGCCATAAATTTGTTCAGGTGATCAACCTAATAGTAATTTTTGTTGTACATATTTTACTAAATTCTTATTTTTAAACTTATGAAAACTAATATGTGATTGTTTTCGATTTTCAGCTTTATTTTGTGCAATTAATGAAAAATAATGATTATTATCTTTATTTCTATTAATTTCTCGAATAATAGTACTAATACTTCGATTAAGATTTTTAGCTATTTCACTAATTTTAAATTTAAATTTCAATTGATTCTCAATATAAATCCTTTCATCTATGCCAAGATGTTTATAACTCATATAAAAACTCCTTACTTTTTTCTAAACTAAATTTAGCATTATGAAATTTTTATATGAGAATTTTTTGCAATTTTATTTACTTGCACTTACAAGTATAATTCAGCTTTAGAAAAGGAAGATAAAGAAATGCCTAAAAATAAATTTTTAACAGCTATTGAAGAAGGTGACTTACAAACAGTTAAAACTTTACTACTTAATCCTGATAACAATAAGTTCGATATGGAGGGTGCCTTAATAACAGCCGCTGATTATGGTCACATTGAAATAGTTCAATTTTTAATAGAAAATAATACTGATATCAATCATATAAATAGTACAAAAGATACTGCTTTAATGTTAGCTGCCGAACAAGGTCACACAGAAATAGTTAATCTTTTAATAACAAACGGTGCTAATGTTAATCATATAAATAACACAAAAGATACTGCTTTAACACTTTCTATTGAACAAGGTCATGAAAATATAGTTAAAATTTTAATAACAAACGGTGCTAATGTTAATTATATAAATAAAGATTATGATACACCTTTATTATTAGCTACCAAAAAAGGTTACATAAAAATAGTTAATCTTTTAATAACAAATGGTACTAACATTAATTATATAAACAAAAATGATGATACAGCTTTATTATTAGCTGCTGAACAAGGTCACACAGAAATAGTTAATCTTTTAATAACAAACGGTGCTAATGTTAATCATAAAACAAAATTTGGCAATACTGCTTTAACAAAGGCCGCTAAAAATGGCCATTTAAATGTAGTTGATTTATTAATAGCCAATGGTGCTGATATTAATAAAATAAATTTACGTGGTGAAACTGCTTTAATAAGAGCACAAAAACAAAAACATACAAAAGTAGAAAAAATTTTAACAAAACAATGTTCTTTAGAATCTAATAAAAATGAAATCAATGCAACTAATTATAATAATAAACCATCAATAAAGGTTACTGTTCTTTTGTATTAAAAGAACAGTAACCTTGTTAAATGTTTAATCTTATCTATTATAAAACTTTTTATTATTTATGCCATATTTTTAATATTATTAATTAATTGATAATTAATAGGATTATTAAAATTATTATCTTCGTGCACACATTTTCCAACGTGAATATCATTAATACCATTTTTTAATAAAACATTAACATTTTCTAAATTAACTCCACCACCAGCAATAATTTTTATTGGTAAATTTAATTTCTTTAATTCTTTAAATTTATTAATATTATTTACAATATTATCTTGACCACCAGAAGTTAAAACTGTAGTAACACCTAATTTTACTAACTGTTCTAAAGCTTGTTTTTTATTAAAAATTTCATCAAAAGCACGATGAAAAGTTATTTTTAAAGGCTTTGCTAATTTAATAATTTCACTCATTCTTTCAACATCAATATTATTATCTTTAGTTAAAATACCACAAACAATACCTGATGCATGAGTTGTTTTAATAAATTCAATATCTCTTTAAAGATTTTAAAATCATTATCAGTAATATTAAAACCATTATTATTATTTCTGACCATAACCATTACTGGTTTCAATGAAATTTTACATGCTTCAGCAATCAATTCATAATTTGGAGTATAACCACCAAATTCCATAGCAGTACAAAGTTCAACTTGATTAGCTAAAGAATTATTAATTTTTTCTATATCTTTTAAATATGTAGCTATTACTTCTAAAAACATAAAATATCTCTCCCCATCTTATTTTTTTGATAAATAAGTTTTCAATAAACTAACTTTATCTAATTTCTCTCAAGGTAATTGTAAATCATTTCTACCAAAATGACCATAAGTTGATAATTGTTGATAATTTTGTTTAAATAACTCTAATTTATCAATCATAGCACTAGCAGAACAATCAAAGACTTGATAAATTATTTCTGTTAATTTTGCCTCTGTTAAACCGGAAATAATAGTTTGATGAGTATTAACAAATATTGCAATTGGTTCAGGAGTTCCAATTGCATAAGCTAATTGTACTTCACAAATCTTTGCTAAGTTAGCAGCAACAATATTTTTAGCAATATACCTAGCATAATAAGCACCCGTTCTATCAACTTTAGTGGGATCTTTTCCTGAAAAAGCTCCCCCGCCATGACAAGCAGCTCCACCATAAGTATCAACCATTAATTTTCTTCCTGTTAAACCAGTATCACCAGCAGGTCCACCAATTACAAATTTACCAGTTGGATTAATTAAATATTTAAAATCAAGATTTAAATGATATTTATTAGCAATATATTGCATAATTTCTTTATGAATAAATGTTTTAAATTGTTTTTCATCATAATTTGCTTGATGTTGAATGCTCATTAAAATAGTATGTATTTTTAAATTTTTAGGGTCTTCTTGATCAATAGTAACTTGCGCTTTCATATCAAGAAGTGCATACTTAAATTTTTTTTCCTTTCGTAATTTTGTAGATCGTTTAATTAATTCATGTGCTAAAACAATTGCTAATGGCATATATTCTGATGTTTGCTGACATGCATAACCAAACATTATTCCTTGATCACCAGCACCAATTTGATGATTTTTTAATTCAACACCTTGTAAAATATCAGGTGATTGTTCATGAATTAACACTTTAATTTCACAAGTAAAACCATTAAATCCAATTTCATCATTTATATAACCAATTTCAGTAATAACTTTTCGCGCAATTGCTTGATAATCAACTTGAGCATGACTATGAACTTCACCACCAATTAAAACAAAATTTGTAGTAATAAAAACCTCACATGCTACTTTGGCATGTGGATCTTGTTTTAAAAAAGCATCTAAAATTGCATCAGCAATTTGATCGCAAATCTTATCAGGATGACCAGGAGCAACAGACTCACTAGTAAAAAGAAGATGGGTAATATTAGGTATTAATTTCATATTTTTTAACCTTTCTCAAGTAAAATTTTTTTTGTAATTCATGGCATAATTTCATTATCAAATATATCTTTAATATTAGGTTCATTAATTAAAGCATGTTTACCATCAAAAATAAAAACATAACTATGATGTTTCTTCCAATATTTTTTATTAATTTTAAGTTGATGAAAATCACTAAATACATCATCAGCACTTTGCAAGATTAACGTTGGAAGTTTTGAATTACTAATTTCCATTATACTTTTTTTATTAATTTTTTTAAATTGTAGTAAAAAACGTAATGATCAATTTTGACGATTACTATATCTTTGATTTATATTAGTAATATGAGCATTATTACTAGAAATATCTTGATTTTCAACATAGATTGGCATTTGAATATTAGAATTAAAAATAAAAGCAAAACAAAAACAAATAATAAAACTTAATGAAAATTGATAAAGATTTTTTTTAGTTACTAAATTACTAGTAATTAATGCTGATACTTGTGAATTATTTTTAACAGCATGACTAGCAATAGCTGCGCCTAATGATTCACCAAAAATAATAATTTTTTGATTAGGATATTTAGATTTTACTGCACTTATTATATCTTTTAAATCATTAATATCAGTACCTAATGATTTAAATTTTCAATCTTGTCCATTTTTACCATTACCTCTTCGATCATAAGTAATTAAAGATAGTTGTGATTTTTTACAAAAAGAACTTAATAATTTAAAATCATCTTTTTGACCTTGCAAGCCATGAGCACCAATAATAATGACTGTACTTTTATCAACCATTTGCTTAAATAATTTTACTTCATAACCATCACGTAAAATAATTACCTTTTCTCGTATTTCAGCAGCTTGTTGTACATGAACATTATCTTTAATTTTTGCCATTAATAAAATTCTTAAAATTATTAAAATAATTAATATACTAATCCCAATTAAAATCGAATATAAACCATTTTTATCAGTAAAAAAATTAGCATTGTTTCATATCATGTTAAAGTTAGTCCCTTCCTATATTTGTAATTATTCGTAAATTTTAAAATTAGGTGCTTGTGGATGAATAAAAATACGTTCAATTTTTTGTGCTTTATTTGTCTCATCATTAATAGTTAATAAAACAGCTGAAAATTGACCTTCACCATCAGCTGGACTAAATTTTGCCGGCATACTTTTTTTATCACGAATAATAACTTCTTCAGCTTTAGCACCAATAATAGAATAAAACGGACCTGTCATTCCAACATCACTAATAAAAGCAGTACCTTTTGGTAATAAACGATTATCTGCTGTTTGAACATGAGTATGAGTTCCTACCACACAAGTAACTTGACCATCAAAATTTCAAGCAAAAGATAACTTTTCCGCTGTTGCTTCAGCATGAAAATCAATAATATGAATGTCACTTTTTTCTTCACTATTTTGTTTATCAATCGTAATAAGTTGTTCAAGAGCAAAATAAGGATTATCAGATTTATCCATGAAAGTACGACCAATTAAGTTTGTTACACGTACTTTTTTATTACCAACTTTAACTAAAATTGTACCATTACCTGGATGATAAGGATTATAATTTAAAGGACGCAATAAATCGGGAGTTGTATTAATATACTTAGCAACATCAGGATGACCAAAAATATGATTACCGGTAGTAATAATATCAATACCAGCATTTTTTAATTCATCATAGTGTTTTTTACATAATGATTTACCATGAGTAGTATTTTCACCATTCGCAACTACTAAATCAATCTTAAATTGATTTTCATATTCCTTTTTTATTTTAGGAATTCAATATTTAACCATTTGTCTACCAACAATACTGTAAATATCACCAATTATTAAAATCTTCATTAATTTCCACCTGCTTTATTCTATTTTATCAATTTCTTGTAAAACTTTAATAAAATTATACTTTTCCGTATATTTTTCATATATTACTTGTCGTTGTTTATATTTTTCATAAAGATGCAAATTACTTTCATATTTATTTAATAAAATAATAACTTTTTGTAGACTATCATGAACAGCCGTTCGTGATACTTTTTGTAAATCAGCGATTTCTTGTAAAGATAAATTCTCAATAAAGTAATTTGTAAAATATTGTTTTTGTTTTGCTGTTAATAATGTATTATAAAAAGCAAATAAACTATAATATAAAACTTGTTTTTTTAAACTATTCATTTTCATACTCCACAAACAAATTACTTGTTAAACTAAAAATATACTTATCTAAATCAAACTCTTCCAAGTCATTAATACCTTCACCAAAACCCATTAATTTAACAGGAATATCTAATTCTTCCTTAATAGCAAGAATAATGCCACCTTTAGCAGTGCCATCCATTTTTGTTAAAATAATGCCAGTCAAAGAAACAATTTTCATAAATTCTTGCGCTTGATTAATACCATTTTGTCCAGTTGTACCATCAATTACTAACAATGTTTCATTAGCTTCATGTCCTAATTTCTGAGTAATAATTTTATTAATCTTTTTTAACTCCTGCATCAAATTAACTTTATTTTCTAATCTCCCTGCTGTATCAACAATAATAACATCACAACCTTCAGATTTAGCTGCTTCAATTCCAGCATAAACAACACTAGCTGGATCTTGCTTTGGTGTTCCTAAATAACAAGGAATACCAATTCTTTCTGCTCAAATTTGCAATTGTTCAACTGCACCAGCACGAAAAGTATCAGCAGCAACTAGAATTGGTTTTTTACCTTGTGTTTTTAATTTAGCTGCTAATTTAGCTGCTGATGTTGTCTTACCATTACCATTAACACCAACAACTAAAAATAACGAAATATTATTACTACTAAAATTTAATCTTGTAGAAACCAACTGACCATCAGTATAAATAACAAACATTTTATCAATAATAATATCATTAATATCTTTTGGTTTTGTTAATTTTTGGATTTTAGCTTCATGACGAATTTCATCAGTAATAGTTTCTGCCATTTTGTATCCAACATCTGCTAAAATTAATACTTCAGTTAATTCTTCAAAATATTGTTCATCAAGTTGATGATAACGCGCTGCTAATGCTTTAATTTTAGATGCAAATAATGTTCTTGACTTTTTAAGGCCCTGATCATATTTAGTTGTCTTTTGACCAAATAATTTTGTCTTTAAATTTTTAAAAAATGCCATATTTTCACCTACATTGTTTATTATACCAATAAATAACTAGTTATTTATGACATTAATACTTTAATTTTATTAAAATGCTAAATTGTAAAGGTAAGTGCAACTAAATTATTTTTCTATCCAAATATTCGATTGGTGAAAGATAATTTAATATTTTTCTCGGTCTTTGATTTAAAGACAATATAAATTTATGAACTTCATTTTTATTAGTTTTTGAAAAAATAAATTTTTTAGGAAATTTTTCTCTAATTAAACCATTAGTATTTTCATTAGTACCTCTTTGTCAAGGTGAATATGGATTGGCAAAATAAATTTTTACATCTAAATTTTTTTCAAGTTGTTGTCAATTTGAAAATTCTTTGCCACGATCAAAAGTAATAGTTTTAACAATGTTTTTAGGAAGAATTGATAAATAATAACTGACATTTTTATTAATAACTTTAGTAGTTCTGTTTTTAACTAATATTGCTAAAGTAAATCGTGATACTCTTTCAACTAAAGTTATTAAACATGATTTGCTTTTACCTCGTGATGATACTATAGTATCTCCTTCCCAATGACCAAGTGTTATACGATCATTAACATTTATATCTCGTTCTTTAATTGATTTACCATTAAACTTGCCACGATTTTCTTTAGATTTTCGTTTTTTACCTTTTCTTCTTAAATTTTTACTAGTAACTTTATCAAGCATTCCAAAATAAATTCAAGTATAAATTGTTTTAAAACTAATAACTCACTCTTTATGAAAATTTTTAATTCTGCCATAAATTTGTTCAGGTGATCAACCTAATAGTAATTTTTGTTGTACATATTTTACTAAATTCTTATTTTTAAACTTATGAAAACTAATATGTGATTGTTTTCGATTTTCAGATTTATTTTGTGCAATTAATGAAAAATAATGATTATTATCTTTATTTCTATTAATTTCTCGAATAATAGTACTAATACTTCGATTAAGATTTTTAGCTATTTCACTAATTTTAAATTTAAATTTCAATTGATTCTCAATATAAATCCTTTCATCTATGCCAAGATGTTTATAACTCATATAAAAACTCCTTACTTTTTTCTAAACTAAATTTAGCATTATGAAATTTTTATATGAGAATTTTTTGCAATTTTATTTACTTGCACTTACAAGCATAATTCAGCTTATTGATTAGTGTATTTAATTTTTAGATTAAAATATTAATTAGTAAAAATATAGTCTAATGGTATATCTCAATTATCGTGATTAATTATATAAGGAATTTTTTGAATAGCAAAACCAAGTCCTATTTTACTAAAGTTAAATTTATTTTTAGATAAATAACGATCGTAAAAACCTTTACCATAACCAATACGATAATAATCTTTATCAAAGGCAATCAATGGTACTAACATACAATCAATTTGACTTCCTATAACTTTTTGGCAATTTAAACTTGGTTGTCCAATTTTAAAATCATTATCAAATACGATATCGTTTCAACTATTAATAAAGTAAAATTCCAAATGCTCACCATTCATTCTTGGTAAACAAACTTGTTTTAGATTTTTTCATAATAATTCAATAATTTCTTTAGTTTCTACTTCATATGGTAAGGAATTATAAAGAGCAAATACATTATTTTGTTTAAAATAATGTGATTCATTAAATTTATTGAAAATAATTTTATTTCACTTTTGATAATTATTTTTAGAAACATTTTTTAATTTTTTTAAATAAATGGTTCTTAAACTAATTTTATCCTTAATTTCCATTTCCATTTTTTTCACATTCTTTCTCAATTATTTTATTAATACCATTAATACCAATAAGGGCACATTTAATTCGATTACGTTGTCTTGGTACATTTTTAAAAGCAATCATATTTTCAATTATTTTATCATTAAATTGCTTTTCTGATAACATTGCTTGATAATTAATAATAATTTCTTTTATTTGTGATATTGTTTTACCTTCAATTAAAATACAAAAAAGATCGGTTGCTGCAGTTGAAATAGCACACCCAATTCCAGTAAAGCGTGCGCTATTAATAACTTTATTTTTAATAGAAATTTCAACATGAAAATTATCAACACATGATTCATTGTTTTGATGATATGTCAAACTATTTGGTAAATTTTTAAAACCTTTATTTTTTGGATTACTATAGTGTTCAACAATTAGTTTGCGATAATAGTCTTGATTGTTATTAAAAGAATTCATTTAAAAAATCTCCTCCTTCATTAATCCCTTTTTTTAAAGCTATTACTAATAAGTCAATATCTTTTTTGCAATTGTATATGTAAAAACTAAGACGAATTGTTACTTCAGCGTTAATTATATTAGGTAATAATTTAGCACAATAAGTTCCACTGCGTACGCATATATTTTGTGTTCCTAAAAAATTAGCAACATCTTGTGCAAATACTTTTTTAATATTAAATATTATGTTACTACTATTGCCATCAATATTATAAATTTCAATGTTATTTCCTAACTGCGCTGTTAATTGTTCAATTGCGTATTTTTTTAGTAAAATTTCATGATTTCTAATATTTTCAATACCAATGTTTAATAAATACTTAATAGCTGCACCTAGCCCAAATACACCCGCAATATTTTGTGTTCCACCCTCAAAACGATAAGGACTATCTAATAAGTTAAATTTACCATTTTCATAAATATCACCATTCATGCCTCCACCCAATATTAGTGGATCTAGTATATTTAATCATTCGTTTTTTCCTCAAAAGACACCGATTCCAGTTGGACCAAAAACTTTATGACCAGAAAATCCAAAAAAATCAATATTTCAATTTTTAACATCGGTTTTTATATGTCCTATTGATTGTGCACCATCTATTATTACTAAAATATTTTTAAAAATTCAATTATCACTTTTAACATTTTTTTTACCATATTCTTTAATAAAATTAGTTAATGTTTCAGTATCATTTTTTATTGCTAAAGAATTATTAATATTTGCAAAAGCAACTATTCTAGTTTTAGGTGTTAAAACTTTTTTTAAATTTTCAACAGTAATGACTCCTTGTTTATTTGTTTCAATAAATTTTATTTTAATTTTTTTAGTTTGTATCAAACGATAAAATGGTAAGAGTAATGAGCTATGTTCTAAAGTTGTTAATAAAATTTCATCATTTTCTTGTAAATATTTTTCTAAGCCAAAAGCAATTTGATTATAAGCAAAAGTTGCTGAAGGACAAAAAACTATTTCGTTTTCGTTACTATTAATAAATTTACTAATTGTTTTTCTAGTATCTTCAAATATATCATTTCCCTTAACAGCAATTTGATAATCTTGACTATGTGGATTAATACAATATTTTTCATAATAATCCCTAACAGCATCAATAACTATTTGTGGTTTTAGTGAAGAAGCCGCTGTATCTAAATAAACTAAATCAGGATTATTTTTAAAAAAGGGAAAATCAGTTTTAAAGGTATTATCATTAATGTTTATTTTTTTATTCATATTTACTCCTATATCATTACACCAAATATAATATACTTATACTAATGATTATACACTTAATTTTGTGCTAATTTTCTTAAAATGCTGAATTATACTTGTAAGTGCAAGTAAATAAAATTGCAAAAAATTCTCATATAAAAATTTCATAATGCTAAATTTAGTTTAGAAAAAAGTAAGGAGTTTTTATATGAGTTATAAACATCTTGGCATAGATGAAAGGATTTATATTGAGAATCAATTGAAATTTAAATTTAAAATTAGTGAAATAGCTAAAAATCTTAATCGAAGTATTAGTACTATTATTCGAGAAATTAATAGAAATAAAGATAATAATCATTATTTTTCATTAATTGCACAAAATAAAGCTGAAAATCGAAAACAATCACATATTAGTTTTCATAAGTTTAAAAATAAGAATTTAGTAAAATATGTACAACAAAAATTACTATTAGGTTGATCACCTGAACAAATTTATGGCAGAATTAAAAATTTTCATAAACAATGAGTTATTAGTTTTAAAACAATTTATACTTGAATTTATTTTGGAATGCTTGATAAAGTTACTAGTAAAAATTTAAGAAGAAAAGGTAAAAAACGAAAATCTCAAGAGAATCGTGGCAAGTTTAATGGTAAATCAATTAAAGAACGAGATATAAATGTTAATGATCGTATAACACTTGGTCATTGAGAAGGAGATACTATAGTATCATCACGAGGTAAAAGCAAATCATGTTTAATAACTTTAGTTGAAAGAGTATCACGATTTACTTTAGCAATATTAGTTAAAAACAGAACTACTAAAGTTATTAATAAAAATGTCAGTTATTATTTATCAATTCTTCCTAAAAACATTGTTAAAACTATTACTTTTGATCGTGGCAAAGAATTTTCAAATTGACAACAACTTGAAAAAAATTTAGATGTAAAAATTTATTTTGCCAATCCATATTCACCTTGACAAAGAGGTACTAATGAAAATACTAATGGTTTAATTAGAGAAAAATTTCCTAAAAAATTTATTTTTTCAAAAACTAATAAAAATGAAGTTCATAAATTTATATTTTCTTTAAATCAAAGACCGAGAAAAATATTAAATTATCTTTCACCAATCGAATATTTGGATAGAAAAATAATTTAGTTGCACTTACCTTTACAATTTAGCAAATAAATAATTGGTAATTAGTTATTTCATTTTAAAATTAATTAGAAAAAACTATCCCTTAAATATAAATTTTATGTTAAGATATCTTAGTAAAATAAATTAAAAAATCTTTTTTTGCTATAGATTTAATTAAAAGGAGTGAATAAAGTGCGCAATATTCTTGCCTTAGTTGCAGCTTTCATGTTATCATCAACATCAACTATGTCTATTATAGCTTGTAATAATTCAAATGAAAGAGGCACAACTAATGTTTTCGACTGAAATAGTGCTTTTATAGATACAAGTACTACGACTGACACCTTTTTTAATTACTTATTAAATAATCCCAATAGTGGATGAGGTAAAACATTATATACTGATATTAATCAATATATTAATCTTTCAATTTTAAAAAATACTCCAGAATATAAAGATGATTATCTTGCTGCTTTGACAGCAGCTCAATCTGAGATGGAAAATAAAATAAAATCATTACAAGCAAAATATGGTCGTTCATGAGAAAAACAATGAAAGAAAGTATTGGTCGATGATGATGTTAATACTTACATTGATAATATTTTAAAAAAGAGTGCTTTAGGTATTATTCAACGTAGTTATGTTACTAGTAATTATAAGGGTTATAAATACTACAATCAAAATGAAATTAATATTTGATTAAAGGATTTATGAGAACAAGTAAAGAGTGAAAACAATCCAAATGGTACTTATGATAGTGTACAACAATACATTAATGGTAAAACAAGTATTACTTATGCTGGTAAATATTCTAGCAAAATTTGAGTTGTTGCTAATGCCAATAGTTTAAATCCTGATCTTACTGATTTTAAACAATTAGATGATGCTGTTAAAGCTGCTAAAACATGAACTGGTGTTAATATTAGTTTCCTTGTTGTAAAAACTAGTGATGATAAGAATGATAGTAATTATGAAACAGATTCATACAATACTATTGATGGCTTATTAAGTGATAATCAATCTAAAATAGCTAAAGTAATGTTAAGAAATCAAGAATTAATTTGAACTCGTCAAATTGTTATTCCTTTTGATTCTACTGCTAAACCTTTACAAGAAAAGATTAGTGCTTCTCAGTTTTCTCAAAATAAAACTAAAATTAATGAAATTTTAAAGAATATTAGAACTAATGGTTTTGATCAAACATTCACTGAAGAAAAAGGGGCCGCTACTACTGATGTTAGTAAAACTGGTGATTTAGGATTAATGGATATTACTAAATCTTCACAAGAGAATAGTCCTTTTTATTATTACTTATATCGTTATGTAACTAGTGCTGAAGGTGTTGGTAAAAATGTTGATGGTATTCAACCATATAAATTAACACAATTTACTTCACCAACTGACAAGGAAAAGGGTTTAGATGACTTAATTCCTTATATAGACCGTGATAGTATTAAAGATAAAGGTAAAGATGGTACTAGCCAATATAATGATTTAGTTTATATGAAAGATATAAAAGGACCACAACTTCCTGATGCTGCAGTTAATAATGGACCTGGAGTTGGCATTTTTATTGATACTGGTGGTATTCATTTTATTCAAACGCCAGGTATCACATATCAACAGCAAGATAAACCTAAAAGCGATGAATCAACTTATAATATAATTAAAACATTTAAAAATCATAGAAAAGATACTTATCAGTGAAAAGACTTAGCACCGTTATCTGAGCGTCCAGGTGGATTATCTGATTCTCCTTATCTTGATTATTTACAAACTGGTTTTTTACTACAAAAATATACTCCAAATACAACTCTTACTTTTAATTTAAATGATGCATTAACAGCCTTTACTGGAGGTACTGGTAGCCTTGGTGATGCAACTTGATGAGATTATAATTTATACTTTAATAATAACTCGAGTTTAATTCATTGAAATTTACAGGATATATTTGGTTCAAGTCCTCTTGATCCAACTGATACGAAAATTAATAGCTTTGTTGAAAAAATGAAAAGTTGATTTGATAAAACTAAAGAAAATCGTTGAAACAATAGACAAGGTATTAATATTAATGCAACATTTAAGGATAATATTATAAAAACTAATAATACATGAGATGGCTTTACACAAGATGCACCAGTTGCTCGTATGGATACTAATATTGCTAATTATCTAGATGTTGTTGGGAAACGAACATTATGATGATATGATCCAAGTATCATTAGTTCTTAGACGGGAGGTATTAAAAATGAAAAAGATAAAAAAGATTTTACCATTATTAACTTCAGTTACTCTTTTATCTGGCCCTGTATTATTATTAGTTGCTTGTGATAATGAACGTGATATGAGTAATTTACCTAGTGGTAAAATTCCTGATGATTATAAAAATCGTGTATTATTTAATTTTTTAGGAGTAAATTTTAATGAAACGATTTCTGCTCAGTTTAAGAATACTTATTCACAAGGTCTTGATTTTATTTTAAAAGATGTTGAAGGAACAATTGCTCAGCAAAAATTTTATGAATTTTTTCATAAGAAACTTCATTATAGTGAAGACACAAAAAATGCAGATGGTACTACTGCAATAATAGGAGAAGCCAATAAAGCTTTTATAAAACTTAAAGATGATTTAGGATTAAGTTTATTAACTCAAAAGTACTTAAGTGGTATTAATACAGCTAATTCACTAGATAAAGTATCAGCAGCAGATAATAATGAGTTATTATTTCAAAATCAAAGTTGACATCAGGATGGTACAAGTAAATTTAATTATCAAAATGTAGATTTTTATAAAGAAAAAAATAAAGATACTGGTAAAGTTAATGATCCTGATCAAATATTTACTCCTGATAGTTTATATAAAGATTATGGTGATAAAGATGCTGCTTTTGATGAACAATTAGCTGCCATTGCTAAACATCCAGATGACAATTATAGTAATGAAATTGGTAAATTATTACCAAATGATGCTAAAAAATGAAATAGTAGTGCTGGTATTAATAAAACACAAAAAAGTCTTTCTGGTACTGATATTCCAACTTATTCAAAATATTTAAAACGTTTCCAATGATGATTACGTTTTCGTTATCAACAATATTATCAATATGAAATTTTACCAGCATTAAATCAAACTTTATTTACAATGTCTTATATTTTAGACAATATTGTTGATATTAAAGATAATGAAGCAGGTAAACCTATAATTTCAACCCAAACAAATAACCTTTACATAAGTCAATTACAAGATACTACTGGTTGACAAAAGAGTAACTATAATGTAAATTGAAACTTTACTACTGATTTAGCAAATGCGCAAAGCATTGATAAAAAATGAAATAGTAGTCCTTCTGAACCTCCAAAGTGAGAGTCAATTGTTAAAGATGATGATTCAGGAAAAGGAAAAACTTTAAATTCTGATTTTTTTACTCAATTAACAAGCGGTAATGCCTCAACTATTAGTGAAATTGATCCTAATTTTGGTGCTAATGGTTTCTTAAGTACTGCAACTAATAATCAATTGGCTGCAGGTTGAGTATCTAATGGTGGATTACATTACACTACGAATAATAATATTGCTACATTTACTTACTCTGCTCCTATTTATTTCCTAAACCTTCTACAAAATTTAGATTTTAGTTTTTTAAGTAATAAAAACGAAGGCTGAGTTCCAGAAATTAGTAATTTAATTCATTCATGAAACATTAGTGGTAATGCTAGTCTTAAGACAGATTTCTCTAAGTATATAAGAGCTGATGGTAAGGAAAGCACTATTACCCAAGAAACAAAGTGAAATATATTTTGACAAATGTTATATTCTATATCTGCTAGTGATTCTGCAACTAAAGATTCACCAGCAGCTGAAAACTTTAAAATCGCTGCCCAAAATTTATTTCCAACATATATTCCAAAAAATAATATATATGAAGAAGAGTTTTGAAATAAGGTAAAAGAGTTTTATCCATAATAATACTTAATATTTTAAGTTATACTTATAAAGTAAGTTGAGGTGAAATATATGACAAATAAAGCATGCATTTTTTGTACAATTATTAAAGATACAAATAACTTAATTTTTGAAGATACAAATACAGCAGCATTCATGGATATCAATCCCGTAACTAAAGGACACATTCTAGTAATTCCAAAGCAACATTTTGAAACTTTTATTGATACTACACCTAAAATAGTGAGCGATGTTAGTATCACAACTCATAAAATTGTTAATTTGTTAATAAAAACTATTCCCGAAATTAAAGGATTTAATATTTTAACTAATAATGGTAGCGAAGCATTTCAAGAAGTATTTCATTATCATGTTCATATTATTCCAAAATATATTCGTGAAAAAGGGTTTTTAATTAATAGGACAAAAGAAAATGTTACAATTGATGATATTAATAATCTTAAAAAAATACTAAAATCACAATTAATGTAAAACAAATATTTAAGGAGGAAAAAAATGAAAAGTCTTAAGTTATTAACTTTACCTAAAATATTAATGCTAATTGGTGCTGTATGAATTATTGTTTTTAGTTTATTGTATGCAACGGGAGTTATAACTTATAGTTTCTATGGCTGAAATGAAAATGGAGCTACATTAGTTATAATAGGTATTATTTATATTCTAATACCATTTTCAGTTAAACCCGGATTATGATCAAGACTATGAGCACTATTTATATCATTTCTTTCAGTTATAATAGTTATTGGTTTATTTGTTGGCAAAGATGTAGATTATAAGTCAACATGAACTTATATTAATGCTTTACCACATATTATCATGGCGTTTGGCTCTATTTTATGAATATTTAATAGTAAATAAGTCATAAAATAATTATTAATAACTTAAAATATTGGATAATATATTGTCCAATATTTTTTTTATAATTTTGGTTGAAAATAGTATTAAATCAATTTTTAATAAATAATTAATAATATTTTTAGAGTTTATTTTCAACATAAATAATAAGAAAAAAATATTATAATAGTTATTATTATCAAATTTTATAAAAATTATTAATTGATGAGTGGCATAACTACCTTTTTGTTTGCTAAATTGTAAAGGTAAGTGCAACTAAATTATTTTTCTATCCAAATATTCGATTGGTGAAAGATAATTTAATATTTTTCTCGGTCTTTGATTTAAAGACAATATAAATTTATGAACTTCATTTTTATTAGTTTTTGAAAAAATAAATTTTTTAGGAAATTTTTCTCTAATTAAACCATTAGTATTTTCATTAGTACCTCTTTGTCAAGGTGAATATGGATTGGCAAAATAAATTTTTACATCTAAATTTTTTTCAAGTTGTTGTCAATTTGAAAATTCTTTGCCACGATCAAAAGTAATAGTTTTAACAATGTTTTTAGGAAGAATTGATAAATAATAACTGACATTTTTATTAATAACTTTAGTAGTTCTGTTTTTAACTAATATTGCTAAAGTAAATCGTGATACTCTTTCAACTAAAGTTATTAAACATGATTTGCTTTTACCTCGTGATGATACTATAACTATAGTATCTCCTTCTCAATGACCAAGTGTTATACGATCATTAACATTTATATCTCGTTCTTTAATTGATTTACCATTAAACTTGCCACGATTCTCTTGAGATTTTCGTTTTTTACATTTTCTTCTTAAATTTTTACTAGTAACTTTATCAAGCATTCCAAAATAAATTCAAGTATAAATTGTTTTAAAACTAATAACTCACTCTTTATGAAAATTTTTAATTCTGCCATAAATTTGTTCAGGTGATCAACCTAATAGTAATTTTTGTTGTACATATTTTACTAAATTCTTATTTTTAAACTTATGAAAACTAATATGTGATTGTTTTCGATTTTCAGCTTTATTTTGTGCAATTAATGAAAAATAATGATTATTATCTTTATTTCTATTAATTTCTCGAATAATAGTACTAATACTTCGATTAAGATTTTTAGCTATTTCACTAATTTTAAATTTAAATTTCAATTGATTCTCAATATAAATCCTTTCATCTATGCCAAGATGTTTATAACTCATATAAAAACTCCTTACTTTTTTCTAAACTAAATTTAGCATTATGAAATTTTTATATGAGATTTTTTTCCAATTTTATTTACTTGCACTTACAAGTATAATTCAGCTTTAGAAGAACAAGAAGAACTTGAAAAATCAGTACCATTATCCTTACAATCAGAAGAAGTATCTGAGAAAGAAAGAGAAGATATTGATAGAGCGATTGCATTGTCATTGCAAGACCAATTTAATGTAGAACAAGAGCAAGAAGATATTGATAGAGCGATTACATTAGAGGCTTTATCAATTAAAAAGACAGGAAAGAAATAATAAAGCAATTGGTTTATATTTAGAAGAACAAGAAGAACTTGAAAAATCAGCAAAAACACAATCAAATTTAATGTAAGTAATCAAAAAATCTGAAATAGAAGAAATTAAAGTTTTAGAACAACAAAAAATAAATAAAATTTTAAATTTCTTAATTAAATTAGTAACTTTTGGAAAAATTAATAAAAATAAGAAAATTGAAATAGAAATTAGTCAAAAATGAAAAAAATATCAGAATCATGTAGTAAAAAACCAAAAACAAATCCAACATTATTTTCAAAATAATCTGGAAAAGATTTTAATAAACAACAAGTAAACAATGAATCAGCAAACCTACCATTAATAAACTTAAATAAACCAAGAACATCACAAATGTAAAATATTAAGAAAAGAGTTATCTTATTTAAGATGAAATATTATTTTTTTATCTTGGGGTGACCTTTTCTTTTTTAATTTGTTCAAAGATTCAATTTAGTTAAAATAAAATTATATTTTTTGTCATTATTATTTATACTTTTTTAATTATTTTTAAAAAATTACCTATTTTATTAAGAATATTGTTAATATTATATTAAATAATAACTATTAAAAATTTAAGGAGAAATTATGGAAAATAAAATTAATTTAGATAAATTAACTATTAATTCAATTCGTATGTTAGGAGTACAAGCAGTTAATGCTGCTAAAAGTGGCCATCCTGGTATTGTTTTAGGTGCTTCACCAATGACTTTTTCTTTATTCAAAAATCATTTATCTTTTAATCCAAAAAATCCAAAATGATTTAATCGTGATCGATTTGTTTTATCAGCAGGTCATGGTAGTGCTTTATTATATTCAATATTACATCATGCTGGTTATAAATATACAATCAATGATATAAAACAATTCCGTCAATTAAATAGTAATACACCTGGTCATCCCGAATATCATTTAGACTATGGAGTAGAGATGGCTACTGGACCATTAGGTCAGGGTATCGCTAATGCTGTTGGAATGGCGCTTACTGAGAGTTTTCTTAGTGCTAAATATAATCAAAAAGATCTTAATATTATTGATCATTATACATATGCAATTTGTGGTGATGGTGATTTACAAGAAGGTATTGCACAAGAAGCACTTAGTTTTGCTGGACATTTTAAATTAAATAAACTAATTATTTTATATGATTCAAATGATGTTCAATTAGATTCATCTGTTAAATTAGTATATTCAGAAAATTTAAAAATGCGTCTTCAAGCATTAGAGTGAAATTATTTAAAAGTTGAAGATGGTGAAGATGATAAACTTATTTCTGAAGCTATTAAAAAGGCAAAAGTTAGTGATAAACCAACTTTAATTGAAATTAAAACTATAATTGGTTATGGGGCTATTAAACAAGGAACACCGAGTGTTCATGGCTCTCCTTTAATGGAAGATATTAAAACAGTTGCTAAAAATTTAAACTGAGAATATCCTGAATTTACTGTTCCAAAAGAAGTAAGTACTTACTTCACACAAACAGCACTTAATCATGGTTCTAAAATAGAATTAGTTTGAAATCAAAAAGTTGAAAAATATGCAAAATTATATCCAAATTTGTATAAAGAAATTAAATCAGCATTGAAAAATGAAATTTTTAATGAAGATTATCAATTAAATAAAATTGATTGAACTTCAATTATTGGGGTAAATCCACAAGCAACAAGAGTAGACTCTGGTAATATTTTAAAACTTTTATCAGCTCATTGTCCAACATTAATTGGTGGTAGTGCTGATTTAGCTGGCTCAACTAAAGCATTAGTAACAGACAAAGACTTTCTACCTCTTGACCATTCAGGAAGACATATTCATTATGGAGTAAGAGAATTTGCAATGGGTGCTATTGTTAACGGTATGACGTCACATCAAGGCACAATTCCTTTTGGTTCTACTTTTCTTGTGTTTAGTGATTATCTAAAGCCTGCATTACGATTAGCAGCTTTAATGTCAATTCCATCTTTGTTTATTTTTAGTCATGATAGTATCGCAGTTGGCGAAGATGGTCCTACCCATGAACCAGTTGAACAACTAACAATGTTAAGAACTATTCCTAATTTTAATGTAATTCGCCCTGCTGATACAAAAGAAACAATTGGTGCATATTTAATGGCATTATCTAGTAAAACTAACCCTAGTGCTATTATTATTACTAGACAAAATTTACCACAACTTGCAAATAGTAATATTGAGGCAGTTCAAAAAGGTGCTTATGTTATTAGTAAAGAGAATAGTAGTAAAGCTTTAGATTTAATTATTATTGCTACCGGTAGTGAAGTTTCATTAGCTATTGCTAGTCAAGAACAACTATGAAACGATCAAAAACTTAATGTTCGTGTAGTTTCAATGCCTTCTACTTTTATTTTTGATAAACAAGATAAAACATATCAAAATAGAATTTTACCTAATGATATTATAAAAGTTGCTATTGAAATGGGTTCTAAAGATAGTTGATATAAATATGTTGCAGGTAATGGCTTTGTTATTGGCGTAAGTACTTTTGGTATTTCTGCTCCTGATAAGGTAGTACTAGAAAAATACGGCTTTACATCAAATCAAGTGTGTGATAAAATTAATAAGTTTTTAAACAGTAAGTAAGGAGAAATTAATAATGATGGTTTGGTGAGCAGTATTAATCATTGGCATTGCTAGTGCGTTAATTGGTGGATTAGTTGGTTTTATTGTTACTAAGAAGATTTTCGAAAAACAATTACAGAAAAATCCTCCTATTAATGAAAATATGATTCGTGCAATGTATTTACAAATGGGGCGTAAACCTACTGAATCTCAAATTAAATCAGTAATGCAAGCAATGAAACGTCAACAAAGTACTACTAAAAAACGATAATTTTTATTAAATATAAATTGTAAAATAGTTACCATTATGGTAACTATTTTTATTCATTATATTTTGATAAATTTAATGTTTTATATATCCACTTGTTGATGGCTTATTTTGTGGATAATTTTCTTCTTTTAATTCTTGTTTAATTTTTTTCTGTCATTTTTTTCTTTTTCTTGATTAATATTTAATTTATTAATGTTACATTTAAATATTTTCTTTATTTTTTGTTCAATTTTTAAAATCCTTTTCTTATCAATTTTTAATCCAATTAATATTAAATTTTCTTTTATATTTTTTACTGAATTATTTGTATTTAAATGTATTAATGCTAAATTGTAAAGGTAAGTGCAACTAAATTATTTTTCTATCCAAATATTCGATTGGTGAAAGATAATTTAATATTTTTCTCGGTCTTTGATTTAAAGACAATATAAATTTATGAACTTCATTTTTATTAGTTTTTGAAAAAATAAATTTTTTAGGAAATTTTTCTCTAATTAAACCATTAGTATTTTCATTAGTACCTCTTTGTCAAGGTGAATATGGATTGGCAAAATAAATTTTTACATCTAAATTTTTTTCAAGTTGTTGTCAATTTGAAAATTCTTTGCCACGATCAAAAGTAATAGTTTTAACAATGTTTTTAGGAAGAATTGATAAATAATAACTGACATTTTTATTAATAACTTTAGTAGTTCTGTTTTTAACTAATATTGCTAAAGTAAATCGTGATACTTTTTCAACTAAAGTTATTAAACATGATTTGCTTTTACCTCGTGATGATACTATAGTATCTCCTTCTCAATGACCAAGTGTTATACGATCATTAACATTTATATCTCGTTCTTTAATTGATTTACCATTAAACTTGCCACGATTCTCTTGAGATTTTCGTTTTTTACATTTTCTTCTTAAATTTTTACTAGTAACTTTATCAAGCATTCCAAAATAAATTCAAGTATAAATTGTTTTAAAACTAATAACTCATTGTTTATGAAAATTTTTAATTCTGCCATAAATTTGTTCAGGTGATCAACCTAATAGTAATTTCTGTTCTATATATTTTACTAAATTTTTATTTTTAAACTTGTGAAAAGAAATATGTGATTGTTTTCGATTTTCAGCTTTATTTTGTGCAATTAATGAAAAATAATGATTATTATCTTTATTTCTATTAATTTCTCGAATAATAGTACTAATACTTCTGTTAAGACTTTTAACTATTTTACTAATTTTTATTTTAAATTTCAATTGATTCTCAATATAAATTCTCTCATCTATGCCAAGATGTTTATAACTCATATAAAAAATCCTTACTTTTTTTCTAAATTAAATTTAGAATTATGAAACTTTTATATGAGAATTTTTTTGCAATTTTATTTACTTGCACTTACAAGTATAATTCAGCATTCAGCAGATATTAAAGATAAATTAGAAAAAGAATTAAAAGCTGATTATCAAAATAATAAACTTACTAATTTTAAAGTTCTTTTAGAAATACCAAAAAAAGCAAATTTTAAAATAGCATCTTTAGAAAAACAAATTACTAATTTAGAAATTAAGCAATATGAATTACATGTTCAAATGCAAACATTACAACAAAAAAATAATGAATCAAATTTGAATCAAAGAAATATTAATAATCAAACAATAACTATCCAATTAAATAAACCAGAATTGACAAATAAAACATTAGTTAATAATTTAACAATGTCATTACAATTTTTAAAACCAACAAGTAATTTTAATTAAAATTAAGAAAGTTACTTAAAAGAATAAAAATAAATATTTTATTAAAATATTCATTAATTGTTAATAAGACAAATGATGATTTAGTAATTTAAGGAAATTTAATTGAAAATGTAGATTTTAAATAAAATATTAGTATATAAAATTGATAATAAAAATATTCAAAGTATAATATAAAAATTCTTAATTAAAAATTGATTGAAACTAATTATAGTTTTCAATCAATTTTTTTAATATTTCTTTAGAAACTTGTGGATTTGCTTGTCCTTTAGTTAGTTTCATTAATTGACCCATAAAAAATTTCATTGCTTTTTCTGGATTGACTTTATAAATAGTAATCATGTTTTCATTTGCTTTTAAAATTGTGATTAATATTTTTTCTAAATCATTACTATCACTTACTAAAGTAATACCTAATGTTCTAATAAGATCGGTAGGGCTTTTTTCACTATTAATCATAATTGCATTTAATAACTGTTTACTTTGTTTATCATTAATTTTTTGCTCACAAACCAGACTAACTAATTGTGATAGATTATTAGCAGTAAGTTCGCTGTTTTTAATAGTAGTGTTATTAGTATTACAATAAGCTTGCACAGGACCTACTAAATAATTAAAGGTAGGTAATGCTAAATTATTAATGGCAACTGTTTGTTCAAAAATAGTTAATATTTCTACTTTGTCAATTAATAAATTAATATCTTTTGTTGGTAGATTATATTGTTTTTTTAATCTTTCCATTATTTCTTTAGGCAATTCAGGAAGATTTTTAGAAATCATTTTGATTCATTTTTCATCTAGTTGAATTGGAAAAATATTTGGTTCAGGAAAATATTTATAATCAATTTTATTTTCTTTGCTACGCATGCTAACGGTTTTATTAGTTTTTTCATCAAATCTTCTAGTTTCAAGATTAATTTTTTGTTTTTTATTTAAAATATTAGTTTGACGATTAATTTCATCATTTATTGCTAAAGTAATATTATGTGTAGAATTTAAGTTTTTAATTTCAACTTTGGTACCTAAAATATCACTACCATGTGGTTTTACCGATATATTAATATCACATCGTAATGAGCCTTCATTCATTTTAGCATCACTAACTTGTAAATGAATTAATAATTGACGTAGAGTATTAATATATGCTACTACTTGTGCACTTGTGTTAAAAATTGGCTTAGTAACAATTTCCAATAAGGGAATTCCCGCTCGATTATAGTCTAATAATGTTTTTTTATTATTATGAATTTGTTTTGCTGTATCTTCTTCAATATGTAAGCGTTCAAAACTAACAATAAATTCTTCATTATTTACAACTATTGGTAATTCACCATTTGTGCCAATTGGATGAAAAAATTGTGTGATTTGATAACCTTTAGGTAAATCGGGATAAAAATAACTTTTTCGATCAAAACGTAAGAGTTGATCAATATTCATTTTTAAAGCAGTACATGTTTGAATTGCCATTATAATAACAGCTTGATTAACTGTTGGTAATGTTCCTGGATATCCGCAATCAATGGCATTAATTTGAGTATTTGGTTTTTGACCAAAAGTATTGGCGGCGTTGGAAAAACATTTAGTTTTAGTTTTTAATTCACAGTGGATTTCAATACCTATTACAACATCATATTTATTATTCATGATCATCACCTAGTAGTTTATTATTAAAATTAATTTTTTTACTTAAAAATGAAGCAATATTCAATATAACTTGATCATTGAAAGGTGCACCATTAATATTAAAACCAATCGGTAAACCATTAACAGTAGTTAATGGAATATTAATGCTTGGTCCACCATTTAAATTAGAAAGTAGTAGTAAGTCTTCTAAATAATCATGTTCACTTTTAATAACTTTTTTTTGTTCTAATACATCTTTAATTTTTGGAGCTGGATTAATATTTGGCATAATAATGAAAGCATCATATTTTTTAAAGATAGTATTTAAATGTTCAACAATTAATCTTCTTACTTTTTTAGCTTTGTTAAATAATTCTTCTTGATAATTTTCAGATAAAGCATATGCACCAATAATGTATCTGCGTTTTACCATATCACCGAAACCAAATGTTCGTGAATTTGTCATAACTTCTTGATAATTTTTACCATTTTTACGAACACCAAAATTAATACCAGTTAGATTTGCGTGGCAACTAGTTGCTTCAGCAAAAGAAATAATCATATAAACTGGTAATAAAGATTGTAATAATTCTTTATTAAATTTAATTTGTTGAACTTTTGCACCACCATCAGTTAAATGCTTTATTGCTTCATCAAAACTAGATTTAACTATATCATTTCACTGATAATCATTATAATTTAAAATAGCAATATTTTTACCTTCTATATTTTGATTTAAGTTTTGAGTATAATCTTTTTCTTTACTTTGAACACTAGTAAAGTCTTGTTCATCAAATAAAGCAATACTATCCAAGACAATGGCAATATCTTCGACATGATTAGTAAATATACCAACTGTGTCTAAACTTGGAGCATAAGGAAAAACACCATTTCTTGAAATTAAACCATATGTTGGTTTAAAACCAACAATACCACAATAAGCGGCAGGTTTACGTATTGAATCACCAGTATCTGTTCCTAAAGCAAATGGTACAATTCCAGCAGCGACTAAAGCTGCACTGCCACTAGAACTACCACCAGTGATATGTTTTAAATTCCAAGGGTTTAAGACATGACCAGTAGCTGCATATAAACCATCTCCACCCATTCCTAGTTCATCAAGAGCAGTTTTAGCTATATTAATGGCTTTATTATTTGTTAATAACATATTAACAGTACTGTCATAATTAGGAATAAAATTAGCAAGAATTTTTGATGAACCTGTTGTTAAGAAATTAATAGTAGCAATATTATCTTTCATTACAAATGGAATTGCTGCTAATAAATTATCATTAATTTCTTGTTCAGTAATTGATTTTGTTTGTTTAATGGCATTTTGTTCCAGTGAAGTAACAACAGCATTTAATTTTTTGAATTGTTCTAATCGTTTGTATACTAATTTAGTTAATTGATCTGGAGTAAGTATTTTTGTTTTTAATAATTCATGAAGTTGACGAATTGAAAGTTGGTGGTAATTAATTTTCATGATTAATCACCTGATTAATACTAATGTAATTATTTTCAACTTCTGGAGCAATATTTAAAACAGTTTTAGATGTTAAATGAGTTCCAACATTATCGGAACGTAATAAATTATTAATAATAGGAAATGGGTAATTTAAAGGTTCAATATCATTTGTATTAATATTTGTCACAATTTCCATTTGTTTTTCAATAGCTTTAAATTCTAGTAAAAGATTTTCACATTGTTCTTCGCTTAAATTGAACATAAGTTCTTTAGCAAATTCATGTAGCATTTTTGTTGTCATTTTCTTTTCAATTTTATCCATTTTTTGCTACCTCTTTCAATAAATTTTGTAATTGCTCTTCATTAATAATTTTAACATTAAGTTTGCGTGCTTGTGTTAATTTATTTCCTGGATTTTCTCCAACAATTAAATAAGAAGTATTATTACTAATAGTATTGGTAATTTTAGCACCATAGTTATTTAATAATTGAATGAATTCGTTACGACTTTTAGTTAAAGTTCCTGTTAAGACAAAAGTTTTACCATTAAATACTTGTGATTGGTTTTTTTGTAAATAATTAAAGTTAAGTTTAAAGTTTTGCAAGTTAGTAATTAGTTGTTGATTAGTAGGATTAAGGAAATAATCAATAACACTAGTAGCAATTGTTGGACCAATTTCATTAGTATTAGCTAGATCATCAAAGGTTGCTTCCATTAAGTTATTTAAAGTTAAATATTTTTTTGCAAGAATAATTGCTGTTTTTTGGCCAACATGGCGAATTCCCAAACCGAATAAAAGTCTTTCTAAGGAATTTTGTTTTGATAGAATAATTGAATTAGCAAGATTAGTGAAAGATTTTTCACCAAAACGTGGTAATGATAGTATTTCTTTTCGTAAATTAACTAAATTGTAAATATCACTAATAGTTTTAATTCATTTTAAATCTAAAAAACGTAATAATATTTTTTCATTTAAACCAATAATATCCATAGCATTTCTTGAACAGAAGTGCATTAATGATTTAAGAATTCGTGATGGACAATCACTATTAATGCAAAATTGATCAACTTCTGGCGGAACTTGTTCCAATTTTGTTTTACACACTGGACAATGGATAGCTTTTTTAAAAATAATATTGTTTATTTGACGATTACTAATAATTGGGGCAATTACTTCTGGAATAATATCACCCGCTTTTTTAACACTTACTAAATCATTAATACGTAAATCACGATTAATAATATAATCACCATTATGAAGTGTGGCAAAAGTAACGGTAGTACCAGCAATTATCACTGGTTGTAATCTAGCATTATAGGTTATTTTTCCTGTTCTACCAACAGTTGGAAATATATCTAAAAGCTTAGTAACACTAGTAACAGCAGGAAATTTATAAGCTATTGCTCATTTTGGTGCCTTATTAGTTCTTCCTAACATATCATAACTGGTTAGATCATTAATTTTAATGACAATACCATCAATTTCATATGGTAATGTATTTCTCAACTTTTCATATTTTTGAATATAAGTTAATACTTCTTCAATATTTTTACATAACTGTCATTGTTCATTAATTTTGAAACCATATTTTTGTAAGGTAAATAATGCTTGTTCATGGGTTTTAATATTATCATTAGTAGCATTAATATAATAGTAAAGAAAACCATCTAATTTTCTTGAATTAACAATATTAATATCAAGTTGGCGAATAGTACCGGCTGCAGCATTGCGAGGATTAGCAAAGAGTGGTAAGTTTTGTTGTTGTGGTTTTTCATTAATGCGATTAAATTCTTCTTTACTTAAATATATTTCTCCTCTTACTTCTAATTTAGAATTAATTGGTATTGTTTTTGGTATTGTTTTAATTGTCAAAATATTATTGGTAATGTCTTCACCAGCAATACCATCACCTCTGGTAGCAGCAGTTTTTATTTTTCCTTTTTCATAAGTTATAGAAATTGATAGACCATCAATTTTTAGCTCACAAACATATTCAATGTTATTTTCTGATAATGTTTTTTTAATTTGTTGATCAAATTTTAGTAAATCTTCATAGTTAAAGGCATTACCCAAACTTAGCATTGGTTGTTGGTGAAAAATTTTTGTTAAAGAATTAAGTGGTTTATTACCAACAGTTTTAGTTGGAGAATCATTACTATTAAATTGGGGATATTGTTCTTCTAATTTTATTAATCTATGATAGGCGCTATCATAAAGTTCATCACTAACAGTAGGTTTATCTAAAACATGATATTCATAATTTCATTGTTTAATTTGGTTTCTTAATTGTATTATTTCATTTTTAATATCATTATTTTTGTTACTCATATTACTTTCTCCCCTAATTGGTTTGTTAATAAGACATAATTAATTATAAATGAATTATTACTTTAATTGTAATATTGTTTTATAAAAGTATAATTTAGTAATGTAAATAAAATAAATAAATAATAATATACATTTTTTAAAAAAAATGATTATAATAAAATTAGTATTAAAAAAATAATGGCTAATTAAGTATTTAGTTTTTAAACTCCTGTTAAGTTTATTTTAACTTAAAGTTTTTTTTATATATAACTAGACACATTTTTTAATATTAACCTTTGATAAGTTTTAAGTATAGTATTAAAACTAAAAATAATTACTTTAATTTTATATGAGTTAGGAGTAAGTTATGAAAGATACATATGCATCTGTTCGTTTAGCACAAAAGCCAGAAAATGCTTTTGCTTGTCATCGATGTGGTAGGGTTATTTTAATTGCCGAATTTTTAGAAGCAAAAAATATTCAATTGAATTGTAATCGATGTGGTTTTAAAAAGCATGTTGAAAAAATTAAAATAGAAAAAAAAGCAGAAATTGAAAAAACTAGAATTGCTGCTATTTCTTCGAAAAATTCTTCTAAAAAATAATTTAGATTAGATTAATATTAATAATATTATAAAAAAAGAACTCAATTGAGTTCTTTTTTACTTATTTTTTAGTTTTTTCATTTAAATACTCTTGATAATTGTTATTTACTTGTTCTCAATTGATAACTTTTAATAATGCTTGTAAGTATTTCTCTTGTTCGTTTTTATATTGTAGATAATGTGCATGTTCTCATACATCAATAGCGATCAATGGATACATATTCAAGAATCATGGATTGTCTTGATTAAAAGTTTTGCATAGTCTTAATGTACCATTATTGTCAATTACTAATCATGCTCAACCACTTCCAAAAATATCTATGGCAGTTTTTGTTAAAGCAGCTTCAAATTTTTCATAAGATTCAAAGCGATTAATTATTGCTTTAGCAATAGCTGATTTTTCATTAAAACCTTTATTTTTCCCCAATAGTGAAAAGAAAAGATTATGATTAATTACTCCCCCACCAAATTGTCGAATGCTACTTTGTAATTTTTTTACATTACAAGTTTCTTTATCCTCACATATATCTTCTAATTTACAATAATTACTTAATAAACGATTTAGTTCCCCTTTAGTTTCAAGATTATAATCAGAAAAAACTTTCGGATGTTTATCCATCACTAATTTTAAAGAAGTTAAATATTTCTTATGAAGTTCTTCATAATGATGTTTCATTGTTTCTTGTGAAATATAAGGTTCTAAAGCATCATAATTATATGGTAAATCGATAATATTAATCTTGTATTTAGGCATTCTTTTCTATCCTCCTTTTCTTTTTAAACTCTTCACATATAAATATTGCATTACATTATAATAAATTAATGTAAAATTACAAGTTTATTATATTACAAGATTTCTCACTATATGTTATACTAAAAATTAATATTAAATACTAATTTTACTAACAAAGGGTGAAAGTTTTCGTGCAGTACTTATACATGTTTAATAAAAAATCTAATCAAATTAATGTTTCTCACAACAATGATATCATACGTAGAATTAATGTAAACCAAACTGATAACATTAATAGTAATAATTTAGAAAAAAATGAACAAAAACAGTCATTTATTGATAAATTTACTTCAAAATCACTTAGTTGTGATGACACCAATAACTTTAATTTCAAAACAGCCAGTTGGACTCTAACAATAATTTATCTTATATCTTTTATTATAATTCCAATTCTTTATAGTTTAATCAAAACTTATGCTGTAAAAGATACTAGTCAAAGTTCATTTCTTAGTCTTTTTATTTTTAGTTTATTGCCAATTTTTGGGTTAGTTGTTTCACTTGGTATTGATTGAGAAACTATGATTAAAAAAGGTGGGTGGGCTGCTTATAGTCATAGTGTGTTTGGTTTTATTAGTGTAGTATTTGTTCTTTTATTTTTTATTGCAACAAAAGTTATTAGTGGTAAAGATGATGATGTAACTTCGCTTGCTACTACATTTTTAATTCAACAGTTATTTCAAATGTTAGGATCAATTTTAGTATTAATATTTTGTAGATCATTACGTGAGAGAATTATTAATACTTTAAAAGAAGCAAAATTAGATTTAATAACTTGAGTTACCATTTTTGCTGTTATTGGTACTATTTTAAATATTATTTTCAACATAATTCCTAAATTTAGTGAATTTAATATGTTAACAAGTAATAATACTTCAAAAAATCAAGATGTTTTAAACTTATTAATGAATAGTCCATATGGCATTTTTGTTTTAGTTCTTAGTACTATTTTTATTGCTCCAATTAATGAAGAAATATCATATCGTCATGGTACTTTTACCATTGTTCGTTATCGTTGGTTAGCATATGCTGCTTCGTTAATTTATTTCCCATCAATGCATGTTATGGATAGTGGTGATTGAAATAATATGATTGGTTATTTAGGATTTAGTATTATATTACCCTTATTATTTATAATGACACGCGGTAATACTACATATACTATTGGTTTACATGCTTTTTCTAATCTAATTGCAACTATTTCTGGTTTTATTAATAAAAATTAAAAGGAGAAATTATGACTACCCTAACAATTACTGCCAATGATGCTGATCAAACTTTAATTAATTATTTAAAAAAAGTATTTAAAACACTACCACTCTCAAAAATTTATCGTTTATTTAGAACAAAAAAAATCAGAGTTAATAATAAAACTACTACTGATTTTAAATATCGCTTACAAGAAAATGATTTAGTAGTCATTTATGAAAGTAATTTAGTTGTTAACTATAAACCAGAAAAAATTACTAAAGAAGCACCAATTGAATTGTTTTATGAAGATGATAATTTTTTAATTGTTAATAAAGATCATAATATTGTTGTCCATCAACCATATGGTTCTTGCTTAGATAACATGGTAAAATATTATTTACAACAAAAATACCCGAAGAAGAAACGTGAGCAAACATTTAATATTAGTCATCAGTATCGTTTAGATAAACTAACTAAGGGTTTAATTATTTATCCAAAAAATAAAATGACACAAAACGCACTTCATAATGCTACCAAAAATGGTCAAATTATTAAAAAATATTTGGCTATTTGTTCTGGCCAATTAACTAAAAATTTAAATATTTCTGGTTATATTACTCATGATGAGTTAACAATGAAGATGAAATTTTCAATTGAACCAAGTGAACAAAGTAAAAGTTGTAGCACCTCTTTACACCAATATTTAATACTAAAGACTTTACTTTAGTCGAGTGTCAATTAGTTACTGGTAGAAAACATCAAATTCGTAGTACTTTACAATTTTTAAATTTACCAATTGTTGGTGACACTAAGTATGGGTCAACAATAGTTACTCCTAATAAAATTGCATTATTTGCTTATTATTTGTCATTTAATGATTTAGAAGAACCATTTACTTATTTGAATGATCAAAATTTTATAATAAAAGATTTAAAAACAGATTTAATTAAACAGATTAAAAAAGAAAAATGATAAAATTAATCTATACTAATATATAGATTACGTTTTTATTTTTTTGCTATTTTTTTATTTTTAATAGTGATTAATAATATTGAACTTTTAATTTTGGGTTGTTAACATATTTAAGTAAAAAACAAAATTAATTTTATTTATATAGATTGGGTGAAGTAATGACAACTAAAAAAGGTATTTTTAATACAATTGTTGGTGTTATCATGACAATTGTTATCTCTATTTTACAGTTAACTTTTCTTTATGTTACTGGTTTAGCATACGGTGAAAAAATTAATGGTTTAATTCGTGTTATTATTTCTTTTTTGACTTACTTTAGTTTGACAGAAGGAGGACTTGGTTTAATTACCATTTTTTCTTTATATCGTCCTTTACAAAATGATGATTATGAAACCGTCAACGATATTATTAATACGACAAGAAAAAATTATCATCATTCAGGAAGAATATATTTAATTATTCTTGTCAGTGCTGGTTTTATTTTAGGATTAGCTAGTGTTCATTTACCAGAAATTGGTTTAGATATGGAAATTCCTTTTTGACAAGTAGCACTTATTATTATTTCTTTAGGATCACGTGAATTAATCTTTTTTTATTTTAGTGGTGCTTATCAAAATTTAATTCAAGCTGATCAAAAAGGTTATTTAAATCGTTTAATTTTTATTTTTTCAGAGATTATTATGTATATTTTACTAATGACGTTATTAGTTATTAGAAAATCTGATGGTAAACCAATAGATATGTATATTCCTTTTTTTGCTTATTTTGTTTGTGGTGTATTAAAAGCATTTGTTACTTTTATCGTTATTAAAATTGAATATCCATGATTACAACATAAAAAATGAACACAACAAAAAAGGATGCTAAAACAATCATGATGAGTAGCCCTGAATCGTTTACCTGACATGATTATTTCTAACATTGATATTATTTTAATTACTTTATTTTTATCACTGACAACAACATCAATTTACACTATTTATATTATTATTGCCACAACAATGCGCTCAATTGCTTTAATTTTAATTAGTTCTTTTCGCGAAGTTTTTGGATATTGAATTGCCAAAAGTGGACGAATTAGATGAACTGTGTATACTAAATTTGAGTTATATGCTTATATGATTGCTGGTTTTTTATTTATTAATCAATTTATTATTACTCAATATTTAGTGTCTGCTTTAAGTATTACAAATATTAATAATTCTGATGGTAATTTTGATTCTTCAAAAAATCTTTTTATTAATTTATTTTTGTCACAACCATGATTTATTTTACTTTTATCTTTAAAAAATACAATTCAAGTGGCAACCGAACCAGGAAAAGTTATTGTAAATGCTACTGTAAAACACAAAGAAACAATTTGAGGTTCATATATTCAATCAATAATAAATCTTGTTTTAGGTGTTATTTTGGGTTGAATACTATCAAATTTAGGTTGAAAACATCAAAGTTATCAATATTTATCATTAAGTTTATATATGATTCTTTTATCAAGTTGTATTGGTTGAGTTTATCGTTTAATTTCAATCTGAGTTTATGTTTGAAAACATTTGACGTATAATAGTGATTTACGTTTTATTATTCAAAATACTTTAGTGTTAATTATTCCAATTTTAGCAGTAACATTATTTGGATGTCTTTATTTCTTTGATAAATATCCACCAACATATAATTTCACAGATTATAGTTTTGTATTACGAGTTATCGGTTATTCATTATTATATTCATCAATTTTAATTTTTGGTTTAGCAATGACTATTAATTTTCGTCAGTTTTGATCAATTTTTAATTTTAAGAAATTCTTTACTAATTTATTTTCACGTAAACGTAAGCAAAAAGCATTTATGAATCAAGAAGTACAAGAATTTTTTAAAGATAGTAATAAACCTAAAAATAACTTTACTAATAAAACATTTGATTGAACTGCTACTTATCAAAGTACCAATATGAACGTTGATGACTTTATTGAACAAGAGTTGTTACGAAGAAAAAAAGAAGTAGATATTAAAAGTGAAACAAAAGAATCTGAAAATTCTTCTATTCGCGTTGGTATTTATAAAATTAGAGGTTAGTTTATTTAAGGAGTGAATTACATGTTATTAAATGAAGAATGATTTGCAGAAAATATTGTTGAAGAAAAATATTTAGAATTATTAAAGCGTAATTATCCTCAACATCAACTTAAAGATTTATTATTATTAAACATTGATTTACGTTTATTGTATTTAAAACATATTTTAATGATTGAAAATTCTTTAAAAAATGCTTTATTACATCAACTTTTTAATGATAATGTTCAAAATTTAGATAATGCTACTTTTCTTAATCCAGAACACCTAGCTCAAATGAAAACAGCTTTACGTTTGATTCGTGCTGGTTATAATAAATATAATAGAAGTGGTGTTTTAAAATCACGAACAATACGCAGTTTAATAGAAGTTATGTCATTTGAATGAACAATGAAATTATTACAAACTTTAAATGATAAAAGTATCGCTAAGATTGCTCATTATTTTGATATCAAAGAATTTAATGATAGTAAAATTTTATTAGAACAGTTAGAGTATATTAAAGATGTTCGTAATTATTTATCACATAATTTTAAAGTATTAGCAATTCAATTTAAGTATAAAGAACGGTTCGCTTATTATGAACAAACTTTAAATGCCAATAATGATCATCATTATTTGCACTTATTAATTACTCGTTTTTCTAGTAAAAACCAATTACTAGTGCCATTTAATGTTGATTATGAAAATTTATTTAATAGTTATGATGTTAAAATTCATGATTGTGTTAAGGAAGATAATCAAAGTATAATCCATACTTAGTATAGAAAAATTATTAAATTTTAGTAGATTTAATTTAATAAGTATATTATAATTATATCAATTAATTACTAGTTTAAAATAAACCATTGTCATTTAAAAATGACAATGGTTTATTTTATTTAGAATTAATGAAACTTGAAGAAAGTAGGAAAAAAATGAAATCAGAGTATAATGAAAAAAAAGATTTAAATATTACAGAATTAAAACGACTTGATTTATTAAAAGAGTTATTTTCCGAAGAAATTATTAGTAAAAAAAATCTTTTTCAGATAATGAATCATTTTTATAAAAACTTAGAAGTAAAATATAAAGGTATATCTAATTATTTTGCTCCAACTATTGAAAAAACTGAAAATAGTATATTACTTAATACAATTTTTAATTTAAATAAAATGAAAATCACAGATAATATACAAAAGGGTTTTTTAAATTGTTTATTATTGAAAGGTAATGCTGAACAATTATATGCAAGTTTGTTAAAAATATCAGAAGTACAAAAGGCGCTTGATCAATTTATTGAAAGAAATAGTCAATCAGTTACAAAAAGTTTTTCTGCAACAGTAGTATTAGATATCAATAAAGAAGATACAGTATCTACTTCCGTTATTGAAAAAAATAATATTTCTTTATAATTAATTATATTTATAAACTTAAAATATTAGAAAATAATAAAAAAACATTAAAGAAAATGGCTTAAATATTTAAATATTTGCTAAATTGTAAAGGTAAGTGCAACTAAATTATTTTTCTATCCAAATATTCGATTGGTGAAAGATAATTTAATATTTTTCTCGGTCTTTGGTTTAAAGACAATATAAATTTATGAACTTCATTTTTATTAGTTTTTGAAAAAATAAATTTTTTAGGAAATTTTTCTCTAATTAAACCATTAGTATTTTCATTAGTACATCTTTGTCAAGGTGAATATGGATTGGCAAAATAAATTTTTACATCTAAATTTTTTTCAAGTTGTTGTCAATTTGAAAATTCTTTGCCACGATCAAAAGTAATAGTTTTAACAATGTTTTTAGGAAGAATTGATAAATAATAACTGACATTTTTATTAATAACTTTAGTAGTTCTGTTTTTAACTAATATTGCTAAAGTAAATCGTGATACTCTTTCAACTAAAGTTATTAAACATGATTTGCTTTTGCCTCTTGATGATACTATAGTATCTCCTTCTCAATGACCAAGTGTTATACGATCATTAACATTTATATCTCGTTCTTTAATTGATTTACCATTAAACTTGCCACGATTCTCTTGAGATTTTCGTTTTTTACCTTTTCTTCTTAAATTTTTACTAGTAACTTTATCAAGCATTCCAAAATAAATTCAAGTATAAATTGTTTTAAAACTAATAACTCACTCTTTATGAAAATTTTTAATTCTGCCATAAATTTGTTCAGGTGATCAACCTAATAGTAATTTTTGTTGTACATATTTTACTAAATTCTTATTTTTAAACTTATGAAAACTAATATGTGATTGTTTTCGATTTTCAGCTTTATTTTGTGCAATTAATGAAAAATAATGATTATTATCTTTATTTCTATTAATTTCTCGAATAATAGTACTAATACTTCGATTAAGATTTTTAGCTATTTCACTAATTTTAAATTTAAATTTCAATTGATTCTCAATATAAATCCTTTCATCTATGCCAAGATGTTTATAACTCATATAAAAACTCCTTACTTTTTTCTAAACTAAATTTATCATTATGAAATTTTTATATGAGAATTTTTTGCAATTTTATTTACTTGCACTTACAAGTATAATTCAGCATTATTCATAATTTATTTATATTTTTTTCTGCTTAATTAATATTCAAAAACATTTATTACAAGTTTTATTTGCAAATGATGAATTTTTATAACATATATCACAAGAACTAATTTTTCTATAATTTCTACTATATTTCATAAGCATTTTATTCCTTTCTTTAATTTTTACTTACAGTAATTAATAAAATTATTAATCCAATTAAAGTTGAAATTAAAGTAATAATTATTTTTATTTTCAAGAACTTTTTTTGATGTTCTTTTGCTATTTTTATTTTTTGTTCTATTAATTCTTTTTTTGTCTTTTTCTTCCATTTTTACTTTCTTTTCTAATATATTCTATTGCTTTTAGCAGCATAAAGAATATATATTTTTATTTTTAGATTATTAATACTATTAATTATATTTTTTAAGAAAAATGGGCTCAAAAATAAATTATGAAATTTTAAAAAACATTAAGGCATTCGATTCAATATTTATTTAATTTGCGTTTAACAAATTAATATTTTAATTGAACCGGCACCGCTTAATTTTTTTTACAAGTTTGAAATTTATTTTTTCGCCCAAAAAAATTTTTCAAAAAACAATAAAAAATAAAACCAACACTTGCTCACTGGGGAGTGGCAAGGTTGGTTAAATGCTGAATTATACTTGTAAGTGCAAGTAAATAAAATTGCAAAAAATTCTCATATAAAAATTTCATAATGCTAAATTTAGTTTAGAAAAAAGTAAGGAGTTTTTATATGAGTTATAAACATCTTGGCATAGATGAAAGGATTTATATTGAGAATCAATTGAAATTTAAATTTAAAATTAGTGAAATAGCTAAAAATCTTAATCGAAGTATTAGTACTATTATTCGAGAAATTAATAGAAATAAAGATAATAATCATTATTTTTCATTAATTGCACAAAATAAAGCTGAAAATCGAAAACAATCACATATTAGTTTTCATAAGTTTAAAAATAAGAATTTAGTAAAATATGTACAACAAAAATTACTATTAGGTTGATCACCTGAACAAATTTATGGCAGAATTAAAAATTTTCATAAAGAGTGAGTTATTAGTTTTAAAACAATTTATACTTGAATTTATTTTGGAATGCTTGATAAAGTTACTAGTAAAAATTTAAGAAGAAAAGGTAAAAAACGAAAATCTCAAGAGAATCGTGGCAAGTTTAATGGTAAATCAATTAAAGAACGAGATATAAATGTTAATGATCGTATAACACTTGGTCATTGAGAAGGAGATACTATAGTATCATCACGAGGTAAAAGCAAATCATGTTTAATAACTTTAGTTGAAAGAGTATCACGATTTACTTTAGCAATATTAGTTAAAAACAGAACTACTAAAGTTATTAATAAAAATGTCAGTTATTATTTATCAATTCTTCCTAAAAACATTGTTAAAACTATTACTTTTGATCGTGGCAAAGAATTTTCAAATTGACAACAACTTGAAAAAAATTTAGATGTAAAAATTTATTTTGCCAATCCATATTCACCTTGACAAAGAGGTACTAATGAAAATACTAATGGTTTAATTAGAGAAAAATTTCCTAAAAAATTTATTTTTTCAAAAACTAATAAAAATGAAGTTCATAAATTTATATTGTCTTTAAATCAAAGACCGAGAAAAATACTAAATTATCTTTCACCAATCGAATATTTGGATAGAAAAATAATTTAGTTGCACTTACCTTTACAATTTAGCAAAAATGATGATATTTTTATTGGAACAAGACTTGGACCTGATAGTGGCAGAGAAGGACGATTATATAAAATGAAAAAATTTTGTATATAAGTACAAACAAAAAAACAGATTCAAAGTATAAAAATAAAAAACACCCTTGAAAGTGTTTTTTATTTAAATTATGCAACTAATTTCTTTTCAGAAGCTGTGCTTGATGATGCTAATGGTTCATTTTTATTCACTTTATTTGCGTCAAAAGGACTAACTTCTTCATCTAAATCAATACCAGAATCATCAAAACTTACATTTCTTAGTTTTTTTTCTAAAATTGCATTTTCTCTTATTAAAATACTAATTTTTTCTTTAAAAAAATCAATCTCTTGTTCCTTGGCTCTTAGCATATTATCTAAAGTTGTAAACTTACTAACATTTTTTTCATTACGTTCATTTTGAACTTTTTTATATTCGTTATTTTCAAAATCTAATTCTTTAATTCTCTCTTCATTTTTTTCTAAAATTTGTTCCAATTCTTTAATCTTAGTCTTATTTTTATCTATTTTTTGCTTTATTTTTTCATATTTTTCGTTCATATCTTGCAATTTTTTTTCCTTACTTTGTAACTCTTTTTTTAATTGTTTAGTTTCATTTCTTAATACTTCATTTTCTGTTCGTAATTTTTTTTCTTTATCAATCATTCTTGCAAGTTCTTGAATATGATTTTTTATCTTATCTCTTTCTGTTGATAATTGCACAACTTTTTTAAAGTTAATTTCAAAATAATTAATTAATTTTTTAGTAATTTTTCTCTTGTAAAAACCAAATGTTAAAATGTTTAATCATTTTCTACTTTTTCTTGCATTTTCTAATGCTTTACGTTCAATTACTAAAGCATCAATGTCTTTTTCTAATTTTGATAAGTTATCAATACAACTTTTAAATTCATTATTGAATGAATTTCTAACAAAAATTGAATATTCTAATTTTTCAAGTTCCTCTAATTTACTTGTAAATTGCTTATATAATTCTCTATTAGCACTATTTATATTTTCAAAACTAAATAATGATAATAATAAAGAAATTATAAATATTATTTCTTTATGATCCTTCTTTTCGCCAATTTCTAAAGGAGTATCACCATTTTTATTTTTAATATCTATACTAGTATTAATACCACTTGCTTTAATGAGTAGTTTTACCATTTCAATATCTTGTTTTATAACTGCCAAATGTAAAGGGGTATTACCATCTATATCTTCAATATCTAATTTTGCACCAAGTGAAATCAGCTTTTTAACACTTCTTATTTGCCCTTTTCAAACAGCGATATGTAATAATGTTTCTTTATTTTGATTTTGCATATCTAGGGGAACACCTTTATTAATTAAATAATCAAAATCCCTATCATATCTAATAATATCATTATCAGTATTACTTTGTGAGTTTTTTTCATTTTTTAAAAATTCATTTTTAAGTGCCATTTTATATTTCTCCTAACAAAAAAACTCATTTACCTTAAAATTAAAGTAATGAGTTAAATTAAAACTTATATTAAATAAATATTTTTGTTAATACTAACATATTTTAAAACTTTTGCAATATATAATTTATTATTGTGTCATTATTTAGTGATAATTTCCTATTAGTTATCGAGCAAAAATTTCCCAAAAGTAAAGTTAAATATACTTGGTGATAAATATGGAAAGAAGCATGACTATGAAAGAAAAATATAAGTTTAATATTATAAATGACATTATTATTAATAAATTATCTAAACATCAAGCTAAGAATAAACTTAACCTAACTATTAGAAGAATTAACCAATTAATTCAAATTTTCAATAAAGAAGGTAAAGTTGGTTTTATTCATAAATCCCGAAATAAAATTTCTAATAAAACAACAAATTTTGAAATCAAAATTAAGATTATAAATTTATATAAAACCAAATATTATAATTTTAATTTTCAACATTTCCATGAGAAATTAAACAATGAAGAAAAAATTAAAATTTCATATAGTACACTTTATACTATATTAATTAAAGAAAAAATTACTTCACCAAAAAGACATAAAAATAAGAAAAATAACTTGCATCCTACAAGAAACCGAAGAACAAATTTTGGTGAATTAATTCAAATGGATGCAAGTAATCATCATTGATTTGGTAAGGATAAACCAAAAGCTTTTTTACATGCTGCAATTGATGATGCTACAGGCAATATTGTCGGACTATGATTTGATCATCAAGAAACATTAGATGGTTATTATAATGTTTTTTATCAAATTTTAACTAAATATGGCATACCAAAAACATTTTATACTGATAATAGAACAGTTTTTGGATATAAAAAACAAATCGATGCTGGCAAAATAAACACGGAAAATGATACTTATACTCAATTCCAAAAGTCTTGTAATGATTTAGGTGTTGAAATTATTAGAACTTCCATTCCACAGCTAAGGGTAGAATCGAACGCTTATTTGGAACACTTCAAAGTCGCTTAATTAGTGAACTTAGACTTAATAAAATTAAAAATTTAGAAGAAGCTAATCAATTTCTTAAAATATATATAAGTATTTTTAATAAGCAATTTGCCTTACCTATTGATAATAATAAATCTGCTATGATTAAAGCTCCAAACCAAGAAGAAATAAATATTTATCTTTCAAGATTTTCTAAAAGAAAAACGGATAGTGGTTAAACTATAACATATTATGGTAAAAAGTATTTTCCTTATAAAAATAGCAAAGTTCAATACATACAACCTAGAACTGATGTAATTGTACTTAAATCGTTTATTTTTATTAATGAGTTATATCTTAGTTATAATCATCAAATATATGAATTAAAAGAAATAGCACCAAAACCAATTATCAAAGAAGAGTTGATAAAAACGCTGAATTATACTTGTAAGTGCAAGTAAATAAAATTGCAAAAAATTATCATATAAAAATTTCATAATGCTAAATTTAATTTAGAAAAAAGTAAGGAGTTTTTATATGAGTTATAAACATCTTGGCATAGATGAAAGGATTTATATTGAGAATCAATTGAAATTTAAATTTAAAATTAGTGAAATAGCTAAAAATCTTAATCGAAGTATTAGTACTATTATTCGAGAAATGAATAGAAATAAAGATAATAATCATTATTTTTCATTAACTGCACAAAATAAAGCTGAAAATCGAAAACAATCACATATTAGTTTTCATAAGTTTAAAAATAAGAATTTAGTAAAATATGTACAACAAAAATTACTATTAGGTTGATGACCTGAACAAATTTATGGCAGAATTAAAAATTTTCATAAAGAGTGAGTTATTAGTTTTAAAACAATTTATAGTTGAATTTATTTTGGAATGATTGATAAAGTTACTAGTAAAAATTTAAGAAGAAAAGGTAAAAAACGAAAATCTAAAGAAAATCGTGGCAAGTTTAATGGTAAATCAATTAAAGAACGAGATATAAATGTTAATGATCGTATAACACTTGGTTATTGAGAAGGAGATACTATAGTATCATCACGAGGTAAAAGCAAATCATGTTTAATAACTTTAGTTGAAAGAGTATCACGATTTACTTTAGCAATATTAGTTAAAAACAGAACTACTAAAGTTATTAATAAAAATGTCAGTTATTATTTATCAATTCTTCCTAAAAACATTGTTAAAACTATTACTTTTGATCGTGGCAAAGAATTTTCAAATTGACAACAACTTGAAAAAAATTTAGATGTAAAAATTTATTTTGCCAATCCATATTCACCTTGACAAAGATGTACTAATGAAAATACTAATGGTTTAATTAGAGAAAAATTTCCTAAAAAATTTATTTTTTCAAAAACTAATAAAAATGAAGTTCATAAATTTATATTGTCTTTAAATCAAAGACCGAGAAAAATATTAAATTATCTTTCACCAATCGAATATTTGGATAGAAAAATAATTTAGTTGCACTTACCTTTACAATTTAGCATTCATAATATTATTAAATGTTATATTATTTAATTTAATATCAGAATATGAAGTTGATCCTAAAAAAGTAGCTGTCATTATATGTCATTTTCAATAAATATTATTATCATCATGTCAAAGTTCTAAATAAATATCAATGGCAGTTCCTACACCTCCTGGGTAATTTGGATCATATGGTGGTCACGTACTAATATTGACTTGAAAAATTGAATTATCAATATCTTTTTGTTGATTAGTTTTTATATTTGTTGTTGTGACTTGAGAATTTAGAGATTTATAGTCTTCTTTACCACTTCCCGTTGAAACTTTTAAATATGAATTAGCATCAAAATTAAAAGTTGGATATTTATTAGTAAAAGTATTTCAATCACTTGCATAGTCAGTTCATTTTACTATTGTATATGTATTAGAATAATCACTATAATTTGAACTAAATCAATTATATGAGTCATTTCATTTATAATTTAAGATATTTTCTATATTTGATTTATCAAATTCAGTATAATAAACTTCAATTAAATTATTATCTTTATCAAAAATATAATTAATTGAATAATTTTTATCATTTACGTTCATTGGTGCACTATATATAAAATTAAAAACATTATTATTGCTACTAATTAAATTAATAATAATATTAATTAAATTATCATTAATTTGCCCTTTTAAACTACTTTGTGTCATAAAATATTGGCCTATTTTATTAGCAATAGTATTATCAATTAAATTATTTTTTGCTGCTTTTGCAATATAATATAAACCTAATGTTTCACTTAAACTACTACTATGTTCAACTTTATCAGCACCTGCTTGTTGCGAAATATCAATATGTTTTTCAACTCCACCAAATTGAATATATTGTCAATCAGTATTATCACCACTAAAATATTTGTTAGAATATTCACTTTTACTATATGGATTATATTTATCTTTAACTGTGGTAATTTTTTTATGAGTAATCATTTCTTGTTTAGTAGCATCAACTTCGACTTTATCTTTTGGTGGTATTACAGTATCCTTTTTATAAACTAATTCACCTTTATTATCAACAGTAAATAATGTTCGTGCTGATGTCTTACCATCACTTAATAAATAATCAGCATGACTAGTATCATAACTATAATAGTTATTATCTATTTGATTAGTAATTCAATCACTACTACTTAAATAACCATATTGATTATTCAACACTGAAGATAAAGTATCATTTATTGATGATTTATTTGTAAATAGTTTATTAACAGTAGTGTTAGTAACATCAATAGTATTAATAATACTACTTGTTAAAGTTAATGTTGTTAATGTATTTAATGTTATTAGTAATTGTTTCATGTTACATTCTCCTTTCGTTTTAAGTTTACTAAAAATTATTTTATAAAAAATATCTGACTAATCTATACTAAATATAACACTTTATTAATTTTATTTAAGAAGATTAATAAAATGCTTATTTTAAAAACTAAATTTAGTATGTAAGTACTTAATTTCATTGAGAAATACTTTTAATATAAAATGTATTAATTAAAGAAGGATGTCATATATCTGTACCATAACAGTCAATATGAATTATTATTCCATTAACACCCACATTATTTAAAAATTTTGTTAAATTAACTTTAAATATAGAATTTCAAAAATTTTTAAAAGTTCAATTATCACCAATTTCATGCTCCATATTACTATAATCAAATAAGTTTCCATTAATAAAATACTTATAAATTACATCTCAATTATTTTGATTATTAATTAAATAATATAAATCCTGATAATTAATATAAATATCACCTGTATAATCAACTGAAGCAAAAGGACCAGGACTAACATGAGTTTCAAAATTACTTGTATTACTTTTTTCGTAACTATAATGATTATAATTTAACTCAATAATATTATTATTATGATCAAAAATATAACTAATGACATAACTTGTATCATCATTTGAAAATGGCATATTTAACATAAAATTATAAACGTATTTATTATTAATAATTAAATCAATAATTTTAGTAATTAATTCATTATTAATTTTTCCTTTTAAACTACTTTGTGCTATAAAATATATTCCCAAATTAATAGCAACTGACTGACTAATCTTATTTTCAATTACTGCTTTAGCAATATAATATAAACCTGATGTTTCGCTTAAACTATTGCTATATTCAACTTTATCAGCACCTAATTGTTGTGAAATATCAATATGTTTTTCAACTCCACCAAATTGCAAATATTGTCAATCAGTATTATCACCACTAAAATCAGTAGATGAATACTGACTATTACTATAAGAATTGTAATTTGCTTTAACTGTAGTTATTTTTTTATGACTAATCATTTCTTGCATCGTATTTTCAATATTTAATTTTTGATCAGCAGGAATAATAACATCAGGATTATAAATTAAAGTTCCTTCATTATTTACTAAAAAAACATCTCTTGCATTAGCAAAAGTATAACTTTTTAAAGCTGATGTGTCATAACTATAAAACTTATGATCAGTTATTGAATGATTAGTTATTATATCACTATCATTTAAATAGCCGTATTGATTATTAAATAATGAAGTTACAGAATCACTTATTGATGATTTATTTGCTAATAATTTATTAATGGTAGTATTAGTATCATCAATAGTATTAATAATACTATTACTTGCCAAAGTTAATGTTGTTAATGTACTTAAAATGATTAATAATTGTTTCATATTACTTTTTCTTTTTTTTAACTTACTAACTGGTAATTAAAATTAAAATTAAAATCAGGGAATGTTAAAGTAGCACGATCACTAATAGTTTTGCCAGCAAACCTTTCTGATAAATCAAGAGTATAAAGTGTATTATCTTTAGTTGGTTGTGTTTCGCTGTCAGTAAATACTAGTTTTACATTATTTAACTCTCAACCTGATTTTGTTGTTACTGAAACATCGGTTTCTAGAAAAATACTTTTTGTTTGAGTAATTAAATCTCAGAAATTATTTACCTTACCACCTTTAATATCTTTACTAATATCAACTGACATACCACTTGGTTTTGTGTCACCATCTAATAAATAATTCATAGTGAACTGTCCAGTAAATGCATTCTCAACTGGACGATAAGAATTGTTATTAATTGTATTTAATAAACTATCTTTATTAGTAATTCAATTACCTAATAAATTATCTTGTTCATAAAAATGTTGATCTTCTTGTAAAATATTTGCATCTTGACCATCTTTTAATCAAATACCTTTTAATGCAAAATCTTTTGGCGAAGGATAATTACCAGTAATATTATTTTTATTATGACCATGAACAATAGCTTTAGCACTTAAAGAACCATCTAATTTATAACTATTATCAGCAGCTTTTATTGTTATTTCAATATTTTTACCTAATTTATTATTAAAAATATTATTACCAACATTTAAATTTGTTGATATTGTATAATCACTATCTTTAATATTAAGATCTGAATAATTTTTTTGGAAATAAGATTGACAAATCTTCTTTACACTCTCAATAATTTGACTATTAACAAATTTAACATCTTCTTCTGATAATTTACTATCGGCATTAATAAAATTACCATTTTTATCTTTTTGATTATCTAAAGTAATTTGAAAGTTTTTATTATCTTTATCATTATTATATTGTGTTTCAATTTCATTAGTTAATTCTTTCATGCTACTTAAATCAGCAATATCATTTTTAACATTTATAGTGCAATTATCTTTTTTTCCTGTAAAATTTCAAGGATTATTATCTAAAGACGTAATTGAAAATTGAACAGGAACAGATGTAGTAAAATTTTTTGGTTCTGAACTATTTTGAAATTCAATTTCGTAATAATTATGTTTAATTTCTTTTTTGGGTACATTTAATGCTTTACTTAAAGTTGTTTCAAATTGATCTTGAATTGTTGGAATTAATCATTTATCTTTTATTGAATCAATAGTAGCATTTTCAGGATTAGTAATATTAATAATTTTATCAGGAAAGTTAACTGGTAAACTAGCAATATTAATTGCAACTTGATTTATAATATTAATATTAATTTCGATATTAACGTTAGTATTTTCAATACCAAAAATTGATGCTTGATCATTAGTTGTTAAATTTAAAACATAACTTTTAGACTCATTAAAGTTCTTTGGCAAAATAAAAGAAGTATTAGTTATCGGCTTTTTATCCTTACCAACAGTAAACTTAACTGCTGGATTATAATTAGCATTTAAGAAAAAATTAATTGGTAATAAAGTTAAATTATCATTATCAATATCACTTTCAATTTTAGGATCAGTTTTTTGTAAATTATTATCAATACTACTTAAAACATTTGTAAAATCAATATTACCATTATCAGCAGCATTTTCAATAACATTAAAATTAACAATATTTGTTGATTTACTAAAATAAGCAATAGTAGAATTTAAACTAATAGGTTTAGAGTTACGATGATGCTTTTGATAATAATCATCTCATAATTTATTATTAGAATTCGGATTAAATTCAGAATTATTGAAAGCAGCAGTAGTATGTAAGAGTAATATCGTAGTAACTGTTGTAGAACCAAATGCTAATAAATACAACGAAAATAATAAGATTCTTTTCTTCTTATTTTTTTTAACATTAATTGTATATATTGAATTAGATCCTGTTTTTATTTTTTTATGTTTATCCTGATTAACCATATCTTTACTCGGGCTATTACTATTTATTTTATATTTCATTTTAACAATCCTTTCCTAGCATTATTTTTAAAATAATCTAAAATGAAAAATATAGCTTAACGCTTTAACTTGCTATTTTTAACTAAAATATTAAAATAGGAAAAAATATTAAAATACTTTAAACCTTAGTTTTAATAAAATAAAACTAAGGTTTAAAGTAAACCAATTAAATTTAGTTTTTATATTTTAATATTAATAATTTTAATAATCATATAAACTTTGCTATACACCTATTAAAATTATAAGGAAAGAAATACTCTGTCCTTAAAAATAATATTACACTTATTATAAAAAAAGACAATATTCTTTTTAAAAAAAGATTGAATATTTTTAATTAAAAAGAACACTAATAATAAAATAATTTTCAAAATAATTTTTCTTAATTAAGATAAAAATTAAATTAAATAGTCATTGAATTTTTAAATTATGATTAATTTTTTTTAATATTACATTCAACATGCATTGGTTGTAAATTTTCTAAACTATTATTATTTGGATCACCATCAATGTGATCAATATTTCAAGCAAATGCTGAAGTTGGTTGTTCACCTTGATAAGCACCTTTTATCATTGGCAAACAACACCACGGACAAGGAGCTTGCACATTCAATGTTCAAAATTCAGATAATCCTTTAAAATATTTCTCCATTTTTTGAACAGAATAGTTTCATATTTTTTCTTTGTCTTCTTTTTCTCACTTTTTACGACGTGCCACAATGAATTAACCCCTTTCGTATTAAATTATACTATAAGTTACAATATTTTTTTATATTTTTTTAAACTTAATATTACAATTTATTTTATTAACGTGCTAATAATCTATTATAAGCAGTTTGCATTTGTGGGTCAAAACTACGAGTATATAAACCGTTAAAATATCCTTCATGATGCTTACTTGGATCTAATGGATTGGGTAATTGGCCATTTTTTGGAATATATACATGCTTTCAAATTTCTGCTGAAAAATTAGTACTAACTTCATCCATGGCTGCTTGTAAAGGTGAAGTATAACCAAATTCACTACTTAAATCAACTTGTGTTTGTTTTTGCATTATATAATTAATAAATTTAAAAGCTAAATCTTTATGAGGAGAATCTTTACTAATTACCATATCATCATTTCAAACATTAGTCCCCATATATGGTCTAACAACAAGGTACTTACCATTATAAGAATCAGGATCATCAGCAATTGCAGATAATAAATCACCGTTATACATCATTGCTACATCCCACTTATTTTCATTACTAATTTCATCAACAATATCATCATTTAATAATTTTGTATTTTTATTTTTGATAACTGGTTCTAACCAGTCACTTGCATCTTTAATTTCAATTGGACTATGAGCATTAATATTATCACTAAATTCATTTCCTACTTGATTATATTGACCTGAACCGTTATTTTCTCCTCATTTATTTTTATAGTGTAAATCAGTAAGCGCAGTCATAAATAAGTTATGCATATCATCATTTAAAACGATACGTTTACCTAATTTTGCAGCATCTGTTAAAACACTTCATTGAACATTTGAACCATCAGCTTTAATACCAAGATCACTAAGATTATTTGTATTAGTAGTATTAATTACTAATACAACATCACCTCAAAAATAAGGAATACTATAACTATTTAAACCAAATTCATTTAAAATTCCATCACTATTTTCAACTCGATAATTATTCATTAATTCATATAAATCATGATTAATATCTTCATTGGGATTAAAATTAATTCTACTATCATACTCAATATCACCTACAGAATTTTTTGATGCAATTGGAAAAAGTCTATCTTCACTTGCTAATTTAGCCACCATATAATCACTAGGAACCATTACATCATAACTAGTAGTATACAATTTAGCATACAATGATTCATTATCATCAAAAGTTGAATATTTTATTTTAACTTGATATTTATTTTCAAATTCTTTTAAAATATTGGGATTCATATATTCGCCTCAATTAGCAATTGATAAATCATAAACATTAGTATAAATGTAGAAAGCACCCAAACTAATAAAACTTGATAATAAGATGATACTAATCATAATTAATTTTCACGGTCATAGTAAAAAACGATATTTCTCTCTTCTTGATTTTGAGCGTTCTTCTTTTAACTCTTTCTTTTTTTTAATCTTATTCTTTATATGTTCAATTCAAATTGATTCCATCTCAAGTTTTGCTTCAAGTTTAGAAATTTGATTAATAAGTTTCGGGTGATTTTTAATATAATCCTGAATTTTAATAATATCTTGCTCAGTTACAATTTCAAAATTACCATCACTATATAATGATTTACGTTTTCTACCTTTACTCTTAACCTTTTTATAGTTAAAACCATTTAATTGTAAATAATATTTAGTTAACAATTTCTCAGTTTTAATAATTTTTTTATCATGATAAATACCTTTATCAATTTTTTCATTACGTTGTTTAATTTGTTTTTTGCAAAGAACATAAGTATTTCAAGAAATAATAAGTACTGCAATTAATAAAATAATTATTGTTGAAAAAGCATTAATATAAGGCTTAATTCGTTTTAAAGAATAAATAAAAGTTGAAACGTTAGAAGTATTACCGCCAGTAAAATAAGAAATTAAAAAATCATCAAAACTCATAGCAAACGCAATAGCTGCTCCAGCAATAATTGCTGGTTTAATTGTTGGTAATACAATTTTGCGTAACGTATATCAAGGTGTCGCACCTAAATCTTGACTTGCTTCTAATTGTGACATATTTATTGATCTAATTTTTGGTAAAACAGTAATAATAACATAAGGAATATTAAAAGAAATATGAGCGAAAATTAATGTTCCAAGACCAAAACTAAAACCAAATGCCATAAATAATAACATTAAAGAAACAGCAGTAACAATATCAGCATTAACTAAAGGAATATTAGTAATCCCTAAAGTAATATTACGTGTTATTTTTTTTGTTTTACTTAAACCCAAAGCAGCAAACGTACCAATAATAACAGCAACAAAAGTAGAAATAAAAGCAACAATTAATGTTACACTAACCGATTCTCAAAGTTCACTTTGTTGAAATAAATCGTAATAAGGTTGCAATGATCAAGAATTTCAACTACGAACTGAATCGCCACCATTAAAAGAGAATATCATTAAAACTAAAATTGGAGTATAAAATAATAAAAATATAATAGCTAAATAACTATTTTTAAAAAAAGATCTCATTAATTAATACCTCCTATTTTTTTACCAGTAGCTCAACTACCAATCGCTTTTAAAGTAAAAATAATAATTAAAACAATAATACCTAAAATAACAGAAATAGCAGCACCATAAGCAAAATTAGCACCACGATAAAAATATGATTCAATAATATTTGCAATTAAAATAGTTTTTCCTTCACCAATATATTTAACTACTACTAGTGAAGTCATAGCACTTAACATCATTAAAGTAAAACCAGAAACAATACCAGGCACTGAAAAACGAAAGGTAACTTTTCAAAATGTTTTCATCTTAGAAGCTCCTAAATCTTGACTTGCTTCTAATAAATTGCGATCTGTTTTTTCTAAAGAATTATAAATTGGTAAAATAACGAAAGGCATAAACATATAAACCATTGCTAAAATAATACCAATTGGAGTTCCTAATAAAACATTAGGACCTAAAATACTAAAAATAATTTGTAATCCAATTGTACGTAATAAAATGTTAATTCAAATTGGTAAAGTAACTAAAACTCAAATATTTTTTGAAGCAATTTTTGTTGACATAAAAGCTATAATATAAGCAATGGGATAACCAAAAATAACAGCAATTAAAGTGGCAACAAATGAATAACCAATTGAACGTAATAAAACCATAACATAACTATTTTCTTTAAAAAAAACATTAAAATTACTAAATGTAAAACGAAATATTCAAGCATTATTAGTTGCTTTAATAATTGAATATAAAATTACAATTAATAATGGCAATACAATTAAAATTACCATCACCAATAAATATGGATAAGCAAGCGTAACTCATGATTTAAAACCAAAATTTACTGATTTATCTTTGATTTTATTTTTAATAAAACTTATTTTTTGGTTTGTTTTTTTTCAACATAACAATGCTTTTTTCTTTTTTACTCGTTTCATTTTCGATTTATTTTTTGCTACTTCTTGTAAAGAAACATTATTTTTTTTAAGCTTAAACCATTTTTTAAATCTATACTTTTTTTTATTTTGATTATCAATAATTTTTTCTGGATTTGAATTATTAACTAACATATCTTGTGATTTTAAAATTTGTGTTTTAATATTACGTTTAAACAAATTTTTCATTTTACTCTTCAATTTCCTTTCACATAACATGAATATCTTCAACATTTCATTTTAAACCAACACGGTTACCTACTTCAAAATTATCAGTAGTATGAACTATCCATTTGCGTTTATTAGTAATAATTTCAATTTCTCATAATAATCCTTTAAAAGCAATAGTTTTAATAGTTCCATCAAAAAAACCACTACCTGCATTAACTAAATCAATATCTTCTGGTCGAATAACAATATCAATATTACGTTCTTGTTCACCAAAACCAGTATCAGAGCATGCAAATTTTTTACCGTAAAAACGAACACAATAATCATTAACAAATACACCATTTTCAATAACATTCGAGCTACCAACAAACTGTGATGTTCATTTATTTTCAGGCTCATTGTAAATATCTTGTGGTGTCCCAATTTGTTGAATTTGACCTTGATTTAAAACAACTACCCGATCTGACATAATAAATGATTCTTCTTGATCATGAGTAATAAAGATAAAAGTAATATTAATTTCTTCTTGAATTTTTTTTAATTCTACTTGCATTTGTTGACGTAATTTCAAATCCAAAGCAGCAAAAGGTTCATCTAATAATAAAATTTTAGGATTAAGAACTAATGCTCTAGCTACTGCTACTCTTTGTTTTTGACCACCAGATAAATCATTAACATCTTTATCTTCCATACCATTTAATTTAACCAAATCTAAAGCTTTTTTAACTTCTTTTTTGATTTTTTCACGATCAATTTTTCTTAACTTTAAACCATAAGCAATATTATCAAAAACATTTAAATGTGGAAATAAAGCATAATTTTGAAAAATAGTATTTATTTCTCTTTTATGAATTGGAATTTTAGTTAAATCCTTACCTTTAAACAATAATTGACCATTGTTTGGTTGTTCAAAACCAGCAATAATCCTTAATAATGTTGTTTTACCACAACCACTAGGCCCAAGAATGGTAAGAAATTCACCTTCATGAATATTTAAACTAATTCCTTTTAAAACAACTTTACCATCATATTCTTTGGTAATATTACGTAATTCTAAAATATTTACACTCATAATTTCCTCCTTTAAATGGTTTAAAAAATTGGTGGATTTGAAACTCATAAAATAGTTGCAATTGAATTATTGGGATTTTCTAAATAATGTTTTTCATTACCTTTAATATAAAATGCTTCATTAGCTACTGCTTTTACTCTAGTTGCACCATAATGAACAAATACTGTTCCACTTAATACATATCCAAAGATCTGACCTTGAAATGGCGGAATTTTATTTGAATTACCAAATGGTTTTAAACTTAAAATTACTGGTTCTAATGTTAATTTTTGAGCATTAGGAATAATTCATTTTATTTGATAATCTTCTTCGTCACTAACAGTAACATCTTGTGATTTAAAAACTATTTTTTCTTTTACTTCACCAGCAAAAAAGGTTGATAATGGACAATCAAAAATGTCTAAAATACTTTTTAGTGTTTCAATACTAGGTGAAGAAACATCATGCTCTAACTGACTAATAAATCCCTTTGATAAATCACAACGTTTCCCTAACTCTTCCATAGTTAAATTGTGTTTCAATCTTAAAGTTTTTAACTTTCTTCCAATTTTCATATTGATTATTTTCTCCTTTTGTTTATTTATACTAAACTTTAAGTTAAATAATACAAATAAAATTATATAATATTTTTTTAAAAAAACAATTATTTATTTTATTTTTAATAAATAAAATAAATATAAAATTATTAGTGTAAAAATGTGTAATAAAAAGAATATTTTTTTCATTTTTCTACTATAAAATTAAAATAAAATTTATTACTTTATTTTAAAGTAATAAATTTAAAAAATATATTTTATTTTTTTAGTAAAGAAGAAATTGATGTGTTTTAATAAATTACCTTTTACATTGTTGATGTATTAGAATTGTATACACTTGTTGAAGAATATAAATTTTCTAAATTTGAATTTATAATTTTTTTTGAACCTTCAAAATCTAATTTTTGCTCTTCTTGTTTTTCATCATCTTTTTTTGCTAACATTTGAGTTATTTCAAAACCACCATCGATAGCACCACTAATGGAACCAACAGCAGCTCCACCAGCAACTAAACCAATAATAGTAGGAGTACCAAGAATAGCAACCCCTCCGGCTGCACAAGTAATAGAGGCTACATTAGTAACAATATTAGCAACATCACCCCCATCATCACCAGTAACAATAGTAGCAGCATTAGCAACCGTAGAGGCAACTAAATTAACAGCCGCAACACCAATACCAACAACTTTTGCAGCGCCAGTAACAACTCCAATAGTACTACCCGCTGCAACACCCGCTGCAATAAGTTCAATGGGAGTAACATTATTTTTTACTTTATTATTTAATTTTTCTCTTTTTTCCATAACGGGCATATCTTTTAATCTTCCTTATTTGAAATTTAGAATAAAAAACCTATTTACTTTAAAATAAAGTAAATAGGTAAAAAACTTATATTAAGTTTGATGTTATTATAACATAATACATTAGTATATATTAATATTCATGCTGAATTATACTTGTAAGTGCAATTAAATAAAATTGCAAAAAATTCTCATATAAAAATTTCATAATGCTAAATTTAGTTTAGAAAAAAGTAAAGAGTTTTTATATGAGTTATAAACATCTTGGCATAGATGAAAGGATTTATATTGAGAATCAATTGAAATTTAAATTTAAAATTAGTGAAATAGCTAAAAATCTTAATCGAAGTATTAGTACTATTATTAGAGAAATTAATAGAAATAAAGATAATAATCATTATTTTTCATTAATTGCACAAAATAAAGCTGAAAATCGAAAACAATCACATATTAGTTTTCATAAGTTTAAAAATAAGAATTTAGTAAAATATGTACAACAAAAATTACTATTAGGTTGATCACCTGAACAAATTTATGGCAGAATTAAAAATTTTCATAAACAATGAGTTATTAGTTTTAAAACAATTTATACTTGAATTTATTTTGGAATGCTTGATAAAGTTACTAGTAAAAATTTAAGAAGAAAAGGTAAAAAACGAAAATCTAAAGAAAATCGTGGCAAGTTTAATGGTAAATCAATTAAAGAACGAGATATAAATGTTAATGATCGTATAACACTTGGTCATTGGGAAGGAGATACTATAGTATCATCAAGAGGCAAAAGCAAATCATGTTTAATAACTTTAGTTGAAAGAGTATCACGATTTACTTTAGCAATATTAGTTAAAAACAGAACTACTAAAGTTATTAATAAAAATGTCAGTTATTATTTATCAATTCTTCCTAAAAACATTGTTAAAACTATTACTTTTGATCGTGGCAAAGAATTTTCAAATTGACAACAACTTGAAAAAAATTTAGATGTAAAAATTTATTTTGCCAATCCATATTCACCTTGACAAAGAGGTACTAATGAAAATACTAATGTTTTAATTAGAGAAAAATTTCCTAAAAAATTTATTTTTTCAAAAACTAATAAAAATGAAGTTCATAAATTTATATTGTCTTTAAATCAAAGACCGAGAAAAATATTAAATTATCTTTCACCAATCGAATATTTGGATAGAAAAATAATTTAGTTGCACTTACCTTTACAATTTAGCATACAGTTCAATACTACTGATTGTAAACATTCTTTTTCTAATCCTAATAATTGCTTTGAAATAGTTATTTCTGTTGTTAATTCTTTACGAAATACTTGTGTTGCTGCTACTCAAAGTATTTTTAACGCAGCCGCTTTTTTATTAGGTGATGTTTTTAACTTTAATCTATCTAAATGACTAATCTTTGTTTGACTTTTTTCTTTATTCATAAATTTTCTCCATTCAAATTAATAATCTTATTTAATTTTATTATATGACCAAGTTCTCCATTAATACCTAATATTTTAACTATTAATAAATTCATTATTTAAATAACATAGTTATTCGAAAATTATTATTTTTATTTATTTTACTGTTTTATTTAACATATCTTTTTATCTTCCTTTTCTCTAAAACTTTAATTTAATAAAAATTCCTAATATAGATAAATTTCTATATTAGGAATTAACTTTATTAAATTAGTAATTAAAATTATAGTTTATTTTTTTAGTCTATCAATAAATATGCTTATTACTAATTTTATTAACACTATAAAATGTAAGTAAATATTATCATCTTAATAAAAAGACTTTCATTTTATTTAAAAACTAATATTAATAGTCAATAATATATTAATATTATTCATTTTTCCAGTCCAATTAATTACACGACACTATCTTAATTTTTAATTTGATATAATTATAAAAAGAGTAAGTATATTAAAAATAGATTGGGGTATTTTTATGATAGAGGAAATAAATTCTAGTTCAATGAAAGAACCAAAAATTTATCGTATTGGTCTATATAGCAAATTAACAATTCTTATTAATGGCCTTATAATTACTACGAGTTTAATGATAGGTTGGGCTTTATGAGCAACTATTGGTCGAGATGCAATTGATAACTATATTAAATGATTCAATAATCCACAACAACCTAATTCTAATTTACAAATTAGTTTCAATATAATAAGTATTATTGTTTTCATAGTCTCTGGTTTATCTTTAGCATTAGTAGTCGTACCTTTTATTTTTTTAAAAACTAAAAATAGTGTATCAGCACTTTTTTGTTTAATAAGTTTTATTTTTTCAGCAATATTTGTTATCTTTCTTATTGTATTTTTTATTTTTAGATTTAAAACTTTTACTTTCTTAGCTAATAAAAAAGACGGCGAAATAATAAATACAACTGGTAACTTTCTAATAGCTTTTTTACCATGAATGTTGGCTGAACTATTTGCAATACTTTTATTAATCCACAGTCTCTGATTAATTATTAATATTACCTCTAAATACAAATCAAATACACTATTAATGCCTATTGTTAAACCAAAAGCAAAACAAGAAACAGTAATAGCAAAACAAGAAGTTGATGATACGATAACGCTTCCTAACGTCGTACCAATACCAGTACCTCAAAATAACGAAGAACAACAAGTAGCAAACCAAGAAACTAACAATACTGTTATTAAGCAAGATCTAACACAAGAAAAAATAATCACTAACCCTTCAACAGCAACTGTCCATTATACTAATCATGAACTATCACAAACACCAACGCAAGCTGCTTATCATGCCGAAACTGTTTCACCAACACCAGGTACTCTTACTAATCTTAAATCCGAATCTATTACAAATGAAGAAGAAATTAATGATAATATCGAAAATGCAACAACATATTCAGAGCCAACAGTTGAAAAAACAAGTGTAGAAGATACAACAATATATTCAAAATCACCAACAACAGAAAGTAATATTAATAGCGAAACTAATTACCAACCAAAAAATCAAGGTGGTTTTGATGTTAAAGACAGTAGTTATTATGAATCTGAAACATATAATTTTAATGAACAAGCAACAACAATAACTGTTGAAGAAAAACAACCAATAATAGAGAAAACAAATACAAATACAAAAAAAGAAACAATCGAAGTGCAAAAAGTTACTACTCACCATTGAACATTAGAACAAATTGAAGCTGTTTGAGAAAAAGCGGAAATAATTGATGGTGTTAGTGATAAATTATATCGTAAAGATTATGGTGGTGCTTGAATGTTTCGTGATTCATTTACCACTGATTATAGCGCAGCAGATAACTTAGAAACTTACTCTTGAACTATTGTTCTACATCGTCCTACTAGTCAACAAGGAACAACTGAATTATATAATCTAGATCCAATGAATATTGTTAATGCAAAAAGTAAAGGTGAAAATTACCCTTCTTGAAAAACTAAAATTTCTTCAAAAGGAAATAAAAATATTGCAAAAGAACAACATTGAAAAGCACGAACATAAATATAATAAAAAAGATTTATTTTAAAATAAATCTTTTTTATTATGCTGAATTATACTTGTAAGTGCAAGTAAATAAAATTGCAAAAAATTCTCATATAAAAATTTCATAATGCTAAATTTAGTTTAGAAAAAAGTAAGGAGTTTTTATATGAGTTATAAACATCTTGGCATAGATGAAAGGATTTATATTGAGAATCAATTGAAATTTAAATTTAAAATTAGTGAAATAGCTAAAAATCTTAATCGAAGTATTAGTACTATTATTCGAGAAATTAATAGAAATAAAGATAATAATCATTATTTTTCATTAATTGCACAAAATAAAGCTGAAAATCGAAAACAATCACATATTAGTTTTCATAATTTTAAAAATAAGAATTTAGTAAAATATGTACAACAAAAATTACTATTAGGTTGATCACCTGAACAAATTTATGGCAGAATTAAAAATTTTCATAAAGAGTGAGTTATTAGTTTTAAAACAATTTATACTTGAATTTATTTTGGAATGCTTGATAAAGTTACTAGTAAAAATTTAAGAAGAAAAGGTAAAAAACGAAAATCTAAAGAAAATCGTGGCAAGTTTAATGGTAAATCAATTAAAGAACGAGATATAAATGTTAATGATCGTATAACACTTGGTCATTGAGAAGGAGATACTATAGTATCATCACGAGGTAAAAGCAAATCATGTTTAATAACTTTAGTTGAAAGAGTATCACGATTTACTTTAGCAATATTAGTTAAAAACAGAACTACTAAAGTTATTAATAAAAATGTCAGTTATTATTTATCAATTCTTCCTAAAAACATTGTTAAAACTATTACTTTTGATCGTGGCAAAGAATTTTCAAATTGACAACAACTTGAAAAAAATTTAGATGTAAAAATTTATTTTGCCAATCCATATTCACCTTGACAAAGAGGTACTAATGAAAATACTAATGGTTTAATTAGAGAAAAATTTCCTAAAAAATTTATTTTTTCAAAAACTAATAAAAATGAAGTTCATAAATTTATATTGTCTTTAAATCAAAGACCGAGAAAAATATTAAATTATCTTTCACCAATCGAATATTTGGATAGAAAAATAATTTAGTTGCACTTACCTTTACAATTTAGCAAATGAACTTAAAGTTGAACATAATCTAATTAAATTTGTTGGTGATATTTTACAAGAAGATACTGCTTTAACAAAATATTTTGGTGATTTAGATGATGAATCTGGAAGTTTTACTATTAATGTTGGCATTGTTGAAATTAATAGCAAAAGTTCAAAATTAGGATGTAATATCCGTATTCCAGTTAAAACTGATTTACAATAAATTTTAAATAGATTAACAAAAATATTAAAACCTTATAATTTAACAATAAAACAACAACATTATGATAAACCATTATATATGCCACAAAAATCAATAATTGTTATTAAATTAATGGAAATTTATCAAGAAGTTACTGGTGATAAAAAAGCAAAACCAATTGCAATTGGTGGTGGAACTTATGCTAGAGCAATGCCAAATTGTGTAGCATTTGGTGCGATATTTGATCATACTAACTCAACTGAACATCAATATAATGAATGTATTAAAGTTGACGAATTATGAAAATCAATTTTAATTTATGTACGTGCTATTAATACACTGGGAAGTTTAGAAATTGGTAAATTATAAAAAAAGTTAGAATAGTTTATTCTAACTTTTTATATTTTCATTCAAATAAATTTTATGCAATTGAAAGAGTTCTAGGACAACCAACAAAAGCAGGACCATTAATACTATTAATAACACTTACCAATTCATCATTAAAGTTATTACTTAATTGTCGTTCATCACTACTATTAATACTCATATAATTACTATTAGTTACTATTTCCTCTAATTCATTATTTGGAGTAGACGTAAAAAATTTCTGTCATTGTTTTTTAGCATATTTATTTAATATTTTATTACCAATAGTATCATTGATAATTAAACCAAACATAATTTAAAAGACTCATACATTTTGATTGTTGAGAAAGTAATGATTCTAACTCATCATTTTCATTATTATTATTTAAACAATTAAAATATCTTTTGAAAGCAAACCACATATGTGTTTTTGTTAAATATTCTATACCCTTATCTATTAAGATAGAAGTATAACATAAAACTTCTGCTCGTATAATTGTTGATAAAATATTTGGGCCATAAACAATTTTACTTCAATATTCAGTTAAACTAGTTAAAGAACCAACTGAATACATACTAGAAGCCGTAATCATAAAATGATTCGAAATTCAATATCCAGCTTTTGCTATTAGCATTTTTCCAAAGATAGCTGTTTTTGAAAGACATGAATAACCTTCTTCAACACCAATTTCAGGATATAAAGATAAAAGCGGACTCATTTATTGATCAGCAGTTCTATTAAATATTGTTCTTCCCTCTTGTCAAATTTTTTCTGCGCCCCATTTTCATAAATTCATTGCTTGTGTACTAATTACCAATTGTACTGGAGTTACTCCAAAATCAACTAAATTATTTAAAGGATTTACTTTATTTCAATCAAATGATCCAATACTAGTAACTGCTACCTGAAATACTCGTTGTACAGTTTTCAAACCAACTGCTGCTGTTAATAAACTAGCTGTTCCAATTATTTTTTTAGTATCTGATCATATTAAACTACTTCAACTATTATTAATAGTATTTGCTTCTATATTGCTATCTATATCATTATTTATTAATAACTCTTCTTCTTGTGGCATTTTTTCTCTTCTCTCTATTTCTTTATGCTGAATTATACTTGTAAGTGCAAGTAAATAAAATTGCAAAAAATTCTCATATAAAAATTTCATAATGCTAAATTTAGTTTAGAAAAAAGTAAGGAGTTTTTATATGAGTTATAAACATCTTGGCATAGATGAAAGGATTTATATTGAGAATCAATTGAAATTTAAATTTAAAATTAGTGAAATAGCTAAAAATCTTAATCGAAGTATTAGTACTATTATTCGAGAAATTAATAGAAATAAAGATAATAATCATTATTTTTCATTAATTGCACAAAATAAAGCTGAAAATCGCAAACAATCACATATTAGTTTTCATAATTTTAAAAATAAGAATTTAGTAAAATATGTACAACAAAAATTACTATTAGGTTGATCACCTGAACAAATTTATGGCAGAATTAAAAATTTTCATAAACAATGAGTTATTAGTTTTAAAACAATTTATACTTGAATTTATTTTGGAATGCTTGATAAAGTTACTAGTAAAAATTTAAGAAGAAAAGGTAAAAAACGAAAATCTAAAGAAAATCGTGGCAAGTTTAATGGTAAATCAATTAAAGAACGAGATATAAATGTTAATGATCGTATAACACTTGGTCATTGAGAAGGAGATACTATAGTATCATCAAGAGGCAAAAGCAAATCATGTTTAATAACTTTAGTTGAAAGAGTATCACGATTTACTTTAGCAATATTAGTTAAAAACAGAACTACTAAAGTTATTAATAAAAATGTCAGTTATTATTTATCAATTCTTCCTAAAAACATTGTTAAAACTATTACTTTTGATCGTGGCAAAGAATTTTCAAATTGACAACAACTTGAAAAAAATTTAGATGTAAAAATTTATTTTGCCAATCCATATTCACCTTGACAAAGAGGTACTAATGAAAATACTAATGGTTTAATTAGAGAAAAATTTCCTAAAAAATTTATTTTTTCAAAAACTAATAAAAATGAAGTTCATAAATTTATATTGTCTTTAAACCAAAGACCGAGAAAAATATTAAATTATCTTTCACCAATCGAATATTTGGATAGAAAAATAATTTAGTTGCACTTACCTTTACAATTTAGCTTATTAAAACATAAAAAACACATTAGTAACAAACTTTACAAAAGTGGTTATAAACCATATTTTGTTAAATTGATTTTATGTGTTTTAACATTATTATAAAGGATTATCACTTAATAATCAATATATAAATTCAATAATTTAAAAATATTTATTTTGGTATTTATTATATATTTGTTACAATTATTAAGCATTTATGAAAAGTATTAAGGAGTAAAAAATGACAGAAAAAAAACGCATTGTTGTTGGTATGAGTGGTGGTGTTGATTCATCAGTAACAGCAGCACTTTTACAAGCAGAAGGCCATGAAGTTATTGGTCTTTTTATGCGTAATTGAGATTCACTTTTAAATAATGATTTAAAAGGTAACAATAATCAAGATATTTGTCCACAAGAACAAGATTATCTTGATGCTTTAGCTGTTTGTCAAAAATTAAATATTAAATTAGAAAGAATTGATTTTGTTAAGGAATATTGAGATAATGTTTTTACTTATTTTCTTGAAGAATTTAAAAAAAGTCGTACTCCTAATCCCGATATTATATGTAACAAATATATTAAATTTGATGCTTTTTTAAAATATGCACAAAAAAATTTACAAGCAGATTATATTGCAATGGGGCACTATGCACGAATTAACTACAATCCAATTACTAAACAATATCAGTTATTAAAAGGAATTGATGATAATAAAGATCAAAGTTATTTTTTATGTCAATTAACACAAAAACAATTAAAATATAGTTTATTTCCTTTAGGTAATAAAACTAAAACTGAAGTTAGGGAATTAGCAAAAAAATATAATTTACCAACAGCAACAAAAAAAGATTCTACTGGCATATGTTTTATTGGTAATCGTAATTTTCAGACATTTTTAACAAATTATTTACCAGCTAATCCTGGCAAAATTGTTGATATTAATACCAAAACTACTATTGGTAATCACAATGGTGTTTACTACTATACACTTGGTCAAAGAAAAGGTATTAATCTTTCAGGAATGAAAGTTCCGTATTTTGTTGTTGAAAAAGATGTTACTAATAATATCCTTTATGTTGCTAATGATAATGAAAATAAATGACTAATGAATAGCGGTTGTACTGTTAAATCATTGAATTGAATTAATAATAGTACATTAAAAAACTCTTTAAAATGTAATGCAAAATTTCGCTATCGTCAATCTGATATTGCTGTTATTATTAATTTTATTAATAACGATGAAATTAAGGTTGAATTTTCAGAAAAGATACGCGCTATTACGCCCGGTCAAACCGCTGTTTTTTATGATGGTGATATTTGTCTTGGTGGTGGAGTTATTGATCAAATATTTTGCTAATCAATTATTAAAAAACTAATATAAATGATAAAATTTTTAATTGCATATTTTTTTATAATTTTCAAGATTCAAAAATTACTATTAAACTATTTTTTTAGTTTTTAGATACTTTTATTGCATTTTCTTTTTTACGTTTTTAAAATATAAAATAACCTATTATTATAAAAGTTATAGAAAAAAACAAAAAGAGATTTTAATGAAAAAAAATATTAACAATATTAACTACCTTAGCATTTACAATAACTATTGAAAATTGTATTAGTAATAATAACTTAAGCACAATCACATTACAAAATGATTGTTTAAAAAAAATAATGTTCATCAAAGCAATAATGATTTTATTTTTTCTGATTTATATAAAAATAATAAAGGCAAAATATATGTAATAACTAATGATGGTATTTATAAATATACTAATGATAAAAATACATTTATAAAAATGAAAGGCATAAATGGATTAATAATAAGTTTAAAATTTGATGCAAAAGATAAGATTAATGCTTTAAAAACTAATGACATTTATAAATGTCTAGTCAATAAAAATTATAATATGGGAATATTTAATCAGTAAAACCTAATTATAATTAAGCAATATTTAGTTTTTATTTTGATATTTTTTTCTAAAATTAAATTTTAAAAAAATATTAATTTAAAATTCGTGGTTTAGATTGAAAAGTATTACTAATACCATTATTACTACTATTACTATCAACAGTATTATTTATAATTGGCTTAATACGCATATCAAATATAGTAATAGCAACATTTTTAATACTAATAAAAAATTGCTTTAAAAAATCTAATTGTTCAAATGTAAAATTTAGTTCTTGATTAGTAATCAAATCATTAATTTTTTTAATATCATAATTATTTTCATAATACACAGCAAAATTATCACATTGATTTTGTTTGATCAACATAAAAAAAGAATCAATAGTATTATTATCCAACTCTTCAATTGGTAATGCTTTTAAAATTTTAGGTTCAGTATCATTATAAGTTGTTGTTACTTTATATAAAATTTTTAAATCATTATCAATTTTATATTTTTCTAATTTATAATTTTTTAATTGATTGTTATCATTAACATAATATGATTTGTTTGCCATTTGATTACCACCTTTAAATAAAATAAATGCTTTTTCAATTTAAATAAATGAAAAGAGATTTAAAAAATCAAGTATTAGTTCTTATTTAATTTTACAACTAAATTATTTAGAAATAAAGTAAATCTATAATAAAATAATATATTTTATTATAGATTTAAATTTAATTTATATTAATTAGAAAATTTATTATTTACCTGGAGTTCCAACAGCCATTTTTTGTGCAAGAATAACACTATCAAAATGTAACTGTAAAAATGCGGGTTCACCATCATTAAAAGTTTTTATTTCTTCTGTGCCGGTAGGTGAACTAAAAAAATGAGTTGTAAAAGATGTATTTAATACTTTAAGTAAAGACTCAAACTTTGTTTTGTTTAATTCATCAGTAAACTCTAATTTAAAACCAGAAGTTTGCTGATCGGCCTTGAATCCTTGATCAGCAGTTAGTTTTAAATCAGTTAAAGGTTCTTTTATAATATTACTTGTTATTACCTTTGAAACATTTAAATTTGCTGCCTTTATATTAATATTATAAGATTTAACAAGCTTAGCAGCAGTTTTGTTACTCATAATATCAATTTGACAAATACCATCCGCTACTTTAAAGTCAGTTGTGTCAGCAACTGATATTTCACCTGGAGCAGCAGTTTTAATTGTTACAATTAAATTGGTAATAGCATCAACATCGGATTCTGAATAATCATTATCTTGATTACCAGATGTAAATCCCAATTCCCTTAAAAAGGTTGCAGCATCAACATCTTTTGCTTTCCATTTACCAGCAGCAGAACCTTCAACTAATAACTTTTCTTTAAACAAATTATCTTTAATAAGATTAGTAGAGTCAGCAGTGATAATACAAGTTCCAAGATTATCAAAATTTATTACTTCATCAATTATAATTGTATTTTCATCACTATATCATCCTAATAATTCTGCATATTTCCCATTTAATTGCAGATTATTAGGAATATTTGAACCATTATTACCGCACGCAACGACTGAAGGAGTTGCTCCTACTGTTAATGCAAGGGCACCCATTAATCTTAACATATTTTTCATATTCACATATACCTCCAATAATATTCTTTAAACTTATTATAATAACTATAAATCAATAACTTAGTTACTTTTTTTAATATAACATTGTATAATAAGTTCTCCAATATTTATTATATACTATATGTTTATAATGTTTAAAAATATGAAAAATAAACATTTTTTAAAAATAAAATACTCCTTTTAATTTAAAAGGAGTAATAATATTATTTTTATTTTATAAAATTATGCAACCGTTAATGTAGTTTTTACAGTAGTAGATCAAAATTAACATCACCTGTTTTATAACTTATTTCTATTTTTTTACCTTCTGCTCATGTTCCTTCAGCATCAGTCGATTCCATTTGCGCAGAAATTTTTAAGCCAGTTAACGTATTTAAAGCCATAAATTGTTTTCCATTATCTGTTTTATCAACAATACTTATTGCTGCTCCTTGTTTAGCACCTTCGGTAATAGTTCCATCTTTTACAAATAAAATATTTGAATTTGTAACAACATCAGTATCTGCTATTGTAATTTTACCAGCTATTGCAGCAAAACCAGCAGCAATAACACCTTTTTTTTATCAGCTTTTAACTTAATGCCATAAACATCACCAAGTGCCTCTTCACCTTTTTTAAATCGGAAGTTAAAAGTACCACCAGTAATAGCATAATCTTTACTATCATCCATTTTAGCTAATTCTGGTTTAATATTAGTAACTTCAGCAGTTATTTCGTCTAATACAGCTTTTTCAAAAACTCCATCAGCAAAAGTAGTTCCCTCTTTTGGTTTAACTTTTAATACATTAGTAATAAAATCAAAACATGCTTGATTTGCCGCTTTATCTCCTTATCCTAATAATTTACCAGCTTTAATTGCTGATGCTTCAGCAACAGCTCAACTAACATTATCCTTGACAGTTGTATCAAGTGAAGCTGTTTGTACACCTTCTCCTTTTTCATCTGTTAACCCTAATTGTTTTGATACTTCTACGTTCATGGCTACACCAGCTTTATCACCACAAGCAACAACCGAAGTAGTAGCTGCTGTTGTTAATGTTAATGCACCCATTAATCTTAATATATTTTTCATATTCATATATAGTACCTCCAATAATATGACTTTTGAACTACAAATACAATAACCACAATTTAGAATTACTTCTAAACATAATATTGAAATTAATCCAATTAACATTATACATCATATTTTACTTTCTACCATCAATATACTTTATAATAATATAAAAAAATATTCATTATTAACACCTTTAATATTACTATAAAAATTTGTCAAAAATAATAAATACTAAAAATGTATTAGTTATAATAACCAATACATTTTTAAACTTTTTTTATTCTTCGTCTTCACGCCATTCGCCTTCTGACATCAATAATTCTTTACGTACATTTTTAGCAATCGTATAATTAGGGTTTTTATCATCACCATTAATTAAAACATTACGTACTAAATAATTTTCAATTTCATTTTGTAGATTTTTTGCAACAAAAGGTCAATCATCTTTCACTCTAAATTCGCTATCCAATTCTTCTTGTAATTTAGGATTTGTAAGCATTCTTTTTCTTTGCATTGGTTTATAATAAGCAAAGTATCAAATTAGAGCAAACGCAATGCTAGCAATTAAATAAACTAATTGTAAAACATTAGAAGTTATATCAGATATTCCTTTTGTAGTATCAGTTCCACCTTTACCAATAAGACTTGCACCCGAAATTAAACCATTGATTAAAGATCTTAATCATTCTTCAAATTGTCAAACTAAGAAAAGTGTTGCTGCAAGTCAAATAATAATTTCAAAAATATTTTTTTTCAATTTCTTTTCTATAGATAGTTTAATTGCAATGGAAAGTACAAAAACATAAATAATAACCATAATAATACCGGCTTCAGCAGTTAATGTTCCATAATTAACAATCGAACTTAAAACTAATTGTCCATCCTTATAAACAGGATGTAACGTATCAACTATTACTCCAATAATATCAGGTAAAATTAATCATACAAAAGCTGAAGAAAAAGTAATAATTAAATTTAATCTAGAAGCTTTAAATGGAATGTTATCTTTTGATAATTCTTTATATTTAGGTGAAATATATCCCTCAACAGATAATGGTTCTAAAATAGCACCACTATATAAAGCATTTTGCATTCCAGCATTAGACTTTAATGAAATAGTACAAATTAACATTACAAGGATACCAATTATTCCTAATCATTGTGCATGAGCTTTATCACCTAAAATTTTAAAAATACTTAAGTTGGGATTATCTGAAAAATTACCAGCAACAGCACCAATCATAAGGATTGTTACTGCCATATAAAAAATAGTAGATAAAATCATAACAATAACTAACGAACGACTAATATTTTTTTCAGGATTTCTAACATTTTTACCAATTGTTGAATAGGTTTCAAATCCTAAAAAGAAAAAGAAACACATGGCAAAAGCTTGTGAAAAGTTATTGGCAGTTAATTGTTGATGAGAAGTAGTCATATCTCAATTTGAAGTTCCTGCCATCACAAATAATATAATAGTTGCTATGATTAATAAAAAAGTTGTTCCTCATTTTAAATAACTAGAAATATTCACAAATTTTTTAAATGCAGCCATTCCTAAAAATAATACACAAGAAGCTAAACCATAAATTAGAATTCCAATCAAATCTAATCCTAAATGTTGTCATACTCCTCAATTAGCATATAAAAAAGAAGATGGATCAGTAAAGTTAATTCTAATCATTGATACAATTTGTGAACTAACTATAACAGGTAAAGTAGCATACTGTAAAAAAGAAATTAATCAACCTCAGAAGCGACCATAACTACTTCTAACATAAATATAAGCAGCACCATTATTACCCGGATGTACTCTTGAAAGTCTTGAGAAAGCTCAAGCACAAGTTCCTGCAATTAATCCTTCTACTAAAAAAATTCAAATCATATGAGAACCTAAATTTAAACTATCTTTATTAATTAAAATTGCAAAGTTAGCAGTAAAAGTAATTCCAACAGTATAATTAAAACCAAACCAGACTAATTCTGATAAAGTTAATTTATGATTTGTCCTTTCTTTTTTATTAAAAAGTTTTAACATAATATTCTCCTTTCAATTATAATAATTATATACCTTTAAAGTGATTTCATTAATTAATGAAATAGTCAATAAAATCAAAAAAATAAAAAAATATATGTAATTTATAATAACTAATTTTATTTTAAAATACTACTAATATTTAATTAAATTTTCAAATAATACTAATAAAAAAATAACATTTTTTTAAAAACTATTATTATAATAATGTTACTTAAATAAAAATACTACTTTTTTAATAAGTTATTTTAAAAAATAAGCTTAAACATCTTTTATTCTACATGATAAATAGTGTATTATATAATAATACTTTTAAAAAAATAAAGAAGGAGGTATTAATCATATATGGGAATTACCAAAAAGAAAAAATTTCGTTTATTTCCATTTAAAATGCCAACAGCAATTACAGTCTTATTCTTTATTATTGCTCTAATTATTATTATTTCTTGGATTCCAGGAACAACAGGTAAATGATTAGAAGATGAATCAAAACTTGTAAGCACTGATAACCCCTGACAAGAAGGTGGGCCATTAGGTATCATGGACTTATTTTTGGCTCCAATTAAAGGTTTCATTGGTAGCAGTGATATTATTGTTTTTGTTTTAGTAATTGGTGGATATATTGGCATAGTTATGAAATCAGGTGCACTAGATGCAGGAATTGGTCGTTTAGTTAAACGTCTAAACGGAAAAGAAATTTGAATTATTCCTTCAATTATGACTATCCTATCGATTGGTGGAACAGTTGAAGGAATGTGTGAAGAAACTATTCCTTACTATTTAATTATTATTCCAGCAATGTTAGCTGCTGGTTTTGATGTTGTTACAGCTGTATTAATGATTTTATTGGGTGCTGGTGTTGGTGTTATGTTTTCAACACTTAATCCCTTTGCTATTGCCACAGCTTCACAAGCTAGTGGTTTAAATCCGGGTGATGGAATCATCTGACGTTTAATTTGTTGATTTTTAGCAACTATCGGTACTATTGCTTTTGTTATGTGATATGCAATCCGTGTTAAACGTAATCCCGAAAAATCAGTTGTTTTTCACTTACATAGTGAGCATCATGAAGAATTTATTAATAAAGAAGAAATACCTGAATTTACTAAACGTCGTAAAATTATTTTAGCACTATTTGGATTAACATTTTTAATTATGGTGCTTTGTATTATTCCATGAGGTAAAATTACAGGAACAACTATTTTTGATGATTTTCACAATACATTAATTAAATATTTTCCATATTTCACAAGTCAAATTAATGCATTTGGTGACTGAAATATTGAAATGTTAGCTTTTTTATTTTTCTTTGTTTCAATTATCATTGCAGCAATTGATTGAAAAGGCGAAGAACAATATGTTCGTAATTTTATTAGTGGTTCTTCAGAATTATTAGGTGTTGCTTTAATAATTGCTGTTGCTGGTGGAATTGGCTGATCATTACAACATTCAGGAATGCAACATGTTGTTGTTGGTCAATTGCAAAGTATTGATAAATTGCCAAGATTTGCTATTGTTATTATTGGTTTTTTTGCTTTTCTTTTGATTGCCTTTGTTATTCCTTCAACATCAGGATTTACAAAAGCTGTTTTCCCTATTGTTTCAAAAATAGTAATTCCTTTAGGATTAGGTTCAGGAATGATTACTACTTTTGTTATGGCTAGTGGTTGAATTAATTTATTTGCACCAAGTGCAGGTGTAATGATGGCAGGACTTGCCATTGCTAAAGTTCCCCTAACAAGTTTTTATCGATCAATCTGACCATATACTATTGGTATTACTGTCTTTGCCTTAATAATGTTAAGTATTGGAACTTTATTACCTCAATCAATATTTTAGTAGAATTTAAAGCACTATGTTAATTAAAACTTTTCTCTAATTAGAGAAAAGTTTTTTAATTTTTATTTCATTTTTATAAAATTAAACATCGTTTGGGAAAACATTCACTTTCACGATCTGTTTGCGTTTGTTCATTATTTAGTAGACTTAATTGATCATCTGCTAATTCTGAAATTTCTACAACTTCATCTTCTGGTAAAAAAATTTGTTCTAATATTTTATTAATATTATTTCAATCATTTACAAAATTTTCACTCATTTTACTGTCTCTAATTATTTTTCCAGTAGCAGGATCATATTCTGTTGATTGACAAGAATTTAACAACATTTCTTCAACAAAAGCAGAAACTTTATAAATAATTAATAATTTTTGGTTAATATTATCATCACTTTTTTCTTTCTGTAATTGCTGTTTATACTTACTTAATTCATCTCATAATGATTTAATATTTTCCTTTTTTGCTTCTATTTTTCTAAAAATTTCTATAATTTCTTTATAATCAACTTTTATTTCAGATAGTAAAGATTTTAAATTCATATTTTTCCCCTTTCAAAATAAAAAACCTACTTGCTTAAAACTTAAACAATAGGTCAAAAACTTATATTTTTTTATTTATAGAAATATTATACTTTATTATTTTTATTTTTTTCAGATATTACTTTATAACAATAAATACTAATATGATTTTAATTTTTAATTAAAATCTTAAATATTTTTAATATATTTTGATTATATTAAAAAATAAAATTATAAGTGTTTTTTATTTAATTTTACTATTAATAATTTATAAATACACTCTTAAAGGTGTAAAAAAACCATAAAATTTTTTTTATGTATTATAATAGTATTAGTGAGTTATTTAAAATAATATGTTTTACATAAGATTATTGAAGATAATTTCTCACATCTATTCTAGATTTAACTGAGGAGGTTAAGAAAAAAATGAGGAATATGAGAACATTATTAAAGTTATTAGGTGCTAGTGTCATAACAACAGTGCCAGTAACTACTGTTATAGCTTGTGGTAACAACAAAGAAGATCAAGTAAAAATATTACTAGATCAAGTATCAATCAATTTATATTTAACAAATGATGAAGGAAACGGTTTAAAAACTATTAGACTTGATTGAGAAAAAGATACATCCTTTTTCGGAATTGATAATTCCGATATTTTAGTAACTAAAATATTAGAAAATGAGGCAACTACTGGTCAAGTCAAAGCTAAAGATAAAGACAGTTTCTATTTTTTAAAATCTGTTTTACAACAGAAATTAACATCAGGAACAACACCTGAAGATGGTACTTTTGATGCAGCGGAAGTTGCTAAAATTAAAAATAAAATATCTAATATAAAAGTTTCTACTAGTAAATTTGTAGAACCAAATGATGATGAAAAACTTGTAGTTGGTGATGGGACATATAATTTACAATTCTTTAAAGAAGATGGTAAAACAAATTTAGGGGATAAATATACAGTAAAAGTAATGACTGGAACTGATGCTTTATTTAATATTTTTGCAAGTGATAGTCCTGCTAAGTTAAGTTATAATGAATTTTTTTATGAAGGAAGTTCTATTGAGCATTTCCAAGCGGGTTATAAATTAGAAGAAACTGTTAATAAATGATTAAAAGATAAAACAGAAGTACCATTAATAAGCAAAAGCAGAACTGAAAAAGCTATTAAATTTAATAACTTTGAACAATTAGTTGGTTGAAAAGCAAAATTTAATGTTATAAGTTTTGAAAGAAGAGGAGCATTCCCTCGTCCAAATAATTTAACAGACGGAGATGAACTAACACTTTCTATTGCTTTAGTAAAAAACCAAGAAACTATTTCTTTAAAGTCAACAATAATAATAAGAATAAACAATTAATAGTAAAATAATAATGATATGATTAGCATAAAATCATTATTCAATTTTTCTAAAATATATTAATTAAGGTAATACTAGTCTAGTATTACCTTATTTTTTACTTGCTAAATTGTAAAGGTAAGTGCAACTAAATTATTTTTCTATCCAAATATTCGATTGGTGAAAGATAATTTAATATTTTTCTCGGTCTTTGATTTAAAGACAATATAAATTTATGAACTTCATTTTTATTAGTTTTTGAAAAAATAAATTTTTTAGGAAATTTTTCTCTAATTAAACCATTAGTATTTTCATTAGTACCTCTTTGTCAAGGTGAATATGGATTGGCAAAATAAATTTTTACATCTAAATTTTTTTCAAGTTGTTGTCAATTTGAAAATTCTTTGCCACGATCAAAAGTAATAGTTTTAACAATGTTTTTAGGAAGAATTGATAAATAATAACTGACATTTTTATTAATAACTTTAGTAGTTCTGTTTTTAACTAATATTGCTAAAGTAAATCGCGATACTCTTTCAACTAAAGTTATTAAACATGATTTGCTTTTACCTCGTGATGATACTATAGTATCTCCTTCTCAATGACCAAGTGTTATACGATCATTAACATTTATATCTCGTTCTTTAATTGATTTACCATTAAACTTGCCACGATTTTCTTTAGATTTTCGTTTTTTACCTTTTCTTCTTAAATTTTTACTAGTAACTTTATCAAGCATTCCAAAATAAATTCAAGTATAAATTGTTTTAAAACTAATAACTCACTCTTTATGAAAATTTTTAATTCTGCCATAAATTTGTTCAGGTGATCAACCTAATAGTAATTTTTGTTGTACATATTTTACTAAATTCTTATTTTTAAACTTATGAAAACTAATATGTGATTGTTTTCGATTTTCAGCTTTATTTTGTGCAATTAATGAAAAATAATGATTATTATCTTTATTTCTATTAATTTCTCGAATAATAGTACTAATACTTCGATTAAGATTTTTAGCTATTTCACTAATTTTAAATTTAAATTTCAATTGATTCTCAATATAAATCCTTTCATCTATGCCAAGATGTTTATAACTCATATAAAAACTCCTTACTTTTTTCTAAACTAAATTTAGCATTATGAAATTTTTATATGAGAATTTTTTGCAATTTTATTTACTTGCACTTACAAGTATAATTCAGCACTTCAAAATAATATATATTATTTTAATTCTTCGCTATTAACTTTCATTGCTGAAATTTGTTTTAATTGAAATTGTTCATGCACTACTGCTTCAAATTCTAAAACAACACCTACTTTAAACTTAAGAAAAGCATCATTAACATATTTTTTATTATTAAAAATTAAAACTGCCAATTGTTCAAAAGCATAATTTAAAATTTTATCAGAATTTGGTTCTAAAGAAAGATAACAAAATATTTGTTCATTCCTTAAATATTGCGATATCCCAAAACTATTATTTAATTTATCTAATTGTTTTCATAAACATGGTGTTAAAATAATTTTAGCAATACCATTAGCACTATACTTAATACCATCTCTTTCGTAAGAAAAACCATTATTTTTAATAATGGTGTTCATTTCTAATTCTTTATAATTAATAGTATATTCGGTTATTAACTCTGCAAAAATATTATCGTTACCTACTCAATCAGCGCTAAATTCTAGATTTTTATTAACAGTAATAATAAGAGCATTTGTTATTTTTTTTACTTCATTGTAAAAATAGTTCTCATTGTTCAAGAATAACAAAAACTATTTCATCAATCAAAGTATATGGCATTGAAGATTCTTCTGCTAAAGCTGAAATTTTAGAAACAATATTACTACTTAACAAATTAGATAATAATCTTACCTTATCACTTATTTGTAAATTTTTATTTTTCTTGTAAATTTTAATAATATGTTTACATGTACTTTTTTTCAAAACTAATTTAGCAGTACCGCGACGTTGATTTGAAAAATATACAAATGCTAATAAATTATAACCGAATCTCTTTGTCATTATAATTCCCCTGACTATCTTAATAATTCCCCTGACTATCTTAAATTATAAATTAAAAACTATTTTACTTTAAATTAATATACTTTAATTATAACAGAACTAGAAAATTTAATAAACATATAAGTTTATTTCAAAAAAATTAAATTAAAAATCTCAATAAGATTTGTCCATAATCATTAAGAAAAGCAATAATAAAAAATAAATAGTAAAAATAAATAGTATTATTTCATATTTTTAGATATAATTATTCTAATTTAATAAATGTATATACCTAATATAGCTATTTTTCTATATTAGGATTTTTATTAAATTAAATATCCAAATAAAAAAGGAAAAATAAAATGTTAAAAAAAATATATAAAGAAATATTTTCAACTATGTTAGTAATTGATAATAAAGATAATAAATTTTGTTTTAAAATAAATATAATTAAAACTTCTAATAAAATTAGACAAAAATACAATATTAAAAAAGAAATAATCAATGACTTATTATTACCATATAAAAATGTTACTAGTTATTCTACTGAATTATTTCCACTACACTATTTATTAGAAAATATTAGCAAAGACATTATTAACAATAATGCCTTTCAAAAAATATTAAATAAAAATATAATAAATAAAATAGAAAAAATCTATAAAAAATATCAAGATTTTGACCATGACTTTCAAAAAAGATTCTTTTATTTAGAAGTTGCCTATAATATTAAAACACCTACAAGCCAATTAGAAAAGAATTTACAAAAAATTGGACTTCAATCATTTAAAAATATTTTAATAAATCAAGGAACTAAACCAATTAAAGAAATTTTTAATATTCAAAATAATAAATTATTAGCAACAGATATAAATAAATTAGATAATAACTTATTACCAGTAAATAATTGTAATAATAAAAGTTTCTCTATTATATAATTCCGCTATATTTTTTAACGGGCGCACAACTAATACGATGAATATCACAAATACCATAATTTTGTAATGCTATCTTATGATTTTTTGTATAATACCCTTTATGATTTTTAAACCCATAATTAGGATATTGAGTATCATAATCAATCATAATTTTATCTCTTACTACTTTAGCAATAATCGAAGCGCTAGCAATATTAAGTGATTTTTGATCACCTTTAACTATTGCTTCAACTTTTCCTAGAAAATTAGGAAATTGCGGTTTTTCAAAATCAACTAAACACACATCAGGTACTATTTTAATTTATTAAATGCTTCTATCATTGCTAAAATACTAGTCTGCTTAGGATTATGAATATTAACAAATTGATGACTTTTAATACTAACAACAACTGTTAGTGCATTATCAATTATAATTTGATACATTGCTATTCGTTGTTTTGCTGATAATTGTTTTGAATCTTTAATTAAAGGATGATTAAAGTTTGGTTTAAGAATAACGCTTGCAACAACAATTGGTCCTGCAATAGCTCCCCTTCCCACTTCATCAAAACCAGCAATTAATGTTCCTGATGAATAATTATCAATTTCGTATCGTAAACTACTTTTCATGTTTTAAAATCTTAGGTGGTATTTCAAATGAAATTAATCCTAGTTTCCCTACTTGTAAATCATTAATAAATAAATTCATGGCACGATGAGCATTATCTTCATCATTAGCCAATTTTAAATGATATTTTTGTGCTAATTTCTTAAAATAAAGAAATAATGTTTCATCATTAATATTTTTAATTTCAAAATTAATATTATAATATTTTATTAATCTTTCATAATAATTCTCAAGTAAAAAGGTTAAAGCAAAATTAGCCATTTCTTCTAAAAATAAATGTTTAACAGGAATTGCTTTAATTAAAGCTAAAATCATTACTACTTTTTGATCATTCATTTTTGGTGGTAAAATACCAGGACTATCTAACAAATCAATCGTTGGATTTAATTTAATTCATTGTTGACCTCTAGTAACACCAGGTATATTAGCAGTTTGTGTTACTTTACGTTGCAATAAATTATTGATAAATGTTGATTTACCCGTATTTGGTAATCCCATAATTAATACCTTAATTTTTGGATTAACAATACCTTTTGCCAATTCTTTTTCCATTTGCGGTTCCATTAATTTAGTAATTAAATTTAACAACTGTGGTTTCATTTTTGTAGTTAATGATTTTGCCAATAAAACAGAAAAACCTTGACTTTCAAAAAAAGTAACTCATTCTTTAGTAAAATTATCATCTGCTAAATCAACTTTGTTAAGAACAATAATTCTTATTTTTTTCTCTAATAAACGATCTAATAAAGTACTTTTTGTTGCTAATGGTGCTCGTGCATCTAAAACTTCAATTGCAACATCAATAATTGGTAACTTAGTTTCAATTGCTTTAATGGCTTTCATCATATGACCAGGGAATCAATGAATTTGATTATGGGTACTTTCATTAGGCATTTTTTTAACTCCTTTAATACATTTTATTATTATTTTATATCAATTTAGAAAACCACCATTGATTTTAATAACGGTGGTTTAATTATTATTTAACGGGTTTTACTGTTTTAATTTCTTTAATTCTAGCAGCTTTACCGCTTAATTTACGTAAGTAGAAAATACGTGCTCTTCTTACTTTACCCTTACGAATAACATTAATTTTATCAATTAATGGTGAATGTAAAGCAAATGTTTTTTCGACACCTTTACCACCAACAGTTTTACGAACAATAACATTTTGCGTAATTCCTGAACCTTTGCGAGCAATAACTACTCCTTCAAACATTTGAATACGTTCTTTTTTTTCTTCTTTAATTTTAGAAAAAACTTGGATTGTATCTCCAGATTTAAAATTAGGAAGATTATGATTTAGTTGACTTTCGCTAACTAATTTAATAATTGCATTTTGCATGTTTTATTTCTCCTTTCGTTTATTTTTTTTTAAGTGAAGATTTATATTCTTCAATTATTATTTTATCTTTTGCAGATAATTGATATTTTTTAAATAAATCAATTCTTTTTTTATAAGTATTAATTAATGCTTGTTGATGACGATATTCTGCTATCTTTTCATGGTGACCACCAATTAAAACTTCTGGAACTTTCATACCTAGTACTTCTTCTGGTCTTGTATATGTTGGATAATCCAATAATGAGTTATTAAAAGAATCATTAAGATGAGATTGATGTTGAATAACATTAGGAATTAACCTAGTAATACAATCAACAATAACCATTGCTGGTAATTCACCACCAGTTAATACATAATCACCAATTGAAATATCTTCATCAATATAAGACATAATGCGTTCATCAATACCTTCGTAATGACCACAAACTAAAATATAATTAATATTTTTTTGACTATATTTATAAGCTAATTGTTGATTTCATTGTTGACCTTGTGGACTAAGTAAAATTGTTTTAGCCTTAGGATATTTAAGTTTTACGCTATTAATAGCATTAATTACTGGCATTGCTTGTAAAACCATACCATTGCCACCACCATAAGGAGCATCATCAACTTGTTGGTGTTTATTATTAGCAAAACTTCTAATATCAATAATATCAATGCTAATTTGTTTTTTAGTAATAGCTCGTTTTATGATTGATGTTTGCATAAAATCATTAAAAGCATTGGGAAATAAAGTTATAATTGTGAATTGGTTTTTAGTCATTATTAATTAATCCTTCAATAATATTAAAATAAACTTTTTGTTCTTCTTTATTAATTTTATTAATAAATACTTTATTATTAGGAATAAAAAAGGTTTTTTTATTAGTCATTTTTATTTCTCATAAACCTTGATGATTATTATCTAAGAAAGCAATAACTTTTCCTAAAAAAGCATTATTATTAGCATCAAATGCTTCATAATTTAGAATATCTTCATAAAATCAAGGTAAGTTGTCATTAATTATTTCTTCAGTATTAATAACTAAATTTTTATTTTTCATACCTTCTACTAACTCAATAGTATTATAATTTTCAAATGTTAATAATAAAAACTGCTTATGATTTCTTACTCTTGAAATAATTAAAGGTGTTAGTTGTTTAGTTTCTTCTAAATAAACTGTTGTTTTTTCTTTTCATGAAAATTTATTACCATAATAATTACATAAAACCTTAACTTCACCAATAAGACCATGAGTATTAACAATAGTACCTAATTCTAAATATTTCATCTTAAAACTCATTAATTACTAATTTAATAGTATTGTTTTCTAAATATGCTTTGCTTTCAATAATTGTTGATAATGCACGAATAGTATTTCCTTTTTTACCAATCAATACTGATATTAATGATTGGTACCATTAATATTAAATCATAGTGATTTTTTTCTACTAATTCGCGAATCTCAACTTCACAAATTTTATCAAGTAAAATTGGTTCAATTAAACCTTCTAACAATGTTACATACATATTAATTAATCACTTGTAGCATATTTTAATATTAAGTAGCGGGTGCTTCTTCTTTTTTAATAGAATCAGTAGTAGCAGTTTTTTTATTTTTTACAGTAACTTTTTTTGTTATTTTTTTAGATTTGCTACTTTTTCTCTCTTGTCTTAAATTATGAAATTTAGTCATAATTCCTTCTGCTGATAATAAACTACGAACAGTTTCTGTTGGTTGAGCACCATTTGATAAAAATTTTAATGCTTTTACTTTATCGATAGTTACTTGTTTTTCTTTGCTTGTTGGATTATAAGTACCTAATTTATCAATATATCTACCATTTAGTTTTGTTCTTGCATCAATTGCAACAATTCTGTAACTAGGTTGCACTGATTTACTTTTTCCTGTTGGTATTAAGCGTAATTTAACCATAAATTACCTCCTTCTATTAATTTGTGGCAAATAAACCTTTTTAATAATATCTTATTCACATAATGATGTCAAGTTAAAATACTTAACAGATAAAAAGATTTTAAAATAATAATTTCTTTATTTTTACTAAGTTACATATTTTTTCTAAATAAATAAGTTTTTCTATTAAAAACACTTACTGATGTAAGTATTTAAATAATTTATTTATTAATATTTAATTATTAAAATTAACAATTATTTTAATAATTATATTTATCTATTTACATTTTTGGCAAAATTGGTTTACTAAAAATACTGGTTGATTGAGAACTTACGTCATCATCATTAATAAATGGATTTAATTTTTCTGGATAAGAAGATTCTTCACTATCGCTACTTGCATTTGAATCAAAACCACTATCTTGTGAACAAAATGAACTTCTTTTTTTACTTAGCACTTCAATTGCTTCCTCTGCAATTTCACATTCAGGTTCATTATTAGTTTTTTCACTGAGCATTTTTTTAAATTCTTCTTCTAAAATGTCAACTTCTGCAAGAACACTAGTTATTTCAAACATATTTTTATTTAGTTTTTCAATCAAAATAGTAGTTTTTTCTTGTTTTAGTTTTTCATTTTCTAATTCTTTCCCTTTTATCAATTCTTCATTATTAATTTTATAATTTTCTAATTCTTCTTGTTGAACTGTTATTTTTTTATTTCAATCTCAAAAACCAAAAGTAATAATTTTTAAAAAATTATTTTTTCATTTAGTAATTTTTTTATTATTTAAACTTGCAATAATAATACTATATTTATTATTGACTACTAAATAATTATCAATAGTCTGTTGATTTTGATCTAAAATTTTGGCAATTTGTTCTATTTCATATTTATAATTTTCCTGATATTTTTTCTTAGTTTTTATTATTTCTTCTTTTAAAAAAATAAAAAAATTGTTATATTTTTGTTCTTGTTCTATAGTTATATTAAATAATGAAAAAATATTGTCTAATTTTTCAATTAATTCATTATATATTTCTATATTTTCTCTTATTTCATGATAATAATATTGTTGCATCAAATCTATACTATTAATATTATTTGTATTTAAACTTTTTATAAACTTATTTATATTAACTAAATCATTTACCATTCTTCTTTACCTCTTATTTTTTTTATTAATAAACCAATTTACTTAAAAAAAGCAATGGGTTAAAAACTTATATTAAACTTAATAATTATATTGTACATATTATTTTTTGTTTTACAAAATTTATTTATTTTTCATAAAATTAGTTTTTTTACTCTTATTAAAGTCAAAATACTATAATTTTAATAATCTATTTTATAATTAATTTATAGTAAAAAATGCTTTTAATTAATAATTATCGCTAATACTAAAGTTTTTTATTACAATTAATAATAATTTCCAAAAAGAAGAAGTTTCAAATATTATGTGTTAGAATAAGAATACAAGATTCACACTATCACATCTTGTCCCATAAGTGTTTAATTAAGTTTTTGATTATAAAATTAATATTTAAAAAATTAGAAAAAATATAAAAGTGCTGAATTATACTTGTAAGTGCAAGTAAATAAAATTGCAAAAAATTCTCATATAAAAATTTCATAATGCTAAATTTAGTTTAGAAAAAAGTAAGGAGTTGTTATATGAGTTATAAACATCTTGGCATAGATGAAAGGATTTATATTGATAATCAATTGAAATTTAAATTTAAAATTAGTGAAATAGCTAAAAATCTTAATCGAAGTATTAGTACTATTATTCGAGAAATTAATAGAAATAAAGATAATAATCATTATTTTTCATTAATTGCACAAAATAAAGCTGAAAATCGAAAACAATCACATATTATTTTTCATAAGTTTAAAAATAAGAATTTAGTAAAATATGTACAACAAAAATTACTATTAGGTTGATCACCTGAACAAATTTATGGCAGAATTAAAAATTTTCATAAAGAGTGATTTATTAGTTTTAAAACAATTTATACTTGAATTTATTTTGGAATGCTTGATAAAGTTACTAGTAAAAATTTAAGAAGAAAAGGTAAAAAACGAAAATCTAAAGAAAATCGTGACAAGTTTAATGGTAAATCAATTAAAGAACGAGATATAAATGTTAATGATCGTATAACACTTGGTCATTGAGAAGGAGATACTATAGTATCATCACGAGGTAAAAGCAAATCATGTTTAATAACTTTAGTTGAAAGAGTATCACGATTTACTTTAGCAATATTAGTTAAAAACAGAACTACTAAAGTTATTAATAAAAATGTCAGTTATTATTTATCAATTCTTCCTAAAAACATTGTTAAAACTATTACTTTTGATCGTGGCAAAGAATTTTCAAATTGACAACAACTTGAAAAAAATTTAGATGTAAAAATTTATTTTGCCAATCCATATTCACCTTGACAAAGAGGTACTAATGAAAATACTAATGGTTTAATTAGAGAAAAATTTCCTAAAAAATTTATTTTTTCAAAAACTAATAAAAATGAAGTTCATAAATTTATATTGTATTTAAATCAAAGACCGAGAAAAATATTAAATTATCTTTCAACAATCGAATATTTGGATAGAAAAATAATTTAGTTGCACTTACCTTTACAATTTAGCAAGTTTATAAAAAACTTGCATAACAAATTATACTTATTTAAAAATTATTAGACTCCCTTGTATAAAGAATTTGAGATAAAATATGAGCATTACTTCAATTTTAAAGTATATGTTGATGTTATATAAATATAATAATAGTAACCTACTTTAAAATCATTAAATAATTTTAAAAATAACATTTTAGAATTTAAAGTTAATAATATTTTTTAATTTGTTTAAAAAATTATTAAAATTGGTAATTTTTACTAAAATTTAAAAAAGTCATTTATAATGATAGGAGATTAAAAGAGATAACTGACTTTTAAAATATATTTTAATTAAAAGTTATCAAATTATAAAAGAAAGTTAGGTGCCAAATAATGTTAATTAATATAACAACTAATAATTACGTCATTAAAATAGAGGTTTTTTATTTCAATGTTTCATTGATGCAAACTTAACTATTGAACAAAAAAATACATCTGATTATCTAATGATTTAAAAAATTTTTAAATATTTTTTCAAGTGATTTAAAAATCTAAAGTTAATAGTCATTTTTTAACTTGTTTAAAAAAATTATTAAAATTGGTAATTTTTACTAAAATTTAAAAAAGTCATTTATAATGATAGAATATTAAAGAAGATAGTTGACCTTAAAACACTTTTTAATTAAATTATTAAAACTACAAAAAAGAAAGTTAGGTGCCAAATAATGTTAATTAACAAAACAGCTGATGAGTGTATCATTGAAACTGGCGGTGCTTTATTCCAATGTTTCGTTGATACAAATTTAACTGTTGATCAAAAAAAAATGTGTATAAATTGAATTGTTTTATTTTTAAACTATCAAGATGCAGTTATTCTTTGTGATGAAGAAAAAATTAATAGTTTACAAAAAGAACTTTCAGAAACATTCACAACAGATTATTATAAAAATGCTTTAAAAGAATTTAATAATGCAAATCTTATATATAAAAAAACTATACTTACCAATTTTAAAAACGTATGTTTGGAAAATACTTCACAAGATATTATTAACATTATCACTCAATTCCATCAGTCATTTATTAAAACAATAGATGAACATAAAAAATCACTTACCTTTTTGAATTTAAATAAAATATATGAAAATCTTTTATTATTATTTTTTATAATTCACTACCATTTAGGCTATCAATTTAAACAAGAATTAATTCCAATCATTAGAATTTTCACTAATATGATTAAAATTCCTATTTATATTGAACAAAATGATAGTCATGTTAAAATGTTATTAATGAAAAAAATTTTGCAAGATAATGAACAATTATTTAAAGATCTCGAATTAATTCAATTGAGAAACTTTATTCATAGTTTAGATGATATATTTGCTAATGGTCTTAATATTAGTAGTGCTATTGAAAAATTAATATTAACTAGACCACATAAAATAAAACATTCAATGAATATGTTATTTAAAAAACACGGTATTAAACTACAAGAAATACTTTGAAAAAATAATAAAGAAAGTAATCCTACCATTGGTAATATTATTATGCACTTATTTGCTTATGAAACATATTATGTGCAAAGAAATCACAACTATGAAACATATGAACAACTAGTATTAAATAATGTTTTAACAGATCCTCTTTTTCAAAAAATATTTATTGAATATAAAACAAAAAATCAAATCAATAAGGTTATTTAAAAATAATGATTACTTTAATTTTTTACTTAGAAAATTAAAGTAATTTTTTTACACTTTTTTTATTTATAGATCATATATAAATATTTTTAAATATCATTATAAAATTAACTTGTCACTACTATTGGTTTTTTATCCAAAGTGACATAATTAACATTTTTATCTCGAAAGGAACAATAATAAAATGTCAACAAATAAATATGATTTTGATATTGAAAAAGATAAAAATTGAGAACAAGCAGTGAAATGTAAAGAAAATATTTTTATTAAATGCCGAACAGAAAAAAATACTATTATATGCAAATTATTAGAAGATAAAGATAAAACAGAAATGCAACAAAATGAAGTAAAAACATTTCAAACACTATTTAAAAAAAGAACGTCAGAAAATAATAATTTATGTAATGAAAATTTAGAAAATATACAATTTGAACAAATAACTACATGAAATAAATATTTACAAAAAGAAATTAACAGTAATACCACTAATTATTTTTTTGATAAAAAAAGAAGAAGCAATACTTTTTAATCAATATTATATTAATTTTACAATAAAAATGTACCTTTAAATTTTTAGGTACATTTTTATTATTTTCTATTTTTTATTAACTTTGTATCATTCTAATTCTAAATCTTGTGCAACATCCATAACTACTTCTGACATTGTTGGATGTGGATGACAAGAAGAGGCTAATTCAACAATAGTACCTTCCGTTTGCATAATATTAACAATTTCAGCAATTATATCAGTAGCCGTTGAACATAAAATATGAGAACCTATGATTTCTCCATATTTTTTATCAATAATTATTTTAACAAAACCATCAGTCTCACCATCAGCCAATGCCTTACCATTAATAGTAAATGGTATTTTCTTCATCAAATATTCTTTACCTAAAGATTTACATTCAGTTTCAGTTAAACCAACACTTGCCACTTCAGGGAATGAATAAATACAACTAGGCATTTTATTATAATCTACTTCTTGCTCTTTTAATGGCTGATTATCAGCATCCGTTCTACCTTCTTTAACTAAAATATTATTAAGTGCTGCTAATCCTTGTGTTGACGCAACGTGAGCAAGCATTCTTTGACCATTAGCATCTCCAATTACATATATATTATCAATAACATTATTGTTAGCATCTAAAGCTTCCAATTTATTATTTACGGCAAATGCTTGATTGGATTTAATTTGAATTCCCAAATTAGTAAAACCTTCAGTAATTGGCGTTCTTCCAGTACTTAATAAACAATAGTCGCTAGTTACTGTTAATGGTTTTTTATATTCTTTATCGGTTGCAGCATAATAAGTTAAAGTTTTATCCTTTAATTCATTAACACTATGACCAGTAATAATATTAACACCATTTTTTTCAAGAATTTTAGTTAAAGTTGTACTAATATCTTCATCTAGTAATGCTAAAATACGATCTAAATATTCAATAATAGTAACTTTAGTACCAAGTGTACTAAATAAACAAGCAAACTCAATTCCAATAACACCACCACCAATAATAGTTAGTGTTTTTGGAACTTCTTTTAAAGAAAGAATTTCAGTCGAAGTTAATAATGTTTGGTTTGTTTTTAAATCTTTTTCACTTAAACCTTGTGGACCATTAGGATTATCAAACATTTTTACTTTTGAACCAGTAGCAATTATCATATATTTAGTAGTATATTTCTTTTCTTTACCGTCTTTAGCTTTCATTAAAATCGTATTTTTATCAATAGCACTTCCAGTCCCTAATAATTGTTCAACTTTATTAGATTTCATTAAAAAGCCAACACCACCAGTTAAACCTTTAACAACACCAGCTTTACGATCTTGCATTACTTTTCAATTAATTTCAATATTTTTTTTATCTTTAATAGCAACACCATATTTATCAGCATTTTCAATATAATGAAAAACTTTTGCGCCCTTTAGTAACGTCTTAGTAGGAATACATCCAACATTTAAACAGACTCCACCTCAGTTATCTTTTTCAACAATTGCAGTTTTTAAACCCATCTTTGCTGCTCGAGCCGCTGTTACATAACCACCAGGACCTGCCCCGATAATTATTAAATCAAAATCATAGTTAGACATCTTTTACATTTTCTCCTTAAGCTAAAATTAATGTTGGATTTTCTAATAACTCTTTAAGTCGAGAAAGGAAATAACCAGCAGGTGCACCATCAATAACACGATGATCAATTGAAAGTGATAATGGAAAGAACTTATGTTCAACAATTTTACCATCAGCAATAATTAGTTTTTTTTGCATCATTCCTAGACCCAAAATTGCTACTTCTGGATAATTAATAACTGGTGTTCCCATTTCAATTCCTGCTGAACCAAAATTAGTAATAGTAAATGATCCACCTTGCATTTCATCAACTTTTAATAGCCCCTTACGAGCTTTATCACCCAATGAATTAACTTGTCTTGCTATTTCAAATAATGAAAGTTGATCAGCATTTTTAATAACAGGAACTACTAAACCCTTTTCAGTATCAGCTGCCATACCAATGTTATAATATTTTTTAACAAGAATTTCATTATTAGCCATGTTCAAAGTTGAATTAAGTAATTTAAATCGTTCTTCTTTTAACGCTTTAGCAACAGCCTTTACAAAGAATGGCATAAATGTTAATTTAGCACTACCATCTGGATCTTTTTCCGCTGGTTCTTTTAAAGTTGCACGTAATTGTACTAAGTTTTCAGCATCAACATTAATCATTAAACTAACATGTGGTGCTGTATAAACTGATAATGACATTTGATTAGCAACAGCCTTACGAATTCCTGATAATGGTAAATGTTCAACATTACCAAAACTTTCGATTTTAGTAACATTAATACCTTGTGAACTAATAGTTGTAGCAGAAACTGAAGATATTGAATTAATAGGTGTTGTTGATGCAGTAGCACTAGTTGTTGTACCACCATTCTTGGCATTTAATAAATCATCTTTTAAAATTCTACCACGAGGACCAGTTCCTTTAATTGTTCCCATATCAACACCTAAGTCACGAGCCATTCTACGTGCTAATGGTGTTGCTAATACTTTACCCGTTTGTTGAATAGGTTGCACATTTTGTTTTGGTAATTCAACTGGTGATACTGTAGATGTACTAGCAACTGATTCAGATTTTGGTGAAGAATTTGTTGATGAAGGACTTTTATTATCACTAATCGTCCCACCAAACTCAACAATAACAGCACCTGACTTAATACTATCTCCTTCTTTAACAAGAATCTTAGAAACTTTACCATCTGCTTCGGCTTTAATACTATCTGAAGCTTTATCTGCTTCGATATCAACAACATTATCACCTTTTTTTACATTATCTCCAACTTTAACATGAATTTGAGTTACAGTAACTTCATCTATTCCATCCATATCTTTAAACTTCAATTCCATCTTTTCACTTTCCTTTCTTTAAACAACTAACTAAACTGGATAATTCATCATTAGTTTAACTTTTTCCATAATTTTATCTGGACTAATTATAAATCATTTTTCACCTTTAGACAGTGGAACAGTAATATCATAACCCGTTAATCTTGTTGGAGGACATTCTAAATATTCAAAACACTTTTCATTAACAACGGTAATAATTTCTGAGGAAACTGAAAATGAACGAACCGCTTCTGAAACAACTAATAATCTTCCTGTTTTTTTAACAGAATTAACAACTGTTTCTTCATCTCATGGTTGTAATGTTTGTAAATCAATTAATTCAATTTTAAAATTTTCTTTTTCTTCTAAAATTTTAACAGCAGCTTCACAATCATAAACTTTTGAACCATAAGTTACAATCGTTAAATCAGGTTTTTCTTCAGCCTTATATTCTTTAAGAACTTTAGCTTTACCAAGAACAGCCACTTCATAAGCATCACTAACTTCTTCTCTAACATCATATGTATAATTATTGCTAGTATAACTATTGAAATAAGTTCCTAAACATTCTAAAACAATAACAGGATCTGGACTTTCAATTGCTGCCAATAATAATTTTTTAGTATCATTAGGTTTTGAAGTCATAACTACTTTTAAACCTGGAATATGACAAAATAAAGCTTCAATTGCTTCTGAATGATGCTCCAAAGCACCATTATTACCATTATTTCAATCATATGAAGGCATACGTACTACCATTGGACAAGTGAATCTACCACGAGAACGATTTCTCATTCGTGCAGCATGACATAACAATTGTTGAAAAGCAGGGAAAGCAAATCCTGAAAATTGCATTTCAATAATTGGATTTAAACCATTAATTGCCATTCCAACGGCACTACCAGCAATAACTGCTTCAGCAATTGGTGCATCAAAACAACGATTAACGCCAAATTTTGCTTGTAAACCTTTAGTTGCTCGAAAAACACCACCAACATTACCGGCATCTTCACCATAAACAACAACATTATGATTTTTTTTCATTGCTAATTCTAAGGCTAAAGTAATAGCTTGCACATTATTTCTTTTCATAATTATTTTTTCTCTCCTTCATTGAAGAAAGCTTTTGCTTCTGCTTTTTGTTCTGTTAATTGTGGTGTTAATTTTTCATATGTATAATCAAATATTTCATCAATTGAAACACTTTCATTTTTTAATGCTCAAGTAATTGCATCATTAACCTTTTTAGTAATTTGTTTATCTAATTCTGCTTGTTTGTTGTCATCTCAAAGTTTAATTGATTTTAAATATTCTCTAATACGATCGATTGGATCTTTTTTTAATCATTCTTGTTCAATTTTATAATCTTCAGCAGAAAAATAATCTTTTTTAATATCAAAAGCAGAATGCGCATTTTGACGATAAGTAACAGCTTCAATTAATGAAGGACCATTACCTTTTTTTGCTCTTTCAATTGCTTCTTGTGTAGCATAATAAACAGCAAAAAAATCATTACCATCAACACGAATATTAGGTACACCAAATGCTGTTCCTTTTTGTGCAAAAGTTGGACTCATTGTTGCTTTAGCAGTTGGTGTATCTAATGATCACTGATTATTTTCAACAAAGAAAACAACAGCTAATTTATGGATAGCAGCAAAATTAATTGCTTCAGAAAACTCACCTTCAGAAGTACCACCATCACCAATCGTAGTAATAACAATTCCTTTATCTTTTTTATATTTTTCAGCAAAAGCAATACCTGTTGCATGTGAATATTGAGTAGCAATTGGAATATTAACTGGTAAAATATTAACACCTTTCGGCATTTGACTTCCCATTTCATTTCCTAATCAATATTGAATTACTTTTTCAACTGGATATCCAGCAGTAATTCATGCTGCATTATTACGATAAGCCGGTACTAATCAATCAATACCTGGTCGTAAGCAACTAGCATAAGCAACTTCAACACCTTCTTGACCTTTTGAAGATAAAAAGTTAATAACTTTTCCGATTACTTTTGGAATTCCATTTACTAATTTAACTTGTCCTTTTTCATCTTTTTCATAGTTTAATTCCATTTGCATTTGTTCTTGTATTCGTGAAAAACACATGTTTTCATATGCTTTTAATAAAACCTTACTATCAAATTTTTTTAAATAATCAACAAAATTAGGATTAATTACTCCTTTTTCATTTAATATTTGAAAAATTTCTTTTTGGGGATTATCAAATTTCTCAACTCACATTTAAATTTTCCTCCTAAATATTTTAGTTAATTGCAGTTACACTTTTAATTATACTAATTTTTAAAATAATGAATGAACATACATTTTCATTATACTACTAATAATTGTTGGTTCAAAATAATTTGTACTAAAATATTAATTTATCTCCGGTTTTATTAATATACTATTTTTTTTATTTCCTATTATCATGTAAAAATGAAAAATATATTCTAACAATAAACAAAACAGAAAAAATAATTTAAATCATAATATCATTGTTTATTTATTTTTTACAACATAAAGTCCTAATAAAATTAGGACTTTATAATAAAATTTATAATCATAAAACATTATCAAGATAATAAATATGCTGAATTATACTTGTAAGTGCAAGTAAATAAAATTGCAAAAAATTCTCATATAAAAATTTCATAATGCTAAATTTAGTTTAGAAAAAAGTAAGGAGTTTTTATATGAGCTGAATTATACTTGTAAGTGCAAGTAAATAAAATTGCAAAAAATTCTCATATAAAAATTTCATAATGCTAAATTTAGTTTAGAAAAAAGTAAGGAGTTTTTATATGAGTTATAAACATCTTGGCATAGATGAAAGGATTTATATTGAGAATCAATTGAAATTTAAATTTAAAATTAGTGAAATAGCTAAAAATCTTAATCGAAGTATTAGTACTATTATTCGAGAAATTAATAGAAATAAAGATAATAATCATTATTTTTCATTAATTGCACAAAATAAAGCTGAAAATCGAAAACAATCACATATTAGTTTTCATAAGTTTAAAAATAAGAATTTAGTAAAATATGTACAACAAAAATTACTATTAGGTTGATCACCTGAACAAATTTATGGCAGAATTAAAAATTTTCATAAACAATGAGTTATTAGTTTTAAAACAATTTATACTTGAATTTATTTTGGAATGCTTGATAAAGTTACTAGTAAAAATTTAAGAAGAAAAGGTAAAAAACGAAAATCTCAAGAGAATCGTGGCAAGTTTAATGGTAAATCAATTAAAGAACGAGATATAAATGTTAATGATCGTATAACACTTGGTCATTGGGAAGGAGATACTATAGTATCATCACGAGGTAAAAGCAAATCATGTTTAATAACTTTAGTTGAAAGAGTATCACGATTTACTTTAGCAATATTAGTTAAAAACAGAACTACTAAAGTTATTAATAAAAATGTCAGTTATTATTTATCAATTCTTCCTAAAAACATTGTTAAAACTATTACTTTTGATCGTGGCAAAGAATTTTCAAATTGACAACAACTTGAAAAAAATTTAGATGTAAAAATTTATTTTGCCAATCCATATTCACCTTGACAAAGAGGTACTAATGAAAATACTAATGAAAATACTAATGAAAATACTAATGAAAATACTAATGGTTTAATTAGAGAAAAATTTCCTAAAAAATTTATTTTTTCAAAAACTAATAAAAATGAAGTTCATAAATTTATATTGTCTTTAAATCAAAGACCGAGAAAAATATTAAATTATCTTTCACCAATCGAATATTTGGATAGAAAAATAATTTAGTTGCACTTACCTTTACAATTTAGCTTTTTAAAACCTGATTTTTACCATAATTTTTACTTATATTTTCTAGAATAATCATTTTTATTTTCCTTGTAAATTATTATTTAAAATTTCTTCATATAATTGATTAAACATTTTTTTCATATCAGAATCCAAAATTAATAGTGGCTTTACTGTATTGTCACTGGGTGGTTTATTTCACATATATTCACCTTTGTTATTTCGTTCCACATATTTATCAAAAGTATAAAAATCAATATCAATTGATTTTTCAATTGTTCTACCTAAATCTTGAATTCAAATTTTTACTAATTGAAAATAAAAACCAGCTTCAAAATACTTCATAACTCATAAGTTTAAATATTCATTTGCATTAATATAATTACTACTTGGATCATTAATTTTATTAATAGTAAACTCAATAAAATATGTTCGCAATGTTAAGGCCATGTATATTTGCATTGATTGTTAATGAATAATTTTATTATTAATATAATCATTAATATCTGCTGTTGGTATACCAATTTCATCATAGCCAGGTTTACCAGCATTTTTACTTGCTGAATCACGGTATTTATCAAATTCAGCAAGATAAAAATTATTAAAACTATTAACAATATTATCATTAGTTTTACCTACTTTATCAATAGCATCTTGATATAAAAATTGTCAAACATTTAATTGATTTCTATCTTTTTTTGGTCAACCACGTGTTGGATAAAGAATATCATTTATACTATTTGTTTGATCAAAACTATTATTTACTAAAAATGTAATAACATTGCTAATTGGTGTTATAAAAATAAACATTATAAATAAAATCCATAAATATTTCTTCATATTTCCTCTTTAATATTAGTTATAAAAGTAAGGATATCATAAATAAGAATTTTATTCATTATTTTATGATACTTTTTATGATTTCTTCAGCAAGAAAATTTTCACCAAAAATTTCGTTAATATTAGCATTTTCAATGATATTAGTAATAGTTGCTACATTATATTTTTGTTTTTCTAGTTTTTTTTCTAAACTAGTAGTACCTGCTGAGCCTAGGAAATCACCATATATTTTAATATTTTCAATAATTCCTGCCTTAACATTCATTCAAACGTGAATAGTTCCTTTACTAGGAAAAAGTGTTTTATGTTTTAAATCAAAATCTGGAGATTTACCATAAACTCAATCTCAAGTTCGATATTTAGTATTTGCTAATGATTCAATATCAGCAATCATTTTTTCAGAAAATTCCATAATCTTTGTATTTTTTGTACTTTTTAATTGTTCAATAATTAAATTTTGAAATTCTTCAATTGTTATTGGTGGATTTAATAATGGTAAAATATTTGTTACTCGTGCTTGTACTGATTTAATACCTTTTGATTTTAATTTATCCAAATCCGGTTTTAATACTTTTGGTAACATTTGCATATCAACATTAAAAAGAATAGTACCATGATGTAAAATTCGATTTTTATATGTATATTGGGCATTACCCGATATTTTTTTATCATCAACTAAAATATCATTTTTACCACTAAATTGAGCATTTAAACCTAGATTTTGTAAAACATTAACTATTGGTTTTGTAAAAAGAGCATAATTACGAGCATTATCTTTATTTTTATCAAGAATAAAAGTAAAATTTAAATTTCCTAAATCTTGATAAACAGCTCCACCACCAGATAATCTTCGTACAACATTAACTTTTTTTGTTCTTACATATTCATTATTAATTTCTTCAATTGTATTTTGGTTTCTACCAACAACAATAGTATTATTATTTTGTCATAATAATAAGATTTCATCAGTTATATAAGGATTAGTAATCAAATATTCTTCGGCTGCTAAATTAAAATATGGTTCTTTGCTATTATTAATATAATAAATCATTATTAATTTAATCTCCTTTATCTTCGGTTTTAAAATTTGTTCATTTATTAACAAATTTTAAAGTAGTTTTGCAATATGTATCATAATCGGTAGTGACGGCTCTTATATGTTTAGCAGATGGCATAATTAATAATTCACTTATTGTTTCTTCTTCATAATTTATTTTCTCTTCATACATTTTTTGTGCCATTGTTGCTGGTACAGTTTCATCATCATTACCATGAATAAATAATACAGGAATTGAAGAACAATATTTTAATTTATTAATAGGATCAATACTATTAATATTAAATTTATCTTTTAACCTAAAGAAAAATTTAACACCATAATAAAATCAAAATCAATGAAGGTTAAAGTATTGTTTACCCATAATTTTAATAATATGACTAAAACTATCAAATCCACAATCAGAAATTGCACATTTAACACCAAATTTACCAGTATCAAATCGAGATATTGTTTCCAAAACAGTACTGGCACCCATGCTATTACCAATTAAAGTAATATTAGGAGGTTGTTTAAAATCTGTTTCTGCTAAATAATTATTAAGACTTAAAATAACAGCATATAAATCATCTGCTTCTTTATTACCAAAAGTAATTGCATCATGGATATTATTACTACCATGACCTCTTGTATCATAAGTAACAATACTATATCCCTGTTCATAAAAATGTTTAACTAAATATAAAATGCTATAGCGATTTTGTTGTCAACCATGAGTTGCAATTATTCATTTATGATTTTTATTAGATTGATGATTATTAATGAAAAAAGCTGATAACAAGCGATTATCATAAGTAGTTATCGTCATATCTTGTGCTTCCATCATATCCCAATTACTATCATCAATCATTAGTTGTAGAGCATTTTGTAATTCCATATCTCGATTATAAAAACTCAAAGTATTCATATCAATTTTAGCAAAATTTGGATTAGTACTTCGTCCAATTCGTTGAAAATTTTCCATAACATTTCGCATCATCAAACCAATAAAAAAATTAGTAATTAAAAAAGGAATAATCCATAATGGAAAAGTAAATATCAAAATAATTTTTAATCATCAAGCAATTTTATATTTACTTTCTTTAACTGGTAAAGTCATTCTTGCTCTAAGTTTTAAATATTTTTCATTACTAACCATTATATTTTATTCCTCTCAAAATTAATTTGATAAGGCAATCTATTTTTTCTTACCTTTTAAATATGGATCTGGATATGTAACATCTTCTTTTGTTAAAATTTCTGTTGCTAAAAGTGCTGCCGCAGTAACAAAGTTATAAGGCTTATTAAAGTGTGGTAAGAAATACATATCAATTAATGGAATTTCATCAATAGTAACCTTTTTCAATATTGCTAATGAAAACATTGCAATTGTTTCTGTATGATCATGAGTTGAACCAATTTCAGCTCCAACAATACGACGAGAACTCTTTTCTCATATAATTTTAATTTTTACTTCATGATTTTCACTCATAAAAGGTGGAAACACTGTATCTTGATAAAAATATGCTTCTACATTATTAGATCCTAAAATTGCTTTTGCAGAAACTTCTGATAAACCAGTAGCACATAGTTTTCAACCAAAAACAGCAATTGCATTTGTTCCTTGAACACCAGGAAAGGCGATTCTTGTTTTAGGATCTGTTTTTGCAACATTTAATCCAGCAATTAAACCACTACGTACAGCATTAGTTGCTAAGGCAATATTAACATTTTTATTTCAAGCATTTGAACGAATATTAATACAATCACCAATTGCATAAACATTATTATCTGAAGTTTGAAAATATTCATTAACTTCAATTGCACCACGGGGATCTAAGCTAAGTTGAACTTTACCATTCTCATCTTTCAAGATAGCAGTATTTGGTAAGAAACCAACAGCCATAATTACTAAATCAGCTTTATATGTTCCTTTATTAGTTTTTACTTCACTCACTTTATCATCTTTAATAATAAATTCTTGTAAAGTTTCTCCTAATTGTAATTTTACTCCTACTTTTTTCATATCTGCTTCAACATCATTTGTAAATTCTTCATCATAATAACGAGGCATAATACGATTTTCAAAATCAATTAAAGTAACTTCTTTTTTATCTTTATAAAAAGCTTCTACTAATTCAATACCAATATAACCTGCACCAATTACTACTACTTTTTTTACTTCTGGTTTACTCAAATCAGAAATAATTTCTTGAGCATGTTGGTATAGTTTTGATAAATGAATGCCATTTGTTAATTTAACACCATTTAAAGTATCTTTAACAACTACGCCATCTTTATGAGCAATTAAACCGGGAATTTCTTTACCACCTGGATTTAAGATTGGTCATGAACCAATCCCTAATACTAACTTATCATAACTTTCAGTAAATACTTCATTAGTATCTAAATTTTTAATAGTAACAATTTTAGCTTTACTATCATATTTAATCATTTCATGTTTTTCTTTAATTTTAACACCTAATGCTCTTAACTTTTCAATTTTGGCATAAAATAATCCTTTTGGATCAGTAAATTCTTTACCAACTCAAAGCGCAATTCCACATCCTAAAAATGAAATATTATCATTACGATCATATGCTACTACTTCACTATTTGGATTAGACCTCATAATTATCTTTAGTGCTGTTGTTCCGGCATGATTAACACCTATAACAACTATCTTTTGTTTTCTTTCCATGCTAAAATCCTCTCTTACTTATTACTTTTTTTCAATTTCTTTTATTGTGTAATCACAAATACAAATATATATTATTTTATCACTTTTTATTTAATAGTTACAACTCTTTCTTTCGGTAGACAATATACCATTCATTTTAAAAATCTAAAATTGCAATTGGTCAATTTCCATCATGATAATTATCTTTATTACTTTCTTCTTTTCAATCACGACAAGTAACCCTACTACGACTTGATGATGACTTCTTAATTAATTTATTAATTTCATTTATCATATTTTTATCAAAATTTTATATTGATTTTACTCACTAATTTTATGATTATTTTTTTCTTTAATGTATTTAAATTCCATACTTTTTTCTCCTTGAATCTTTAAAGTATTTATTTTTAATTAAAATTTGATAATTATTAAGTATTTTCACTTAATTTAAACATTATATATCAAAATAAAAAACCTTAATATATTTTTTTATTTTTTAAATATTTTTTAATAAATTATATGTATCTTGACAAATCATTAATTCTTCATTTGTTCTAATTTTAAAAATAGGAACTTCTGATTGTTTATCACTAATTTCTAAGTAATCATTATACTTATCATTATTTTTATTAGTTACTAATTTTAAAGTAAACACTTTAATTTCCTCAATAACTAATTGACGAATAATTGCAGAATTTTCACCAATACCTGCAGTAAATACTAATGCATCAATATTACTATCTAAATCATTACCATATTGAACAATATAATTAGCAATTCTTTGCACAAACATTTTTATTGCTAATTGTGATTGTAAATGATACTTATGGTTTTTATCATTACTACTTGCAAGAACATCACGTAAATCAGAAGAATGTCCACTAATTCCTAATAAACCCGAACTTTTATTTAAATCATTAGTAACAGTTTCAATAGTTGCTTCTGCTTTAACATTACACATATAACCATGAATAGAAGGGTCAATGATACCACTTCTAGAACCCATAATTAAACCATCTAACGGTGTTAATCCCATGCTAGTATTAAAACTTTTACCATTTTTAATAGCACAAATACTAGCACCATTACCTAAATGACAAATAATAGCATTAATCTTATCTTTTGGTTTATTTAAAATATTAGTTAATTTATCTAAAATATAACGATAACTAGTACCATGAAATCCATATCTTCTTACCTCATATGTTTTATATCAATCATATGGAACTGAGTAAAGATATTTTTCTTCAGGAATAGTACTATGAAATGAAGTATCAAATACTGCCACATGTTTAGCAGGTGGAACTAATTTTTGGAAAGATGATAATCCTTTTAAAGCTGGTGGATTATGTAATGGTGCTAAAGGAATACATGCTTTGATACCAGCAATGACTTTCTCATCAATAACAATTGAGTTATTAAATTTTTGACCACCGTGAACCATACGATGACCAATTCGTTTAATATCATCAAAATTATTAATGACCTTATACTCAATTAATGCATCAATTACTGTTTGCGCTCCTATAACATGATCAGCAATATCTTTTGTTACTTCATGTTTAATAAAGTTATCACCATTAGCAATTTCAATAATAAAATTACTATTTTTAATAGCTATCCTTTCAACTAAACCTTTACAAAGAATAGTAAAATGAGGTTGTTTATCATTATTAATAGCATTAAAAAGTTGAAATTTAATAGAACTACTTCCGGCATTAATAACTAAAATTTTATTTTGTTCTGACATATTTGTTTTATCTCCTTATTAATTCTTAATTAATGTTTGAATAGCAGTGATCAATGCTGTGTAATAAATGTCATCAATAGTAGCACCACGAGAAAGATCATTAACTGGCTGATTTAAACCCAAAACAATAGGACCAATAGCTTTATAATTACCTAATCTTTGGGCAATTTTATAACCAATATTAGCAGCATCTAAAGTTGGGAAAATAAATGCATTACAATGATTTTTAATTGTTAATTCTGGGAATTTTTTATTTCGCACTTCTTGATCTCAAGCAGCATCAAATTGAATTGGTCCTGCTACTTGCACGTTTTTTAATTTTAATTGTTTAACAAAGTTAGTAGCATTACGTACTTTATCAACACTTTCACCACTACCACTAGTATTAGTAGAATAAGATAACATTGCTAATTTAATTGGATTAAATTCTAAAAGTTCACCAAAGTGAATTGTAGATTTTGCAATATCTGCTAATTGTTCAGCTGTTGGATTTAAATTAATTGAACCATCACTAAATAAAAATATTTCTTCGTTTTTATTCATAATAAATGTACTTGAAACAGTTTTAATACCTGCTTTTGGTCCAATAATTTGCAAAGCTGGACGTAAAATATCAGCAGTAGTAAAAGTAATACCACCAACAAAACCATTAACCTCTTTATTATTTAATAACATCATTCCATAGTAATTACGACTTAATACCAATTTATTAGCTGCTTCTAAAGTTAAACCCTTTGCTTTTCTTAATTCATATAATTGATTAGTAAAATTTGTTACTTGATTTTCTTCAATAGATAATGTTTTAATATTAGAATTTTTAATATTACTAGGAATTTCTTTATCATGATTAAATAATAAAACTGGTGTAATAAAATTTTTAACAGGTGAATTATCATTAATAATTTTTAAAGCTACTGCCTGTACTTTTTCATTATCTCCTTCTGGAAATAAAATTCTGATTGGTGTTTTGCTTTTTTGTAAAATAGATAAAATAAAATCTAATAGTTTCATATTATCTTCTCTCCTTTAATTTGTTAATTTTGATTGATAATAATAGTTGCAATTGCTTTATTTTGTACTGCTTTAATGATATTGTTTTCAACCTTAATATCAAATACCATAATTTTCAAGTTAGCTTCCATGCACATTGTTGAAGCAGTTAAATCCATTACTTTTAATTGTTTATTAGTAATATCTTGATATGATAAATGTGAATAACGAATAGCATTTTTGTTAATGTTTGGATCTTTATCATAAACACCATCAACGCCATTTTTTGCCATTAATAATATATCCGCATTAATTTCAGTAGCACGAAGTGCTGCTGCAGTATCCGTTGTAAAGTATGGTGAACCAGTACCACCAGCAAAAATACAAACATAGCCTTTTTCAAAACTACTAATAGCTTTTTTGTAATAAAAAGGTTCAGCAACTTGATTAATCTCTAATGATGTTTGCACAATAACTTTTACGTTAAGCGCTTTTAACTTTGATTCAATTACCAAAGCATTCATAATAGTCGCTAACATTCCCATATAATCAGCATTAATTCTTTTTAAACCAATCTTTTCTCCTTGTTTAGCACCACGTCAAATATTACCACCGCCAACTACTAAACCAACTTCTACTTTTGCCTTAACTAGGGTTTGAATTTGTTGACAAACATTATCAATACTTTCATTATTATATAATTCATTACTACCATCACCTAAAGCTTCGCCACTAATTTTTAATAATATTCGTTTATATTTAAATTGTTCCATTTTTGATCATCCTCCTTAAATTTAATATTATAAAAAGCCACAGATTGCTTTGTGGCTTCTTATTTATTTACTGTTATCACTAGATAATGAATCATTATTTGCGCTTTCAGCGACAGTTTCTAATTCAACGATAGCAATAACTTTTTGTGCTAAATGATCTTTAACAAAAAGTTGTGCTTGTGGAGTAATAATTGTTAAACGTTTTTTAATTTTTTTAATACCCTGTTCATAAACAATTTTTAAAACATTTTTCTTTTGTTCCAATGCAACAATTTTACTAGTGTTAACGCTTTGTCCAAAGAAATAAATATTATGTTCATCAACTGCGATACCAAAATCAAAACTAAAAATATATGCTAATCCTAACATGATAACTAAAAATATATACTCTACTATTAATAAAGTTAAAAAAGCAGGATCAGATTTAATATATTCTGGTTCAAATGTTCAAACTTGCATTCCAATTGGAAAAATCGAGATAACTAAACCAATTACACCAACTATTAATGTTGCTACTAATAATTTTAAATTCAAAAATTTAATAGTTGTTTTTGGTTTATTAAAACTATATCATCCTCAACCAAGAATAACTAATAATAATATAAACATTACTAATGCAATATAATATATAATTTGAAAATTCACTTTATTTACCTCCTAAATGTTTATTTGGCAGAACTATCAATTTTTTCACCTAATTGATAACGTATCATAGCTATAATTGTAGCATGATTTTTAGTTAAATACTCTTTAACCTTAATTGTATTATCTTTAATATAAAGTTGATCAACAATAGTTAATTCAGATAATACTTTTTCAAAACGACCTCTTATAATATTTTCAAGAATATTATCACGACGTTTTTTTGCTTTCAATTTTTCTTCTTCTTTTGTTTTTTCACTAATAATTGATAATTCTTTATCACGAACTGTTGCAGGTATGTGATCAATATCAATGTATTTAGCATCTGCTGATACTAATTGCATAGCAACATTATTTGGAATATCACTTTCCTTATCAACACCTTTGATAATAACTAAACCACTATATTTACCACCACCATGGACATATGAACCAAAAACTTCATCACTATTTTTACTTAAATATTGAAAACGATTTAAAACAATATTTTCACCTAATTTAGCGATAGCAAATCTTATCTCATCATTTAAACTTTCACTACTTCCATCAGCTTTTAACATTAAAGCTTCTTCAATAGTTTTAGGTTGATGTTTTAAAATTGTTTCTAAAATCTTAGTAAATAAATCATTAAAATCTTCTAAATCAGCAACTTGTTCAGTTTGACAATTTAATTCACCAATAATTGCATTATTACCACTAATAACAACTTTAGTAACCCCTTCAGTAGCTTTATTAATACTTTTTTTCTCTGCTTTTGCTAAACCTTTAATTTTTAATAGGGAAAGTGCTGCTTCAAAAATATTATTTTTTTCCATCAAAGCTTCTTTACAATCAGTAATTGGTAAATCGGTTGTATCTCTTAATCTTTTCAATAATTTAACATCTACTTTAACTTCTGACATATAAACTATTCTCCTTTATTCTTTATTTTTTTCAATTACATTTTCAGTTTTATTTTCATCAAGACTAATAGTTTCTTCTACTACTATTTCTTTTTTATCAATAACTGGTTTTACACTTTGTCCTTCATTAATAGCTTCAGCAATTTTCTTTGTAATTAAAGTAATTGATTTTGTAGCATCATCATTACCAGGAATAATATAATCAATATTATCTGGATTTGAATTACTATCACAAATCGCAATAATTTTGATACCAAGTTTAACTGCTTCTTCGACAGCAATTTTATTAGTAATAGTATCAGTAACAAAAATAGCTTCTGGTAATTTATACATATTTCTAATACCACCAAGATTACGTTCTAAACGTGCTTTTTCTTTAATTACTAGCATTTGCTCTTTTTTTGTTAAAAGTTTAATTTCTCCACTTTTTTCTTTATTTTCAATATCAATTAATTTTTTAATACTTGATTTAATAGTTTGAAAATTAGTTAAATTACCACCTAATCAACGTTCTGTTACATAAGGTGAATTACAACTAATTGCAAGTTCTTGCACAGCTTCTTTGGCTTGTTTTTTTGTACCTACAAATAAAACTTTTCCACCATTTTCACTAGTTTCTTTAACAAAGTGACAAGCTTCATCTAATTTACACATTGATTTTTGTAAATCAATAATATGAATACCATTTCTTTGACCAAAAATATATTTACGCATCTTTGGATCTCATCTTTTAGTTTGGTGACCAAACTGAACTCCGGCTTCAAGGAGTTGTTCACGTGTTACAACTGACATATTGTCTCCTTCTAATTTGTTTTTCTTCCATTTATTTCTAACATTGGCCACTTTTTAATTAAAAAGCACTAGGCAATGAATTCACAAATGTGTTGCTTATTTTCATTAAATTAAGCCTGTATATTGTAGCATATTTTTTATATTTTAAACAAATTATTTTTAAACATAAAAATAGAATTGTATTTTAATAAACTATATTATAAAAATATTTTTTAGTTTTCTTAAAAAAATAATACCAATAAAAACACACAATATATTATAAAAATAAAAAGTAAATTACACATATAAAATATTCATTTATGATATAAAATACTAAAAACTTAATGCTGAATTATACTTGTAAGTGCAAGTAAATAAAATTGCAAAAAATTCTCATATAAAAATTTCATAATGCTAAATTTAGTTTAGAAAAAAGTAAGGAGTTTTTATATGAGTTATAAACATCTTGGCATAGATGAAAGGATTTATATTGAGAATCAATTGAAATTTAAATTTAAAATTAGTGAAATAGCTAAAAATCTTAATCGAAGTATTAGTACTATTATTCGAGAAATTAATAGAAATAAAGATAATAATCATTATTTTTCATTAATTGCACAAAATAAAGCTGAAAATCGAAAACAATCACATATTAGTTTTCATAAATTTAAAAATAAGAATTTAGTAAAATATGTACAACAAAAATTACTATTAGGTTGATCACCTGAACAAATTTATGGCAGAATTAAAAATTTTCATAAAGAGTGAGTTATTAGTTTTAAAACAATTTATAATTGAATTTATTTGGGTTTTCTTGATAAAGTTACTAGTAAAAATTTAAGAAGAAAAGGTAAAAAACGAAAATCTAAAGAAAATCGTGGCAAGTTTAATGATAAATCAATTAAAGAACGAGATATAAATGTTAATGATCGTATAACACTTGGTCATTGAGAAGGAGATACTATAGTATCATCACGAGGTAAAAGCAAATCATGTTTAATAACTTTAGTTGAAAGAGTATCACGATTTACTTTAGCAATATTAGTTAAAAACAGAACTACTAAAGTTATTAATAAAAATGTCAGTTATTATTTATCAATTCTTCCTAAAAACATTGTTAAAACTATTACTTTTGATCGTGGCAAAGAATTTTCAAATTGACAACAACTTGAAAAAAATTTATATGTAAAAATTTATTTTGCCAATCCATATTCACCTTGACAAAGAGGTACTAATGAAAATACTAATCGTTTAATTAGAGAAAAATTTCCTAAAAAATTTATTTTTTCAAAAACTAATAAAAATGAAGTTCATAAATTTATATTGTCTTTAAATCAAAGACCGAGAAAAATATTAAATTATCTTTCACCAATCGAATATTTGGATAGAAAAATAATTTAGTTGCACTTATCTTTACAATTTAGCTTTAAATAAAATACCCTTTCTTTAAACAAATCATAAATGTTTATTCAAAACAATTTATTTGTCTAAAGAAAGGGGTAAATAACTAATTTAAATATATTTTCAAAAATAAATTTAATTTTATAAATCAATTTTAATATCTTGACGATCGCTATCTGATGCAAGAAAGTAATCTTTTGAAACTAAATTTAATGTTGATGCTACAACATTACTTGGAAAGGTTTTAATTTTACTATTGAACACCTTAACATTAGCATTATAAAATCTTCTAGCAGCAGCAATATTATCTTCACAATCTTTGGCACCTGATTGTAATTGTAAAACAGTAGTATTTGCTTTTAAATCAGGATAATTTTCTAATAAAGCATTAAATTTTCCAAAAGCTGCATTAAGTCCACTATCTGCTTTTGAAAGATCACTCATTGTTTCCATTTTTCCACTTCGTAAAGATACAACATCTGTTAATGTACTTTTTTCAAATTTCATATAACCTTTAGTAGCATCTACTAATTTTGTTAATAAATCAAAACGACGCTTTAATTGCACATCAATATCAGAAGCAGTTTCTTCAATTGATTGTTGTAATCTTAGAAAATTATTACGAGAAACAATAAATAAAATTATTGGAAATATTAAAACAAAAGATAAATAAACCATAATTTTTCCAAATAGTGAAGGTTGGGCAGTAAATGATTCATTGCTTGGTTTAATTGTTGACATAATTTTCTCCTTTCTTATTAATATCTAATAACAAACTATGTTTAATAACTAGTCCATTCTTGGTAAGTTAAATATTATTTACACACTAAACCATAATAATTTTACTATATTTTTAAATTTAAGTAATGTATTTTTTTAAGTTTTTATTTAAACTTATAATATTTTTTATTTAAATTTATACTAAAATAATTACCTTTGCCAATAATAATATGATCAACTAAGGTAATATTAAAAACCTGAAAATTTTTTTTAATTTCTTCGGTGATATATAAATCAGATAGTGAGGGTTCACTATTACCACTAGGATGATTATGAATACAAATTACTTTACTTGATTTATGAATAAGTGCCAGATGCAACATATCTTTAACATCAATTTTCATAGTATCATTAGTACCCTTATATAATAAATTTTGATGAATTAATTTATTTTGATTATTTAATAATAATAAATAAAAATGTTCTTGCGTTAAATTTTGATAATATGCATTAACTAAATTAAAAACATCTTCAGGAATAATAATTTTAAAATATTTTTTTTGACTTTCAATAGTTCTTATTCTTTTTACTATTTCTAAACAACTTAAAATTTCTAAAGCTTTACTAACACCAATACCTTTAATACTCATCAAAGATTTAATAGTTACTTTATTTAAATTTTCAAGACCATTAAAATTAGTAATTATTTCTTGCGCTAAAAATAATACATTTTTTTCTTTAGTTCCTGTTCGCAAAATAATTGCTAATAATTCATTATCACTAAGAGCGTCAAAGCCATATTTAATAGCTTTTTCTCTTGGTTTTTTTGTATTATTAAGTTCTTTAAAATTCATAAAAAGGCGGTATTAAATGTGTTAATTTTTCTTGAAATTTATTAAATTCATCTTTAATTTTTGTTAAATCTTTACTTTCATCTTTAGAACTATCTCATTTACTTTCAATACCACCTGGTAACTTAATACTTCCTGAAACACTATTTCATAAATTTTTAATAACAGGAATTGCTATCCCTGCTAACATGGCACCCATTAAAAATTGAGCAAAACCACCACTAACTGCCTGACACTCTTGATCAGTCATTGGTTCTAAATCTTCTAAAATCATATTTATCAACCCCCTAAAACTTATTTTTATTTAAAAAATAGTTTTTTCCTTTTTAAATTTTATAAGTTTAAAAAAGTAATAGGATTTTCTAGATTATATTTAAAAACTTTAACTTTTGTTGATAATTTTTCAATAAGTAATTGAAAAAGAAAATCAACAAATTTTTGCTCCATATAATGACCAACCAAAATAACATTAATTTTTCTATCTTTAGCTTCCATAATATAGTTTCATTTCATTTCTCCAGTAATTAATAAATCAATATTGTTAGATAAATTACTAATAATATCACCACCAGCACCAGCAGATAAAGCAACAGTCACTATATTGTTATCACTCAATTTATTATTAACCAATTGTATATTTGCAACATTAAAATATTTTTTTAAGTTATTAATCAATTCTTTTAATGGCATTTGTCTATCAAATTTACCAACTATTGCCAACTTTTCTTCATTAATAAAATGAATATTTTTAATTTTTAATTTTTTAGCCATCAACATATTCATACCTACTAATGATACATCAAAATTAGTATGTAATGAATATACATTAATATCTGCTATTAGTATTTTACTATATAATTCTTTTTTTCAATTTGAAATATTAGATTGATTAATATCTTTGGCAAAAACTAATGGATGATGAGAAATTATTAAATCAATATTATTATTAATGGCCTCAGTTAAAACTTCATTAGTAAAATCCAAACAAACTAAAATTTTATTAATATTGGTCTTTGTTTTTGATTTAATTTGTATTCCTGAAAAATCTCATTCACAAACATCTTTTAAAGGAAAATATGTTTCTAAAACATTAATTATATTATTGATAGTTAACATTTTAACTATTATCCTTTATAAAATTCTTTAATATGTTTAGATTTAGACGGATGTTTTAATTTTCTAATTGCCTTTGCTTCTATTTGTCTAATTCTTTCTCTTGTAACAATAAATTCTTTACCAACTTCTTCTAGAGTTTTTGGAGAATCGTACTTAGTAATATGACGATGAACAACCTTATCACTTAACAATTCTGTTTTATCTAAACTAGTATCATAGTGTAACTGTAAATTATTAACTACTGTTTTTAATTCAGTAATTTCTTTTTCATCTTCACAAAGTTCTAATAATCTTCTTAATTTTGTTGGTAAAATTCCAAAACGCATTCTAATAACTTTTTCTTCTCGTTTTGTTAATACTTCAGCAAAAACACGATCCAATTGTTCTCTTAATCAATGTCTTTCAGCATATTCATCGGGAGATAGCATATTTTTATCTTTAATAAAATCACCAAAATGTGTATCATCTTCTTCACCAATTGGTTTTTCTAAAGATACTGGTTCAATAGCAAGTTTTTTAATTTCACGAACACGATCGGCTGTCATGTTTTGTCCCATTTTATTGGCAATTTCCTCATGAGTAGGATCACGACCTAATTCTTGTGTTAAGTTTCTTTCAATTCTTGTTAACTTATTAATTCTTTCAACCATATGAACAGGTACACGAACCATTTTACCTTGATCAGCTAAACTTCGTGTAATTGATTGTCTAATTCATCAAGTAGCATAAGTTGAAAATTTAAAACCACGGCGATAATCAAATTTATCAACTGCTTTAATAAGACCAATATTACCTTCTTCAATTAAATCAGCAAAATCTAAACCACGATTTAAATGTTTTCTAGCAACAGAAACTACTAATTTTAAATTTGATTTAATTAATTGCTCACGACCATATGTTCTTTCCTCAACATCTTTTGATTCTAACATTTTAGCATATTTAATTTCCTCACCTTGACTCAATATTTGACTCGTTCCTAAAATATTAAAATAAGACTTAATTCCATCTTTTCTTCTTGTATCATTAGAGATCCCCATTGTATTTTTAAAACTCAAATCACTAACTAAAATATCAATATCTAAATCATCAGGTAATTGTTCATCATCAATATCGGTAAAATTAGCATCATCTTCAACTTCATCCATCAAAATATCAGTAAAGACTACTCCTTCTTTTTCTAACCGATCAAAAATTTCCTCAATCGTATCATCATCTAATTTTAAATGTGCAAACTCTTTAATGACATCTTCTTGTTTTAATTCTTTTGTTTGACTCTTTTCTAATTTTTTAATTAAATTACTTTCTACTTCCTCTAAAGTTAAAAGTTTTTTCAATTTCGTTTTTTGTTGTATAACAGCCATATTTTCACCTTATCCTTAATTTATCATCATACTTATTTTTTCTTTATTTTATTTTTTAATACTGATATTTCTTTTAATAACAATATTTGTTTTTCAATATTTTTTTCAGATTTCAATTTACCATTGATCATTTTTATTTCATAATCAATTAGTTGATTATTAATAATTTTTAAGTAATCATTAATAATTTGAGGTTTTAAATCAAACTTTTTATTTTTATACTTATCAAGAAGTTTTTCTAAAATATTTAAAAGTGAATTACCTTTAAGTTCTTCTAAAATTAAATCAAAATTAATTGCTTCTATTTGATTATTTTGATATTTTTGACTAATTAAAAAGTATAAATTCATAAAATCTTGATTTGGAAAAATAAATTTTTCTTTTTCTAAAATTAAATAAACATTTTTTGATAACATTACTAAAAAAATAAGTTGTTCTTGTGCTTCAAAAAAAATATTTTTTACTTCTATTTTAGATTTATTTTTGATACTAAAAGTTGTAGTTACTAAATTATTATCAATATTTAAAATTTGTATTAAGTCTTCAGTGGATAAATTAGTTATTTTTGCTAACATATTTAAGTAAAACTTTTTAGTAATAACATCATTGATTTTTGTTCAAATTGGAACTAATGATTTTAAAAATTCATTAAGTTCATAACTATCTTTTTTAAAGTTATATTTAGTTAATGATAAATTAATTGCAAATTCAAAAGGATGAATGGTTTTTTTTATTATTTCATAAAATTTTTGAGGAAATTTATTTATTAATTCATCAGGATCAAATTTAGTATCATTATTGATAATTTGTACTTTAAAATTATTTGATAATAAAACACTAGCTATTTTTAAAGATGCTATTTTTCCTGGTAAATCACCATCTAAAAAAATAATAATATTAATAGTAATTTTTTTTAAAAGTAAAATATGTTCTTTTGTTAAATTTGTTCCCATTAAAGCAACAACATTTTTAATATTTTGATTATTTAGAGCAATAACATCCATAAAACCTTCAGTCAAATAAATAACTTCATTTTTTTTAATATAATTTTTAACATTATTAAAGTTATATAAAATTTTACTTTTCTTAAAAAAATCTGTTTCTGGACTATTAATATATTTATAACTTTTATCTTCTCTATTATAATTTCTTGCAGAAAAACCAACACAATCTCCATCTTCATCTTTAATAGCAAACATAATTCGATTTGAAAAGGTAGGAAGAAGTTGATCCTTATTATTAATTTTCATAAGTCCTAATTTTACAAATTCAATATTATCTTTATAACCTTGTGCATTAAGATAATCTATTAATTCATTATTAATAGGTGCATAACCAATATTAAAATATTTAATATTTTCAGTAGTAATATTACGATTTTGTAAATATTTCATTGCTTCTTGACCAATATCAGTTAGTAACTGATAACTAAAAAAATTCATTGTAATATTATTTAAAATTTTTAGTGGATTTTTTTTAGTTTCAACATTAAATTCAGATAAATTAATATCAAACTCTTTTAAATTTAAATTAACATTATCTGCTGCTTCTTTAAGAGCATTAATAAAATTAATATTTTTATATTTTTGTAAAAAAATAAAAACGTTTCCTTGTTCACCACAAGAAAAACATTTATAAATTTTTTTTTCTTGTGAAATTGATAATGAAGGAGTAGAGTCTTCGTGAAAAGGACAGATAGCTCAAAAATTATTGCCTTTACGGATCAAATTTAAATATTTGCCCATAACTTCAACAATATTAATTTTTGCTTTAACTTCATTAATTTTTTTATTAAACTCGATATCCATATTTTTTCACACAATTCTAACAAATAATGTCTAATTTGTCATATAAATATTCTTTAAGTTGATCAACTTTAACTATAACTTGATTTGTAGTATCACGATCTCTAATTGTAACAGTACCTTTAGTTTTTGTGTCATAATCAATTGTTACACAATACATAGTACCAATACCATCTTGATAACGATAAGATTTACCAACACTTGATGATGCTTCATAAATTACTCTTAATTGTGTTTTATTTAACATTTCAAAAATTTCATATGCCTCTTTACCCAATTTTGTTTTATTTAAAGACATAACAGCTACTTGATAAGGGCAAATACTCTTATTTAATTTTAACACTAACCGTTCTTTATCGTCTTTTAAAACTTCTTTTGTAAATGCTTCACAAACTAAAGCTAATAAAAGCCTTTCAACACCAATTGAAGGTTCAATAACTGAAGGAATAACCATTCTTTTTACTGTAACATTAGGATCTTGAATTTCAAAATTTACACCAGAATTCTCACTATGTTTTGTTAAATCATAATTCCCACGATTAGCTATACCACATAACTCACTCATACCAAAAGGAAAATTATATTCAATATCAGTAGTTGCTAATGCATAATGTGCTAGTTGATTTTGTTCATGATTTTTAAATTTTATATTTTTTGAATTCAATAAACCTACTAGAGAGAGAAATTCTTTACATTGATCAACTCAATAATTAAATCAAGTGTTATCATTTTTATCCTTTGGAATAAAGAAAAATTCTAATTCCATTTGTTCAAATTCTCTAGTACGAAAAATAAAATTACCAAGAGTTATCTCATTTCTAAAACTTTTACCAATTTGACCAATACCAAATGGTACTTTTTTATTACAACTATTTCTTACATTATTAAAATTTATAAATATTCCTTGTGCAGTTTCAGGTCTTAAATAAATTTTATTTTTATCTTCTTTTAAAACACCTTGATATGTTTCAAACATTAATTGAAATTGTCTAACTTTAGTTCAATCTTCATTATTGCATTTAATACATTTAATATGATTTTGATTAATATATGTTTCTAATTTTTCATTACTTAAATTATCACAATTAATACTAGGAAAATAATGATTAATTAAATTATCAACTCGAAATCGAGACTTACATTTTTTACAATCAATTAATGGATCACTAAAATTACTCAAATGCCCTGAAGCTTCTCAAACTTTAGATTTCATAATAATTGAACTATCTAACCCAACATTGTATGGATTTTTTTCGACAAAAAAAACTCATCAACTTTTCTTAATATTATTTTTAAGTGCTACACCAAGCGGACCATAATCTCAACTATTAGCAAGACCTGAATAAATTTCTGATCCTTGAAAAATAAAACCATTTTCTTTTAAATGAGTAATTATTTCCTTCATTGACTTATCATTGATAATTTTATTAATCATTGCCCCTCCATTAATCATAAAAATTTTCTTAAATATCTTAAATAATACATAAAATCTCTAAAAAGAATAATCTTGTTAATAATATGTTCATAGATAGGTTTTGTCAACCTATTATAAGTTTTATATATTATTAAAAACAATATAACAACTAATTATTAAAATATTTATGTAATTATTAATTTATTATTATATTTTTGACAGTGGTTTTCTAAAATATTAAGAATTTTATTAAGTTCTTCTTTTTCAACTTTTCATTTATTAATATCTTGATAATTTAATAAATAAAGTTGATATATTTTTTTAAACAAAACAATGTCAAAATTAATTATAGCTAATTCTAAAGAACAATTTTTACAAAAAATACCACCCAAATCATAATTAATTAAATACAAATTAGTTATTTGATTACAATTAATACAATTAGTAAAGTTAAACTGAATTCCTTGAAATATTAAACTATGAAATAAGAAAAAAACATAAACTTTCTTAAAGTTACTATTTATCATTAACTGTTCATATAAATTAAATAAAAAAGAAAAGATATTTTTATTATTGATACTAATTTTTTCTAAATAATTAATAATTATCTTGTTAAAACTTTTAATCAATTGATAACTTTTTTCATTTATAAAACTATTAAAACTTTTTATTTTTTTATATGTTATACATAAGTTTGAACAATCATAATTTTGATTAAAAATAAAAATTCAACAATCTAAAAGACTATATTTATTTAAATTGATTTTTATTTCTGGTAAAGAAACTATTTTAACACCATAATTTGATGTTAAAATGGTAATATTATTTATTGATTTAATGTAGTTAATGTTTAAAATCAAACCAGTATCAATATTAAACATATTTTAACTATAACCTAACTCTTTTAATTTTCTAGGATTATTTCTTCAATCAGGTATTACTTTTACAAAAGTTTTTAATATAATATGAGAATCAAAAATACTTTCTAAATCTGTTCTAGCTCTTATTCCAATTTCTTTAATCATACTACCTCCTTTACCAATAATAATTCCTTTTTGTGAGTCGCGTTCAACAACAATAACAGCATTAATATCAGTAATATTAGTATTTGGATTATAATTAATACTTTCAATTAATACTGCTACACTATAAGGAATTTCTTCTTCTGTTAAATTTAAAATTTTTTCACGAATAATTTCCTTAATTAAAGTATTATCTGAAACATCATCGTTATTTTCAATTAAATAATTCTTTTCACCAATTGGTAAATACTCATATAGTTTTTTCAATAATATATCTAAGTTCATTTCTTTTATAGCAGAAATTGGAATTATTTCTTTAAATGGTAATAAATCTTTTCACTCATTAATTTTATCCATTAATTTTTCTTTTGTTACTAAATCAACCTTAGTTAATAAAAGTAGAATAGTTGTATTTACCCTTTCTGATAATAATTTAATAATATGTTTATCGCTATTTCCAATGTATTCATTACATGGCGTTAATAAACAAATAATGTTAGTTTCTTTAGTGGCACGGTTAGCATCGCGATTCATCATTCGTCCAAGTTGGTTATTATGTTTATGAATGCCGGGAGTATCAAAAAATATGATTTGCATATCATCACTATTATAAATACCTTGAATTTGATTTCTGGTTGTTTGTGGTTTATTAGACACAATTGCCTTTTTTTCTTGAAGAATGGTATTTAATAAAGTTGATTTTCCAACATTACTTCTACCAATAAAACTAACAAAACCTGATTTAAAATTATTAGTCATAAATTAATTCCCTTTCAATGAACTTGGTTTAAACGCTAAAGGTAATAAGTCTTTTACTAATATTTTACAAATTGTTTTAGTATCATTATTTTCATTTTTATTACTAATATAAACAGGGCATGTTTCTGGCATAATTTCAATCATAAATTGACGACACATACCACAAGGAGAACCAACCGTTTCGCTATCAGTAATTAAAAATAGAATAATAATATCTTCTTTTTTATAACCTTGAGCAATAACTTGTGACAAAGCTGCTCTTTCAGCACAAATACCTACTGAGTATGCAGCATTTTCAACATTTACTCCTAACACTTCTTTACTATTTTTCAAAATTACTATTGCAGCAACTCTAAATAAAGAATAAGGCGCATAAGCATTTTTTTGTATTACTTTTGCTTTTTTCAATAATACTAATAAATCTATATCTTTTTCCATTATACCACTCCTTATTTTCTAGTAATACCAAGAATATTTAAAATTTCATCTTGTAAATCAAACATAACCTTTTCTTCTACGCTATTTTGATGATCATATCCTAATGTATGAAGTAATCCATGAATAAAAAGAAATGATAATTCTCTAATTAAACTATGACCATATTCTTGTGCTTGCGCTACTGCCTTTGAATAACAAATATAAACATCGCCTAAATCTCTAATATCAATATTAATATTTGGAAAATCATCATCATTATTTCCAAATGATAAAACATCAGGAACATAATCTTTATGACGATAAATTTTATTTAATTCAATACTAGTCTGTTCGTCATTAAAAATAACAGCAATACACCATGTAATTTTCTGTTTTAACTTAATAGCTACTGCATTTAAAATATTTTCTGATAAAATATTAAAATTTTTAATGTCATAGTTATGATCATTGTAAATATTTACAATATTAATTTTTGCTGGCATTTATCTACCTAACTTCTTTTTGATTAAATTATATCAATATTTACATTTATGTTGTAATATTATTTCAAATAAATGTTAACAAACTTTCTTTACCAATAATTATGAATACCATTTGATTTAAATATGTATTAGAATTAATGTTTTCTTCAATTAAAAGTTGATTATTATCATTTCATTTTGGAAAAAAATTGTTAAATAACATTTATTAATAGAGAAAAAAATAGTAATTTGATTAAAACTATTAAACTTTAAACATTCTTCTCTTTTAAAATCTAATAAATAAGCAAAGTGTCCCTTATTTTCATATCTTGTCTCACTTATAAAAATAGTTTGACCATTAACAGCATAAACATGAGGAATATTAATAATTTTTAAACCTAATAAGAGTCCTAAAAAAAGAAAAATTGAACTACTTCCTAATAAATAAGTACTTTTTCTAAAAAAAATCATTATTCATTACCATCTATACTTTTATAATTATTTAAATCAATTACATTTTTAAATAATTTTACTAGTGTTAAATCATGACCTGCATAAATAATAATTATTTTTTTATAATGATTTAATAATAAAGTTATTAACTTTATTATTAAATCATTATTGATGTTACTCAAAATTTCATCTAATAAAATTACTTTTCAATCATAAAAAAATAAACTTAAGAAAATAATTATTTGTTTTTGACCTTGACTAAGATTAGCCCCATATTCTTGACAATAATAAAATGTTGTTAAACCTAAACTGCCCAAGAGATCATTAAATCCTAATTTTTGAAAATTTATTAATTTTTCTTTTGTAATATTAAATGATAAAATATTTTCTAAAACTGTACCGTTATGAATAATAGAATTTGAATGTAAATAAATACATTTTTTTTGTCAAAATTCATATGAAATATTATCTAATCCAATTTCATTATTAATTAAAATTTTACCTTTAAAAGGCACATATTTCTGAATTAATAATGATAGTAAGGTTGTTTTACCAATGCCAGAAGGACCAATAATAATATTACTTTGTTTTAATATTAAATTTAAATTACTAAAAACTACTTTATTTCTTAAATTAAAATAACAATCTTTTAATACTATTTTATTAATTGATATTGAAAAAAATTTTTGTTATTCTTATATTGTAATCTACAATTAATAAAATTATTAAATCTTTGAAATTATTTAATAAAAACCGGAAAGAAAATAAGACTATTACCAATATTTTGAAAAAAAGAATTAATATAAATACTAATACTAGTAATAAATATTAATTGAGATAGATTAATTTTACCATCAAAAATTAATATTAATGATAAATATATATTAATAAAACTAATAATATTTTTAATAAAACTTGTTAACGAACTATTATTAATAACTAAATTATTTAATTGTCAATAATTATTAATATGTGTATTATACTTTTTAACTAATATACTTTTAATATGCAGTTGCAAATTACGAAAATAGGCATCTTCAAAACTTTTTTGACTTAAAATTATTTGTTGCTGCAAATCTAATTTGGTAACTAGTTCTTTTTTTACTAATGGTTTTTTTCATAACATTATTATAAAATTAATTAATACTGTTATAAAACCATTTAATAAATTTACTAATCAAATCATAAAATGAATCTTAATCAAAACTATGCTAACAATAACACTAGTAATAAAATTAATAATTATCTCTAAACTATTTCTAAACTATTATGACAAAACATAGTTGATATGTTATTAATATCTTGATATATTTGTAAAAAATCACTACCATTATATTTTTGTATTTCTATTGGTTTATTTTTAAATCATTTATTATGAAATAAATCTACTAAAAAGTTATTGAAATAAAAATAAAATTTTTGACATATTTTATTTAAAATATATTCAATTAAAATTTTCATTAAATTAATAAAAAAGAAACTTAATAATAAAATCATTGCTAACTGTAAACTATTATTTAAAATAATTTGATTAATAAAATGCTTATAAAATACTTGTGCTATAAAAAAGGTAGTAACTAAAAATAAATTATTAATTATAATAATTAATGAATAATGCTGAATTATACTTGTAAGTGCAAGTAAATAAAATTGCAAAAAATTCTCATATAAAAATTTCATAATGCTAAATTTAGTTTAGAAAAAAGTAAGGAGTTTTTATATGAGTTATAAACATCTTGGCATAGATGAAAGGATTTATATTGAGAATCAATTGAAATTTAAATTTAAAATTAGTGAAATAGCTAAAAATCTTAATCGAAGTATTAGTACTATTATTCGAGAAATTAATAGAAATAAAGATAATAATCATTATTTTTCATTAATTGCACAAAATAAAGCTGAAAATAGAAAACAATCACATATTAGTTTTCATAAGTTTAAAAATAAGAATTTAGTAAAATATGTACAACAAAAATTACTATTAGGTTGATCACCTGAACAAATTTATGGCAGAATTAAAAATTTTCATAAAGAGTGAGTTATTAGTTTTAAAACAATTTATACTTGAATTTATTTTGGAATGCTTGATAAAGTTACTAGTAAAAATTTAAGAAGAAAAGGTAAAAAACGAAAATCTAAAGAAAATCGTGGCAAGTTTAATGGTAAATCAATTAAAGAACGAGATATAAATGTTAATGATCGTATAACACTTGGTCATTGGGAAGGAGATACTATAGTATCATCACGAGGTAAAAGCAAATCATGTTTAATAACTTTAGTTGAAAGAGTATCACGATTTACTTTAGCAATATTAGTTAAAAACAGAACTACTAAAGTTATTAATAAAAATGTCAGTTATTATTTATCAATTCTTCCTAAAAACATTGTTAAAACTATTACTTTTGATCGTGGCAAAGAATTTTCAAATTGACAACAACTTGAAAAAAATTTAGATGTAAAAATTTATTTTGCCAATCCATATTCACCTTGACAAAGAGGTACTAATGAAAATACTAATGGTTTAATTAGAGAAAAATTTCCTAAAAAATTTATTTTTTCAAAAACTAATAAAAATGAAGTTCATAAATTTATATTGTCTTTAAATCAAAGACCGAGAAAAATATTAAATTATCTTTCACCAATCGAATATTTGGATAGAAAAATAATTTAGTTGCACTTACCTTTACAATTTAGCAATATAAATAATTTGGAATCAAAAATGGTGAAAAATTTTTAATTTTATTCATCTTTTTTTTATTACTAATAAAAAATTTATTTATTATATTAGTTGAAATAACAACATTCGTAAAAATTTTTGTAAAATCTTCAATATTTTTTCAACTAAGTTCAATATCTTCTGGATTTGCCACCAGTCATTTATTTTTTTTCTTTTTGTAAATAACTATAAAATGAAATCCGACATTAGCATTATGTATTTGAATAATTAATGGTTTAATAATTATTAGTGATTTTAATTTATCAAAATTAATATTATAAGCTTTTAATAATAAATTATAATTACTAGCCAATTGTTTTAATTCTAAAAGATTAATTCCCAATTTTGTTAAAAATATATCTTTTTTTATGTCATTAATTAATAACTTCTTCTTAAAATAAAACCTATATATCATAGCAAGACATGCCAAACCACAATCATTTTCTGTTTCTTGTTGAACAAAAGGATATTTCATATAAAAAATCACCGCCAATAATAATTAACAGTGATTACCATTTTTTCCTTTTTATTACTTACGATGTTTTTTCTTTTTAGCAGCAGCGCTTTGTTTTTCGCGTTTTTCATCACGCGCAGAAAGAAAATGTTTATGTCTTTTTTCTGCTCTTTTAGTTTCTTGGGCCTTTTTACTAAATCCTTTTAAAAGACGTTGAAACTCTTGTTCACTACTTGTTCGTTCTTCGTTTTCTTTGTTGTCTGATGATGGTGATTTTTTCACTGAATGCATTCATGTCAGCTCCTATTTTTTATTTTACTTTAACAATTATATTAGTAAATTAAAAAATTATCAATATTTTTATACAATATTAAACTTTTTATTTTAAAAAAAATTAAAAGTAAGATTATCTTTTAAAATTTCACACTTACTAACTATTATTTAATAATACTTAATGATTTTATCATATTTTAAATGTTTATGTTTTTAATAAATAAAACAAAAAATTTATTTATAAAATAAATCTAAATGAACGATTTGATACTAAAAACGGAATAAAATTTAAATCTTCTTTAGAAAGTTTGCCAACAACGTTACGAATACCACATTTTTAATTTTATTTGTAATAATATGTAATTCACCACGATAATTTTGTGCTTTATTATTAATAATAACAACATCACCTTTTTCTAATCATTGATTAGTATTGTTAGCAGGGATATCTAATTCTTGATATATAACTCGAGAAATAACACTACGAATTATATCACGTGCTAAATCAGATCTAACTTTATTAATATTTTTATCAAAAAGAATCTGTTGTTCACTATCAGTAATATTAGAATTTAACTCAATTTTTAACGATAAATTTTTATAATCAATTTCATTTATCATTTTCAAATCATATTCTGTTAAAAACTGGTTAGCAATAATTATCATATCAATGCATAAAGCAATATAATGACGAATTTGTGTTACCAATGGTCAATCACGATGCAGTTCTAATGTTGGTAAATTATCATTATATTTTCAAGGTCCAATTTATCTTTTCCTAATAATGTAACAAAGCTGGCAAATGGAATTTTATTAACAACGCTTTCAGATTGATTTAAACAAAAAAAGTCAATATCAGCACCGGTATATCTTTGTGGATAAAAATTATAAAAACTAATAATGTTATTAACATTAGCTTTATAAAATAATATTAAGTAGTTGATATCATTAATAACATATGAACCATTAATAAATATTTTAAAATTTAAACGATTTTGACTTAATTTTGCTTGATGCTTAATATCAATTCCTTCGTTGCAACGAATACCCGATAAACCATACATTTTAAAAAACTTTATGAAATCAAGTCGTTTATTAAGATTCAGATTAAATTCATTAATAAATTCAATATTAATATCTGCAAAAACATGCATATTATACTTTTTAGCAATTTGTGTTAATACTACTAATTTTTTTAAATTTTCATAATCTGTTTTTTTAAAAATAATTAAAGTTGTAAAAATAGTTTTAATATTATTCTTGGCTAATAATTCGGTATAATTTTTAATTTCTTCTAAATTTGCTAAATGTAAATAAACTGCAGCACCAATTTTTTCCATTTACTTCCTCCTTTACTTTTTATATATTAATTTTATCATTTTGTAACTTAATAATTTTTAATTTTTACAATAAATAATGTAAAGGATTCCTAGTTTGATAAAATAACTACTTCTACATAAAATAAGAAAATTGACTACGCTCCCTAATTTTAATACAACTTATACATTAATAAATCTACTACTTATATTTATTCGTGTTAAATATTAACTTTATAAATATGCTGAGTTATACTTGTAAGTGCAAGTAAATAAAATTGCAAAAAATTCTCATATAAAAATTTCATAATGCTAAATTTAGTTTAGAAAAAAGTAAGGAGTTTTTATATGAGTTATAAACATCTTGGCATAGATGAAAGGATTTATATTGAGAATCAATTGAAATTTAAATTTAAAATTAGTGAAATAGCTAAAAATCTTAATCGAAGTATTAGTACTATTATTCGAGAAATTAATAGAAATAAAGATAATAATCATTATTTTTCATTAATTGCACAAAATAAAGCTGAAAATCGAAAACAATCACATATTAGTTTTCATAAGTTTAAAAATAAGAATTTAGTAAAATATGTACAACAAAAATTACTATTAGGTTGATCACCTGAACAAATTTATGGCAGAATTAAAAATTTTCATAAAGAGTGAGTTATTAGTTTTAAAACAATTTATACTTGAATTTATTTTGGAATGCTTGATAAAGTTACTAGTAAAAATTTAAGAAGAAAAGGTAAAAAACGAAAATCTAAAGAAAATCGTGGCAAGTTTAATGGTAAATCAATTAAAGAACGAGATATAAATGTTAATGATCGTATAACACTTGGTCATTGGGAAGGAGATACTATAGTATCATCACGAGGTAAAAGCAAATCATGTTTAATAACTTTAGTTGAAAGAGTATCACGATTTACTTTAGCAATATTAGTTAAAAACAGAACTACTAAAGTTATTAATAAAAATGTCAGTTATTATTTATCAATTCTTCCTAAAAACATTGTTAAAACTATTACTTTTGATCGTGGCAAAGAATTTTCAAATTGACAACAACTTGAAAAAAATTTAGATGTAAAAATTTATTTTGCCAATCCATATTCACCTTGACAAAGAGGTACTAATGAAAATACTAATGGTTTAATTAGATAAAAATTTCCTAAAAAATTTATTTTTTCAAAAACTAATAAAAATGAAGTTCATAAATTTATATTGTCTTTAAATCAAAGACCGAGAAAAATATTAAATTATCTTTCACCAATCGAATATTTGGATAGAAAAATAATTTAGTTGCACTTACCTTTACAATTTAGCATTTTTATTTTAAATTAAAAAAATAAATTATCACCAAATAATAACGTCTTATAACAAATTTTGATATGAAAAACTCTTTTCTACAATATTATGCTCATCTAAATCATTTATTGATTTTCATTTTTTACCATAATTTAAACTACTACTTCCTAATATTTTAGTTTTCTTTTCTGATTTATTAACTTTAGTTTTTAAAATTTTAATATCACTTTCTAACTCATTAATTTTAGTATTTAATCCATTATGTTCGCGAATTAATTTATCAAAACTATCCTTACTATATTTATTATTAATTGCTTTAATTTTATTACTTTCTCACATTCCACAAGTCAAAAATTTAAGTGGTCAATGTCACCATCTTCTTGCTAATTGTTTTTCATTTTTGAAATTCAAATTAAAATTATTAATTTGTCCACATATTTTATTTTTAGCTTCTTTTAGTATTTTTAAATCATGTATTTTTTTCTTGCATTTCTTTAAAAATTTCATTAATGTCTGAACTATCATATAGTGTTAAATCATCTAAACTTTTAGAACTATCTCTATATTTTATTTTAACTTATAAATCAGTTTGTGAACCTAATACAAATAACTTATCTTCTGAAGTAGTTAAAACATTACTTAAATCATATTTATATATATTTTTAAAATCTATTGTTAATGCCCCCTTATTTACTTGTGCTTCTAAAAAACTAATAGTTACAGTAAACAAAGATAAAATTGGCATTATTGCTTTATCAGAATATTTTTTAGTACTTTTTCCGCAATTATCTTGAAGATAATTAAGATTTTTAATAACATTAGGAATATCTGCAACCAAAGATATACCTTTTAATTATTCAATAATTCTTTTAAAATAAGGAATTTGAGTATTATGTTGTTTTTGATATCTTAACTTTATACTTTCAAGTTTTTTTATTAACTCTGTTGCAGATGACATTTTTTCTTTTACCATTTTTTAATTTCTCCTCTTTTAAAAAATAAAAAAACCCATTTATTTTTAATAAAAATAAGGGTTAGAAAACTTATATTAAGTTTATGATTTTTATTATACTATCTTTTTTTTAAGATTTTATTAATATACTTTTGTCATAAAATAATAATTAGTTTTTCTAAATTTTAAAAATTATTTATGTAAAAAAACTAAACATTTTCCTTTTTTAATAATTAGTTTTGGTCTTTCTTCTTTGTTAAATTCATTACTAATAGTTTGCTTACTATTATTAGTAACAGTAATATCTTGATTTGGATAAAACTTACAACCACTAAAATTATAAATTACTTCTTCATTGTCTAAACTAAAAAAAGAAATATATTTATATGTTAATTGTCAATTGTAAAAAATATATTCTGATTTTGCTTTTAGTAAAAAACAATAATTATTTTCACCTAATAAAATTGGGTTAAAACATTCATATTTTTTTAATATATTAATACTAGCAAGTAACATATCCCAACGTATTCCATCACTTACTATCACTATTTGTTGAAAATCAATTTTTTTGGAAATTGCAGTAACTATCGCAAGTTCACTATCAATAAAATCTTTTTCTTTATTAAAAGTAATAATTTCAAAATTATGTATTTTACTTTGATCATTTAAAATCTTTAACTGTTGTTTATTAATGGTATCATTATCACCACAAATAAACTTAATTGGTTTGTTATATTTTAATAATGATAAAACACCAGTTTCAACACCAATAAAAATTGGATTAATAAATTGTTCTCAATTTAAATTATAATCACGACAAACAATTACTAATTGTTTAATATCACTATTTTTCATAATTTGTTAACATCGCAACTTGTTTTTTTACTGAATTATCACTATTTAATAAATAACTACCTGCTACTAGGTAATTAGCACCAGCAGCAATACAATCATTTGCTGTTAAATTATTAATGCCACCATCAACAGCAATTGTAATATTTGGAAAATTATTATCGATATGTTTTACTAACATTTTAATTTTATTAATAGTTAAATCTAAAAAACGTTGTCCACCCGCACCTGGTTGCACACTCATAATTAAAATTGTATCAAGATCTTTCAAATAATCATAAATTTTTGAAATTGGTGTATCAGGATTAATGGCAATTCCTTTTTTAAAACCAGGGTTTTTTCACTGCAGAAATTCTTTTAATTGTTCTTCTGTTAATGCTTCATAATGCAAAGTAATATTTTTAACTTGCGGTAAAATTATAAATGGTTTTAAATAATCACATACTTTTGATGTTGTTATCTTTACCATCATATGACAATCAATATTGATATTAGAACTAAATTTACATACATCACTTAATATTTTTGCACCAAAACTTAAATTTTCAACAAAATGATGATCCATAACATCAAAATGAATTCAATTAATTCCTGCATTTTGTAAATTTAATAAATCATCTTTTAAAGATAGAAAGTTAGCAGTTAAAATGCTAGCGGCAATTGTTACTTCTTTTTTCATATATTACCATCCTTTATTTTAAATTATTAATTTTATTGAATTCTATTAAAATTTTACAATAATCTTCATAAAAAAAACTAGAAATTATTTTATTTGCAACTGCTTTTTTAATTGCACATTCTGGTTCTTGCTGATGTAAGCAAGTACGAAACTTACAATTTTGTCAAATATTAGTAAAACTAGGAAAATTAGTAGCAATATCAATACTACTTAGACCTTGTAACTGAAAGACCGAAAAACCAGGTGTATCTGCAATAATACCATCATGTAAAAAATAAAGGCGAGTTTTAGTTGTGGTATGTTTACCACGATTTAAACTTGTAGAAATATCCTGTGTTCATAATTTTAAATTATTATCCAAACTATTTAAAGTTGAACTCTTTCCCACTCCTGAAGTACCTGTTAATATTGATAACTTGTTTGTAAAAACTTTTTTTAAATCTTCAATACCATTTTTTTTAACATTTGAAATAAAAATTGTTGGTAAATTTAAATTCTGATATGCTTTAACTTTTGTTCAAACTTCATTATCTTTAGTTACCAAATCAATTTTTGTAAATATTAAAATTATTTTTAAATGATAATAATTAAAAATAGTTAATAATTTATTTAATAGAAAACTACTAAGAAAAGGATTAACAAGAGAACTAACAATTAATACTTGATCAACATTAGCAATGCTTGGTCGATATAGTTCATTAAATCGAGGTAAAATTGATTCAACCAAAGGATTTTTATCATCTTTAAAATTAACTTTAACATAATCACCAACTAAAATTTTTGCTGTTTGAAATTTTAAATTTCCTTTGATTAAACAAGAAAAAAATTGATTATCAATTCTTACTTCAACAAAGTTATTTGCAACTCCAATAACTATTCCTTGTTTAAAATTCATAGTGTCCTCCAATTAATATAAAATTAATATGCTTATAATAACACCAATAAGTAATAATATAATTAAAATTAAAGATAATAAAAATTCTTTTTTTAAATAAAATGGTTTTTTTAATTTTTGTGAATTTAAGTAATTTTTCTTAAATAACATATTATTTTTATTTTCCGTTTTTAAACAACAATCTAAATCATTACTCAATTCACTAATTGTCCGATAGCGATCATTAATATTCTTAGCAGTTGCCTTCAAAATAATATTTTCTAAACTTTGTGGAATATTCTTATTAATTTCATGAATTAATGGCATTGGTTCTTTAATATGTTTAGCGGCTAATATTTGTGGATTTTTATGAAAAAAAGGTGGTTTACCAACTAATAATTCATATAATATAATACCCAAAGCATAAATATCACTTTGAATTGTTGGTTTTTGAAATTTTACTACTTCTGGAGCAATATATTTCATTGTTCCTACAACTTGATTAGCGTGTTTTTTAACTTCATAATCATCAATAACAGCAATACCAAAGTCTAAAACTTTAATTGCTCCACTACTAGTTAAAATAATATTTTCAGGTTTTAAATCACGATGAATAATATTGACTGAATGACACGCATTAACCCCTTTTAAAATTTCTTTCATAATAACTATAACTTCATTAACTGATAAAACTGAATAATTACTTAAATATTCTTTTAATGTTTTACCTTCTAATAATTCAAAAACTAAGCATCAATCTTTCTTATCAATAAAAACATCATATACTAAAATAACATTGGGATGTCTAACTCTAGATACTGCTCTAATTTCTTGCAAAAATCGTTCTTTTATTAAGTCATCTAGTGGTGAAATTGGATTAATTACTTTTAAAGCAACTTGCCGATTTAAATATTTATCTTGTGCTTCATAAACTTTAGCCATACCACCCGAACCAATAATTTTTAAAATATGATAACGATTATTCAATAATTTATTTATTTCCATTAGTTTCACCATTGCTTTTAAATTTATTTTTTAAAAATTACTAATTTATTTATAATTTATATTTTACACAAAAATATCAAAAGACTAAAATTTTATTTCCATTAATAATGCAGTAACATTATCAGTTGAAACATTAAGTAATGCTTGCTTAATTAATAATTTAACTTTATTATTAATATTTCCATTTTTTTCTAAAATATTAACTATTTCATATTCTTCTAAAAAATCATGAACACCATCACTAGTTAAAAGAAAATATGATGGAATTATTAATGGTAAATGAAAAATATCAGTTTTTAATGGCTTACGTGGACCAAGAGCACTAGTCAATGCCTTTCAATAAGTGTGATTTAAATCAACACTTGATTCTTTAGTTGTATTTTTTTGTAAATATAAATTTAAAATATTATGATCAACTGTTAACTGTTTTAATCCTTGTTCACTATATTGATAAATACGTGAATCACCAATATTTACTAAATAAGCTTTGTTATTAGTAATTAAAATTATTACCATAGTTGTTCCCATATCAAGCGCTTGTTCATTACTTAAACTAAAATTATTCATTTCAATTTGAATAATTTCTATCTTTTCTTGTAATCATGCATGAATTTGTTTATCATGTTTTAATTTAGTAAAATCTGTTGTTTCAAAAAATTTTTTTAACATACTAACAGCCATATTACTCGCCACTTCACCACATTTATGACCACCCAATCCATCACAAACAACACCAATAACTTGTCCAGTGTTATTTGTTAAATATAAAACGGCATCTTGATTATTTGTACGATAATTACCAACATCTGTTTTATAACTAGCATTTATTTTCATAAACTGTCCCCCTATATTCCTTTTTTTAATTTACAAATATAAAATCCATCAGTATTGTTATTAAAACCAAAAAATTGTTTTTCTGCAATGATTGTCATATCTGGGTGATTTTTAACAAAATTCTCAATTTGATTTTGATTTTCTTTAATATTGAAAGTACAAGTAACATACACAACTATTGCTTCAGGTTTTAAAAGTTGATAAGCCTTATTTAATAATTTTGCTTGAACAGTAATTAACTGATTAATTTCTTCTTTACTTCAATTGATAAGTTTAACTTCTGGTTTTCTTTTAATTAAACCTCAAGCAGTACTAGGAGCATCAATTAAAATTTTGTCAAATTTATTATTAAAATCTAATATTGTAGAATCACCATATTTAAGTTTAGTATTTGTTACTCCTAATTTTTTTAAATAAGTAGCACCAATTTTTAATCGTTCTTCATTTATATCACAAGCAACTATCTTACCGTGATTAGACATTAAAGCTGCCATATGGGCTGTTTTACTAGCAATTCCTGCACACATATCTAATACTTCATCATATGGTTGTGGATCTAAAATATGACTAACTAACATACTTGCTTGATCTTGTTTAATAATTTCACCATTTTCATATAATTTTGTGTTAAAAATTGACTTTGAACTAATAATAACATCAGATACTATCTCGCTTAAACAAAAGTTAAAAGATTTATAATTTTCATTGTTTAACACTTTATTAACAGTAGTTTTTAATGTATTAACTCTAAAACTAATTAATGGCATTCTTAAGTTATCTTTTATCAATTGATTTGCAATATTAATACTAAATTGTGATTTTATTAAAGAGTATAATCAACTAGGATAACTATATTTAATTAATTTAATATTTTGTTTACTTTCTTTTTGTAAATTAAATTCTGATCTAAATTCAGTAAAACATAAATCTAATACTTTAGAAATAATAAATGTTAGTTTATTATCAATGGTGCTTACTTTTTTTAAAGTATTTTCAATGAAAATTTCTTTATTAGTAATTTCTAAAAAATAGATTTCATATAAAAATATTCATAATAAAATAGTTATGTGAAAAGGAATAGTAATTACTGATTTCAAAACATTTCATATTTGATTTAATATACAATATAAATAAATTTGATTTTTTAAGGTTCCTAGTACTATCTTTTCAATTGCTTCTTTTTCTGATAATGTTAGATTTTTATCTCGCATCATTTGTGCTAATAAAACATTACAATGACCTTTTTCTAGGATTACTTGTACTAGAATTTTATAAACATCATTTTGAATTATCATTATTTAACCCCACAGAATTTTTAATTATACATATATTATAACTTAAATTATATTTTTAATTTTGATAAGTATTTTACTACTATAACTATTAAAAAATGCATCATTACAATGCATTTTTAGTAATAAATTATTATTTTTTTAAAAAAATAAACTATTAAAAGTTACTCTTTATATTTACTTTACCTTTTCATTTTTTACAATCTTCACCATATTTATACATATTATTAATTTTAATACCAAGAATAATTCCTGATCATATTGCACAAGGTGTATTAGCACAAATTATAACTAAATCTTTCATTAAAATTGTTGATTCAAATCCACCATGATATGATAAATGAATAATGCCCCATAATACTCATAAACTGTTAGCTGTTGTATAAAGAATAAATGTAAGTAAAGAAATACCATCTGTTTTTTTAGTTTTTATTGTTTTTAAAGACTGTGGACAAAATGCTATAACAGCAATAAGTGCTCCAATAATCCCTATTATAGTAATAATTCATCATTCAGTATTTGCCATTATTTTTATTCCTCCAAAGTTTTAGCATTTTCGCCCAACGTTTTCATATTTTTTACTTTAACATAAATAATACAATTAGTTGCAGTCATTGTTACTGTATACGGTATTATTAAGGTAGAACCTCAAATTGCAATTTCAAGAGTATCAGCACCTTCTGGTCACATTACTGGTAATGTTACTGAAAGTATTCCAAATATCAAGAAAAAAAGATTAGCAATATTATAAATAATATAAGTTGATAAGATTATATGTTTAGTTTCCTTAGTTTTTATTGTTTTTATTGCTTGTGGAATAAATGTTATAATAGACAATATTCCGGCTAAATAACCTATAATTCCAATAAAAGTTTGCATTTTCATCCTCCATTAAATTTTAAAAATATTTTAGTAGTTTTTTTAAAACTATTAATATACTTATTTCTTGTTTTATTAACAATAACATTATTTTAATTTTAATCATTTAAAATAGAAAGTGTTTAGTTAATTTTTTTTCAAATAAATCTAAAAAAAATGAAAAATAATTTATAATAAAAAAATAAAAAACCACTAAAATAGTAAAAATTTATTTAAAATAAAATAATAAATTTAAAAAATATTAGTTAAAAATTAAATAAAATTTTAATTTTAAAATAAATATAAAATTATGAAATAAATTCGCCTTTTTATAAAAAAGTTAATTTTTTATTATATGCTGAATTATACTTGTAAGTGCAAGTAAATAAAATTGCAAAAAATTCTCATATAAAAATTTCATAATGCTAAATTTAGTTTAGAAAAAAGTAAGGAGTTTTTATATGAGTTATAAACATCTTGGCATAGATGAAAGGATTTATATTGAGAATCAATTGAAATTTAAATTTAAAATTAGTGAAATAGCTAAAAATCTTAATCGAAGTATTAGTACTATTATTCGAGAAATTAATAGAAATAAAGATAATAATCATTATTTTTCATTAATTGCACAAAATAAAGCTGAAAATCGAAAACAATCACATATTAGTTTTCATAAGTTTAAAAATAAGAATTTAGTAAAATATGTACAACAAAAATTACTATTAGGTTGATCACCTGAACAAATTTATGGCAGAATTAAAAATTTTCATAAAGAGTGAGTTATTAGTTTTAAAACAATTTATACTTGAATTTATTTTGGAATGCTTGATAAAGTTACTAGTAAAAATTTAAGAAGAAAAGGTAAAAAACGAAAATCTAAAGAAAATCGTGGCAAGTTTAATGGTAAATCAATTAAAGAACGAGATATAAATGTTAATGATCGTATAACACTTGGTCATTGAGAAGGAGATACTATAGTATCATCACGAGGTAAAAGCAAATCATGTTTAATAACTTTAGTTGAAAGAGTATCACGATTTACTTTAGAAATATTAGTTAAAAACATAACTACTAAAGTTATTAATAAAAATGTCAGTTATTATTTATCAATTCTTCCTAAAAACATTGTTAAAACTATTACTTTTGATCGTGGCAAAGAATTTTCAAATTGACAACAACTTGAAAAAAATTTATATGTAAAAATTTATTTTGCCAATCCATATTCACCTTGACAAAGAGGTACTAATGAAAATACTAATGGTTTAATTAGAGAAAAATTTCCTAAAAAATTTATTTTTTCAAAAACTAATAAAAATGAAGTTCATAAATTTATATTGTCTTTAAATCAAAGACCGAGAAAAATACTAAATTATCTTTCACCAATCGAATATTTGGATAGAAAAATAATTTAGTTGCACTTACCTTTACAATTTAGCATATTTTCTAAAAAACAGAATACTTAATCAATCTTTTATAAAACTACTTTTTTATTAGACTTCTTTTACTCATTGATTAGGTACTACTGAAAAACCAATAGTATTATTACCAGTATGTGTTTTTAAAATATTACATAATGGTTCAACTTTATATTTGGTAAATCCTCTATTTTTTACTTTTTTAATTGCTTCATCAATAATATCTTTTCTACATCAACCATCAATAATATATATTGTTTCTTTAGTAACGTCTTTAATTTTAGTAATAATATCTAACATTTCTTCCATAGCTTTACTTAAGGTTCTAACTCTACCAATATTATCAATTGTTTCTTGACATCTTAAAATTGGTTTAAAACGTAAAAAATTACCAATTCTTGCTTTACTCATTGGTAATCTACCACCACGAGCCAAAAATTTTAAATCATTAGGAGCAATATAAGATTCATAAGTTTTACGAAATTTATTTAAAATTCCTAAAATTTCAGGAATTTTTTTTCCATTTTTAACAAGAGTAAAAGCAATTAAAACCATAAATTTTAAAGGTATTGAAGCAGCACCTGTTTCTAAAATATGAACTTTATTTTTATATTTTTCTTCTTTTTGTAAAACTTGTGAACTTGCATATTGTCCTGAAGCATTATTAGCAATTGGTAAAAATAAAATTTGATCATATTTACTTAAAGCATTATCTCAATATTGTTCAAGTTTACCACGACTAGTTTGACTAGTTTTTAAAATACATTGTTCATCAATCATCTTTTTACGAATTGTTTCACTATCAATATCAATGTTATTATCATCATAAGCATTTTCTCCTTCAATAATGTTTAAAGGAATAATTATTATTTCAGGATATTTTTTCATATCTTCAACGGTAAAACCAGTAGCTGAATCACTTACAATTCCAATTTTCATTTTGTTTGCTCCTAACCTTTTATACTAATAAATTATAGTAAAATTATAACAAATTTATTTTACTATATATCGTTTTAATTTGAAAAAATATAAAGTGACTATAAACTTATTAGTAGTAAAAATAAAAATAGTCTTAATTACTCAATAATTAAGACCATTTTTTAATTACTTTTAAGTTAAATAAATAATACGATCAGCAATAATTTCTGTATAGTAAAAATCATTAGCTTTATTAGCAAATGTTTGAATTCTACCTTTAATACCAATAATTGCATTCTTTTTTAATAGTGTTTTTAATTCCTCTGTATTAGCTATTCAAGTTTTAATAGTGATAAAATCAATTTCAAATTGATTTTGACGATTTTTAAAAGGTCTTTCAACATCCATTATAAACTTGGTCCATTTTGTTGGAATTTGTTCTCTGGTTGGTATTATTTCTGGTTCATTCATTAATTTACCTACTAATACAACATTATTTATCATTTTAACACCCCCTCTTATTTGATAATTATAAATTTAGTTCATAAATAAAATATCAAATTATTTTATTTATGAATAAAAGAAAAAATAAATTAATTCAACAAACTTAAATATTAAAATAAGACTAGATAAAATAATTTATTAATTAACACAAAAAGAGCATTGTCAACTGCTCTTTTTGTAAAATATAATTGTGTTAATATAGTTTTAATCTAAAACTGGTAATGATCCAATTCTTGAATCTTTTAGTGCATTTACTTTCCCAAAATCTACTTGTAATCACACTCTCTGAACATTAACAAATCCAGTAATTTTATTACCATTTTTAGCAGCATCATAAAAAAATGTATAAACTTTTGTATTTAATAAACTAATTAAAGCTTCTCATTGCTTTTGTTTATATGGTGCAAATTCTAATTTAAAATCAGAGGCTAAACTTCCTTTTTTAACTCCCACATTGTTATAAAGTTTCAAATCAGGTAAAATTTTTCGAAATTCTTGACTAACATCTAAATCCTTATTGTCAGCTGTATTAATAATATAAGATTTTAAAATTTCATTATTTTTGATAATATCAATTTGACACGTACCTGCTTCTAATTCAAAACTATCTTCGGTGTATTTTTCTTTAATTTCTCCTGGAAAAGTATTTTTAATACTAACAGTTAAACTAACAATTTCAGCATATTCTTCATCTGAATAAACGCCAATTTCATCACCAGTTTTGAAACCTAAATCTTTTAAAAAGTGTGCTGCATTAGCATTTTCTGCCTTATATTTATGAGGTGGTGCACCTGTTCTTAACAATTTATTTTTAAAAAGATCATTAATTTTCATTAAGTGATCATCTGCAATAACCGAATATTTTTCACTATCAGATGTATTATCATAGTTTAATTTTTGTAAAATTAATTAACAATATTTTACATTTTTTTCTAAACCTACGATATTAAATAATAAAAAATCAAATTTTTGGTAAATCTTAATATTAAAAATTAATATTTATATTAATTTAAAGAAAGAGGTACTTATTAAAAAATGATAAATAATAAAAAGAAAATATTAGAAAAAGAAAGTCTAACTAATAATAAATATAAAACCAAAATTGAAAAATTAAATAAAAAACTACAAGAAACTCTTGATGATTTAAAAGAAATAAGTGATCTCTATGCAAAATCAGAAAGAGATGCATTAGATAAAAGAAAAATAATTACAAATCTTGCAAATAAAATTACAGAATTAGAAACACAGTTAATAGAAAATCAACAACAAGCAGAAATAAAAAATAATAATAAAAAAATTATAATTCCAAAAATAAATTTAATAATACCTGGTGAAATATGTTCTTTAGCAACTGATACAAAAGGTAATCTTTATCTTGGAACTAGAAATAGTTCTTGACATGGTGCTATTTATAAATGTTTAGCAGGAGAAACAAACTTTAAACCAATATTAGGAATATATGGTGAAATATGAACAATAGCTATTGATAAAAATGAAAATGTTTATATAGGTACTAGAGAAAGTAGTTTTAAAGGTAACGTTTATAAATATCAAAAAAATCAAAATACTTTTAAAAAAATGGATGGTATAAATAAATCTGTTTCTTCTTTAACTTTTGACAATGATGATAATATTTATGCAGGAGTTTGAACCGGTTCATATCAATCTCCTAGTAATGGTGAAGTTTACAAATGTTTAGCAGAAGAAACAAACTTTAAACCAATGTCTGGAATAAAAGAGGGAGTACTATCATTAGTTTTTAATAAAAATACAAATTTTTTATATGTTACTACATGAAACGGAGATGGAAAAACTAAAACTAATGATGGTTCACTTTATAAATGCTTACCACCAAATAATGTCTTTACTTTAGTTCAAAAAAATTTACCAGCTATATGACATCTAAAAACCAAAGATAGTGAACCATTTATTGAACTTGAATATTAACAAATATCAAAAAAAATATAATTGAAATTAATAATTATTAATTTAACATTATTGAAAAATTGATTTCAATTAAATTACATAATTAATCTCTAATGAAAAACAATTTAATTATTTTTCATTAGAGATTTTTAATATTTATATTTTCTAATTTTATTAAACTTCTAATCACTTTAAAATTAAAATTTTACTTCTTAAATTCCAAATTTAATATTGATAACTGATCAGATGAAATTTCACTAGGACTATTTGTTAATAAACAAATACCACGATTATTTTTAGGAAAAGCAATAGTATCACGAATTGATTCATTCTTAATTAAAATCATTAATAAACGATCAATGCCAAAAGCAATACCACCATGTGGAGGAACTCCGTAATTAAAAGCTGATAAGAAAAAACCAAATTTATTTTCAATTTCTGTTTTACTTAAATCTAATAATTCAAAAATCTTTTTTTGTAATTTATAATCATGAATTCTAATGCTCCCACCAGCAATTTCAAAACCATTTAAAACCAAATCATAAGCATCTGCAGTTAAAGTTCCTAAATCTTTATTTTTTATATCTAATAATTTTTCAGGATTTTTTGGACTTGTAAAAGGATGATGACAAGCTTGTCATTTATTTTCTTCCTGTTGAAACATTGGTCAATCAATAATTCAAATAAATTCAAAGTTTTCAATATTATTCATAAAATCTTTATGATTAATTCGTTTTGACAAATCATTAATATAAAAACTTCTAATAGCACCCATAACTTTATTAGCAACATCTTGTTGTTCATATACGAAAATTAAAAAATTATTATTATATTTTATTTTTGATATTTCTTCTGCTAAAACTAAATCATCAAACTTTACTTTAGAATTATTATGAATAATTTTTTTCTTAATTAAGTCATAAATTATTAATGTTTTTCCTCCATGCTGATTGCTAATTTCTGTTATTTTTTTTATAGTTGTTTCATTCATTTTATCATTAACTATAAAACCCTTATAAATAAATCCATCACTATTATTTTTAATATTAATATTTATTAACTTACATGTACAACGCAAATCAGGTTTATCACTACCATATAAATCCATTGCTTGATCATAGGTAATCGATGAAAATGTTGAGGGAATATTACCAATTTTTAAAGTATTAAAAAGACTTATTATCATATTTTCTACTATTAATTTAATTTCTTTACTAGTAGTAAATGCCATTTCTAAGTCTAATTGTTGAAATTCGGGTTGTCTATCAGCACGAAAATCTTCATCACGAAAACATTTAGCAATTTGATAATATTTGTCAATACCTGATATCATTAATAATTGCTTATAAATTTGTGGTGATTGTGGTAAAGCATAAAAATGTTTTTTTTGAATACGAGCAGGAACTAAAAAATCACGAGCACCTTCTGGTGTTGATTTTGTTAAGCAAGGAGTATCAATTTCTAAAAAATTATTTTGATTCAAAAATGTTCGTAAGCAACTAAGAACTTGGTGTTTAAATTTAATATTATAATTCATTGCTGGTCTTCTTAAATCTAAATAGCGATATTGTAAACGTAATTCTTCACTAGCAAGCGTATTATCATTTTTAATAACAAATGGTAAATTAATAGAATTGCTTAATATTTCAATATCTTTTGCTACTACTTCAATCATATCATTAGCAGTTTTTGCATCTTTATTTTTTCGTAAGACAACTGTTCCAATTACTTTTAAAACAGATTCAACTTTAACATTTTTTATTTCTTGATAATATCCGTTATCTGGTTTAAAAATGACTTGTGTTGTTCCATACATATCACGTAAATCAATAAAAATACCAAATTTATTAATACGAATATCTTTAACTCAACCACTAATAATAATTTCTTTTGTAATATCACCCTGCGTTAAATTACCACATGTATGAGTTCTAAAGAGTTTTTCCATATTCTTCATTCTCCTCTAATAATAGATTTTTAACCTTACTAAACAATTGCTGTTCAGTATCAAAAATTAATTTTATCATTTCTTTTTTAACAAAAGAATAAAAACTAACCTGATTTTTTTCTTTTAAAAATAGTATATTTTTGGCTAAACTACGATCAATAATCTGTGACTTATTTTTATCTTGATATAAATTATATTCCATATCAATATGATAATTTTCTTTACGTAATTGTAATAATAAATCGGAAGCTATTATTAATCCTAATTCGCTTAAAGCAATAATTTGTAAATCAATAATTGGTGGTTTATTAATATTTTTATTTTCTACCAATAATAACATTAATCTTTCAATACCAATTGCAAAACCAATAGCAGGTATTTTTAATGGTGAGCCCAATTCATTAAATAAATTATCATATCTACCACCACCAAGTAAAGTATTTTGACTTTCACCAATTCGTGAATCAATAGTAGTTATTTCAAAAATAATACCATTATAATAATCTAAACCACGAACTAAATGCTCATCAATAATAAAATTAACTTTATTATTTTTTAAACTATTAATAATGGTTGTAAAATATGTTTTTTCTTCATTAGTTAAAAAATCATTTAAATATGGTATTTCTAAATTTAATTTAGTACAAATTTTACAATCAAGAACTCTTAGTGGCGATACTTTAACTCTAATTTGACAATTTTCACACAATTGCTTACTTTGATTTAATAATTGTTCTTTAAGTGCTATTTGGTATTTATTTTTTGTTTCATTAGATCCAAAATAATTAATATTTAAAGTTAAATTTGGTATTGAAAAACTTTTTATCATTTCTAGGGCCATCATCATTACTTCAACATCAACTAAAGGATGTTTAACACAAACAGTTTCGATACCAAATTGATTAAATTGACGTTGACGCCCTTTTTGAGGTCTTTCATATCGAAACATTGAACCATAATAAAAATACTTTAACGTTTGCTTAGATTTATATAATTTATTTTCAATTATAGCACGAACAATACCCGCTGTTCCTTCAGGACGAAGAGCTAATAATCTATCATTTTTATCATTAAATTGATAAATTTCTTTCTGAATAATATCAGTTGTATCTCCCACGGCTCGTAAAAATAGTTGAGCATTTTCAAAAATAGGAGTAATAAATTCTTGATAATTATATTTAATTGCACACTGTGTTAAAGATTTAATAATATTACGATATATAATAACCTCTTCATTATACATATCACGTGTTCCTCTTGCTTTTTGAAATTGCATACTTTTTTTACTCCTTTTAATAAAAAATAAATCTTCTAAAAAAACGTTCCTTTATTTTAGGAACGTTTCTTAACGCGGTACCATCCTAATTCATTTACAAAGTAAATGCACTTAATTATAATTTATCATATTTAATTAATTAATAATACAAGCTATTTAATGTCATAAAATTAGTTAACCAATGTTTGCACCAACCACACTGTCTCTTAATGTTTACCCTAAATTTACTTTTAAATGCTGAAAATATTATACTAAAATATTACATAATTATTCTGTTTATTGCAATAATATCAGGAATTTTTTTAATTGATGAAATAATTTGATGTAAACGTTCAATATTAGAAACTTTAATTAAAATTTTTAAACTTCCATGATTTTCATTAAGCTTATTATTAGCATCAATACTTTGAATTTGTGCCTTTAAATAGCCCAAAATATTTAAAACATCAGTCATCAATGCTGGTCGATCTAAATATTGAATTTGAATTTTTGAATTATAAAGATGATGACTGGTTGCTAATAAATTTCACTTAGTATCAATAATACGTTCTTTACGCTCTGGCAAACTAACATTAGGACAAATTAAACGATGAACTTTAATACCTTGCCTTTTAGTAATATAACCCGCAATTGGTTCATCAGGGATAGGTAAGCAACAATGAGCCAATGATGTTTTAGTATTGGGGGCATTTTCAATAATAATTTCATTATTACTACTTAAATTCATTGTTGTTTGTTGTTTAGTTTTTAATTCTTGAAATGTTACTGAATCACTATATAAAATAGTAGTAACCGCCTGTTCAATTGTATAAGTTCCATTAGCAACATCTAAGCAAAAATCTTCATACGTTTTATATTTTAATGATCTAATTCTTGACATAATAACATTACGTTTTGCAATTTTTCAACGAATGTGATTTTCAATAATATATTCTTCTATTTTTTCCTTTGTTTTTTTTATTTTCTCTTTGTTTTCTGTATCTTTAATTTTATTTTCTTGATTAAATTTTTCTTGCTGATTATTTAAATATTTTTTTATTTTATGTTGAGCAAAATTGGTCTTAACAATATTTAATCAATCACGAGAAGGGCGTGCAGTTTTAGCAGTTTTAATTTCAACAATATCACCTGATTTTAAAACAGTATTAATAGGAGAATAAATACCATTTATTCTTGCACCTACTGTTGTTTCACCAATTTCAGTATGAACTTTAAAAGCAAAATCTAAAACAGTTGAACCAAATGGTAATGTTATAACATTACCATTTGGAGTTAATACATAAATTAAATCACTAAAAATATCTTGTCGAATTTCTTTTTCTAAATTATTATCTTTGGCAATATTATCTGCTAATATGTTTTCATCAACATTTGGATTTAAGTCATTTAAATTTAATATTTCTTGAAAAATATTTAATTTTTCATCAATTTCTGCTTGACGTTTCTTAGGATTTTTATTTTCCCCTTCTTTATATCTTCAATGCGAAGCTGCACCTGCTTCAGCAAAATCTTCCATTTCTTCAGTTCTAATTTGTAATTCATAAATTTCATTATCAAAAACAACAGATGTATGTAATGATTGATACATATTATTTTTTGGTGTTGCAATATAATCTTTAAATCTACCCGGAACAGGAGTAAAACTTTGATGAATATAACCCAAAATGGCATAACAACTATCAATAGAATTAGTAACAACTCTAATTGCTAAAATATCATGTATATCATCAAAATCTTTTCCAAAATAATACATTTTACGATAAATAGAATATAAGTGTTTACTACGACCATAAATTTTAAAAATTAAATTTTTATGTTGTGATAATGTTTTAGTTAATTCTTTAATAATTTCATTAACTAATTTTTCACGTTTTTCACGATCCAAATTAATAAGATTATCAATTTTTTTATACTCTTTAGGATGTAATACTGCAAAAGAACGATCTTCTAGTTCTGATTGTAATTTACGAATACCTAGACGATGAGCAATAGAAGCATAAACTTCTAAAGTTTCTTTAGCAATAATTATTTGTTTTTCGGGATTTAAAAAATTAATAGTTCTAATATTATGTAAACGATCTGCCATTTTAATAATAATGACACGAATATCATGAGCTAAACTTAAATATAATTTACGTAAATAATTAGCTTTAATTTCATTTCTTTTTTCTTTTGCAAAATGACTAACTTTAGTTACAGCTAAAACTAAATTAGCAACTTCCAAACCAAATTCTGCTACTAACTCATCAAAAGTTGTTGGTGTATCTTCTAAAATATCATGTAAAAATCCTGCTTGTATTGAAGAGACATCTAAATGTCATAATACTAAATTATATGTTGTGGATAAAACATGATAAACATAAGGATCACCATTCTTTCGATATTGATCTTTATGTTTTAATAATGCATATTCATAAGCTACTTTAATTTTTGTAATTTGCTTAGGATCTTTGATAAATGTTTTTGCTTCCGCTAATAATTGGTTAAAATCTTTACAAGTTAAATTATTCATTATTTACTACTTATTAAAACTGAATTATTTCTAACAGCGGAATATTATCAAAATGATGTTTATTAGCAAATTCAGAAAGCGAAATTAAAGTAGTAATGCCAACTGATTGAGCATTACTTTGTTTTATTAAATTAAGACAAGCATTAATTGTTCCCGAAGTTGCAATCAAATCATCAATTATTACTACTTTATCTTTTGTTGAAAGTACATTTTGCTGCATTTCTAATATAGCAGTACCGTACTCTAAATCATAAGTTACTTTATAGGTTTTACCTGGTAATTTACCTTTTTTGCGTGCAAGAACTAATTTGATACCCAACTTATATGCTATAGCAGCACCAAAAATAAATCCTCTTGCTTCAGGTGCTAAAATTGCTGTTGCTCCACATTTTTTAATAAAATCTACAAAAATATTAACAACACTTTGAAATGCTTCTGGATTACTTAATATTGGGTTAATATCTTTAAATTGGATACCTTTAATTGGAAAATCAGGAATATTAATAATAATTTTTTTTAATGATTCTTTTGTCATTGCAACCACCTATTCATTAATACCTTTAATAACATATTCATCTGCACCAATGAAATGTTTTTTAATTTTATTAATACGTTTTTTATATCTATAAACTCTTCATTTCTCAAAATAAATTCAAATAAAAGGAGCAATAAAGTAAGATGATACTAAACTTACTATACAACCTATTAATAATGATAAACTAACTATTCAGAAACTAGGAATAATAAACATAACAATTACTGATGTTATTAATACTACACCATTAATAACTAATGTTCTTGGTAAAGCCTTTTGAACACTTTTATTTGAAATTTCAATTATTTCTTCTGTGCTAATAACTTGTGTTTGATTATTATTAATCTTAATTTCACGAATATTATCAAAAATTGACATAATACTAATTATTGTTAAAATCATTACTCCCAATAATATTCCAACAATTGAAGTAGAAATTACAATTTGGAAAATACTAATAATAGCAAGTGTCATTAGTAAACTAAAAATAATAGCTAAAATTAAAGGAATAACATAAGTTAATTGAAATCTAATAATAATATAAATTAAAATAACAATAAAAGATAAAGTAATTGAAATAATCATATTAACTAATAAATCTACACCTGACTTAGCAACAACTAGATCAATTTCTCCTCATTGTAAAATAGATTCTTGTTTTCAATTTCTAGTAATCTCCCCTAAAAAATTCTTAAACCTTTGCTGCATACTTTGAGAATTTACTGTTGTTTGAACAATAATTTTAAACTGATATGGTTTTCCTTCACCACCAGCAATTAAGGAAAAATTAATATTTTTAAAATATTTACTAAATTGACTATTATTTTGAATTTCTTTACTAATAAAATCTTTTGCTAATTCTGCTTCTTTAATAATATTGTAACTAGGATCACTTGGATATTGAGTAATTGTACCAATTCCAACAAAATCAGTTCGTTGATCAAAACCAGAACCAAAATTTGAACCAATTACACCATAAGTAATACCTGAAGCAAGAACAATAACAGCAGAGCCTGAAAGAATTCATTTTGTTAATTTATGAAAATAATTTCAGTTAATTATTTTAAGTTTTGAAAAAACATTTTTAAAATTAATAACTAATATTTTTTTGTCTTTTGCTTTAACTATTTGAATTTTTAACGGTTTTAATGCATTAATTAATTCTTGTTTCAGTTTATTAATTTCTTGTGAAAGATTTAATTTTAAATCTTTTACTTTTGACTTATAAACTGATCTTGATTTACTATGTTCTTTTTTTAATTGCTGTTTATCAACTTTAAATTTTTTAATTAATTCTTTAACTTTATTTTTATAACTAATTTGAATCTGACATTTTTCTGAAATTAATTGTTTTTTTATTTTTTTATCACTACTTTTAATATTATTGGTATCTATTGAATTATTTAAAACTATAGTGCTTTTTCTACTAATATTATTAGTTCCTAAAAGTTGAGATTTATTTTCTAACCAGTTATTCCGTAATAATGTTCATAACATTAATCTTAATAAGATAATTCCAAAAATAATTACACCAAAAGTAGCAATAGAAGTCATAATAATAAAACCTTTGATAGCACGAGTTCCAAATCAGAAAATAGTTAAATTAACAATTAAAATAATAGCGCTACAATCTAATGAAGAAGATAATGTTTTCTTATTTGCTGATTTAAAAGCACTAATCAAAGTTTTACCTTGCATATATTCATTTTTAAAACGTTCCAACAAATTAATAATCGTATCTAATAATAGTGCAAAACCAATAATTAAAGCAATTACGCTTTCAGGAGCAATTATGCCATTAATGAAAACAGAACTAACAATAGTAAATAATAAAAATAATGATATTATAATTAGAACAATAACTCCTAACATACGATAATAAAACAGAACAATAGTCATAAGAACAAAGGTAACTAATATAATAATAACAACTGCAATTTTTAAAGATGTTGCACCTAGCGTTGGACTAACATTAGCATAAGATAACATAGTAAAATTATTTTTTGACAATCCTGATATTAAAACACTTTTCATTTGTTCAACTGTTTCAAGATTAAAAGTATCTGAATTAATTGAAATACTATTGTTAGTTACTTTAACTTCACCAACTCAATATGGAATATAACGATAATCAATAACATCTTCATGTAAAATATCTGAAACATCTGGTAAACGTAATAAATCTTTAATATAAGGCAATCATGCATTCATAGGTGAACCAACAATAGGAGAAGCAAAAGGATCAAAGCGATTAGCAGGATCATATGTATTTTTTTCATCATTAGTATCAACAGAAAGACTATGAACTGAACCTAAATTATCAGAATAAATTCAATTAATACCAAATTGACCATTTTGATTAGGATTTAATAGTCGTGCTAAAGTAGGGTCTTGTGCTTTAGCTCTAGCTAAAATATCAGTACCTTTACCAAGACCTGGTGTATTATTATCTAATAATGATGTTAATGATGCTTTAATCTTACCATCAGTATCATTTTTAAGATTATCAATTATAAAAGCAAGGGAGCGAATACCCTCCATACTACTTCGAATATAATCTAATAACTGACCAATATCTGAATAAATATAAAATGTATTTTCTTTGGCAGAAGTAATTTCTTTTAAACCTGAATCATTTTTAACATCAAAAACAAGTTCTGGGCGATGAGTAACAGAATTATTAACAGCTTTAATAGCAGAAAAAACATCACTAGTTAATAATCTTTTATCTCTTTTTGTTCAAGTAGTAGCTTTGTCATCTTTCTTTTCGGTTGCTAATAAGTCATTACCATCTTTATCAACAATATAAGAATAACCACGTCGTGATACACTGTGAACAAAAGTAGAAATATCAACTCCCGCATCTTTACTCAACGCTAAATTATACTTATGATTATTGCTAGTAATGCTTTCAATATAAACGTTACTAGTACCTAAAGGGTCAACTCTGTCTTTTAATAAATTAATAACATCTTTTTGTTTACCTTTACCCTCATATTGAACTTGTGTTTGATAACCACCAGCAAACTCAATACTTAATTTACTATTATTTTCAACATATTTAGCACTAAACACTACTGAAATTATTATTGCAGAAACAATAATTATTAAACTAAAAATCCTTAAAAAAAATCCAAGATTTTTAGTTTTTCTTGTCCTAGAAGAAGTGTTCATATTTCTTCACTCCTAAATCATTTTATTTGTATAAACATAGATTGTATATTATTTAAGCACTATATAAGAATACCAACATTCGTTATAAATAACAATTGTTTTACAGTAATATCAAAAATAATTATTTTCTAAATAAAATTATATTATTATTAATATACTCTTTACCAATAATTGTTATTTTACGACCCTTAGTTGTCTTAGTAATTAAACCACAATGAATAAGTCAAGATTCATAATGAATTTCAAGATTTTTTCTTTCTTCATTCAAAAGTTGACAAATAGTTTCAATACTCAAACTTTTATCTAAATTTACATTATTAAAAAATGTTAAATATGCCAATTGTAAACTATTTAAACCTAAAGGATAAATTTGCAAAAAAAATAAAATTTGCAAAATATTAGTTTCATTTAAATCTACATTCATAACAACACAATAATTATACAATTGTTTAATGATGTTAATAATGAGTCGCGGAATATTACGACAATGATTAGCAATAATATTTATTATATTATTTTCTAATTTTCAATTTAAACTTAAAGAAACTTGTGAAATAATACTTTTAATATCCTGATAATTATAATCAGATAATTGTAAAATATTAGGAATACGACTTATCAACGCTTTAGTTAAGATTCCTACTTTATTAGTAGCACCAATAAATGCTGAATTATACTTGTAAATGCAAGTAAATAAAATTGCAAAAAATTCTCATATAAAAATTTCATAATGCTAAATTTAGTTTAGAAAAAAGTAAGGAGTTTTTATATGAGTTATAAACATCTTGGCATAGATGAAAGGATTTATATTGAGAATCAATTGAAATTTAAATTTAAAATTAGTGAAATAGCTAAAAATCTTAATCGAAGTATTAGTACTATTATTCGAGAAATTAATAGAAATAAAGATAATAATCATTATTTTTCATTAATTGCACAAAATAAAGCTGAAAATCGAAAACAATCACATATTAGTTTTCATAAGTTTAAAAATAAGAATTTAGTAAAATATGTACAACAAAAATTACTATTAGGTTGATCACCTGAACAAATTTATGGCAGAATTAAAAATTTTCATAAAGAGTGAGTTATTAGTTTTAAAACAATTTATACTTGAATTTATTTTGGAATGCTTGATAAAGTTACTAGTAAAAATTTAAGAAGAAAAGGTAAAAAACGAAAATCTAAAGAAAATCGTGGCAAGTTTAATGGTAAATCAATTAAAGAACGAGATATAAATGTTAATGATCGTATAACACTTGGTCATTGAGAAGGAGATACTATAGTATCATCACGAGGTAAAAGCAAATCATGTTTAATAACTTTAGTTGAAAGAGTATCACGATTTACTTTAGCAATATTAGTTAAAAACAGAACTACTAAAGTTATTAATAAAAATGTCAGTTATTATTTATCAATTCTTCCTAAAAACATTGTTAAAACTATTACTTTTGATCGTGGCAAAGAATTTTCAAATTGACAACAACTTGAAAAAAATTTAGATGTAAAAATTTATTTTGCCAATCCATATTCACCTTGACAAAGAGGTACTAATGAAAATACTAATGGTTTAATTAGAGAAAAATTTCCTAAAAAATTTATTTTTTCAAAAACTAATAAAAATGAAGTTCATAAATTTATATTGTCTTTAAATCAAAGACCGAGAAAAATATTAAATTATCTTTCACCAATCGAATATTTGGATAGAAAAATAATTTAGTTGCACTTACCTTTACAATTTAGCAATACCTAAAATATTCATCCATGACTTATTCCTCCTTTTCTATTCTTACTATTAATTAGATGAAAAAGAAAAATAAACCTTTTTATTTTTTAAAATTATGTTCAATTGAAAGCACATCATCATCATTTTCAATTGTTTCTAACAATATATCAATTAATTTAATTTGTTGTTGATCAGTAATGGTAATCAATTCATGGGGAATATTAACAATTTCATTAGTAATAAAATCATTAATATTATTTTTTTCTAATAAATTAGTTACAGCATTTAACTGTTTAGGATTAACTTCAATATCAATGATATCTTCATTTTTTTCAATATTAAAAATTTCAAAATCAATTATTAACTCCAAAATTTCTTCAACTGATAATAAACTTGAAAATTGAATTACCCCCGTTGTTTGAAATAAATATTGAACAGAATTAGTAGCAGCTAAATGACCACCCAATTTATTAAAATAACTTCGAATATTACTTGCAGTTCGATTTTTATTATCAGTTAAACAATGAATAATTATGACAATATTACTTGGTCCATATCCTTCATAAGTGACTGCTTCATAATTAGTTGTTTCATTTTTATTACTAGCTTTATTAATAGCACGATTAATATTATCCTTTGGCATATTTATACGTAGTGCTTTTTCTAACATTAATTTCAATCGCGGATTATTTTCAACATTTGCACCACCTAATTTAACAGCAACATAAATTTCTCTTGATAATTTTTGAAAAATTTTACCACGTTTGTTATCTTGGGCATCTTTAAGATGTTTAATATTTGCATATTGTGAATGTCCAGCCATATTCTCATTCCTTTATTTTTTTCTTGTTCATTTCGGAGCTTGCGGTACAGGTATTCTTTTGTGTGCACTATTCTGATGCATAAATTCAATTTTATTAATTACTGATGATGGTATTAATGATTTATTTCCTAGTAAATATTGATCTAATTGTTCATACTTAAATTGCATTTCCATTTCATCAGTTTGTCCATCTCATAAACCAGCAGTTGGCTTACGAATAATGATCTCTTCACTAACTTTTAATATCTTTGCTGCAGCAAAAACATCTTTTTTTAACAAATGAATAATTGGTAATAAATCAACACCACCATCACCATATTTAGTAAAATAACCAATGTGTCATTCATCACTATTATCTGTTCCTACAACTAAATAATTATGATTTTGTGCATATGCATAAAGAGTATTCATTCTTAATCTAGCTTTTAAATTGCCTAAAATTAATTTTGATTTTTCTATATTAATTTCAGTTTCTAATGTTTTTTTAAAACTTAAAAAAACATTATTTAAATTAACTACTTTGGCATTTAATTTATGAATATTAACTAAATTATTTGCATATTCTAAATCAATATCTGGTGAAAAACAAGGCATAATTAATGCTAAATGATCATTAGGAAAAGCTTTTTTAATCAATAATGCTACTACTGCTGAGTCAACACCACCACTTAAACCAACAATTAAACCTTTGGCATTTGCTTTTTTTACTTCACTTTGTAAAAATTTAATAATTTCATCTAAATATTGTTCTAAATTCATAATTATTCACTCTCTTTTATTTCTTCAGACATTTCAAAAATATTGTTATAATGTCCAGCAATTTTATTATGGGTTTTATCTAAAGTTTCAATGGCTTTATTAGTTGTATCAAAACCAGCCTTAACTTTTTCTCATCTATCAACCCAACGATCAAAATCATCTTTGAATAAACGTAATTTTTTTGCCATTTTTTCTAAATTTTTATTAAAATCAATGTCTTTACGATTTTTATCAACTGTAAATAAAACAGCAGATAAAGTAGTAGGAGAGGTAATTCAAACACGTTTCTTAAAAGCATATTCAACAATATCATCAGAAAATTGTGCGTAAATAAAAGCAAATATTTCTTCAGAAGGAATAAACATTACTGCGCTAGAAATCTTATTTTTAATATTAATATATTTTCCAACTTCATCAATTCGTTTACGAATATCATTACGAAAATCTTTTAAATAATTTTCTTTAATTTTAATATCTTCACTTACTAAATACCTTTGATAGTTATCAATTGAAAACTTTGAATCAATAGCAATTCCTTCTTTTTCAGAATCTGTTTTTACATAGGCATCAACAACTTTGCCATCAATTGTTTTATATTGTCGTTCTCATAATTTTTGATTTGAACCCAACATATTAGTCAAAATTTTTTCTAAAACAAATTCACCAACATTACCACGTTTTTTAGTATTAATAAAAACTTCTTGTAAACTTTGAATATTATCATTAATTTTTCCTAAAAAAGTTGATGATTCTTGTAACTTTGCTAAATCTTTAATAACATCTACTACTTGTCTTTGAATGACATCAGCATTGCGTTTATAATCATCTTCTTTTTTATCTAAATTTTTTTGAAAATTATCAATATTACTCATTAAATTAATTAATTTTTCGGTTTTATCACGATCCGAACCATTTCATGATGTTTTAAAATCATTTAATTGTTCTTTTAAAGTTTCTACTTGCATTTTCAAAAAGTCTTGTGCAATTGGGTCACTAGTAACATTCTGACTTTTTTTAATTTGCATATAAATTATTAAGCCACCAATACTACTAATAATTAAAATAACTACCAATAAACTAATTACTATTTCCATTTCCTATTTTCCTTTGCCCTTTTTTTTATTCTTCTTCTCAAATCATATCATAATTAAAAATCTTAACATGATCACCTTTTTTTATTCCTTGCTTTCTTAATTCATCATAAATTCCTAAATCTTGTAATTTAATTTTAAATAATAAAATATTATGATAATTATTTAAAGGATTTTTTTGATATATTACTTCAACGGTTTTACCAGAAATAGTTCATTGATTATTTGCAAATTTAGTAATAATAACTTGTGGAACTTCTTCTTTATTAGTATATTCATAAAGAATATGTTCTTCATTATTTTCATTATTATTAACTTGATGCAGTTGTTCTTTTTCAACAGCTTTAGCAATATCTTTAATTAATATATCCAAACTAATATGTTTCATAGCAGAAATTGCAATTATTGGTAATTTAATTTGTTCTTTTAATTTCTCTAAATTAGTTTGTGCATCTGGTAAATCAATTTTATTTGCAACAATTAAATGCGGTTTTTTTGTCAAATCTTTATTATAACTTTCTAATTCACTCATAATTAATTGATAATTTAAAAAATGATCTTGAGTCTTATCACTAATATCAATCATATGTACTAAAACTTGACAACGTTCAATATGACGCAAAAACTGTAAACCTAGTCCTTTTCCTAAACTAGCTCCTGCTATTAATCCAGGCAAATCCGCCATAACAAAATTATTATTTTTATCAACTCTAACAACACCTAAATGTGGATTAAGAGTAGTAAAAGGATAATCAGCAACTGTTGGAGTTGAAGCAGAAATAGCTCTTAATAATGTTGATTTACCGGCGTTAGGCAACCCAACTAATCCGGCATTGGCCAATAATTTCAACTCACAAATTATTTCAAAATGTTGTCCAGGCATTCCTTTTTCACATATTTTAGGTACTCGATTTATTGCCGAAGCAAAACGAGCATTTCCTCGTCCACCAAGACCACCGGCAGCAATTATTATTTCTTGTTTATCTTTAATAATATCACCAAGAATATTTTGAGTTTTGTTATCTCTAATAATAGTACCTAATGGAACTTTTACATAAGTATTGGTTCCTTTACGTCCATGCATATTTTTGTGTGCACCATTTTTACCATCTTCAGCAGTTATCTCTTTATTTTTACGTAAGTCTAATAGAGTATTCATACCTGAATCACCAATAAAGATAATATTACCGCCTCTTCCTCCATCTCCACCAGATGGACCACCTTTGGCTACATAAAGTTCACGACGAAAAGCAACAACACCATCACCGCCTTTGCCGGCAGTAACTTTTAATTTTGTTACATCTATAAAACGCATTTCTTACTCCTTTTTTTTATATTAAAAATAACTCTTATTATATAGTGTTAACATTTTTGTGTAAAATACTATTTTATTTTTCATATAATTTTAGTATACAGATATTATTGTTAAAAAAATAATAATTTACTATATCTAGTTAATATTTTTTGTAAACTATTTTTGCTTTATGAAAATGCTGAATTATACTTGTAAGTGCAAGTAAATAAAATTGCAAAAAATTCTCATATAAAAATTTCATAATTCTAAATTTAGTTTAGAAAAAAGTAAGGAGTTTTTATATGAGTTATAAACATCTTGGCATAGATGAAAGGATTTATATTGATAATCAATTGAAATTTAAATTTAAAATTAGTGAAATAGCTAAAAATCTTAATCGAAGTATTAGTACTATTATTCGAGAAATTAATAGAAATAAAGATAATAATCATTATTTTTCATTAATTGCACAAAATAAAGCTGAAAATCGAAAACAATCACATATTAGTTTTCATAAGTTTAAAAATAAGAATTTAGTAAAATATGTACAACAAAAATTACTATTAGGTTGATCACCTGAACAAATTTATGGCAGAATTAAAAATTTTCATAAAGAGTGAGTTATTAGTTTTAAAACAATTTATACTTGAATTTATTTTGGAATGCTTGATAAAGTTACTAGTAAAAATTTAAGAAGAAAAGGTAAAAAACGAAAATCTCAAGAGAATCGTGGCAAGTTTAATGGTAAATCAATTAAAGAACGAGATATAAATGTTAATGATCGTATAACACTTGGTCATTGAGAAGGAGATACTATAGTATCATCACGAGGTAAAAGCAAATCATGTTTAATAACTTTAGTTGAAAGAGTATCACGATTTACTTTAGCAATATTAGTTAAAAACAGAACTACTAAAGTTATTAATAAAAATGTCAGTTATTATTTATCAATTATTCCTAAAAACATTGTTAAAACTATTACTTTTGATCGTGGCAAAGAATTTTCAAATTGACAACAACTTGAAAAAAATTTAGATGTAAAAATTTATTTTGCCAATCCATATTCACCTTGACAAAGAGGTACTAATGAAAATACTAATGGTTTAATTAGAGAAAAATTTCCTAAAAAATTTATTTTTTCAAAAACTAATAAAAATGAAGTTCATAAATTTATATTGTCTTTAAATCAAAGACCGAGAAAAATATTAAATTATCTTTCACCAATCGAATATTTGGATAGAAAAATAATTTAGTTGCACTTACCTTTACAATTTAGCATTTATAAGAAAAAATAAATGAAAATTTAATTAAAAATATTTTAATAAATCTCAATTATTAAAAATAAATATTTATATTTAAAAAGGGGTGCTTTAAAAATGATAAATGATAAAGATAAAAATATAGTAAAAAAATCTGATGTTGATAGTTGATGAGGTATTACCACTAGCAATAAATGTGATAAAAAAATTGAGAAATTAAATAAAAAATTACAAGAAACATGTAATAAATTAGACGAAATAAGCAATCTTTATACAAAATCAGTAAAAGAAAACAAAAATTTTGAATATAAAGTTAAAGAACTAAAAGAAGAATTAAAAAAAATCAAGATAATAATACAAAATTAGAAACAAACTTAAAAGAAGCAACAGAAAGTATTGAACATTTACAAGAAATAATCCAAGATTACATGGATAATAAAGAAAAACTAGAAGAAGAACTAAAAGAAATTCAAGATAATAATATAAAACTGGAAACAAAATTAAAAGAAGTAGAAAATGATAAAGAAAAACTAGAAACAGAACTTAAAGATTATAAAAATAATAATGAAAATTTAGAAGAAGAATTAAGAAAATCTAGATATACTATAGCAAAACAAGCAGCAGAATTAAGAGAATCTAAAGGTATTAAAGAAAAATTAGAACAACAATTAAAAGAAGCAGAAAAAAATATTAGATATTTACAAAAAATAATACAAGAAAATACAGAAAGTAAAACACAATTAGAAAAAGAATTAAAAGATTATATAAATAAAAACCAAAAATTAGAAAAAGAACTAAAACAATCTCAATATGATAAAGAAAAATTAGAAAAACAATTAAAACATTCAAAAGAAAACATTGAAGAACTAAAAAAAATAATACAAGATTGTAAAAACACTGTAGAAAAACTAGAAAAAGAATTAAAAAATACTAAGGATATTAATAAAAAAATTAGAGACTTTGTACTTGAATGTGTACCTTTAAATTAAAAAAACACTTAAATATATAACCTTTTCTTATATATTTATTGATACAAATTAATTACATATTCAAATTTTATTATAAAAAATGAACAATATATATTTAACATTAAAATATCATATTGTTCATTTTTTATAATAAAGTTAGCTATATAAATATTTTTTTAAAATAATCTATTGTTAGGAAAAAATATTAAAGCAATAAATTCTATTTTTATTATATTAATAATATAAAATATTCTTACTTATAATATCAACTATCTGCTTAGCAACTTCCACTTTTGAACCAATTAAATTATAATTATTATTTTTAAAATAAAAATTAATTTCTGTTTCATTTTTACCCATAACACTAATATTATTAATACAAATACCATCACAATTTTTAATTTTCATTTTTTCGATACCAAGATTTTTATCATTAAATTCTTGAGCAGCAAAACCAATTAAAACTTGTTTTGTTTTCTGCTTACCTAAAAATGCCAATACATCAATATTAGCAATCAGTGATAAAGATAAATTTTCGTTTTTATTTTTAATTATTTTATTAGGAATATATTTACTTACTTTATAATCATTTAAAGCAGCAGCACATATTACAATATCAGCATTATCAAAGTTTTCTTTCATTGCTAAGAACATTTTTTCATTAGTATTTGCTTCAATAATAGTTAGGTTTTTTTGCGATTTAATTTCAAAATCACAATCACCTGCAACTAATACTACTTTAGCGTTAGTTTTAAGAAAAGCATCTACTAATGCTTTACCCATTTTTCCTGAAGAATTATTAGTAATATAACGAATTGGATCAATATAAGTTCTAGTACGACCAATATTAATTAAAATTTTTTTATTAGATAAATCAATACTTTTTTTAAAAAAATCTTTAATTATTGTTAATGCATTATCTGGACTTTTAACCCGTCCATCACCAATCATCTTACAGGCTAACATTCCTGAATCTGGAGGAATAATAGTAATATTTTCAAAATTAGATAATTCTAATAAATTTTTTTGAAAACTTTGATTGTGATACATATTATGATTCATTGCTGGAAATAATATCTTTTCTGCTTTGGAAGCTAAAAATACTGATAATGCTAAACTATCAGCAATTGCTAAATTTGCTTTACTAATAAAACTCATAGTAGCAGGATAAACAACAATTAAATTTGTTTTAATTGCTAAATTAGTGTGAGTAATTAAATCTCCTTTAACATATGATTCTTGTTCAAACATTTCAGAATAATAAGAAAATGTTTTATCTTCTAGAAAATGTAAAGAACTTTTAGTACAAATAATATCAACCAAAAATTCTTTTTTTAATTGCTTTAATAAAATTAAAGCTTTGTTTGCTGCAATACTACCAGTAATTATTAAAGTAATATGTTTCATTATTTTCTCCTATCATATCATTAAACATAAAATAAACAAACAAAACCTATCTTCAAAATATGATAGCATTGAAAATAGGTTTTTATTATTAAAAATTTATTTTTACTTTTTATCAAGTATAACTGAAACTCGTGTTTTATTTTTTTTAAAAATAGTATACTTAACAATTCCTGATTTTAAAGCAAATAAGGTATCATCATCACCACGTCCTACATTTTCACCAGGGTGAATTTTAGTTCCACGTTGACGATAAATAATTGTTCCCTCTTTTAAACTTTGTCCATCACCAATTTTAGCACCTAAACGTTTAGAATGTGAATCACGACCATTACGAGTTGAACCCACTCCTTTTTTTGAAGCAAATAATTGTAAATTTAATTTATAAAACATAATTACACCTCCTTTATGTTAATATATTTTGGATATTGTTCTTTAATAGTTTTTAATTGTCAAAGCATTGTTTTTAAAATGATTTGACTATTATTAGTGAAACTAGCAACTTTAAGTTTAACTAATCCAGCAGTATTATTAATTACTTGAACTTGATAATAATCAAGTTCATGAAGTGCATTTAATGTACCAATAACAATGGCTGAAATCCCTGCACAAACAATATCATTTCCAATTTTTGAAAAATTAGCATGACCAGTAATTATAACTTCTACAATGTTACTATTTTGGTAATTATAAGTAACTTTAACCATAATTTGATATTACCTTAAATTATTTTTTATTATTTTCATCATCTTCTTTAACAACTTTAACAGTCATATTTTTATGATCAAAAATAGTTTTTAAATTACCTTCACTAACAACAGTTTTAGTGTTATCTGGTTCTGTAATATTATCCTTAACAACTGATTTAGTTTTAACAACTTTTTCTTTTGTAAGTTCTTTTTTTACTTTACTAACTACTGATTTTGGCTCTTTAATAATAGGAGTTACTACTTCAGAAATTACTTCTTTTTTTGCTTCATCTTTAATTACTGGTTTTGATTGTTCTGCCTTCTTATCAACAAGACTTTTACCAGCAAGTAAAATATCAGTAATTAATACCTTTGTATATGGCTGACGGTGTCCAGACATTGTTTTTGAATTTTTCTTAGGTTTATATTTAAACACTCGAATCTTTTTTGATTTATCTTGTTTAATAATCTCACCATGAACTTCAGCACCTTTTAGGAAAGGTTTACCGAATTGTTGATCAATCATCAATATTTTGTCAAAAATAATTTTATCTTTAGCTTTGCCAACAAGTTTTTCAACAAAAATTTCTTGACCATAGGAAACATTAATTTGTTTTCCTCCTGTTTGAATAACTACAAACATTTTTCTTATTACCTCCAGTTTAGACTCGCCTTATAGGTGGAATAAATCACTTGTTAACCTAAAGTAGAGCGGTTGAAACTGCATAAACAGTCTTAAATATTATAAAGTATTTTTTATTAAAAGCAATACAAAATTTAGAATATGTCATTATTTAGTGATAATTTCCTATTAGTTATCGAGCAAAAATTTCCCAAAAGTAAAGTTAAATATACTTGGTGATAAATATGGAAAGAAGCATGACTATGAAAGAAAAATATAAGTTTAATATTATAAATGACATTATTATTAATAAATTATCTAAACATCAAGCTAAGAATAAACTTAACCTAACTATTAGAAGAATTAACCAATTAATTCAAATTTTCAATAGAGAAGGTAAAGTTGGTTTTATTCATAAATCCCGAAATAAAATTTCTAATAAAACAACAAATTTTGAAATCAAAATTAAGATTATGAATTTATATAAAACCAAATATTATAATTTTAATTTTCAACATTTCCATGAGAAATTAAACAATGAAGAAAAAATTAAAATTTCATATAGTACACTTTATACTATATTAATTAAAGAAAAAATTACTTCACCAAAAAGACATAAAAATAAGAAAAATAACTTGCATCCTACAAGAAACCGAAGAACAAATTTTGGTGAATTAATTCAAATGGATGTAAGTAATCATCATTGATTTGGTAAGGATAAATCAAAAGCTTTTTTACATGCTGCAATTGATGATGCTACAGGCAATATTGTCGGACTATGATTTGATCATCAAGAAACATTAGATGGTTATTATAATGTTTTTTATCAAATTTTAACTAAATATGGCATACCAAAAACATTTTATACTGATAACAGAACAGTTTTTGGATATAAAAAACAAATCGATGCTGGCAAAATAAACACGGAAAATGATACTTATACTCAATTCCAAAAGTCTTGTAATGATTTAGGTGTTGAAATTATTAGAACTTCCATTCCACAAGCTAAGGGTAGAATCGAACGCTTATTTGGAACACTTCAAAGTCGCTTAATTAGTGAACTTAGACTTAATAAAATTAAAAATTTAGAAGAAGCTAATCAATTTCTTAAAATATATATAAGTATTTTTAATAAGCAATTTGCCTTACCTATTGATAATAATAAATCTGCTATGATTAAAGCTCCAAACCAAGAAGAAATAAATATTTATCTTTCAAGATTTTCTAAAAGAAAAACGGATAGTGGTTCAACTATAACATATTATGGTAAAAAGTATTTTCCTTATAAAAATAGCAAAGTTCAATACATACAACCTAGAACTGATGTAATTGTACTTAAATCGTTTATTAATGAGTTATATCTTAGTTATAATCATCAAATATATGAATTAAAAGAAATAGCACCAAAACCAATTATCAAAGAAGAGTTGATAAAAACTAAAAAGGTTTATATACCAAATAAAAACCATCCTTGAAGATATGGATACTAATAATACCAAATTAAAATTAGATAAAATTCTTTTTATAAAAGATTATTTTTGTGAATAATTAACTATATAAAATTTTAAATCGTTTGTCGAGCAGCAAATTTGATGCCTTAAAATTGATTTTAAAGATATAAAAAAATAAAATTATACACCACCAATAGCACAAGCACCAGAAGCCATTGTTGTAATACCACCAACAACATTACCAATTATGGGAATAGTATTTAAAGCACCATTAACAATAGTTAATGTGTTTTCACAATTTAAATTTGATTTATTTTCTAGATTTAGAAGTCTGTTGTCAAGTTCATTAACTTGTTTTTTTAAAGTTTCAAAATCTGCTTTGATTCCTTGAATATTTTTGTTTAATTCATCTAACTTTAATTCATGTTCAATTAAAGTTGAAATATAACTTCAATCTCTTATATAACCTTTTATTATTTCTTTTTCTTGTCTTTTTCAATTATATAATGCTTGAGGATTAAATGTTTTAGAATTATTGATTGCTTGTGGTAAAGTAGAATTTCATTCATTTATATGTGCAAATCATTGTTTAACTTTTGAATCATTTGCTATAATATTTGAAATTTCATTAAATTTATCTTGTTTTACATAGGTAAAAGTTGGTTTTGTCAAACCATAAGAATAGGGACTAAAAGTACCAACAATTATTTTTTTTCAAAATAGCCAATAAAGTGTGAGTAATTAGATTTATCCAATAAATAAACTTCTGATAATTTAAAATTATGATATTTTTTCTTTATGGCACTTTTAATTTCGTTATCAACGTTATGATTAATTTTTCCTAAATTAATTTTTATATCTTTATTTCAATCTGGAAAATCATTTTCTAAATTATCAAGACGATTATTTGGATAATATTTCTCATCTTCTGTTATTATTCTTACTGATTCAAAATCAAATCAATTAAATGGTTTTTCATAAAGTACAATTTCTATACGTTCTTTTCTAGAACTATCTGTATATACTTTTTCAATTTTTGAAAAATTATCTCAAATTGTTTTACCTACTTGTTGTATTTCTTTTCATGTTCATGGAAAAATTGCAGTAATTGAAATATCATTAGAATTATATCGTTGCATCATATCCTCTTTAAATTTTTCGCCAAGTTCTCATGCAGGATTATCTTTTCAATAATGATAATCAGCTATTATTCCTTCAAAAGTTTTTGGTGTAAATGAACAAGTTACTTTACCTCAACTACCCCTTATTTCGTTTTTACCATTTAATGTTCTTTTTAATCGATTTCTGTGTTTTTCATGACGATGTTTATTCATATTTATTTTGCTATTTGTTGTTGGGTTTTTAATGCTAAATTGTAAAGGTAAGTGCAACTAAATTATTTTTCTATCCAAATATTCGATTGGTGAAAGATAATTTAATATTTTTCTCGGTCTTTGATTTAAAGACAATATAAATTTATGAACTTCATTTTTATTAGTTTTTGAAAAAATAAATTTTTTAGGAAATTTTTCTCTAATTAAACCATTAGTATTTTCATTAGTATCTCTTTGTCAAGGTGAATATGGATTGGCAAAATAAATTTTTACATCTAAATTTTTTTCAAGTTGTTGTCAATTTGAAAATTCTTTGCCACGATCAAAAGTAATAGTTTTAACAATGTTTTTAGGAAGAATTGATAAATAATAACTGACATTTTTATTAATAACTTTAGTAGTTCTGTTTTTAACTAATATTGCTAAAGTAAATCGTGATACTCTTTCAACTAAAGTTATTAAACATGATTTGCTTTTACCTCGTGATGATACTATAGTATCTCCTTCTCAATGACCAAGTGTTATACGATCATTAACATTTATATCTCGTTCTTTAATTGATTTACCATTAAACTTGCCACGATTTTCTTTAGATTTTCGTTTTTTACCTTTTCTTCTTAAATTTTTACTAGTAACTTTATCAAGCATTCCAAAATAAATTCAAGTATAAATTGTTTTAAAACTAATAACTCACTCTTTATGAAAGTTTTTAATTCTGCCATAAATTTGTTCAGGTGATCAACCTAATAGTAATTTTTGTTGTACATATTTTACTAAATTCTTATTTTTAAACTTATGAAAACTAATATGTGATTGTTTTCGATTTTCAGCTTTATTTTGTGCAGTTAATGAAAAATAATGATTATTATCTTTATTTCTATTCATTTCTCGAATAATAGTACTAATACTTCGATTAAGATTTTTAGCTATTTCACTAATTTTAAATTTAAATTTCAATTGATTCTCAATATAAATCCTTTCATCTATGCCAAGATGTTTATAACTCATATAAAAACTCCTTACTTTTTTCTAAACTAAATTTAGCATTATGAAATTTTTATATGAGAATTTTTTGCAATTTTATTTACTTACACTTACAAGTATAATTCAGCAATTAAATGCTTCAGTATGTTCATCATTAATAGTTGATAAAAAACTATTTGCTGGAACAATTACAAATGTATGAGAATTAGATATTGAATAATTTTTATACAGTAAATAAAAAACATATATTTAAAAAGGTGTGTAACATATATTACGCGCCTTTTTTTCGTTTTATTTTTTTAGATTTATATCACTTATTATAACTTAATATATGATTTTTTTTTGTTTTTTTCTTAATACTAATAATAAAATAATACTCGTTAAAAAAATACCAATAACAGCACCAGCGATTGAAATAATAAAACTTATTAAAATTTGTTGAGGAGTTAAAAAGTATCCTGACAAATAAAATAATGATAAAACAAAAGCAAATGGAATACTATATGTAAATTGATCTAATTGATGTAATTTTAACTTATATGTAATAAAGGTTATAATAAAAGTAAATATGATTAAACTTAAACTAGAAAGTACCATTATTCAAAAAGGTAATTTAAAAGTAAAAGTAAAATCAGTACTAGTAGTAAAAAAAAGAATAATTCCTGGAATTAATACTTGTATTATTAAATAGCCAACACTTATCAAAAACTTAGTTCTTGGAAATGTATTTTCACTATTATTTTCAAAATTAACTTCTTGGTTTTTATTTTCCATACTTATCCTCTTCTATAATATAATTCTTTACAATTTTAACATGCTTTTATCAATAGCTGAATTATACTTGTAAGTGCAAGTAAATAAAATTGCAAAAAATTCTCATATAAAAATTTCATAATGCTAAATTTAGTTTAGAAAAAAGTCAGGAGTTTTTATATGAATTATAAACATCTTGGCATAGATGAAAGGATTTATATTGAGAATCAATTGAAATTTAAATTTAAAATTAGTGAAATAGCTAAAAATCTTAATCGAAGTATTAGTACTATTATTCGAGAAATTAATAGAAATAAAGATAATAATCATTATTTTTCATTAATTGCACAAAATAAAGCTGAAAATCGAAAACAATCACATATTAGTTTTCATAAGTTTAAAAATAAGAATTTAGTAAAATATGTACAACAAAAATTACTATTAGGTTGATCACCTGAAAAAATTTATGGCAGAATTAAAAATTTTCATAAAGAGTGAGTTATTAGTTTTAAAACAATTTATACTTGAATTTATTTTGGAATGCTTGATAAAGTTACTAGTAAAAATTTAAGAAGAAAAGGTAAAAACGAAAATCTAAAGAAAATCGTGGCAAGTTTAATGGTAAATCAATTAAAGAACGAGATATAAATGTTAATGATCGTATAACACTTGGTCATTGAGAAGAAGATACTATAGTATCATCACGAGGTAAAAGCAAATCATGTTTAATAACTTTAGTTGAAAGAGTATCACGATTTACTTTAGCGATATTAGTTAAAAACAGAACTACTAAAGTTATTAATAAAAATGTCAGTTATTATTTATCAATTCTTCCTAAAAACATTGTTAAAACTATTACTTTTGATCGTGGCAAAGAATTTTCAAATTGACAACAACTTGAAAAAAATTTAGATGTAAAAATTTATTTTGCCAATCCATATTCACCTTGACAAAGAGGTACTAATGAAAATACTAATGGTTTAATTAGAGAAAAATTTCCTAAAAAATTTATTTTTTCAAAAACTAATAAAAATGAAGTTCATAAATTTATATTGTCTTTAAATCAAAGACCGAGAAAAATATTAAATTATCTTTCACCAATCGAATATTTGGATAGAAAAATAATTTAGTTGCACTTACCTTTACAATTGAGCATTATAAATATTTAAATATTGTCTTGAATAACTATCAACTTTATCATTTACTATTCTTTGTAATAAATAAATAGTATGATCTTCATATTGATATGTTTTTAATGGTTGATTTGAAATAGGTGTTACCTTTTCTTCTTGTGGAACAAGATTATCATCAACACGCTGATATATTCATTTATCTTCACTAACATTAGCAGTAATAACAGCTTCTGATTTAATTTGACTAAAAGCAATCATTTGTAAATTACTATTTTTTTCATCATTAATAAAATATTGATGAATTAATGAAGAATTAACTTCTTTTTCATTAATAACTTGAATGTCTGGCATAGAACTATTAATAGTAAGTTTTTCTTGTCTTAAAACAGTACTACCATCACTATCGTTTCATTTAACATTATATATAGTGGTCTTATTTTTACTATAATCTTGGTTTAAAATAGCATAGTCAAAAGTTTTATTACTATTAGTTTTAACATTTTTTTTCATTTCTCTGTTTTCATTATTAATAGAAATTTCTAATCCTGATTTTTTAAAAGGAGGATGCACATAAAAAACAAATATTTCATTACTAAAACTATCCTTAGTATTTGCAAATGGTCCAATTGGAAATATTTTAGCACGCGTTTCAAAATTAGATTTTTGAAAATTAGTACTTGGTTGTAAATTATATGGAACTTCCATTAAAGTATTAATGTCACTTGCTTCATATATTGTTGCAAAAAGTCCTGCATCAATACTTTCTTTAATTGTTTGATGATATTGTAAAATTAAATTATTACTTTTTTCATTAAAAGTATGACCAAAAGCACCCGCAGTAAGAAAACCTTGTGCATTTTTAAAATAACTACTATTATCATTAATAATACTTTTTAATTGACTATAACCTTGATCATTAATAATATCATTGGTTTCAATATTACTATGTGTTCAATCATTATTAATAATTTGATCATAACTATCAAAATTAACATTTAATGGTGTACTTTTAACATTATTATATAAATATTGTGAATCATTATTTCAAGATTTAATACTATTAACTAAGTTACGATTTGATGACTTAACAGTAATATGAAAGCCGCTAACTTTACTATTACTAGTTTGATGATTTTTATTATTAAAACTAATACTTAATACTGAGGTTACTAATAAACTGCTAGCACTAAGTAATAAAATTAATTTTTGTTTAAATTGTTTCATAATATTTCCTTATAAATTTAATATTTAAAATTTATTAAATTACTATTATTTATTTTTATCTAGCAATTATGTAATTAGTATATCAATTCTTTTAAAAATATGATATATATTATTTACACGAGAAATATATATTTAAGATCTAAAATACCTACAAGATCTATCACAAATATTAATATTATATTAAGTTTCTTTAATTGAAAATACTTATCCCTAATTCAATTAAATATAAAATTAGCAGTTACTACTTGAAACTGCTAATTTTATTTGTTAGTATATTAATATGATTAGCAATCAAGTAATTATAGTGCTAAAAAGAGGAGTGACATTATGCAATTAAATGAAATCCCTAACTATAGTAATGATCCTAAAATTCTTGATAAATTTGCTCGTAATCTAATTGTACAAGCTAAAACAGGAAAAATGGATCCTATTATTGGACGTGATGAAGATATTCGTAAAGTAGAAGAAATACTCTCACGAAAAACTAAAAACAACCCCGTCTTAATCGGTTTACCTGGTATTGGTAAGACTGCTATTATTGAAGGTTTAGCCCAACGTATTGTTCGTGGTGATGTTCCTAGTAACTTAAAAGATAAAATTATTTATGAACTAGATATGGGAGCACTAATTGCTGGCGCTAAATTCCAAGGTGAGTTTGAAGAACGATTAAAAGCGGTTATTAACCAAATTAAAAATTCTAATGGAAAAATTATTTTATTTATTGATGAACTACATTTAATTGTTGGTGCTGGTAGAACACAAGGTTCAATGGATGCTTCTAATTTACTAAAACCAATGTTAGCACGTGGTGAACTACGTTGTATTGGTGCCACAACACTTGACGAATATCGTCAATACATTGAAAAAGATGCAGCCCTTGAACGAAGATTTCGTAAGATGATTATTAAAGAACCAACAACAGAAGATACAACTGCTATCTTACGTGGTTTAAAAGAACGTTTTGAAGCTTATCATGGTGTAAAAATTCATGATAGTGCATTAAGAGAAGCTGTGTATCTATCTAATAAATATATTAATGATCGTTACTTACCTGATAAAGCAATTGACTTAATTGATGAAGCTTGTGCTAGTATTAAAACTGAAATTGCTTCTGTTCCTAGTGATTTAGATGATATAAGAAGAAAAGTCTTACAATTAAAAATTGAACAAGCAGCCTTAAGCAAAGAAAAAGATGAAAACTCGCAAACAAGACTAATTGAAGTCGATAAACAATTAAAAACTAAAAAAAATACTTTACAACAATTAGAAGATAAATGAATCAAAGAAAAGTCAGCATTAGACCATATTACTAGTTTAAAAAATAAATTAGAAAATGCTAAATCAGAATTAGAATTGTATCAATTATCAGGTAATTTTACAAAAGCTGGTGAACTACAATATAGTATTATTCCCAACTTAGAAAAAGAACTTAAAGATAGTGAAAATATAAAAAAAGATAATCCTTTACTACGCGAAGATGTTACTAGTGAAGATATTGCAAAAGTTGTTGCAAAATGAACTGGCATTCCTGTTACTCGTTTATTAGCAACTGAAAAAGAAAAATTATTAAAATTACCCTTAACTTTAAATACGAGAATTAAAGGTCAAAGTAATGCCCTACAGTTGGTAAGCGATGCTTTAATTAGAGCTCGTGCTGGCATTAAAGATCCCAATCGCCCAATTGGTTCATTTATTTTCTTGGGTCCAACCGGTGTTGGAAAAACTGAAGTTGCTAGAACCTTAGCTGATATTTTATTTGATAGCGAAAAAAATATGGTTCGTATTGATATGTCAGAATTTATGGAAAAACACGCAGTTAGCAAATTACTAGGTTCACCTCCTGGCTATGTTGGTTATGAAAACGGTGGACAATTAACCGAAAAAGTAAGAAGAAATCCTTATAGTATCATTCTTTTTGATGAAATCGAAAAAGCCCATCCTGAAGTATTAAATATTTTATTACAAATTCTTGATGAAGGTAGAATTACAGACAGTCATGGTCTCTTAATTGACTTTAAAAACACAATAATTATTATGACTTCAAATCTTGGTTCACAAGAACTATTAAGTGGTAAAGATAACAGCAAAGAGCAAGCATTAAATATCTTAAAAAAATCATTTCGACCAGAATTTATTAATCGAATTGATGAAATTGTTATCTTCAATCCATTAAGTAAAAAAGTAATAACAGAAATTATTATTAAAGAATTAGATACTTTATTATTGCGATTAAGACAAGAAAAAAATTTACAATTATCTTATGAATCAGAAGTAGTTAATAAAATACTAAAAGATGCTTATGATGAAGAATATGGCGCACGACCGATTAAACGCTATATTCAACACTATATTGAAACTATTATCGCACAAGCTATTATTAAAGAAGAACTAATACCCCACAAACGAATGGTAATTACTATCAATAAAGACAATATGTTTATTCTCAGTAAAAAAATAAAATTCAATTAAGTCTTGATATTATTACACTCTCAGTTATAATTATATAAGTATTGGCATTCAATGTTAATGAATGCTAAAAAAGGTGGTGAACAATGTTAAGTAACAGACAATCACAAATTTTAAAAATCATTGTTGAAAAATATATTAAAACAGGATTACCAATTGGTAGCAAAACTATTTTAGAAAATAATAACAATATTAATTTTTCTAGTGCTACTATTCGTAATGAATGTGTTGAATTAGAAACATTAGGATTATTAGAAAAAGCACATAGCTCTAGTGGTCGTATTCCTTCAACAAAAGGTTATCGCTATTATGTTGATAATTTAATGAATATGGGTGAACATCAAGAACTAGAAATCTTGAAGAAAAAAATAGCAGAAGTATTTAATAACCGTAACTTAGTAATTACCGAAGTATTAAATAAAACTAGTAGTATTTTAAGTGAAATGACTAATTTGATTAGTATTGTTACTGGTCCTAATATTAATGAAGATACTTTAAAAAAAATTGAATTAATACCGATTAGTAATGATAATGCTTTAACAATTTGTATTACTAGTAATGGTCATGTTCAAAACAAAATGTTTAATATTCAAGAAACATCATTAACCGATTTATCAATTGCCATTGATATTTTTAACACCAGATTAATTGGTACTAAAATTAGTGAAATTAGTGAGAAAGTAAATTTATTAAAACCAATCCTTGAACAACAAGTACAAAAATCAGAATATATTATTCAAGGATTTGTTAACACTTTAATTAATTTCTCACGACCACTATCAACAACACACGGTGTTCAATATATGTTAGAAAATCCTGAATTTAATGATATTAATAAGGTTAAAACAATTATTAAATTCATTGAATCACAATCACCATGAATGTATTTTGATGAATTAAATAATAATCAACTACAAATTAAAATTGGTGAAGAACTGGGTAATGAAAATAACGATATGGCAATGATTACTACTACTTTTAAAGTTCATGATGGTGAACAAGGACAAATTGCAATTGTTGGACCTAAACGTTTAGAATATGAAAAACTAACTGAAATTCTAAATTGGATTAATCAAACATTGATTAAAAACTTTAAATAGAAATGAGATGATAAAATGACAAAAGCTAAAAAAGATAACATTGATAAAGTATCAGCAACAGAAACTAAAGATACAACTATTTCAACTCCTGTTACTGAAACACCAGTAAGTGTCGAAGAAGAAAAAATATCATTAAATAAAGAAATCGAATTAGAAACAAAAATTAAAGAATTAACAACAGAACTTAATAAAATTAATTCACAACAAAAGCAATTAATGCTAGCTACTAGATTAAATACCATTAAAGAATTAGAAATTCAAAATAAAGAACACATTAAATATGCTAACCAAAAAATTATTAAAGATTTAGTTCATACTTTATTAAATTTCCAACGAGCACTAAACTTTAAAACTGATAATGCAGCTGTTCAAAATTTCCTAGTTGGTTTTAAATTTATCTACGAAGAATTAATTAAAGCACTTGGTAAAGAAGGTTTAAAAGAAATTACTGCTAAAGTTGGAGATCAATTTAATTCTCACCAACATGAGGCAGTAGAAATTATTAATGATAATACAAACAATGCTTATCAAAATGTAAAAAATAATACTATTGTTGAAGTTATAGCTAATGGTTATGAATTGCATAATCGTGTCATTAGCACTACTAAAGTTAAAGTTTTTCAAACTAAAGAAGAAAAAACAGAAACAAAGAAAAATTAAGGAGTGAAAATATTATGTCTACAAATAAAACAACAAATAAAGAAATCATTTTAGGAATCGATCTAGGAACAACTAATTCATGTGTTGCCGTAATGGAAGGTGATAAGCCAAAAGTTATTGAAAATGCCGAAGGCGGAAGAACAACACCATCAGTTGTTGCTTACAAAGATGGTCAAATTATGGTTGGTGAAGTTGCTAAACGTCAAGCTATTACTGATCCAGATAATACTGTTAGTTCAATTAAAAGAATTATGGGAACTAAAGAAACAGTTAAAGCCGCTACTAAAACACGTAAACCAGAAGAAGTATCTGCAGAAATTTTACGCACTATTAAAACTTTTGCTGAATCAAAATTAGGTAAAAAAATATCAAAAGCAGTTATTACTGTTCCTGCTTACTTTAACAATGAACAACGTGAAGCTACTAAAAATGCAGGAATTATTGCAGGATTAAAAGTAGAAAGAATTATTAACGAACCAACTGCTGCTGCCATCGCTTATGGTTTAGACAAACAAGATAAAGATCACAAAATTTTAGTATTTGACTTAGGTGGTGGAACATTTGACGTTTCAGTTCTAGAATTAGCAGGTGGAACATTTGAAGTATTATCAACTAGTGGTGATAACAAACTTGGTGGTGACGACTTTGATGCCTTAATTGTTCAACATTTAGTTAGTGAATTCAAAAAAAGTAATGGTGTTGACTTATCAAAAGATAAAATGGCAATGCAACGTTTAAAAGATGCTGCTGAAAAAGCAAAAAAAGACTTATCAGGAGTAGTACAAGCTGATATTTCATTACCATTTATTTCAATGAATGCCTCAGGTCCATTACATTTAAATGAAAAATTAACACGTGCCAAATTTAATGAACTAACAAAATCACTAGTTGAAAGAACTATTGCTCCTGTTCGTGATGCCTTAAAAGAAGCTAAATTAAGCAAAAATGAAATTGATGAAGTTATTTTAGTTGGTGGTTCAACAAGAATCCCAGCTGTGCAAGAAGTTATTAAAAACGAAATTGGTAAAGAACCACATCGTGGTGTTAACCCTGATGAAGTAGTAGCTTTAGGTGCTGCTATTCAAGGAGGAGTATTATCGGGTGATGTTACTGACGTTTTACTATTAGATGTAACTCCTTTATCATTAGGTATTGAAACTTTAGGAGGAGTAATGACGCCATTAATCTCTCGTAATACTACTGTTCCTACTAAAAAGTCACAAGTTTTTTCAACTGCTGAAGATAATCAACCCGCTGTTGATATTAGTGTTTTACAAGGAGAACGTCCACTAGCCAAAGATAATCATTCACTGGGTCGTTTCCAATTAAGTGGTATCGAACCAGCACCAAGAGGTGTTCCACAAATTGAAGTTACTTTTGATATCGATGTTAATGGTATTGTATCTGTTAGTGCTAAAGATCTAAAAACTAATAAAGAACAAAAAATTACTATTAGCAATAGTGGTACTTTAAGTAAAGACGAAATTGAAAAAATGGTACAAGATGCTGAAAAGAATCGTGAAAACGATGAAAAACATAAAGAAGAAATTGAATTATCTAATCAAGCACAAGCCTATATTTATGATATTGATAAAATGACTGCTGAAGTTACTAAATCAGCAAAAGAAGGCGAAGCAGAAAATCCACAAATTGCTGAAATGAAAAAACTACGTGATGACTTACAAAAATCACTAGATGAAAAAAAATATGATGATTTAAAAGAAAAACTAGAACAATTAAAACAAGCATTTGCTGCTGCACAACAATTTATGAACCAACAAAAACAAGAACCAACAGATCATATTAAAAAAGATGATAATAAAAGTGATGATGTTATTGATGTTGACGCAACAACTAAATAAAATAATTAGAGGTGGACAAAATGGCAAGTAAAAAACGTGATTATTATGAAATTCTAGGAGTTTCACGTAATGCTACTTCAGATGAAATTAAGAAAGCGTTTCGTACGCTTGCAAAAAAATATCATCCCGATTCACCAAGTGGTGGTGATGAAGCTCGATTTAAAGAAATAAGCGAAGCTTATCAAGTTTTATCTGATACTAATGAAAGAGCAAAATATGATCAATTTGGTCATGATATGCCCGGAGTTGATAGTTCTTCTGGTTTCGGTGGCTTTGGTGGTTTCGGTGACTTTAGTTCGGCATTTGGTGACTTATTTGGTGGTAATAGAAGACAACAACAACGCTATAATGGTAAAACACCAGGTGATAATATCCTAACAAAAGTTGAAATTAGTTATCGTGATGTATTCTTTGGCAAAAAAATGACCATTAGTATTAACATTGATGTTGCTTGTAAGGATTGTAAAGAAACTGGTGCTAGAACTCCTAATGATATTAGTACATGTGATAAATGTAAAGGTAAAGGAGTTCTTGAATATGTTCAACAATCACCATTAGGTATGTTTAGACATCAAGGTGTTTGCAACCAATGTCAAGGACTTGGTAAAATTATTCGTCAAAAATGTTTAAAATGCAAAGGACATCGCTATTATATTGAAAATCAAAAATTAGAATTTGATATTCCTCGCAGTATTTTTGATGGTCAACAAATTAGAATTAAAGGTAAAGGTAAAATTGGTCATAATGGTGGTACTCAAGGCGATTTATTTGTTGGTATTAATATTAAGCGACACGCTTTCTTAGATCGTCAAGGTAGTGATATGTATATTAAATTACCAGTATCTTACTTAGATATTATTTTGGGAAATATTATTATGATTCCTACCTTTGAAGGAATCATTAAACATAAATTACCATTAGGACTACAATACGGTGACAAAATTACTTTAAAAAATCAGGGATTCTATTACCCTAATAGTAGTAAACGTGGTGACTTACATGTTATTCTTGATATACAAATGCCTAATAAAGTTACTAAAACAGAGCAAGAAAAATTATGAAATATTAATAACGAAACTAAATTTGATCCAAATGAAGATTTTGTTAATAGTGCAATAAAAAGAATTTAATAAATTAATATATAAAAAATAAGAACATATGTTCTTATTTTTTATATATTAATTTTTTCACTTTATTAATTGGAACTTTTTTACCGATATAACACATTACAAAACTAGTTTCATTGCTGAATTATACTTGTAAGTGCAAGTAAATGCTAAATTGTAAAGGTAAGTGCAACTAAATTATTTTTCTATCCAAATATTCGATTGGTGAAAGATAATTTAATATTTTTCTCGGTCTTTGATTTAAAGACAATATAAATTTATGAACTTCATTTTTATTAGTTTTTGAAAAAATAAATTTTTTAGGAAATTTTTCTATAATTAAACCATTAGTATTTTCATTAGTACCTCTTTGTCAAGGTGAATATGGATTGGCAAAATAAATTTTTACATCTAAATTTTTTTCAAGTTGTTGTCAATTTGAAAATTCTTTGCCACGATCAAAAGTACTAGTTTTAACAATGTTTTTAGGAAGAATTGATAAATAATAACTGACATTTTTATTAATAACTTTAGTAGTTCTGTTTTTAACTAATATTGCTAAAGTAAATCGTGATACTCTTTCAACTAAAGTTATTAAACATGATTTGCTTTTACCTCGTGATGATACTATAGTATCTCCTTCCCAATGACCAAGTGTTATACGATCATTAACATTTATATCTCGTTCTTTAATTGATTTACCATTAAACTTGCCACGATTCTCTTGAGATTTTCGTTTTTTACATTTTCTTCTTAAATTTTTACTAGTAACTTTATCAAGCATTCCAAAATAAATTCAAGTATAAATTGTTTTAAAACTAATAACTCACTCTTTATGAAAATTTTTAATTCTGCCATAAATTTGTTCAGGTGATCAACCTAATAGTAATTTTTGTTGTACATATTTTACTAAATTCTTATTTTTAAACTTATGAAAACTAATATGTGATTGTTTTCGATTTTCAGCTTTATTTTGTGCAATTAATGAAAAATAATGATTATTATCTTTATTTCTATTAATTTCTCGAATAATAGTACTAATACTTCGATTAAGATTTTTAGCTATTTCACTAATTTTAAATTTAAATTTCAATTGATTCTCAATATAAATCCTTTCATTTATGCCAAGATGTTTATAACTCATATAAAAACTCCTTACTTTTTTCTAAACTAAATTTAGCATTATGAAATTTTTATATGAGAATTTTTTGCAATTTTATTTACTTGCACTTACAAGTATAATTCAGCATTAATATATTACTAATTTTTCTTGCCTTGTATATTAATACTTAAAGTGTTAAAATTAAGATGGATAGAAAATATTTCCAAGTTTTGGATTAATATTATCATTCCTAAAATTTATAGAAACTATTATTAATCCAAAATATCCTTTTAATTTATCACGTATATATAAAGAAGGTGTTTAAAATGAAAAATTTAATTACTGCCCTAAGTGTTTTAACACTTGGTACAACTGTAGGAAATTTAAGTAGTAACTTAAAGACTAATCAAAAAACAGAAGCTGTTAATACTATTTTAAACCAAGATATAAAAAAAGTAAGTAATGTTGATTTATCTAATATTACTGCTGAAAATAACGTTTGAAAATATTTAACAAAAAATAACGTAGCAACATATGCAGGCGGCGAAAAATATTATCAATATTATTTTGCTTACCATGTTATTGGATTAAATCATGATACATTACATAAAAATTAAATAATGCGATTGGTTCGGGAATAGGAGCAGTCTCTGCTGTCCTAGGTGTTGCCTTACCAGCATTAGCTCCAATAATTGGTGCAGTTGCAGCAATATTAATTGCACAATGATACATATGACAAATTTCTGACTATGATAATGGTAATGGAGTTGTTATTGATATGGTTGGTTTAACACCAACATGAATCGTTAATGTTTCATCACAATAAAAAAATAATAATACTTAAATTTATTAAAAACAGACCTATTTCATAGGTCTGTTTTTAATAAATTTATTTTTAATATAACATAAAGTTTAAACGACATAATTAACATTTTTCACTGATTTATCGCTTTCAATAATTTTTTTAGCATCTGCTAATTTAATGGCTACCATTTTCGTAATTCCTTGATTTTGCATAGTTGTCCCATATAATACATCACAATTTTCCATTGTGCCTGGACGATGCGTAACAATAATAAATTGTGTATATTGTGAAAAACTACGAACATATCTAGCAAAACGCTCTAAATTTGCTGGATCCAATGGTGCTTCAACCTCATCTAATATTGTCAATGGCAACGGCTTGACTTTTAAAATAGCAAATAATACTGCTAATGCAACTAATGATTTTTCACCACCTGATAATAAGTTTAAATTACTAATTCTTTTACCAGGAGGATTAGCAAGCACTTCCACACCTGTATTTAAAATATCATCAGGTGATGTATATCGTAAACTACAAGTTCCTCCACCAAATAAAGTTTGAAATGTTTCGGGCAATACCATATTAATAGCTTTGATTGTTTCATCAAATTGCGTTACCATAACATTATCCATTTCATCAATGGCTGTTAACAACGATTGTGATGCTAATTTTAATTCATCATGTTTAGTTTTTAAACGTAAATAACGTTCATTTTCATTTTCAAATTCTTCAATAGCATTAATATTTACAAATCCTAAATCTTCAATTTCACTACGTAATTGTTGTACCAAATTACGTGCTTGTTGTTCATCTGCTAATGGTTCACTATAATGTTCTCTAGCGTATTCATAAGTTAAATTATAAGTTTCAACTAAACGTCTTAAATGTTGTTCTACTTTTGACTCCATTTTTACTTGTTCAAGCTTTTGATTATTTAATTTATCACTAGTCATAAAATGTTCTTGATTTAAACTATATAATTCATTTTCTAAATTTTGCATTTGTTCTAATAATTGATGTTTCTGTTTACGAATTAATTGTAGTTGACTTTTTATTGTTGCTTGATCATATTTAGAATTTTCATATTGAATAAAAATATCATTTAATTGGTTTGTAGTATCAATATCTAATTTTTTACCAGTTAATGTTTGATATTGAGTAGTTAATAATTGTGATTGATTAGTGATTTCACTAATTTCACTAATCAGTTTATTTATTGTTAAAGTAATTGTCAACTTTTGACCTTGATAATTATTTAATTCGCTTTCAATACTTGTTCTTTGGACATTTATATTAACTAATTGTTGTTCTAATGATTTAATTTCTTCTTTTAATTCAGAAACTATTAACTTTTCTTTAAAAACATTAATACTATTTTGATGTTGATAACCTCCAACAATAGCACCACCAGCTTTAATTAATTGACCATCTAAAGTTACACATTGGTATTTAGCAGCAATTAATTGTGAAATAACTCTTGCGCTTTCTAAGTCTTCACAAATAATAGTACGACCTAAAAGAAAATTAATAATCGGCTGAATTCTATTATCAACTGCTGTAACTAAATGATGAGCAAAACTTAAATAACCTGATTTACTATTAACAATAATTTCATCTTCTTTAGTAGCTGTTCGAACTTGAATTGAATTTAAAGGTAAAAAAGTGGCAATTCCCGCTTTATTTTGTTTTAAAAATTCAACAGCCTTGGTTGCATCTTTGTTAGTCGCCGTAACAATGTTTTTTAAAGTATTGCCCAATACTTTAACAATCGCTTCACTATAAAGATCGGGCACCGAAATTAAATCACTCACTACTCCAATGATGCCATATAGTTTATCTTTATTATTTAAAATTGTTTGAACACCCAAATATTTTTGATTTTGTCGTTGTTGATAATTAATTACCGATTCTAATTGTGCTTTTTTTTCACCTAAACCACGATGAATATTATTTTGTCCTAAAATTAAATCTTGATGTTGAACATTTAGTTCTTCAAATAAATTATTAATTTTATCAAAATTTTCTTGTTCTTTTTTTTGTAAAAAAGTTTTTTGTTCAATAATAGTAAGCAAAGTTTCAATTTCATTTTTTAATTTTTCAACTTCTGTTTGATCTTTTATTTCACTTTGTTTTGTTTTCATTAACGATTTTTGTTGTTCTAAAACTTGCAATAAACTATTAACATTAGATAAATTCATTTCTAAACTATTAATGTTTTTATCTAAATCATAACTTTTATTTTTTAAAAATTTTAATTGTTGTTCATTCTTACTAATATTTAAATTAAGTTGTTGTTGTAAAATTTCATTATCATTTATACTGAATGTTGTAAGTTTTAATTGATTATGATATGTCTCCAAATCTTTAACAATAATAGTAATTTCATATTTTTTTAAATTATCACGTAATTCAACATAAGTTTTAGCTTTCTGTGCTTGTTTTGCTAATGGTTCAATTTTTCTACTTATTTCACTAATAATATCATTAACTCGAACTAAATTTTCATTAGTACGCTCTAATTTACGTAATGACTCTTCTTTCCTCTTTTTGTATTTTGAAACACCCGCAGCCTCTTCAAATAAAGTTCTTCTTTCTTCTGGCTTAGAATCAGCAAATCGTGAAACATTACCTTGACTAATAATTGCAAGTGAACCTTTAGCTAAACCTGTACCCATAATAATTTCTTGTACATCTTTTAAACGAACACGAGCTTTATTAATGTAATATTCATTTTCTGAACTATTACGAAAAGTTTTTCTAGTAATTTGTACTTCATTAAAATCAACTTTAAATATTTTATTAGTATTATCAAAAACTAAAGTAACTTGAGCACTATTTAATGGCTGTTTTCCTTTAGCACCATTAAAAATTATATCTTCACTATTTTCACCACGTAATGATTTAACTGATTGTTCACCTAAAACTCAACGAATAGCATCATTAATATTAGACTTCCCAGAACCATTAGGGCCAACAATACCTATAATATTAGTATCAAATTCTATTGTTAAAGGTTCTGCAAATGACTTAAAACCATATGCTTCGATTCTTTTTAAGAATGCCATCTTACCTCACCTATTTTAAAATATATATTTATATTTTACCATGAATCAGCTTAATATTTATTGTTAAGATTTAGCAGAAATATTACTTTATTTGCATTATTATTTGTTCTTTAATTGTTTTATAATAAAATTTATTAATTCACAAATAAAATAATGTAGTACTAATAATAGTACTAATAATAGTACTAATAATTAACATTATAACTAAGATACTATTAATTCATAATGGAATTCCAATAATGGAATAATTAAAGTTGAGAATATTATAAGGATAAATAAAATTTTTAACATCATTTGCTTGTAAAATACCGGCTCTAATATAAATATAAGTTAGATAAATAATTGGATAAATAACTACTAATATAAATTGTTTTTTAATATTGATATTAAATTTATTTTTTCTAAACGTTAAAATTAAAAAAATAATCATCAATATTAGTGATACTAAATGATCTAAAAAGGAACAAAATAAAGATAAATTATTCAATTTTCAAAATCAATTAAGTTCTAAATCTAACTTTGAAACACTATCAATAAATATCCCCGCTCAAAAAATAAGGGCAGTAATAGTTATGTATATTGTTAAATTAATTTGACTATAAATATTAGTGAATCTATTTGTCTGCTCTTTTTGATGATAAATTAAAGAAAATAAAAATCAAATATTAACAATAAATATTGTTTGAGAAGACCAAAATGATAACATTACATCAAAGTTTTGCAATACTATAGAATTATAAAAATTATCTTTATTAGTATTACTAACATATCAAAATTCAGTAAATACAGAAAAGATGATAGTCAATATTGATAAAATAAAAATTAATATACAACTTAATAATTTATATAAAAATCTTCAATCTTTAAATTTTTGCTTATATAATAAAAACACAAATTATTCCTCTTCGAAAAACAAAATCATATTTAACAAGTATATAGGGACTACGTCCCTCGCCACTACGTGGCTCACCCAAATTATAGTCCCAGTAGGTTCACTGGTACTATAACTATTTTTATTTATCTTTATTTTTAGGTTTATCTTTTTTCTTTAAAATATTATCTAATTTATCTAAACCAGCAGACTTAATATCAGTATAAGTCATATCAATACTACTTGCTTCTTTAAGGTATTTTCTAGGTGACAATTCACTTTTAAGTTCATGCACATAATGTAAAGTACGTGAATTATACCTTTTTAACCAGTGTCTAGGAAAAAATAAAGTCATAGCCATTGCTTCACCACTATAACTTGGAGGCATAATGCCTTTTTTAATCATTTTCTTTGTTCTACGTCGTGAAAACACTACTTTATTATAATCATCAATATTAGTATATAAATTAAGATTAAATATAACAACAAAGCCCAAAAAACGCATTCTTTTAACTTGCACAACATACTCTACTTTTTCTATTGCTTGTACTGGTATTCTATTAGGATGTTGTTCAATCAAATACATAGTACCATTAAACATATGACCTATTAACTTACAAAATTGTCCTAAACTTTCTTGTTGATTTTTAAACTGTACTCCTAAATCATTAGAATTTATCTTTAATGCTAATTCATCTAAAATTATTAAATCTTCTTCTTCAAAAGCATAATTACTTGCTAACTGATTAAAATTAAAAACATCATTATAATTAACCAAATAAGAATAACCATTTTTTAAATAGAAATATCATGTTTTGCTTTATTAATATCTTGCATATTATCAGCATAAGTCAAAGTAACAAAACTTAAAACCTTTGAATTATAAAAATTATGATACGCTTTATGTATTAATTTTGTTTTAGTCCGAATTGCATTATTACGTAATTTTTTATCATTAATCCCTAAATTTTTAATACCAACTTCATTACGTTTATTATTTAAAATAGCACTCATAGGCAAAACTATATTTTTAACATAAGCACCATAATAAACTTTTTTAATGCTGAATTATACTTGTAAGTGCAAGTAAATAAAATTGCAAAAAAATTCTCATATAAAAGTTTCATAATTCTAAATTTAATTTAGAAAAAAAGTAAGGATTTTTTATATGAGTTATAAACATCTTGGCATAGATGAGAGAATTTATATTGAGAATCAATTGAAATTTAAATTTAAAATTAGTGAAATAGCTAAAAATCTTAATCGAAGTATTAGTACTATTATTCGAGAAATTAATAGAAATAAAGATAATAATCATTATTTTTCATTAATTGCACAAAATAAAGCTGAAAATCGAAAACAATCACATATTAGTTTTCATAAGTTTAAAAATAAGAATTTAGTAAAATATGTACAACAAAAATTACTATTAGGTTGATCACCTGAACAAATTTATGGCAGAATTAAAAATTTTCATAAAGAGTGAGTTATTAGTTTTAAAACAATTTATACTTGAATTTATTTTGGAATGCTTGATAAAGTTACTAGTAAAAATTTAAGAAGAAAAGGTAAAAAACGAAAATCTAAAGAAAATCGTGGCAAGTTTAATGGTAAATCAATTAAAGAACGAGATATAAATGTTAATGATCGTATAACACTTGGTCATTGGGAAGGAGATACTATAGTATCATCACGAGGTAAAAGCAAATCATGTTTAATAACTTTAGTTGAAAGAGTATCACGATTTACTTTAGCAATATTAGTTAAAAACAGAACTACTAAAGTTATTAATAAAAATGTCAGTTATTATTTATCAATTCTTCCTAAAAACATTGTTAAAACTATTACTTTTGATCGTGGCAAAGAATTTTCAAATTGACAACAACTTGAAAAAAATTTAGATGTAAAAATTTATTTTGCCAATCCATATTCACCTTGACAAAGAGGTACTAATGAAAATACTAATGGTTTAATTAGAGAAAAATTTCCTAAAAAATTTATTTTTTCAAAAACTAATAAAAATGAAGTTCATAAATTTATATTGTCTTTAAATCAAAGACCGAGAAAAATATTAAATTATCTTTCACCAATCGAATATTTGGATAGAAAAATAATTTAGTTGCACTTACCTTTACAATTTAGCATTAATTTTTTTAATATTTTTGAACCAAATCCTTGATTTAAATAATTTATATCTAAAAATAAAGCTTCTAATTTTTGTTCTAAAATAATCGAAAATCCAATAACTTGGTTATAATCATTTTTATATCATAATTGAACATTTAAATTATTTAAATTTTCTTTTAGTGTTTTATTAAATAACAAAAAATGTTCATGTTTTAAAAACACATGTGTTTTTAAAACATTTTTTTCCAAATTTTATGAACCAAATTAAAATCTTTATTTTCTTTTACTATTATATATTTAAGATTTTCCACAAATTTTTCTTCCTTTATGTACTGTTTTTAAATTTTATCACATAAAGTGTTGCCTTTTCAACTAAAATGGCATTGGTTAGATAAGTGGAATGGCAACCCTTTTTAGGACTATTTTTTGGTAGACATTTGTTTTTGATAATTAATTGGAGTTAAGTAGTTTAGAGTGCTATGAATTCTTATGTTGTTATATAAATTGATATAATCAAATAATTGTAGTTTTAATTGGATAAATGATGTAAAAATTTGTTATTAATAAATTCGGTTTTGAAAGTTTTAAAATTTGCCTTAGCAACAGCATTGTCATAAGGACAGCCTTTTTTGCTTAAAGAGCGGGTAATGTTGAATGCTAGTAAAAGTTTATTAATAGTTTTATTATTAAACTCATTACCGCGATCAGTATGAAATATTTGGATATCTTTTAAACAGCGATTTGATTGCTTAAATGCTTTATGTACCAATGATGCATCTTTTTAGTACCTACACTATATCTCCAATAATTTCACGGTTAAATAGGAAAGGGTCGCCCCTAAGTTGCAAAAAACAATGTTTTAATTTAGTAAGGAGACTTTTTTTATGACAAGATATAGTAAGGAACTAAAATTAAAACTTAGATAAAAAAATATTTTTTGTTAAAATATAATTGATTTAATTTGATTTAATTTGATTTATGAAAGAGGTAATGATTATGAAACAATATTTAGATTTATGTCAATATGTTTTAGAAAAAGGATATAAAAAAGCTGATAGAACAGGCACTGGTACTGTTTCTACTTTTGGTTATCAAATGCGTTTTGATTTACAAAAAGGTTTTCCCATATTAACTACAAAAAAAGTTCATTTTGCTTCTATTGTTCATGAGTTATTATGATTTATTGCTGGTGATACTAATATTGAATATTTAGTTAAAAATAATGTTAGAATTTGAAATGAGTGACCTTATAAGAAATTTATGGAAAGTAAAAAATATCAAAATGAAACTTTAGAAGAATTTGTTGAAAAAATTAAAACTGATCATCAATTTGCTCTTGAATTTGGTGATTTAGGACCTGTTTATGGTAGACAATGACGTAATTTTAATGGTGTTGATCAATTGCAGGAGTTAATAGAAAATTTAAAAAACAATCCTTTTTCACGAAGACACATTTTATCAGCATGAAATCCTGCAGAAATTAAGAATATGGCACTACCACCATGTCATACTTTAATTCAATTTTACGTTTCTGATGATAAAAAATTATCTTGTCAATTATATCAACGTAGTGCAGATATTTTTTTAGGAGTTCCTTTTAATATTGCTTCTTATGCATTATTAACAATAATGTTAGCACAAATATGTGGCTATCAGTTAGGAGAATTTATTCATACTTTAGGTGATGCTCATATTTATAGTAATCATTTTTCACAAATTAATGAACAATTAAGTAGAAAACCAAAATCATTGCCAATTTTAGTTATTAATAAAAATATTACTAATTTATTTAATTTTAAATTTGAAGATTTTAAATTAGAACAATATGATCCATATCCGTTGATTAGAGGTCAGGTTGCAGTATAATGGTAATTTTAGTTTGAGCAATGACCAAAGAAAAGGTAATTGGTTTTAATAATAAATTGCCCTGAAAAATTAAAGAAGAAATGCAATATTTTCAGAGCATTACTTTAAATAAAAATGTATTAATGGGTTCAAAAACTTTTGAAAGTATTGGCAAACAACTAAAAAATCGTTACAATATAGTTGTTACTAATCATCAAGAACGTTATCAACAATTTCTAAATGATAATAATATTACTTTCACAAATGATATTATTTCATATTTAAAACAATATCAAGGTAATAAAAAAAGAGATATTTGTATTATTGGTGGTGCTGAAATTTATAAGCAGGCATGAGATTATGCTGATTATTTATATGTTTCAGTCATTAAAAATTTATATAATGGTGATCTTTTATTTCCTGTTAGTAATTTTTCTGATTTTAAATTAATCAAAACAACAGAATTTGCAGAATTTGTAGCGAATGTGTATCAAAGAAAGGAAAAATAATAATAATGAACATTTGAAAAGCAATTTTAACTTGACCTTATTTATTACAAACTTATAGTAAATCAGGTTCAATGACAAGAAAGGTATTAAAAGACCCAAGTTTAGTTTCTGAAGCAAAACGATATATTTGATTGAAAAAACGTGTGCGTTATATTAAATGATTATATAATATTAAATTAACCGTTCATAACATTGAAAATTGACCAAAAAGAAAAGGTTGTGTAATGGTTGCCAATCATCAATCAAATTTTGATCCATTATTAGTATTATCGGTAAATGATTATAGTTTATATGCACCTTTAGGTTTTATTGCAAAAGAAGAATTAAAAAAAAGCCATTTGGCACGAAGATTTATTTTTTTAATTGATGTTTTATTTATTGATCGTAATAATCCACGCACAGCCATTACGACTTTTCAAGAAGCAAAGGAATTAATTAGAATTCCGCGTACAATGATGATTTTTCCAGAAGGAACAAGAAGTCATCAACAAGAAATGCAAGAATTTAAAACAGGTGCTTTTAATATGGCATATCAATCTTATGTACCAATTATTCCTGTTACTATTATTAATTCTTATCAAATTTTTGATCGAAAATATAAAGGCAAAAAAGATATTAATCTTATTTTTCATAAGGCAATTGAACCAAGTGAATTTATTAAATTATCTACTGATGTATTATCAAAGCAAGTATTTAATATTATTAAAAAAGGAATTGATGATTTTAGCAATAATAAAATTTAAGTAGTAATAATAAAATGTTGTTAGTTAACAACCTTTTATTATGTTTAAGAGTCAATAATTAATTTCTGATGTGATTTTTGTTTTTTATAATTACGTAAATTTTTTACTGATGTAATTATTAGTGAAGAAGATGTATATCAAATTATTACGATAATTAATCATAGTAGGATATTAATAAATTGTTCTTTATTTAAGCCAAGACCATTTTGTAATAATAATAATAATACACTTAAGTAAGCACAAATAACACCAATTGATCCACCTAGTGTGAAAGCAATTGCTGGTTTAATTTCATAGTTTTTATCTTTAATAAAACGTGTACCAGCAACTAGCATTAAAAAAGCTGCAGATCCCATCATAATTGGAAAAGCACATTCAGCGTTAAGACCTAATAAATAAGTAGTTGCCATTGCTGGAGCATAAATACCAATGCCTAATGCCATGAAAGCACCAAGGATAAAGAATATACTAATACCAACCAAATATTTTCATCAAATATCAAGACTATTATTATTACCCGCTGTTGGCATAATTCCAATTTGTTTTTGACCTAAAAGCATGATAATTGAAACAATAAATAATAGAACGCCAATAAATAGTTGTGATCAACTAAGTTTAATTTTATTTGCGATAATGGCGCCTAAATAGGCACCTAATGTTGCAGAAGAAATTAATGAAACTAGTGTTGGTCATGCTACTTGAATTAAAGCAATAAAAATAATTGCTTCTAAACAAGTAGGAATACTATGACCAACATTCATAATTCCTAAAATTTTTTTATCATTACGTACCTGTTTTGTTAATTTTAATAAAATAATACTTACTGCAAATGAACCAATACCAATTGTGTCACAAAAATCAGCAATAAAACCAATTATTCCTAGTTTTCAAAATCGTTGTTTAAAATTATCTTCAAAATTATGGATATGTTCTTTATCAAATTGTGAATAACTATTTTTTATAAGATATCATGTAAAAATTGCTACTATTATTAACAAAATAGTAATAAAAATAATAGCAACAATTGAGGGTTTTCAAATATTTGTTAAAAATAAAGTAAGTAATAATACAAATAAAGAAATAGGAATTATTAATAAATTATAGTATATTGTTTTTTTATTCATAGTTTTGTTCCTTTTTCTTTTAATTTTATTTTTGTGTTATTTAGAATTTTATCATGAAAAAATACAAAAAAATATTATTATTTTTTAATTTTTATATTTCTATTTTTTACTAAAATTATATTTTTAATGATTGGAAATAGTTTAAAATTATTTATTATTTTTTAACACTTTATTTATTAAAAAAATATAATAAAATTAACTTTAATTAAGTATCACAATTCAATTAAGTATCACAATTCACCGCAAGATAATTCATTAATTATTTTTTTTGTGTTATGATTATTTTGTTAGTAAAAAAATATATAAAATTAATAATGCTGTCGAGGATTTTTATATATGGAAGAAAATTTTTATATTAAAAAAGTTTATTATGGTGCTTATGTTAAAAATATAGTTTTGCCTATGAGTGCTATTTTAAATAATAAACGTAATGAAGTTGGTATTAAAAATTTAGGGATTAATGATAAAAAATTACGTAATAATGCAATTCGGACTAAAACAAAATTAATACATAAAGCGTATCATAATTTTTATAATTCAAAGGTTTTAAGTTTTGTTACTTTGACTTATGCTGATAATATGCAAGATATTAATAAAGCAAAACATGATATTTCTATTTAAAAAATGGTTATTCTTATTTGGTTAATTATAATGATGTTTTTAATTTTAATCAGTTAGCAAGTAATTATGCTTTTGAAGAAGAAGATTTAATAATTTTAGATGAATTAGCATTAAAGATAAATTCTAATGATTTAGGAGTACAGTTTAAAAATCAACAAGAAAGTTTAGGACAATTTTGTAAGTTAATAGGTCATATGTTTAATGGTACTATGTATTTGATTGAACAACATCCTAATAGAATACCAGTACAAGCAATAGAAAAAGTAGAGTATGTTGTGCAAGTTAAAAGAATGCGTTTTTTGGGCTTTGTTGTTATATTTAATCTTAATTTATATACTAATATTGATGATTATAATAAAGTAGTGTTTTCACGACGTAGAACAAAGAAAATGATTAAAAAAGGCATTATGCCTCCAAGTTATAGTGGTGAAGCAATGGCTATGACTTTATTTTTTCCTAGACACTGGTTAAAAAGGTATAATTCACGTACTTTACATTATGTGCATGAACTTAAAAGTGAATTGTCACCTAGAAAATACCTTAAAGAAGCAAGTAGTATTGATATGACTTATACTGATATTAAGTCTGCTGGTTTAGATAAATTAGATAATATTTTAAAGAAAAAAGATAAACCTAAAAATAAAGATAAATAAAAATAGTTATAGTCCCGGTGAACCTACTGGGACTATAATTTGGGTGAGCCACGTAGTGGCGAGGGACGTATTCCCTATATACTTGATTATTTAATTATTTAAAAAAATTAATAAATTAAATAATTAAAGTTAATCTAAACTTAGGGGGTTTATATGAAAAAATATTTATCTATATTAACAGCACTAACTTTGACTACTGGAACAAGTCTAGTAACTAGTTCAATGGTTAACTCAAATGTAATTAAAACAAATCAATTATCTGAGATAAAAGAATCAGTTTCTTGAACTACTAAAATTGCTCATGTTGCTGGTTTTAATTTTAAAGATAGTCAAACTAGTAGTATATCTAAAACAGTAAGCAATATTGATACTAGTATTAGGAGTTATAAATTACTTTTAAAAGATAGTAAAGTAGGATATTGTTGATCTGATGGTAGTAATGCAGGATGACAAGATCAAGTTGTATATAGTCAGAAAGAGTTTAAAATTAATTTTGGTGAACAAAATAAAAAATTTAAACTATCAAGTGGTATTTTTGTAAATAAAAATAAAACTGCAGCAATAGGTTATACTGACTTATATTTATATATTAGTTATAATCATGAAGGATTAACTTATAAATTTGAACAAATTAATCAAGCTTTTCAATCAGCATTGTTTGGGTGAGCTAAAACGGGTGCAGAATATAATTTTGAATTTGATATTATACCTAGTTAATTGTTAATATTAAAAATTATTAATAATAAAAGTGATAATAATATTATCACTTTTTAAATTATTTTCTTAAAGAAAATTTTATTTATTGCATTTATTTGGTAAAAGATGATTTTGTAAATCTGTAGAATTTATTTGTTCTTTTCAAGAATTTGATTCATTAATTATTTTTTGTATTTCTAAATGTCCATTTCTAGTAGATCATATTAAAGCACTATCACCATTAGCATCTAAATGACTAATATCTACACCATTTTTTATTAAAGTGTTAACTACATCTAGGTGTCCTTCTTTGGCAGCTCATATTAAAGCACTATTTTTGTTTTTATCTACATTATTAATGTTAGCACCATATGCTAGTAAAATTTTAACTATTTCCAAATAACCTTTTCTGGCGGCTATTATTAAAGCAGAGTCACCAAGGTTGTTTACATGATTATTAATGTCATTATCTTTTGTTATTAAAACTTTAACTGTTTCTGTGTGTCCGTTTTCAGTAGCTCATATTAGAGCAGTATCACCAAATATATTTGTATCATTAATATAAGCACCATTTTTTAATAAAGTTTTAATTGTATTTACATGCCCATTTTGTGCTGCTGATATTAGAGCAGTATTACTAATTCAATTTTTGTGATTAATAATCTTACTATTTGTTGCTAATAAAGTGTTAACTACTTCTGTGTGTCCATTTTTAGCATCCATTCTTAAAGCATCATCACCAAAATCATTTATATGGTTAATATTAGCGTTATTTTTTAATAAAGTTTGAAAAATTTTTAAATTACCATGTTCAGCAGCTATTGTTAATGAACTATTACGATGTTCATCTACATAATTAACATCAGCGTTATTTTTTAATAAAGTTTGGGTCAATTCCAAATCATCATGTTTAGCGGCTTTAATTAATTTTTCATTTTTATTAATATTTATAGTTGTATTTAATTTAGATATTTCTTTTAAATTAGACATTTTTTTCTCCTATCAAATTAAAAAACCTATTTATTTTAAAACTAAAATAAATAGGTTAAAAACTTATATTAAGTTTGAAAAAATTATAGCATAAGATTTATTTCTATAGTAAATATAGATAATTGCTATTTAAAATTGCAAACTTTAAGATTAATTAGCTGTTATAATCATTTTTTAAATACTTTAATATATCCCATTTTTATTAATTGACTTAGCACACAATAAGTCATGATTATTCCTAAAACAATTGGAATATAGACTGGCGGTGGTCCTACCATATTCATTTGATGACCAATGTAAGTATAAGGTAAACTTAATCCAATGGTACAAATAACAATTGCCATTATATTTACTGGTCAAGTACCACGACTTTGAATAAAAGGAATTTTTTCAGTTCTAAACATTTGTACTATTAATGTTTGCGTTAATAAACCTTCAATAAATCATCCTGAGTTGAACATATTAATATTTTCTGCAGAAGTATTAGCAAAGACATCAAATCCAAATCCTAAAATTGCAAAAGTAGAGATATCAAAAATGCTACTTATAGGTCCATTAATAAAAGCAAATGGTAACATTCCTTTTGGATTTCAGCGTTGTGGTTTTAATAAAAATGATGGATCAACACGATCAAAGGCAATAGTAAATTGTGAAATATCGTATAATAAATTTTGAAATAATAATTGTACTGGTGACATTGGTGCAAAAGCAAATCATGCTGATGCTACTAGCACACTAAAGACATTACCAAAGTTAGAAGCAATCGTAATTTTAATATATTTTAAAATATTTCCAAAAATGCGACGACCTTCAATAATCCCTTTTTCTAAAACTAATAATGATTTTTCTAATAAAATGATATCTGATGCTTCTTTTGCAATATCAGTAGCATTATCAACAGAAATTCCAACATCAGCATTTCTTAATACTAAAGCATCATTAATACCATCACCCATGAAACCAACAACGTGATCATTACTTTTTAAAGTTTGAATAATCTTTGCTTTTTGTAATGGGTTTAGTTTAACAAAAATATTATTATTTTCAACAATTCTTTTTAATTCATATTCAGTTAGGCCAGTTAATTGTTCACCAGAAATTAATCCTTTAATTTCTAGATTAACACGATTACAAATTGCTCTTGTTACTAATTCATTATCACCAGTTAATATTTTAAGATCAACACCATGTGTTTTTAGCAATTTGATCATTTTTGTTGCTGTAGGTTTTGGTGTATCAAGAAAAGTTACAAAACCAAGAAAAATTAAATTTTTTTCGTTTGTTTCATTATATTTATTATTAGTAAGATTTGTATCTTCATATGAGACACCTAAGACACGTAATCCTTGTTCATTTAATTTTGTTATTTTTTTATTAATCATTTTCATTAAATCAGAATTTAATGGTATTACTTTATCTTGATAAACTATACGATTACATGTATTAATAACTTCTTCAATTGCACCTTTACAAATTAATTTTTTATTATTTAATTTATCTTCTAAAACAACTGTTAATTTACGACGATTAAAATCAAAAGGAATTTCATCAATTTTTTGATAATAATTACTTATATTTTTTAATTTATTTTTTTCTCCAAATTCAAGTATTGAATTATCCATTGGATTTTTTATTCCTGTTTGAAAATAACTATTTAAATAAATAAACTTAATTAAATCATTATTTGTTTTATTGTCCAATGTTATATGGTTGACTACTTCAATATTATCATTAGTTAAAGTTCCTGTTTTATCAGTACATAAAATATCAATTGTACCTAAATTTTGAATAGCAGCTAGTTGTTTAACAACTACTTTTTGTTTACTCATTTTACTAGCACCTCGTGCTAGATTAGAGGTAACAATCATTGGTAGCATTTCAGGAGTCAAACCAACAGCAACCGAAATTGAAAAAATAAATGCTGCAGGTCAATCATTTTTTAAAAGGCCATTGATAATTAACACAATGGGTACCATTACTAGCATAAAGCAAATTAACATTAAAGTAACGCGTTTAATTCCTTTAGAAAAACTGCTTAATGGACGTTGTTTATTTATTGTATCAGCAATAGTAGCTAAGTAAGTGTTAGTAGCTGTTGCTATAACAATAGCAATTGCACTTCCAGAAACAACACTTGTTCCCATAAAACAAATATTTTGTAAATCAAATAAGTTTTGATATGCAGGATCGTTAATAGCGTGTTTTTCAGTAGGTAGTGATTCTCCTGTTAATGATGATTGATTAATAAATAAATCGTTACTTAATAAAATTTTTAAATCAGCAGGAATTAAATCACCAGCTGATAAATAAATTAAATCACTGGGTAACAATTCATTAACATTTATTTCTTGTGCTTGTTTAATTATTTTAATTGAGTTTTCTTTAGTAATTTGATTAATATTTATATTACGAATAACAGTAGTTGTATTTTTGACCAAAATTGTTAAATGTTTAGTAATAAAAAAAGCTCGTATTGATTGAATGTAAATTAAGGTTCCACTTAATAAAATCATAGTTCCAACAATAATAGCGGCAACCAATGAATAAATTGAAGTATCATTTGTTGTAAAATATGAGAATAAATTATAGATAGTAATAATTGCTAAAATTATATTGAATGGTCCAAAATATGCTTTTAAAAATTCTAAAATTCAATTAAATTTTGTATTTTTTAAAGTATTAATACCATATTTTTTTCTTCTTATTTCAATTTGGTCTGTTTTAAGACCAAAATTATGTAAATCTAAATTTTTTAGTAATTGTTTTTGGTTAAATTGTGCAATTTGTTTAATATAATCACCATTTGTGTAAACTAATGGTTTTTTAAAACTAAATTGTAATTTAAAATAAATTTTGTTTAAAAAAATCTTCATAATTTCTTTACCTCCTTATTTTTCTTATTTTAAGACTTTTAAATAAGGATTTAGAAATTTATTAACACGGTAAAAAAATATTTTTTTAGTAAAAATACTAGGAGAATATTTGACTGAATCTTTATTTAAAAGTAAACTTTTAAAATTACTAATTTTTAAATTAGTATTGTTTTTATTATTATAAATGGAATCGCTGTCAGTCATGATATCACTCTCCTTTATCCTTTGACATTTTAACATGTTTCTCTTTAAAAAGATAACTTTTTTTAATTTATATAATTTTAGGAAAAAGATGATTACTATAAAATATTCAAATTTATTTTATGTTATTATTAATTAATGTTACGTGTTACTTTAATAATTAAAATAATAGGAGGTAAACATGAATACATTTGTAATAGTTGCTATTATTATAATAGCTATTGCTATTATTAGTTTTATGTTATTATTTAAAATTATAAAATGACTTGCTATTTGTATTATTGTTGGTGGTATCATTTTGGCTGCATTATTTTTTGGTTTTGGTATATGACCATTAGATAATATTCATTTTACTAATTTTATTAATATTAATAAAAATTAAAATAATAAATAATAATTAGTTTAGATTTTAACTATTGACTATAATATATTTTTGAATAAGAGGTAAAAAATGGAACGAATTAAGCAAGCACAATTTTTAACTAGTGCTATTAAAGAAGAACAATGGCCGCAGGATGAAATTCCTGAATTTTGTTTTGTTGGTCGCAGTAATGTTGGTAAATCAACATTTTTAAATACAATTTGTAATAATGGTAAGTTAGCTAGAGTTTCACAAACACCTGGTAAAACACAAATGCTAAATTTTTTTACAATTAATAATAATATTTGTCGCTTTGTTGATGTTCCTGGCTATGGTTTTGCTAAAGTATCAAATGAAAAAAAAATCCAATTTGCGACAATGATGGATGAATATTTTCAGTCACGAAAAAATTTAAAAGCAGTTTTTTTATTATTAGATTTAAGAAATGCACCCAGTAAAGATGATATTGATATGTTGGAATATTTACAACATTATCATTTAAAAATTCATTTAATTGCTACTAAAGTTGATAAAGTGAAAAATAGTCAATTAGTAAAAAATAAAAAATTAATATTATCAACTTTAAAACTTAGTACTAATACTCCTATTATTTTATTTTCTAGTATTAGTAAACAAGGAATTGATTTAGTAATTAGTAAATTAACAGATGATGTTAATACTGATGAAGTTGAAGTAGAAACTTAATAGTATAATATTTGTTGCTATAAAAAAGATAAAAGTTGTTTAATATGTATATATTCTTATCTATTTTTTATTTATATTGATTATAAACCAGTATATATATAAATTGTATATGATAGTTTGCAATTATTAAAAATATCAATATTCAGTATAGAAAAGAATATAATAATAATTAAACTTAATATAAGTTTTTAACTCATTATTTTGATAAAAATAAATGAGTTTTTATTTGAAAGGAAGATTAAAAGAAATGCCTATAAAAAATGAAATTTTACAAAATCTTGAAGCAAAATCAGAAGAAAATGTAGAACAAAAACCTACAAAATGAAAAAAATTTAAAACAAAACATCGAACAACCGCAAAAATTATAAAAGTGACTAAAGGTGCTGCTGTTGGTGCTTTGTATATTAATCCTATTGCTCAAATAAGCGCTTTAGTTACTGCTACTGTTGCGGGTGGTGTTAGTGTTGTTAGTGACCGTTCTGAAGAACAATTAAAAACTGATATAATAACTGCTGCTGCTAGTGCTTGTGCTGTTGGTGGGATTGCCAATGCTGTAATATTACCTGTTTGTATTCCTGTTGGTGCTATTACTTTTGGCATAGATGCAGCAAAAAAATTTGATGAAAAACAAAGAAGACAAATTGAAGTTGACAATGATAAGTTTGCAGATAAAAAAACCGCTATAAATAATATAGATTCACAAATTGAAGTAAAAATAGAATCAAAGAAAATGGCCAGTTTATAATTAATTTTTAGATTTAAGATAGTCTATGTTATAATATAAGTATATTACTTTTTAAGGTAATAAATCCCCAATCATGTTATTGGGGATTTAATGTTTTTAATATTTTTTAACATTAAAATGTGTATAATTTATTTTTGTATATATTGTGTGTTAAAAAATAATAAAAAAGATTAAAATATTAAAATTTGAGGAGATGAAGTTAATATGAATAATACAAGTGATATAAATGATAATTTTGTTATTAGTAGAGCAGTACTGTCAGATGTTTCATGTACCTCTTGTGCTAGTGTCATCGAAAGACATTTTACCAAAGAAGATGGTATTACTGTTAGTATCAATTTTGCTACTAAAAAAGCACAATTTAGTTATGATCCTAAGTTTTGAAATGAAAAAAAAATTAAAAAAGCAATGCATCATTTAGGATATGAAATTTGTAAGTTTGAAACTGAGATTAAAGATATAAAAACGAGTCACCAAGTTGATATGAAAGATATTACAGATGATCATAGTAGTCATAGTCATAGTAGTGAACAACATCAATCTCATATGTCAGAACAACATCATAATCATCAACATAATGTTAAATTACGTGATTTAATTGAACTTATTATTGGTTGAATATTGTTACTACCATTATTATTAATTATGATACCTAATACTTCATTTTTTGATAGTTTACGTAATCCTTATGTCCAACTTGCACTAGCACTTCCAATTCAATTTTATTTTGGTCGTAAATTTTATATTGGTATTTATCGAGAATTAATTAAACAAAAATGACCCGGTATGCATACTTTAGTAGCACTAGGAACAACAACGGCATTTATTTTTTCTATTTATTTAATGATAATTAATAAAACCGAACACTTATATTTTGAAGTTAGTGCTTCAATTATTATGATTGTTTTACTTGGTGATTTAATTAGTGCTGTTGCACAGAAAAGATCTACTAGTGGCTTAGAAAGTTTAATGTCATTAAAGCCAAAATCAATATTAAAATATGATTATAATACCAAAACAGAAACTTTTATTAATATTGAAGATGTACAATTAAATGATATTTTAATTATTCGAAAAGGTGAAAATATTCCTACTGATGGTCAATTAATTAGTGAAGAAGCATTTATTAATGAATCAATGTTAACTGGTGAATCGCAAGTTATTACGAAACAAGTTAACCAAAATTTAATTGGTGGAACTAATAATGTTGGTGATAGTTTTAGAATGAAAGCAACTAAAATTGGTAAAGACACAGTATTAGCAAGTATTATTAAGGCAGTTGAAGATGCACAATCTCAGAAACCAAAATTACAAAAATTGGCTGATAAAATTTCTGGGTGATTTACACCAACTGTTATTTTAATTGCCATTTTAGTTTTTCTTATTCGTTATTTTGCAGTAGGTAATGGTGTGCAAGAATCATTAGAAATTGCAATTGCAACTTTAATAATTGCTTGTCCTTGTGCATTAGGGATTGCAACACCATTAGCAGTTGCTGTTGGAATTAATAAAGCAGCAAAAACAGGAATTATTTATAATAAGGCTAGTGCTTTTGAAAAAATTACTAAGATTGATACCATTTGTTTTGATAAAACAGGAACATTAACTACTGGTAATTTGGTTATTACTAAAATTTATGGTCAAGAAAAACATGTTAATAAGGCAATTGCTATGGAAAAACATTCAACACATCCTTTGGCTTTAGCTTTTTCTTTATATGCTAATACTAATAATGTTGGACAATCATTGACAATTACCGAAGTTAAAGAACAAATTGGTTTTGGTATTAAAGCAAAATATCAAACTGAAGAATTACAAATTTCATCACTTGAAAATTTACAAAAAGCAAAAATGCCATTTAGTCCATTTCTAAAAACATTTGATTTTGAAACAGTTACTCCTAGCCAGAAAGTATTGGCATTGGCAATTAATAAAGTTGTTACTAATATTTTTATTTTAGAAGATGAATTACAAACAAATGCATTATTAACAATTGAAAAAGTTAAAAAACAGGGAATTGAGGTTATTTTAATTAGTGGTGATAATGAATCACAAACACTTGCTATTGCTAATCGCGTTGGGATAGAAACATACTTTGCTAATGTTACACCACAAGGTAAATCACAAATTGTTGCTGATTTACAAGCAAAAGGGAAAAAAGTAGCGTTTGTTGGTGATGGTATTAATGATGTTATTGCCTTAGAACAATCTGATTTAGCAATTGCAATGGGCTCTGGTAGTGATATTGCTAAAAAAATTGGTGATATTACTATTCTTGATAATGATATTAGTATTATTTATAAGGCTATTGTTTTAACTAAAAAAACTAAAAATAATATTTGAATGAATTTTATTTGAGCATTTAGTTATAATATTATCATTATTCCATTAGCTGCTGCCGGATTTATTATTCCACCGTTGGCTGCAATTGCGATGGCTCTTTCTGATATAACTGTTGTTGGAAATTCATTAATTTTTAAATGAAGAAAATATAAATATTAGATAATATATAAATTAATAATAAATAAAAAAGTACTTTATTTTTTTGAAAGGGGAAATTTAAATGGCTAGACAAAATGAAGAAAAAAGAGCAGATCTTGATCAAAAGATATCTATTTTACAGGAAATGATACGTATTATAGAAGAAAAAAATAATGTTGAACCAAACCCTGATGAAAAGTTGATTAGAATTAATCAACTGATAATTGATGATTATAAGAATAAACTTTCTCTATTAGTAAAAGAAAGAGAAAATAATGATTGAGAAACAATTAATTTAGAAGATATTGATAAACCATCCACAAGTCAAAATAAATGAAGTTTATCAAAAATATAAAAAAAGTTACCTTTCTCTATAACCCTACTAGGTAAGTATTTTGATTATACTTTATCATTGTTGATTTGTATAGAAATTTTAGTGTTTTTTTAAAATTTCAATATTTTTTTATATGCTGAATTATACTTGGACTTACAAGTATAATTAAGCTATTATTATAATATATTTTAATTATTAGTGTGTTAATAAACTATAAGAGTATATTTTTAAAAATATTAAGTTTTTATTTTTTAAAAACATAATTATTAATAATATATCCAACTCCATGTTCATCATTATTTGGAGCAATAGTTTTACCATATGGTTTTAAAGCAATATTAGCATTTTCCATTACTATTGGATGACCAGATACTTCAAACATTGGTAAATCATTAAATCCATCACCAATCGTTAATGCATCTTTAGTGTCAATATTTAAATGATTACATAATCATTGTAGTGCTGAACCTTTATTAATGTTTTTATTACCAATTGAAAAAACATTTGTATGATATTGAACAATTGTTAAATCCGGAAAGTTAGTTTCAAAATTATTAATGAATTTTGTAATTTCATTAGCCTTTCAATATTTTTCTAAAATAACCATTACTTTTGAAATTGGCATTTTAATATCAGTACTATTAGTTAACTTAATAATTTTAATTTGCAGATTTTCAACTCATGTACTTCAACTATTAGCCGCATGGTTAACATACAAAGTATCAATACTATTAAAATGTAAAATCATTTGTTTATTATATTTGGTTAATCATTCATAAAGTTTAATTGTTGTTTCTGAATTTAATTGTTGTAAATAAATTCATTTTTGTTTAGTATATGATCAAATTTCAGCGCCATCATTACCAATAATATAACCATCATATTTTTCAGCATTAATCATTTTACCAACACGAATAGCATTTTCACCATATCTACCTGTATTAATCACAACTTTAATATTATTTTTTTGAGCTTTTAAACAAGCATTAAGATTAATTTCACTTAAGGCACTGCCACTATCAAATAAAGTACCATCTACATCAGTAAAAATTATTTTTACCATCAATCATTTCCTGCTTTCTTTTTTCTATTATTTTATTAATATTATAAAGATAAAATAATAAAATACTATATATTTCCATAGAATAAAATTTCTTAAATTAAAATAAAATATTATGTTTAAAATATAATATTTTATTTTAATTTTTATATAAGCTAAATTGTAAAGGTAAGTGCAACTAAATTATTTTTCTATCCAAATATTCGATTGGTGAAAGATAATTTAATATTTTTCTCGGTCTTTGATTTAAAGACAATATAAATTTATGAACTTCATTTTTATTAGTTTTTGAAAAAATAAATTTTTTAGGAAATTTTTCTCTAATTAAAACATTAGTATTTTCATTAGTACCTCTTTGTCAAGGTGAATATGGATTGGCAAAATAAATTTTTACATCTAAATTTTTTTCAAGTTGTTGTCAATTTGAAAATTATTTGCCACGATCAAAATTAATAGTTTTAACAATGTTTTTAGGAAGAATTGATAAATAATAACTGACATTTTTATTAATAACTTTAGTAGTTCTGTTTTTAACTAATATTGCTAAAGTAAATCGTGATACTCTTTCAATTAAAGTTATTAAACATGATTTGCTTTTACCTAGTGATGATACTATAGTATCTCCTTCTCAATGACCAAGTGTTATACGATCATTAACATTTATATCTCGTTCTTTAATTGATTTACCATTAAACTTGCCACGATTTTCTTGAGATTTTCGTTTTTTACCTTTTCTTCTTAAATTTTTACTAGTAACTTTATCAAGCATTCTAAAATAAATTCAAGTATAAATTGTTTTAAAACTAATAACTCACTCTTTATGAAAATTTTTAATTCTGCCATAAATTTGTTCAGGTGATCAACCTAATAGTAATTTTTGTTGTACATATTTTACTAAATTCTTATTTTTAAACTTATGAAAACTAATATGTGATTGTTTTCGATTTTCAGCTTTATTTTGTGCAATTAATGAAAAATAATGATTATTATCTTTATTTCTATTAATTTCTCGAATAATAGTACTAATACTTCGATTAAGATTTTTAGCTATTTCACTAATTTTAAATTTAACTTTCAATTGATTCTCAATATAAATCCTTTCATCTATGCCAAGATGTTTATAACTCATATAAAAACTCCTTACTTTTTTCTAAACTAAATTTAGCATTATGAAATTTTTATATGAGAATTTTTTGCAATTTTATTTACTTGCACTTACAAGTATAATTCAGCATAATAAAAATTTCAAAAAAGAAAAAAACCTTTAATGAAAAACATAAAGGTTAATAAAATAATGTATGGTGCGGAACAAGGGACTTGAACCCTCATGCCTTTCGGCGCCAGAGCCTAAATCTGGTGCGTCTGCCAGTTTCGCCAATTCCGCATTTTGGTGTCCCGTATAGGCCTCGAACCTACAATCCTCAGATTAAGAGTCTGATGCTCTGCCAATTGAGCTAACGAGACATCTAGGGGAATAAAAAACAAGTAATTATAATACTTGCAGTCTAAATATTAATTAATGGTGACTCGTACGGGGATCGAACCCGTAATGTAGGAATGAAAATCCTATGTGTTTACCAATTCACCAACGAGCCGTAGAAAACAAGAGTTTAGAATAATGGCGCCCAGTATAGGATTTGAACCTATGACACTTCGATTAACAGTCGAATGCTCTGCCGCTGAGCTAACCGGGCATTTACTAAACCTTAATTATTATATTGAAGAAAAGTATAATTTGCAATAACTAATAAAGTTTTTTTGATTTTTTTCTTGATTACGGCAATGTATATGCTTTATTAATCATTTTTTTAAATTGCTGAATTATACTTGTAAGTGCAAGTAAATAAAATTGCAAAAAATTCTCATATAAAAATTTCATAATGCTAAATTTAGTTTAGAAAAAAGTAAGGAGTTTTTATATGAGTTATAAACATCTTGGCATAGATGAAAGGATTTATATTGAGAATCAATTGAAATTTAAATTTAAAATTAGTGAAATAGCTAAAAATCTTAATCGAAGTATTAGTACTATTATTCGAGAAATTAATAGAAATAAAGATAATAATCATTATTTTTCATTAATTGCACAAAATAAAGCTGAAAATCGAAAACAATCACATATTAGTTTTCATAAGTTTAAAAATAAGAATTTAGTAAAATATGTACAACAAAAATTACTATTAGGTTGATCACCTGAACAAATTTATGGCAGAATTAAAAATTTTCATAAAGAGTGAGTTATTAGTTTTAAAACAATTTATACTTGAATTTATTTTGGAATGCTTGATAAAGTTACTAGTAAAAATTTAAGAAGAAAAGGTAAAAAACGAAAATCTAAAGAAAATCGTGGCAAGTTTAATGGTAAATCAATTAAAGAACTAGATATAAATGTTAATGATCGTATAACACTTGGTCATTGAGAAGGAGATACTATAGTATCATCAAGAGGCAAAAGCAAATCATGTTTAATAACTTTAGTTGAAAGAGTATCACGATTTACTTTAGCAATATTAGTTAAAAACAGAACTACTAAAGTTATTAATAAAAATGTCAGTTATTATTTATCAATTCTTCCTAAAAACATTGTTAAAACTATTAATTTTGATCGTGGCAAATAATTTTCAAATTGACAACAACTTGAAAAAAATTTAGATGTAAAAATTTATTTTGCCAATCCATATTCACCTTGACAAAGAGGTACTAATGAAAATACTAATGTTTTAATTAGAGAAAAATTTCCTAAAAAATTTATTTTTTCAAAAACTAATAAAAATGAAGTTCATAAATTTATATTGTCTTTAAATCAAAGACCGAGAAAAATATTAAATTATCTTTCACCAATCGAATATTTGGATAGAAAAATAATTTAGTTGCACTTACCTTTACAATTTAGCAATTAAATATAATAATAACTTAAGTATTATTTGTAATAATGAATACTATTAATGGTAAAAGTAATTAGAAAGAAGTAAACATAGAAATCATGTAGAATTACATTATTAATATAAAGGGGTTTTAATTTATGAAGTTATTATTAGCAACATTAAGTTTTTTAACATTTGGAACAAATGTAGGAACTTTTGGAAATGTATTAAGTACGAATCTAAGCAAAATAAATAATAGTATTAAAGAAACTTATAATATAATTCCTAATTCATTTAGTTTGAAAAGTGAATTAAGAAAAGAAAAAATGAATACTGATAATATTGATGTTGATATGTTAGATGGAATGACAAAGGCTATTATTCGTTATATGCCAGATACAACAGATTTACCTTTTTTAGTTAAAGAGGTTAATTTGCTTTGACTAAGTAATGATATTAGTCAAATAATAACTAAAAAAGCATTGCCTTATAGTAAAAGTTTTGAAAAAAACGGAATAGTTGATAAAGATTTAATTTTAGAAGCAATTAATATTATGAATGGTACTAAGTTTTCTAATAATGATTTAGATGTACTAATTAATCAAGATAATAAAAATATTTCTTTAATAGCAAAAAGTAATAGTCACTTTCAAGGGAAAATAGATATTTTAAATAAGCCAGTAGAATTTTCGGATATTTTTTATGAACAAAATCTTGGAAAAATTTATTTTAATACTGATATGTATGAAAAAAGCACATTCTTACATCCAACAAGTCAATTTGGGAGATTTGCAACAGTTATGGAATATTTAGGAAATCGTAATAAATTAATAAAATTTTATGAAAATGAGATTACATCTGCTTTAACTAGTTCAGCATTAAAAATATATGAGTTAAGTTTTCCCAATTTTAATAATGAAGGAAAGATTGAATTTAGTTTTGCAATTGAAAATATTATGAATTATTCATCATTTAAAGCAAACTTTTTACCATTACCAACAGAAAATAATCGAGTTTTTATTAACTACCAAGGTAAACAACCAAAAAATGATGAAGAAATTGACATTAAGTTAGAAGGATTATATACAGAAAATAATAAAAATAAATTATTTTATGATGTTGTAGTAAAGACACTTGGTAAAAAAATTGCTGATAAGTATAAAGATATTTTATATAATGAATTTCTTATTGAGAGTTTTAATAAAAAATTAAAAACTGCAAAAATAACTCCTAAAACAGGATCAAAAATATTTGCTTTTTCAACAAAAGTATCAGAAAGTTATACAGAAATACCTTATTATAAGTTAAATATTTCATGATAGCATAATTAAATTAATATAAATCCCTAATTATTTAAATATAGATTCAGGAGATAAAGTTATGAGAAAAATAATTAGATTTTTTTTAAATTATATTTTGGTTAGTGCAACAACAATAAATGTTATTGCTTGTAGGTGAGGTTGTACTAATAATGATTATGATTTAGCTGATGAAAATGAGCAAGATATTTCTGGTAATTATATTGTTCCTGATATCAATAAGAGAATTAATAAAGTAGTAAGTGATCGCATAAATTTTATTGAAGGTGAAGATGCTGCTAGTTTAAAACAATGATATTTAAAAAATCCGCAAAATTGATTTAATAAAACTAGTAAAAAACTAAACTTTGTTACTAATTTAGAAGAAAAAATTCAATATCAGGCAAAAAAAGAATCGATTAATGAATTTAACTTGTTAGCAAATAATAAGAGTAATTTTACAGATTTTTCTGATTTACAAAATCAAATTAATATTACTAATCTTGGCAAAACTTATACAAATATTAATTGGGATACATTAATTAATTCATCTACAATAAATGCTAATGAAAAAGCAGAGATAAAAGATAAATTAGTTCGATTTTATAATATATTTGCACAAATTTATGGTAAAAAAAATGTTCTTAAACTTTTATATCGAGTGGCTAAAATTAATAAAAATGGCTTATTTGGTTTTGTTAAATCTGGTTATGTTTATGATTCACAATTTCAAAATTATTCATTAGTTCAAGTTATGGCAATAAATCCAAATTCTCTTAGTAAAAGAACTCAATATTGGCAATATGTTAGTGGTTATAAAGCTTCCAAAAGTATTATTAGAACAATTGTTCATGAATATGGTCATGCTTTAGGTTCTTTTATTCGTTTAAATTTTCAAGGAAAACAAAGAATAAATTCACTTTCAGATAATGATCCTAAAAAATGATGAAATAATTATTTTAATTCATCTTATTTATTAAAAGATAATCTAGAAAAAGGAGAAATAACTGATGAAACTAATTATATGATTTCATCATTAGCAAATGGTACAAAAATTAACGATCCAATTTATCAAAAACTTTTAGCATATGGTATTGTGAGAAGTGAATATGGCCGAGAATCACATCTTGATTTATTTGCCGAAGCCTTTGATCAGTGAATAGATACTGAAGAAAGTCAACGTAATATTGCATGAGAAAAATTAGATAATTTTTTTAGAATTGATTTGCCTAGAATATTATAAAAAATATGAATCTAAAATTTAAGTTCAAATTAATAAAAGAAAAAATAAAATATCTTATTAGAAACAATAAGAATTTATATGCTGAATTATACTTGTAAGTGCAAGTAAATAAAATTGCAAAAAATTCTCATATAAAAATTTCATAATTCTAAATTTAGTTTAGAAAAAAGTAAGGAGTTTTTATATGAGTTATAAACATCTTGGCATAGATGAAAGGATTTATATTGAGAATCAATTGAAATTTAAATTTAAAATTAGTGAAATAGCTAAAAATCTTAATCGAAGTATTAGTACTATTATTCGAGAAATTAATAGAAATAAAGATAATAATCATTATTTTTCATTAATTGCACAAAATAAAGCTGAAAATCGAAAACAATCACATATTAGTTTTCATAAGTTTAAAAATAAGAATTTAGTAAAATATGTAGAACAGAAATTACTATTAGGTTGATCACCTGAACAAATTTATGGCAGAATTAAAAATTTTCATAAAGAGTGAGTTATTAGTTTTAAAACAATTTATACTTGAATTTATTTTGGAATGCTTGATAAAGTTACTAGTAAAAATTTAAGAAGAAAAGGTAAAAAACGAAAATCTAAAGAAAATCGTGGCAAGTTTAATGGTAAATCAATTAAAGAACGAGATATAAATGTTAATGATCTTATAACACTTGGTCATTGAGAAGGAGATACTATAGTATCATCACGAGGTAAAAGCAAATCATGTTTAATAACTTTAATTGAAAGAGTATCACGATTTACTTTAGCAATATTAGTTAAAAACAGAACTACTAAAGTTATTAATAAAAATGTCAGTTATTATTTATCAATTCTTCCTAAAAACATTGTTAAAACTATTACTTTTGATCGTGGCAAAGAATTTTCAAATTGACAACAACTTGAAAAAAATTTAGATGTAAAAATTTATTTTGCCAATCCATATTCACCTTGACAAAGAGGTACTAATGAAAATACTAATGGTTTAATTAGAGAAAAATTTCCTAAAAAATTTATTTTTTCAAAAACTAATAAAAATGAAGTTCATAAATTTATATTGTCTTTAAATCAAAGACCGAGAAAAATATTAAATTATCTTTCACCAATCGAATATTTGGATAGAAAAATAATTTAGTTGCACTTACCTTTACAATTTAGCAAGAACTTTTTTTGATGTTCTTTTGCTATTTTTATTTTTTGTTCTATTAATTCTTTTTTGTCTTTTTCTTCCATTTTTACTTTCTTTTCTAATATATTCTATTGCTTTTAGCAGCATAAAGAATATATATTTTTATTTTTAGATTATTAATACTATTAATTATATTTTTTAAGAAAAATGGGCTCAAAAATAAATTATGAAATTTTAAAAAACATTAAGGCATTCGATTCAATATTTATTTAATTTGTGTTTAACAAATTAATATTTTAATTGAACCGGCACCGCTTAATTTTTTTTACAAGTTTGAAATTTATTTTTTCGCCCAAAAAAATTTTTCAAAAAAAAATAAAAAATAAAACCAACACTTGCTCACTGGGGAGTGGCAAGGTTGGTTAAATAAAGAATAGAATTAATACAATAGGTCCCTACAACAGGTCTATATATACTAGTTTCCAATTCGCTCCCACCCCAAGAATTACCATTTAATGGTTAGTATAATTTATTAGGTATCACTCCACTTTTTATTTATCCATGCAAGTCCACATGCTAGCTACTATTTTTAACAACTGTGTTGTAGTTCACTTTTTTAGTTCCCTAACACGTGTTGATAATAGTGTTAAAGAAGATTATTAATTATTAACTTTCTCCTACTTGGTCACTGCGTGTAGTAGATATTTAAAGGGTGCTAATAATAAAAAATATTAAAATTTTACAATTACAAAAAAAGACAAGATTATTTCTTGTCTTTTTCCTTGTTGATAATTTTAATTTAACTTATAAAATGTATATTTTATTTTTTTTAAATACGTCGAATATAAAATATAAATTTAATGTTTTAAGAAAAGAGAGTAATTTTGTCTAATTTTAATGATTTTTAAAATAATTCATCTGGAAATAAGTTAATTATGTAGTAATTTAATTTCCTACTTTTTTGGGAACCTCCCAAATAAATTTTATAATTTTCTTGAATTATTCTTAATTTCACTACTTAAAGTTTCATTATTTAAATTATATTTATTTATTTCTTTTGAATTAAAACTTTTAATTTCTTCTTTTCTTAATAAAAGTTGTGTTGAATTTTTAATTTGTTCTTCTGTAAATGACTCAATTTGTGTGGGTGTAAATGCTTGTATTTGTTTTTCATTAAAATATGGAATTTGTCAATCTGTAAATCAGGGTATTTGTTTTTCATTAAAATAAGTAATTTGTGCGGGTGTAAACTCTTGAATTTGTTCTTTTGTAAATGCTTGTATTTGTGTTTTTGTAAATGTTTGAATTTGTTTTTCATTAAAATAAGTAATTTGTGTGGGTGTAAACTCTTTAATTTGTTGTTCTATAAATACAGATATTTGTTTTGTTGTAAATGTTAAAATTTGTGTGGGTGTAAATGCTTGTATTTGTTTTTCATTAAAATATGGAATTTGTCAATCTGTAAATCAGGGTATTTGTTTTTCATTAAAATAAGTAATTTGTGTGGGTGTAAACTCTTTAATTTGTTCTTTTGTAAATGCTTGTATTTGTGTTTTTGTAAATGTTTGAATTTGTTTTTCATTAAAATAAGTAATTTGTGTGGGTGTAAACTCTTTAATTTGTTGTTCTATAAATGCAGATATTTGTTTTGTTGTAAATGTTAAAATTTGTGTGGGTGTAAATGCTTTGATTTGTTTTTTATTAAAATATGGTATTTGTTCTTCTGCTATTGCTAAAACTTGTTTTGATGTAAAAACCGAAATTTGAGTTGGTGTGAGTGCTTGAATTTGGAGATAAATAAGTCAATGAATTTGTTCTTTTGTAAAAGTTTGTATTTGTTGTATTGTTAGTGTTTGTATTTGTACTTTTGTGAGTGCTTGAATTTGTTCAGTTGTAAATCGGGGTATTTGTTTTTCATTAAAATAAGTAATTTGTTGTGGTGTTAATGCTTGAATTTGTTCTTTTGTGAATGCTGAGATTTGCTCCTTTGTAAAAGTTTGTGTTTGTTTTTTGGTGAATCAAGAAATTTGTTCTTTTGTTAGCCAAGTAATTTGTTCTATTGTAAGTGACAAAATTTGTGTCTCTGTTAATGTTTGAATTTGTTTTTCATTAAAAAATGGTATTTGTTCTTTTGCAAAATATGAGATTTGTTTTTCTGTAAAAACTGAAATTTGTTGTGGTGTTAATGTTTGAATTTGGATATAAATAAGTCAATAAATTTGTTCGTTTGTGAGCGCTCATATTTGTTGATTTGTGAATGATTGTATTTGCAATGGCAAAAATGAAGTAATCTGAATAGGTATAAATCACCCAATTTGGATAGGCATAAATGAACAAATTTGTTCCTTTGTAAACACTTGGATTTGTTCTTTGGTAAAGCTTGTATTTGCATTTTTGTGAAGTGTGGTATTTATTCTGGTACAAATGATTGTATTTGTTCTGTTGTAAATGCTTGAATTTGATTTGTAGTAAATCATTGAATTTGTTCGTTTGTGAACTGTGGAATTTTTTTACTTGTAAATCAATTAACTTGTCAATCTGTGAGTGATTGTATTTGTTCGTTTGTGAGTGTTTGAATTTTAATTTGAGTGAATCATGAAATTTGTTCTTTTGTAAAGTTTTGATTTTCAATGAATCAATAAATTTGTTCTTCTGTAAATGCTAAAATTTGTTCTTTTGTCAATGCCAAAATTTGTTCTTTTATAAATCACTTTATTTGTTCGATTGTGAGTGCTTGTATTTGTTTTTTAGTTAAGTTTTGTATTTGTTCTAATGTTAGTGCTTGTATTTGTTCAATTGTAAATAATGGAATAGGTATTTCTTTATGTTTCAAAATATAATCTGCGTGTTCTTTATTAACGTAGTTTATTAGACAACATGTTTTAAGAATTTTTTCAAATTCTGGTTTATTATTTATTATTTTTCTTGTTTAATTTAATTGTTTACCTATAAAATTTAAAGGTTCTTCATTGTAGAGTTTTAATTTTCTATTTTCAAATTCTTCTTGATAAATATTATGATAGTCTTGTAAGTCACTTTAATCCATAATTCTTGCTTGTCAAATAATATATTTTAAAGGGTTACTATCAAAAAAGATAGATTCAGCAGCAAATCCACCTAAATCAATTTGTAATAAAGTGTATAAAAGTCATTATCACTTATATTTTTAATTTGATTTAAAGGTATAAACTGATCAGATATTGTTCTTCCAAGGTATTGGGAATCTGAAGTGATAGATTCTAATTTTTGAAATTTGTTTTTAAATTTAGAATCTAAAATAATTGTTGTATGTCCTGCTTCATGAATACAAGTAATGTCTTGATCATTAGATTGTGTACAATCTGCAATAGATATATTTTTCGGTTTTCAATCTTTAATAGTTTCTTTATTATAAATTGTTTTAGCATTAGTATTTTGTAGTTGATTATTAAAAACTGGTGTGATTAATAATCATAGTTTAAATCAATAGTTTTGATTAAAATATTTGGGAGCGTACCGAAGATGTCGATAAATAAAAAGTTTTAAAAATAACTCCTTTCTTTTTTAAACCCTTAAATTAAAAATAAATGACAAAAGACGAGAATAAAATTCTTGTCTTTTTTTGTAATTGTAAAATTTTAAAATTTTTAATAACCGTCTTTAGCACTATTATCAACACGTGTTAGGGAACTAAAAAAGTGAACTACAACATAGTTGTTAAAAATAGTAGCTAGCATGTGGACTTGCATGAATAAATAAAAAGTGGAGTGATACCTAATAAAATATACTAACCAGAAATGGTAATTCTTGGGGTGGGAGCGAATTGGAAACTAGTATATATAGACCCGGAGTGGGGACCAACTATTATTATTTATTTAACCAACCTTGCCACTACCAAGTGAGCAAGTGTTGGTTTTATTTTTTATTTTTTTTAAAAAATTTTTGGGCGAGAAAATAAATTTCAAACTTGTAAAAAAAATTGAGCGGGACCGGTTCAATTAAAATATTAATTTGCTAAACGCAAATTAAATAAATATTGAATCGAATGCCTCAATGTTTTTTAAAATTTCACAATTTATTTTTGAGCCCAGAATTGCTGGAATGAATAAAACGAATAGTGGGATTATTAATAATCTAAAAATCAAAATATATGTTCTTTATGCTAGAAGCAACAGAACATATTAGGAAAGGATTATTATGCAAATAGAATTTAAAAAAGAACAAATTGTAAAAGATAAACCACAATCTATTCTTATTGATTATGGTGAATATAAATTACAATGTCCAAAATGAATGGTTAAAAATAATACTTTTATTGCTGATGATAAATATACATATTGAGTTTTAATTTAGAAAATATTAAAAGAGAATTAAGTGGTAATGAATTAATAAAATTATTAGAACCATATATTAAAGACCAAAAAATAACTGTTAATAAAGCAACTGCTCCAAAAGAATATTAACTTAATGATGTAAAACTTGAACAACTAACATTTTATGAACAGCATAATAGTTGATTTATGGGTGAAATAACAGATAACAAAACTAAAATTACTAATCCTTGTTTTAAATATAACATTACGTGAGAAGAAAACAGAAAAGGTTTTAAAATAAATAATCCATATAAACATGATGATTTACCAATTAATTATATAGTTACTTCTTATAAGGAAATTTCAACTCATAATGAAAAAGTATTTTTGTTGAACATGTAAACAAAATAAATTAGATTATTTATTCTTTAATACTAATGATATAAAAACAAGAAAATATTTTTTAAGAGATAAAAATAGTAAAGCAATTTGTTATGACTGTATTTTAAATATTAGGTTAAGTAGGAGGTATAAATATGAATAAAGAAAAAATACTTGAATATCTTAAAGATGAATGAGAATGAAATAAAGAAATGAGAGACGATGAAAAAGTAACTAAACTTTGAAAAAGTTGTTTTAATGGAAGATTAAATCTTATATCTCAATTAAATCAAAAAATTAAAAATGGTGAATTTGATTAATAATGCAATATGACTTAATTATTGGGATTGACCCCGCTGGTATTGGTAATAATGGAATTGTTATATATTCAAATGAAACAAATAGGATTATTTATACAGAAACATTCAACACAACACATGTTTTTGAAAGTAAAAATCGTTATAAAAGAATATTATCAATAATCAAAGAACAATTTTTTGAAAACAAAATATTAGTTATTGTAGAAAATTTCTTTTTAAGTTCAAAACAATTATTAACTAATCCATTAGCAACTCCTAAAATTATTGGTTCATTAATGGTATTAGTACAAGATGTTTTCAACTGAGATTATCTAGAAAACCAACCAAAAAATAAAAATAAAATAACAAATTATAAAGGAAATATAAAATTAACAAAACATGAACAAGATGCATATAAACACATTCAATACTATTTAAGGAATTATAAAAATGAAAGATAAAGCCAATTATGTCAAATTAACAGTAAAACTAAGTAACACTATTGAAGCAAAATATTACGAAAAAGGTAATAAAGAATTATATTATAGTGTTCGTGGTCAATGAAATGGTTTAAACTATGTTACTTTAATTTTTAATAATCCAAAATTTTATAACCGATGTATTTTATTAAACAAAAACGATGAAATTATTGTAACTGGTCAAATTTTTAATACTTTAAACATTCCTAAAAATCGTGTATTTTGTTCAATTAATGTTAAATGATTTAAAAAATGAAAAGAGTAAAAAATGATATGATGAGAAATTTTATTAATAGCACCAATATTAATAACAAGTATAACACTAATAATATTTTTAATATTTATTATTAAAGAATTAAAAAATGAATATAAAGTATTAAAAATATTAAGTGAAATTGCTAATCAAATTGAAAATAAGGAGAATAAATAATGAAATGTTTTCTTTGCATGCACGGAGAAATATATTCTCCAAAAACCTTGTATAAAATAAAAAAATTGAAAAAAATAATTTACCAAGATAGAGATATTGATAGTGAAGATTTTAAGAAAAGATATGAATATCTTTTAAAAAAATTAGGTGATGGTGATAATCAAATTATTTGAATAAATTTATTAATAAAGCAAGAAAGAAATAATAGAAAGGAGAATAAATAATGAATAAAGAAGTATGTTGTGAAGATTGTTGTGTATGTGATAAAAAACATGATTTATTTACTTGTGAAAAAAACTGCTGAGAAAATGTATGTGAACATTTTTATCAAGGTGATAAAGAACATAGAAATAAAGTTGATGAAATTAATAAATCAAGACATAAAAATTGTATTAATAAAGAAAGATTTATGCAATATCTTAAAAACACATATCGCTTAAACGGATATTATGAAGAAGTTTATAAACCAATTAAAACCAGAATTAAAGACCGGTGATTTGATAATGACTAATTATTTACTTTCAATTGACCCAAGTATTAAAAATACTGGATTTACTTTATGAAAAAAAGTTTATTTACATGATAAATATGATTTTTGAAATTGAAAACCAATATTTGTTAAAAGTTATAATTTAAAAGAATATGATGGACAAAGAAAATTTTATTGAGATATAAAAGTTAATGATAATGAATTGGATTTAATTATTGAACGTGGTACTTTTAATTCAAAAAATGGTATTGGTTATGAAACTCAAGAACATTTACGTGGTTTTATTGCAGGACAATTTAATAAATTATTAACAAAAGATATGTTAATAAGTCCAAGTGAATGAAAGAAATGATATGAACGTTATGACCCACCTATTTTTTGATTAAGACCTTGAGATAAAGAACTAAGTATATATGTTGCTGAAGAAATTATTAAAGAAAATAATCGAAATATAAAAATATCAAATCATGATGAAGCAGATAGTTTATTAATTGGTTGATATTATTTAAATAAGGAGAATAAATAATGAATAAAGAAAAATTACTTAAATATATGAAAGATATAATTAAATGAACTAAAAAAATTAATTATACAAACTCTGATTTGGACAAAAATATTTTAAATTTATTAATTGAAAAAATAGAAAAAGGTGAATTTGATAATGACTAAATTAACAGATTTATTTGGTCAAGATAAAATAGAAATATTTTCACCAAATCCCAAAGATTTAACAGATAGTAATGATATAAAAGCAATTATTTTATGAAAATATCCTAATGTTATTGCTGAATATTTAGTTGTTTCTCAACCACATGCAAATACTGCTATTTTAGTTGGTGATAACGTTCACTATACAGGTTGAGTTGAAGTGTTTATTAAACCAAAAAATGAAGGAGTAAATGAAAATGCCAAATGACACGAATGTACAATCAAATAACTATACTTTATAAAAATAATAAGAATTGGAATAAGTCCATTATCAGCAATGATTGGTACAAGTGCTTATTATGGTCAAATTATTGGTAATCCAGTATTAGGAAGTATTAATGCTTTATTATTTAGTAAAAAGTTAGGAATTGATATATGAAACTTAAATCAAATGCCAAGTACTAAAAAGAAAATATTAAATTCAAGTAAAAAAAATATTATTAGGTTTAGGAACTATTGGTTTAATTAATTATGCAAAATTTACAAAAATCAATCCTAATCCTGAACCACCACCTTGATTAACAACTACTACCACAGAAACACCACCATGACCATTATTATTAACTAATGATAATAAACAACAAATGGATTGAGATACATATATTAGTTTAAGTATTTATGGTATATCAAATCTAATTGGTGGGTTAAGTGAACTAATACCTAATAGATTTGAAGTAATAAGAAAAATATGTAATATGGCAACTAGTGGATGTCTAATTTCAAGTGGTGTAGCTATGGGTATAAATAATGATTTTAATAATGCTTATGCAGTACCAACAATAGTTGCTGGTGCAAGTGAAATTATACATAATTTATTACCTATGGAAACTACAAATTATAATCAAGAAATGCAAGAAACATCATTTACAAATGAAACAAGAAGATTAATTAATATTGATGCTATTAGTAATAATAGTGGAAGTAGTGATGTTTTATATGAAAGACCAACTACATATGATAGTTTATAAAGGAGATGATAACTAATGAATAAAGAAAAATTGATTGAATATTATAACAATGAAATTCAGACATATAAAGAAAGAATGGAACAATTAAATAAAGAAATATCTTTATTGGTAACTATTATAAGTAATTCAAAATCAATGATTGAAAGAATTAATAATGGTCAATTTGACGAATAATTAAAAATAAATAATTGAAAGGAAATAATTTAAAATGAAAGAATTTTTACATGAATTAATTATTATTGGAACAAGTGTAGGAACATTAATTTGTAGAGAATTAATTGTTTGATTTAAAAGATTTATTACAACTCCAAAACATATTAGAAGAAATAATAAAGTGATGAAACATCAAAAAAAATTAGCAAAACTTAATGAAAAAATTAATGGAAAAGAAAATAAATAATAAAGGTGTGATTTAAATGTTAGAAAATGAAACTAATGTTGAACAAAATACTGAACCTTTAATTGAAAATAATAATTTACAACAAGAGCAAGAAATTAAGATTGTTGAATTAGAAAATAAGTTAAATAAACTTAATCAAGAAATTAAAGAAAAAGAAATAATTAATATATTTAAAAAATATCAAGTTAAAAAAGAATTTTATGAATTTTTAAAATTTAAAACAAGTAATATAGAAAATTCAAAAATTGAAGAAACTATTAAAAAAATGATTAAAGAACAACCACTATTTAAAGAACCAATTAATACAGGTGGTAAACAAGAAACAATATTAACAAATCAAGAAACTTCAATAAAAAGTAGTTTATTAGATTATAAAAAGAAAAATAATTTATAAAAGAAAGGAAAATTTAAAATGCCAAATCCAGTGCCATTTAAACAAAATTTAGATAATACTACAAAATTAGTAGAAACACCTGAATTTATAGAATTTTATAAACAATCAAATAGTCCATGAGCAATTTTTTTTCCAATTGAAATGGTTAATTCTACAAAAATTGAATTTATAGTTAAAAAACCAAAAGACCCAACATTCAAAATACTTCATTGAAATGATAAAAGTAAAGGATTAGAAGTTGGTTATGTTGATACTGATAAAATTATTAAAGAAATTACAAAAGAAGCTAGTACAGGAGAAATGATTGGTGAAGTTGATTTATTTGCAGATAATGGGCAAAATTTACTAGAAAGTATGCAATATGAAGTTGCTAATGATTTAGCAGATTATTTAGCAAATAATGATACAAATACAATTGCTAAATCTGCCAAAAAAGTAATCATTACTGATACAACACCAGTAGGATATTTAAAATCAATGTTATCAGCATGAAATACTTTATTTCAATTAAGAAATAGTAATAATTGTAAATTTTTTATAACAAATAGTCTTTATGATACTTTAGTTTATTTAGCAGATAATAAAGGTTTAATTACTGATAATCAACTAGCACAACAATTAAGATTAAATGGAACAAATTTATATATTAAAGGTGTATTATGTCAAATTGTTATGGATGATTATATGACATTTAAAAATACTGAAAATAAAAATCAAATTATGAATTTTGTTTTAGCAACACCAAAAGCAATGAAAAGATATATGTTACAACAAACTAGTATATATGTTGAAGATATTAAAGATGGTAAAGTTCCAAAAAGATATTTAGTTGGTGGACAAGTAACAGGAGAATCTATTCCTTATATGTCAAACTCAGAAACAGAATCAAGATGAATGTTATGTGGTATTGTTAATAAAAAATATTTAAGTGAAGAAATTACAACATTAACAACTAATATTACTGCTGATACTACTAAAAAGAATAAATTATTAGATACAACAATTAAAAATACAACTGAAATAAATAATTTAAATCCAAATTTAACAACTCCAATTATTAATTATTTTAGTGATGCCCAAGGTCAAGTTGATGTAAGTAATCAAAACCAAAAAGCAGGAGATTTATATGTAGTAATCACTACTAATGACACTGATAAAAATTATCAAGGTTCAACAAATCCTATAAAAATAACTCTTAAATAAGGATAATTATTATGCCAATTGGTACAACTAGTACAGCAATACTTTTAAACATAAATAAACCAAAACATACTAGAACAAGTCAACAACAAGAACATAAAAGTTGATGATGAGAAATTTTAGAAATGATTGGTGTACAAGTAATAGCAGTAGCACTTGCTCCTTTTACTGGTGGATTAAGTGAAAGTTTAGCACTTGGTTTAGGTGCAAGTGATTTATTTGCTAGTATTAGTGCTGTTTGTGTAGAGTTTTTAACTGATTTTACTATTAATCAAGTTTATGATTATTTAAAAGGAAATGTTACACCATTAAATACTTTTTTTAATATATTACCTGCATTTGCTGGACTTAATAGAATTAGTCGTGGTTATCGTACAACTAAATTTATTAGTTTAGCAGAAAAAACTAAAACATTAGAAAAAATTGGTATTAAAAAAGCAAAAAATTTACAAGAAATCATTAGTCAAGTAAGTGGAAAAGAAATTTTAACAGATAAAATTATTGGAAATAAACGTTATTTATTTAATTATAACCATGCTCCAAATCGCGAAACAATAATACAAAATTTAGGTTTTGTTGCTGAAAGACAATATAAAAATAATTTTGCAAAATTAGAAGTACAAGAATTAAAAAATTATTTATTATTACAAAATGAATTAATAAAGTTAAGTCCACAGTTAACTCCTAAATTTAAAATTAAAGATATTGATAAAGCAAACAATTTTTTACAAAAATATAATACTGATTTAAAAGAAGTATTAAAACTGAACCAACATGACTGATTAAATTTAGTTCATACAATACATGCAGAAAATAGATATGGAAAATCTTTAATTTTAGATTTACAAAAAATTCGTGCTAATGCAATTAAATTTAATTTTAAAAATAGTTCAATTCATAAATTAGTATTAAAAGCAAATCAAACTTTTAAATATTTTGATATTAAATTTTATTTTAAAAAAGGTTTAAATAAATTTTGAAAAGATACTTCATATTTTGACAAAATAAGAATAAATATTTATAAATTACAAGAGAAATTCGAAAAATTAGAAAAACAAGCATTTGAAAAAATTAATAAATTAAAAGAAAAAACAATTGATGTATTTACAAGTGCTGAAAAGAAAGCAATTAAACATGCACAATTAATTCCATTAAATTCACCAGTATTTATGGCTTGTAAAATTCAACCTTTATCATTAGATAAATGTGGAATTACTATTTATCATCGTAATCCTAAATATAAACCAATTGTAGTTATTGATAGTATTATCAAAGCAGAAACTTTTGTTATTCAAATACATCCATTTCATTGATATAGATGATATAGCGGTTGATATATTGGATATGGAGTTAGTCAAAATAAATGATTAAAAAGTATTGCTTTTTCTCCACCAGTTGTACAACAAATGATTAAAGATAGTTTTAAAATTTATAGGCAAATATTAAGGACAATTAGAACTTATCATAAAGTAGTTAATGTTATTAATAATCCTATTGATAATGTCAATAAATCATTTAAAAGGGTGGGTTTAAAATTCTCAGTTAATACTGTATTTGGTACTGGATTGTTAAGACATTTAGAAAAATTTGCATATAATCAAGTTGTAAAAAAAGGAAAGAAAAAATTACAAAAAGAAATTATACATATATCACATAGAAAAACTAAATCAAAAACCAAACGTTATAAAAAAGCATTTTTTAAGGAATGATAAAATATGATTAACAAACTTTGAACTGGTGTCAGTTTAGAAAATTATAATAACTGATATCCATTAACTGGAACAATTACAGAAACACCACGACAATATATAAATACATGACCAAATGTTGATGATTGATTTAAAACATTTGCTATTCGTGCTCAAAATGATATTAATGCTTATCTTGATTTTATTTTATCTAAATTTCCTTTTGATAGTTTTAAAGATGAATTAATTAAAGAAACTTTAAGAGATATGGTTTATGTTATGGTTGAACATTGAGTATTTAATCGTACACCAATTGAATTTAATGTTGATGCTACTATTCAATTTAATAATGGTAATCAATTTAGTGCAAGTAGTACTCCTACGATTAATATTTGAGATTTAACACCTAGTAGAATGAAAATATGAGCAAGATTAACAGAATTAAAACAAATATTTTCAAATTATAATAATGATGAAATAGATGTTGAAAAAATTGACTTAAAAGCATTTTATACTAGAAACCAAGTTAATGAATTAATTCAAGAACAAAAAGAATTTACATTATCAAAGCAAATAAAATTATATGATGATACCATTAATGGTAATAAAAATGAAACATATAGGGGACCAGTTACAAATTTAATAAATAAAGGTTATGTTGCAACAGAATATGACTCAAAAACTGAAACTATGATTTTAGATTGACCTAATGAAATTGGAACATTACCACCTGATGTTTTACAAAACAATCCACAAATTGGTGATTATACACATGCACCAACTTGTGATTTTTCTGCTAAACAACAAAAACGAATTACTACAAATGAAAATGAAATTACCAAATTAAATAGTGAATTAATTAAAACAAACGAAAATATTAATGATGTTAAAAATAATTGATTTAATATTGAAACTAGTCCCTTATGAAAAAAAGTTGAAAATAATAATATAGAAATATTTAAATGATATTTTATTAAAATCAGTTATCAATATTCAACAGAAAATAACTTTATGAAATTTTATAAAGTAATTAAAATTTATTTAAATAATGTTTTTAACGAATTTGAATTGTTAAATGTTGATTCCATGACTTATGGAGAACAAATACAAAATAAAAATATTTTAAATATTGGAACTATTTACTATAACAATAAAAAGAAACAATTTAGTGGTGGTGGTAATTCTTATCCTGAACTTGGAAAAATTAATTTAATTGGTGATATAGAAGAAATATATCAATATCAAGGAATAGATACACCAACTGAATTTATAGCAGAAGAAAATACTGAACATGATTATTATACAAAACTAGAAACAAATCAATTATTAGATAAAAAACAAGATAAGTTAATTGCTGGTGAAAATATTAAAATTGATGAAAATAATAAAATTAGTGCTACTTGCGGGAAAACTGATTTAACTGATTATTATAAAAAAGAAGAAGTAGATAAAAAATTAGACAATAAAATGGATAAAGACCAATTCAAATATGCTTTTTCTATAAATACTATTGGTACTGAAATTCCTAATTTAGAAACTACTGATAAAACTGTTGCTGGTGCTATTAATGAAATTATCAAAAAACAACCACAACCAATTCCAATTCCTCCAAGTAGTTCAATTTGAAAAGAAGTAGGAATAAGAGAAAAAAATAAATGAGATAATTGACAAATTACTTATGATTTTATAGTTAATAAAAGATATAAAGTTTATTATTCTTGAAATATATATAATAATGTTTTTGCAATTAAAGAATTTATTATAACTAATACAAAAATAGCAGGTGTACCAATAGAAGTTTTTAACAATAATACTAATGTCTTAGTTTTATCAGTACAACACTCAAAATTTATTAATATTTATTCTTTAAAAGGTAGCGATAAAGGTAATACATGAAAATTAGAAGAATTACAGGAATAAAATTATGATTTGAAAAATTATAAAAATTATTTTAAGTTTAATTGGAGTTTTATTATCTTCTGCTGTTGTTGGTTTAATTATATTTATTATAGTAAAAATTGTCTTAAAAATTAATCAAATATTTTAGAAAGGAGAAAAAAATGAAACCTTTTTGACCAAGAAAAGATAAAACAAATATTAATAATAATGAAGAAAAATCTAAATTAATTTTTTTAGAAAATAAAAGTACACACACTTCTATTTTAAGTTATTTTGGTTTTAATGATTTTAATCATGAGACTTATTTTACTGATTTTGTTGCTGAAAATAATGCTAATTTATATAATGCTCCATTGGATATTAATAATGAAACTATTAAACAATATTTAATTAAACAAGAATTTTATAGAAAGAATTGAAATTCTATTTTTAAATTAAGCAAATTAGGAATTAGTGGTTATTTAATTTATATTGCTAATGATGATTTATATTTTCAAGTAGTAGATATACAGCAAAGAATTTATGATATTACTGGTAAATTAATTCAATGTACTATTTTTTATGATAGTTATCAACAAAATGCACAAACAGTAAGATTATTTGAAGTTTATAAATTAAATAATGAACAAGTAACTATTAATCGTGCAATTTATAGTATTAGTGATAATAAAAAACAATTTCCTTTACCTTTTAAAGAATATAATAATAATCCTAATTTAGAACAAGAACAAACATTAAATATTAATTATATTCCAATAGCAATTATGAGAAATAAAGCAAATGAGTTAGCAGATTGTAATAAAGTAATGGATAAAATTAAAGCATTAGATGTTATTTATGAACAAATTGTTTTAGATACTATTTTAAATTCACCAAAGTTTATTTTTGACCAAACTTATGGTAATGCTAAATCTACAATGGATGAAGCCGTAAGAACATTAGTTACTAACAACTATATTTGAAAAACTACTGGTGATAATAATGAAAAAAGTGAAAATATTAATATGACAAGTAGTAATTTTAAAGGTAAAAATTTAACTGATATATATGATTGAAATATTAATGAAATATTTAAACGTTGTGGTATTCATATACCAAGTCAAAAGAAATCAGCACAACAATCGGTTCCCGAAAGTACAGCGGTAAATATTTCAACTATTAATTATATTGAACAAAAATTATGACAATTTAATATTGATATTCTTAAATTTATTCAAATATTAGTACGTTTAGATAAAGATTTATTAAATAGTAAAACATTTAATATTAATGATGAACAAGAAATTAATAACTTAACAGTTAAATTAAAATTATTTAATCCAGAAAATAACCAATTAATAGGAGAAAACAATGGAAAAAAACAACAAACCACAAACGAAGTTTCCACAGAAACAAACTAAACTTAATCAAGCAGAAATAGAAAATGATTATTTAATTGATAATATTCCTTATGATTTTACTAATATGATGAGTGCTACTAGTGACCCTGATATTAATAGAGCATACGATGAATTTAAAAAAAGAAAAATTTATATTTATGAAATTGAACGTTTATTTAAAAATAATGAAAATAATAGTTTAAGATTTTCAGCAAATACTATTAAAATAGGTTTTATTGATATTGATAAAGTATTAAAAACTACTGCTGTTGAAACATCTGATTTTACTATGCAATTAAATCAAAGAGCAAGTACTAATATTAATGACAATACAATTGAATATAGTATGACTGATATTAAAAATTTAATATTTCAAGAAATAAATTTATTAAATCAATTTAAGTTATATGCAGTTAGTATAAATGAACCATTAACTGAAAATAATATTGATAATTTATATATTATTAATAATTATTCAGAACCTTATCAAAATCCAAAAACTAGAAGTACTAAAAGTATTACTATTATTAAAATTAAAGACTTTAAAACAAGAGATGGTTATCCAATTATTATTAAATTACAAAAACCACTAGATAAAGACACCAAAGTTATTGGTTTAAAAATTAAAGCACCTAGAAGCATGATTTTTGGCAATATAAAGGTACTTGGTGAAGTCGACAATATGGAGGTATACCCAAAGTTATTTGTCAAAGATAAGATAGCATTTCCGCTATTATCAATGCCTATTGAAACTCAACCAAAAGTTAGAATATTACAACAATGATTTAGTGAACAAATATTACCTTGAAATTTAGCAAAACAATTTATAGGACAAGAAAAATCAGTTTTAGATTTAATTGCTATTGGTGGTGGTAGAGAAACAAGAAAAGAAATTATTAATAATGCAAGAGTAACTAATGCTAAAATTGGTTATGATGTTTCTAAAAATTCAAAAGTATGACCATTATCTGATGAACTAGAATTAAAAGATAAAAAATTAGAGTCATGATTTTTAGTAAGTGACTATAATTTATTTATTTCTACAACAAATAAATTTCATGATGTTGAACTAGAAATAAAAGATAGACCACCAATTGATAGTTTACAAAAAGTATTATTAGATATGTTAACTTATACATATACTTATAATAGAAACTTTGATGGTGCATCATTAAGTAATGTTTTAAAAGAAATGAATGATTTAGATAAAATTCGTGCTAAGTTTGAAGGACAAAAACCAAATGAAGTTATTACTAATTTATTTAAACAATGAGAATTAGATTATCCTAACTATACAAATTTACCACAAGTTAAAATATTAAAACAAATAGTTATAATGCTATCAAAAAATATTTATTCAACCATGTCTATTAATAACGGTTTAAATGATGACTATAAATTATTATTACCTTATTATTTTGAATTAAAATCAAATCCTATACATTCTACACCTGATAAGATTTGAGAATTTAAAGATATAAAAGTAGTATTAAAATCTGCATATTTTGATTTTACAGATATCAATAACATTAAACTAAAAAACAATGACATTAGTCAAAATGAATTATTGAAATTAGATGATAATCAATTTAACTGACTATCCATAACTAATGAATTAGAAAGCAATAATATACCATCATTAATTCCGGCAGATTGAACATTAGGTAATGGTGAATATGGAAAATATTTTACAAGATTAATTATTAATAAAAATAAAACCGAAAATGCTTTAAATTTATATGGTTCAAATAAATCACAATTATTTTCTAAATTAGAATTTTATAAAGAAGTTTTACAAATTGACAATAATAGTGAATTTGAATTACAAATTGAAAATCCAATTAATAACTTAAATCGAATTGAAGTTAGCGGACTATTTGGTGCTGGTAATTATGATTTAATTTTAGTAACAAATAAACAAGAAATAAATTTAAATAATATTAATTTATTTGATAAATATAATGAAAATATTTCTTATATAAATTTAGAAATTTAATTATCAAAATATCCATCTGGATAAATACCATCTCATTTTACTGCATCATCAGTTAATTTATTTGATGCTCAGTAAAGAGTAATTTTATGTTTATTACTTACTGGTCTTGCTCAAATAGTTGCCCCCCAGTGTGCTTCATGGTCGTAATCATAAAAATATGTTAATTGATTATTTTTATTATATGAAACTATTCCTAAGATTAAACCGGTAACACCAGTTATTACAGCAAATGATAATGATATTTTTTGAAAATTTGTTTTTATTCATGTTTTCATAATAAATATCTCCTTTTTTTCCTTGATTTTACTTTTAAATTGTACTATTTTTGATTATTTTTACAAGTATGCTTTTAAAAGCAAAATAACGCCTAAATTAAAGGTGTTTATTTTTTTGATACCTATACTATTAATTGTATTGCGCTTATTTATTATATTGCAAATGTGAAGATACTTTTTTTTACAGTAGCATTATTTTTACCCTTAATTACATTTTTATATGGATATAATGCATAAAATAATGCATCATAAGGGTCTTGATACATATTTTTGTCAGGAATGTTAGTTTTGGTTTGGTCATAACGTAATTCTTCTAAACATTGAGTTGTTTTTGGTAAATCATCTTTATTTGCATAAAAGTTTCCATAACTCATAATATTTCTCATTCAAACTACTCTATTAGTTAATCCGGCTTCTTGATTTAAATTTGAAGCATGTTTAATAGCGGTTTGTGTTATTAAAATAGTATTGTGTTCATCAATTAATTTTTGATTTAATCAATCCATTGCTGTTCTTGCTTTATCATCATAAAAATAAATTGCTTGTTCAAAATTTTCAAAATTATCAATTAATCCTAAAATTTCATTAACATAAGCATTAATTTTTTCATTTTCATTTATAAAATCATTTGGAGTAACTACTAATTCACAAATAATATAAGCATCATAATAACCAGTATTATTATATTCTTTAAAACCAACTACCATAAATACAGTATGGTCTTTTGGTCCCGTAGCTCAATCAATACCAACACTATAAAAATCAAATTTATACATTTCTTTTTTTTGATTATAAAATTGTTTTAAATCATATGATTGTCAATATTTTACTGTTTTTTGAAATGGGAAAATTGTTGCATCGCTATCTAAAAATTCAAAACCATAATAAACAGTATTATATTCATCTGGATTACTTTTTTCCATTTCTAATAATGTTCTTTGTTGAATGTCAGGTAATTTATTTCAAAATGGTTGAATAGTAAATCTTAAAACAAATAAACCTAAACCACTAAACATATCTTTATTTTCATAATAAACTTTACCAACTTTTTTAAGATTTTTCATGACTTCATCATTTAATGGTAAAAATGGTGTACAGTATTTTAAATAAAATGGATGATATTTATCATAAGGATTACATGTAAAAGTAATGAAAAAACTTTTATAAAAATAACGAGTAATCTTTTGTCCAAAGGTAGAACTATATATATTTTTATCAATAAATGTTCAACTTCACTCTTTAATAGGTTTATTTGATACTTTAATACGATTACTTCTAAACATAGAGTTTTGTAAACGTTCATATCGATATATTAATTGTTTTTCAGTTAATGTTTCTTTTTCTTCTGCCATAATAATTTCATCTGTTCTTGAACCTAAAAAACTTGACCCACCTGCTTCTTTTCCAAAAATCTTATTACCATTAGCATAACCAATAAAGTCAATTTGTTGATTACTTGGAAAGATAATACATCCCCCATCCTTAGTAATTTTTCATTTAATGCCATGTGGATTATTAGGTAATAAATTAATATTATATGTATCTAATAAAACTTGACAAACATTCATTAAAGCACCAATTGTAGTTTCACTATGAGTATTTTCATATCTTCTTACTTCTTGAACACTACTATCTCTAAAATTACAACATATAAATAAATCAAATGCTAAACAGTTTCAAGTTTTTCTTGTTCCACGTGCTGTTGGAACAAAACGATAAAAACAATTAGTAGTAAAATATTCTGCTCATTCATCACCAACAAATTCTTTAAAAATATCTCAACTAAAACCATAATTATTATCACTAAAATTAAGATTATATTTTTTATTTAATTGTCCATAACTACTAATAAAAGCCATATTTACTCCTTATTTTTTAAAAAAAATTAAACTTAAATTATTAACAAACAAAAATTAGAAAGGAGCATTAAAAATGTTTATATTACCATTCGCAAATCATTTTGATTGAGACAAACATGATTTTAATCAAGATGAATTAAGTTTAAAACAAACAGAAGAATTATTTGCAAAAATAGATGATTATTTATGAAGTATATGTGATAAATCTGAATATAAATCATATAGATTTAGACAACGAAAATTAAAAGCAAAAAAAGGTTTATTAACTTATAAACGACGTATTTGTACACATTATAACACAAAAACACAAAAAATGGAGTACGTATCATTATTAGATAATTATCTTGGTGTTAAAAAGCTGAATTATACTTGTAAGTGCAAGTAAATAAAATTGCAAAAAATTCTCATATAAAAATTTCATAATGCTAAATTTAGTTTAGAAAAAAGTAAGGAGTTTTTATATGAGTTATAAACATCTTGGCATAGATGAAAGGATTTATATTGAGAATCAATTGAAATTTAAATTTAAAATTAGTGAAATAGCTAAAAATCTTAATCGAAGTATTAGTACTATTATTCGAGAAATTAATAGAAATAAAGATAATAATCATTATTTTTCATTAATTACACAAAATAAAGCTGAAAATCGAAAACAATCACATATTAGTTTTCATAAGTTTAAAAATAAGAATTTAGTAAAATATATAGAACAGAAATTACTATTAGGTTGATCACCTGAACAAATTTATGGCAGAATTAAAAATTTTCATAAAGAGTGAGTTATTAGTTTTAAAACAATTTATACTTGAATTTATTTTGGAATGCTTGATAAAGTTACTAGTAAAAATTTAAGAAGAAAAGGTAAAAAACGAAAATCTAAAGAAAATCGTGGCAAGTTTAATGGTAAATCAATTAAAGAATGAGATATAAATGTTAATGATCGTATAACACTTGGTCATTGGGAAGGAGATACTATAGTATCATCACGAGGTAAAAGCAAATCATGTTTAATAACTTTAGTTGAAAGAGTATCACGATTTACTTTAGCAATATTAGTTAAAAACAGAACTACTAAAGTTATTAATAAAAATGTCAGTTATTATTTATCAATTCTTCCTAAAAACATTGTTAAAACTATTACTTTTGATCGTGGCAAAGAATTTTCAAATTGACAACAACTTGAAAAAAATTTAGATGTAAAAATTTATTTTGCCAATCCATATTCACCTTGACAAAGAGGTACTAATGAAAATACTAATGGTTTAATTAGAGAAAAATTTCCTAAAAAATTTATTTTTTCAAAAACTAATAAAAATGAAGTTCATAAATTTATATTGTCTTTAAATCAAAGACCGAGAAAAATACTGAATTATCTTTCACCAATCGAATATTTGGATAGAAAAATAATTTAGTTGCACTTACCTTTACAATTTAGCAAATAAATAAAAATAAAATAAAACTTATTAAAGAAAACTTTAATAAGAATTTTTGAGTTATAAAAGTAAGTATTATTGTTGACTAATATTTTTGAAGTGTTAAGATTAACTTACAATTGCATATTGAAGTCTAAATTATTCTCGTCTAAACTTATAATTTAAAGACAAATTTGAATATTATTGACAACATCGGTATGCTCCCAAATAGTGCTTGGATTTGTACTTTAGTAAATGATGGAATTTGAATTGGAATTAATGATCGTATTTGTTTAATTGTGAGTGCTTGAATTTGTTTACTTGTAAAAGATGTTATTTGTTTTATTGAGAAATATGGAATTTGTTCTTGTGTAAATGCTTGTATTTGTTTTTCTGTAAATGAAATTATCTGTTTTTCAGTAAATACTTTTATTTGTTCTATTGTAAAACTTTGCATTTGTTCTTGTGTAAATGCTTGCATTTGTTTTTCTGTAAATACTTTTATTTGTTCTTTTGTAAACGCTTGTATTTGTTCTGTTGTAAATGCTTGAATTTGATTTTCTGTGAAATATGGTATTTGTTCAGTAGTGAATGTGGTTATTTGTTTTTCAGTAAAAGTTACTATTTGTTCTTTTGTAAAACTTTTAATTTCATCTTTTTTAAATAGTGGAATAGGTATTTATTTATGATTTAAAATATAATCAGTGTGTTCTTTATTAACGTAGTTTATTAGACAACATGTTTTAAGAATTTTTTCAAATTCTGGTTTATTATTTATTATTTTTCTTGTTTCATTTAATTGTTTACCTATAAAATTTAAAGGTTCTTCATTGTAGGGTTTTAATTTTCTAACTTCAAACTCTTCTTGATAAATATTGTGATAGTCTTGTAAGTCACTTGAATCCATAATTCTTGCTTGTCCGATAATATATTTTAAAGGGTTACTATCAAAAAACATAGATTCAGCGGCAAATCCAGCTAAATCAATTCGTAATAAGGTATATAAGTCATTATCACTTATATTTTTAATTTGATTTAAAGGTATAAACTGATCAGATATTGTTCTTCCAAAGTATTGGAAATCTGAAGTGATAGATTCTAACTTTTGAAATTTGTTTTTAAATTTAGAATCTAAAATAATTGTTGTATGTCCTGCTTCATGAATACAAGTAATGTCTTGATCATTAGATTGTGTAAAATCTGCAATAGATATATTTTTAGGTTTTCAATCTTTAATAGTTTCTTTATTATAAATTGTTTTAGCATTAGTATTTTGTAGTTGATTATTAAAAACTGGTGTGATTAATAATCATAGTTTAAATCAATAGTTTGGATTAAAATATTTCATAATTTTTGTACTCTTTCTTTTAAAAAAATAAAAAACCCACATACTTTAAAAATAAAGTAATGAGTTAAAACTATAAGTTTAGTTTATGATTATTTTTATAACAAATTTTATAATTTTTGCATACAATATGATTTATTTTTTGATTTAGAACTTTAATGTTTTATATTAATTTAAAAAGTTAAATATGATTGTAAATAAAAGGGCTAAAATTGAAATAAATATTGAAATAAATCATGATCAATTTCTTTTTCATCAATTAGAATTTTTATATTTATAACCTTTAGTAGTAATTTCAGTTTCAGTTTCAACATATTTTATTGTAATTTCATGATTTCCTTTAAATAATAGTTCTTTTATTAAAGAATCTGATGAATTTCTAAAAGTAAAACGTAATTTTTCATTTAAAGAAACTTCTTTATTTAAAGTATCTTTATCTATTCATCAATATCCAACATCGTTAAATTATTCTCAATCTTTTTCAAAGGAAGAAATATTGAAATTATTTTTTACTATTTTTGAGATTCAAAATTTTACAACGTAAATATTATTTTTTAAAAGAAATAAGTTTTGATTAATTTTATTAATAAACTCATTAGTTTTTAAATTATATTCATTGTTAATATTTATATATTTTTTACTTAAAATATAATCTCAAGCAAAATTATTCATTCCTTTTATTCAATCATCATATAATTTTTGTATATTAACTTCTATTTTAAAAATAATAGTATTATTTTCATTATGTATTTGATAATCTGAATAATTTTCTGGTTTTAAAAAATGTAAAGGACTATCAAAATAAACACTATTTGTTGAAATAGTTTCTTTTAAAAACTTAAATTTTAATAATTCTAAATTATTTTTTTCAATATTATTTAATCTTTTTTTAATCCAATTTTTCTTTAACATTTAATTTTCTAATTTAATTATATTTATTATTTAATTGATAGCAAATCATTAAATTTTCTAATAACATGGCAATAGTCATTGGTCCAACACCACCAGGCACAGGAGTAATTGCTGAAGCGGTATTTTTCATTATTTCAAAATTAATATCACCAACAACTTTTTTTTCTTTACCTTGATAATTAATTGCTACATCAATAATAACAACATCACGTTTAACTTGACTACTATTAATAATATTATAGACACCAGTAGCACTACAAATGATATCAGCTTCTTTAGTATAAAGAGTTAAGTCTTTAGTTAATTTATGAACAATGCTAACAGTTGCTCCTATATTAGTTAATGATAAAGCCAATGGTTTACCAACAATATTACTATCGTTAATGATAGTAATATTTTGTTTAGAAATGGGAATTTGATAGTGATTTAGTAATTTTAAAATACCTTTTACTGTACAAGGCAACATTGCTTTTTTATCACCTTGTAATAATCTTCCGGCATTAATATTTGTTAAACCATCAACATCTTTATTAATAGTAATGCTATTAATAATTGCTAATGTATCTAAATGTTTTGGTAGTGGTAATTGTACTAAAATTCCATCAATATTATTATCACTATTTAATTGTTCAATTTTATTAATTATTTCTTTTTGTGTTACTGTTGTTGTTAGTGAAAATACTTGTCCATCAATACCACATTCTTGACATGCTTTAATTTTAGTTCGTACGTACATTTGTGATGCTAAATCTTCACCAATAATTATTACTGCTAGTTTAGGTTTACGATTAGTAATAGTTGTTACTTGTGCTTTAATTTTTGCTTTAATTTGCTGGGCAATTATTTTACCATCTAAAATTTTTATCATATGTGTTCACCGTTTCTTAATTTATCCAATTAATACGTTTTCTTCAACTCTACTTATCGTTGGTTTTGATTTACGATCACTTCAAGCAAGAAAAGTAGTTGATACTCCTAATTGTCCCACAAACATGACAAAAATTAAACTAAGTTGACTAAAAATACCTAATTTGGAATTATCAAATAATGAAAGTCCTGTTGTTCCAAAAGCACTTGAAACATCAAAAATTACTTGTGCAAAGGTCATATCAGAATTATCTATTATAAAAACATTTTCAATTGTGATAATCATTACTGATACAAAAACTAAAATAAAACCAAGTGTGCCGACTATAAATGACATACGAACAGTTTGATTAGGAATTTTACGCTTGAATACAAAAACATCATTACGGCCACGGGCAATATTAAAAATTGTTAAAAGAATGATTGCTAAAGTTGTCGTTCTAATTCCTCCGACAGTACTTGCTGGTGAAGAACCAATTCACATCATTAATGATTGGATCATTTGTGAGGCAAGGTGAAATTTATTTAAGTCAACTGTATAGTATCCAGCATTTCTTGTTGACATTGTATTAAAAAAAACAGCCATAATTGCATCAGATGTCGATAAATTTTTAAAAATGGGCTCTTGCCTTGATGGAGTTATGACATTACGTGAAAAATATTCAATAAACATAAAACTACTAACACCCAATATCGCAACTAAAAAATATGTTATTAATGTTAGTTTAGTAAATAAACTAAATCTAAATTTTTTACCATGAGTTTTATTTTTAATTCAATGATATAAATCATAATAAACAGGAAAACCAATACCACTAATTACAAATTCAATAATAAAAATTAACTGCACAAAATAATCACTCTGAAAATGTTCTAATGAAGTTATACCAACTATATCAAAACCAGCATTATTAACAGCAGAAATCGAGTGGAAAATTCCCGATCATAATGCTAATAGTATGTGATTATAGTAACCTGTATTATTGTTTAGACCATATTCTATTCCTGAGATAGGCACAAAATAAAAATGCTAAATTGTAAAGGTAAGTGCAACTAAATTATTTTTCTATCCAAATATTCGATTGGTGAAAGATAATTTAATATTTTTCTCGGTCTTTGATTTAAAGACAATATAAATTTATGAACTTCATTTTTATTAGTTTTTGAAAAAATAAATTTTTTAGGAAATTTTTCTCTAATTAAACCATTAGTATTTTCATTAGTACCTCTTTGTCAAGGTGAATATGGATTGGCAAAATAAATTTTTACATCTAAATTTTTTTCAAGTTGTTGTCAATTTGAAAATTCTTTGCCACGATCAAAAGTAATAGTTTTAACAATGTTTTTAGGAAGAATTGATAAATAATAACTGACATTTTTATTAATAACTTTAGTAGTTATGTTTTTAACTAATATTGCTAAAGTAAATCGTGATACTCTTTCAACTAAAGTTATTAAACATGATTTGCTTTTACCTCGTGATGATACTATAGTATCTCCTTCTCAATGACCAAGTGTTATACGATCATTAACATTTATATCTCGTTCTTTAATTGATTTACCATTAAACTTGCCACGATTTTCTTTAGATTTTCGTTTTTTACCTTTTCTTCTTAAATTTTTACTAGTAACTTTATCAAGCATTCCAAAATAAATTCAAGTATAAATTGTTTTAAAACTAATAACTCATTGTTTATGAAAATTTTTAATTCTGCCATAAATTTGTTCAGGTGATCAACCTAATAGTAATTTTTGTTGTACATATTTTACTAAATTCTTATTTTTAAACTTATGAAAACTAATATGTGATTGTTTTCGATTTTCAGCTTTATTTTGTGCAATTAATGAAAAATAATGATTATTATCTTTATTTCTATTAATTTCTCGAATAATAGTACTAATACTTCGATTAAGATTTTTAGCTATTTCACTAATTTTAAATTTAAATTTAAATTGATTCTCAATATAAATCCTTTCATCTATGCCAAGATGTTTATAACTCATATAAAAACTCCTTACTTTTTTCTAAACTAAATTTAGCATTATGAAATTTTTATATGAGAATTTTTTGCAATTTTATTTACTTGCACTTACAAGTATAATTCAGCTATAATCCCAATAATTAAAATATGTAATATTTTGATATGAAGTGAAAGAATTTAAAATAACTGATATTATTTTTTCACCATTAATATCTTTATCATTCATTATTTTGTTCCTCCTTTTTGAAATCAAAAACCCATTTATTTTAGTAAAAAATAAATGGGTTAGAAACATATAATAATTAATAACTATATTATAACACTTTTAGTATTAATTTTATTATTGTTTAAATCATTTGTAAATCTATTTCTATGTTTAATATTATTTAGATGTATATAAAAAAATCAGTATTAATAAGTAAATACTGATTTAATATTAGTTATCTTTTAGTGATAGTGCTGTTAATAATTTATTGTATGTAGCAACATCTTGTTTTTTAAAGTATTTTAAGAAACGTTTTCTGCTTGCTACCATTTTTAACAAACTTCGTTTTGCAGTAATATCTTTTTTTTGTACTTGTAGATGGGCTGTTAATTCTAAAATTCTTTTTGTTAAGTTAATAATTTGAACTGCAGAAGAACCAGTATCCTTGGCATTTAAGCGAAATTTTTTAATCAATTCATCTTGTTTAATTTGTTCCATATTTGACAACTCTCCTTTAAATATAATTCGGCTTAAGCAAAGCTAATATCGGAGAGAATATTAACAATGTTAAGTCAACATGGTTATAATAGTACATTAATTTTAAACATAAAACAAGTATTTTTTTAAAAAATATTTTTATTGAATTTGTATAAAGAGATGATTTTTTATTTTTTTTCTTCATTTGCTTTTTTATTTTTTTTATCAAAAATAGTCACTTTACGTTCAGTATGATTAAGAATTCTTTTACAATTATCTCAATGACGAATAATAATTAATATTCAAATTAGAGCCATAGTTATATTAACAATATAGTATTGAGTGTCTTGTTGGGAAAGAAAAGAATGCAGTGGTATATTCGGTATTCATGATAAGATAAAAGCAAGTATCATCATTAACATTGAAGATAAAGATGACATTCTACTTAAATATAAAATAAATCATCAACTAGCAATTGTGATAACGCAATAAATAGGATTAATCATTAATAGTACTCCTAATGAAGATGCAGCTCCTTTACCACCACGAAAACCATAAAATAGTGGTCAACAGTGACCAATAATTGCAGCAAGACCAGTTGGATAAATATATGCTTGTTTAAACATTGTTTCATAATTAGGATTAGTAATATCAATAAAGGTTAAACCGTATGCAATTAAAATAGGAATAGCGGGCTTAAAACCATCAATAATTAAAATAATAGCTCCTCATTTACCACCCATAACTCGTGTTGAATTAGTAGCACCAGCATTTTTAGAGTAATAATCTCTAACATCGGTTTTAAATTTTAATTTACTAATAATAATTGAAGGTGAGATTGAGCCGATTAAATAACCAATGATAATAAAAATAAAAGTTCCTAATAGATTAATATGTGCCATTTTTTTCTCCATTCTTGTGCAAGTATTATGTTAATAAAAATTTTATTTTTTGGAAGTTAAATTGTTCTTTTTATCTTTATTATTATAATATAAATTATAAATTATTAATGTTAATAATATGATATTAATAACTGTACCAAAGGCATTTGCTGCTAGTAAGGGAATGTTTTTAATTAAACTAGCATAAATTATGAATGAAGTTAAGCCTATTTGATATATGCTATAAGAAATTAACGATAAACCTTTTGTGTTTTTAGTTTTAATTAGTTTAATAGTTTGTGGTAAAAAGGCAACTGAAATAAAAAAGGCACCTATATATCCAATAATATCAATTGCAATATTAGACATTTTTTTCCTCCTTATTTTTTTGTTTAATTAAATTGTTAACAATAATCCCAATTATTATGAAATTTAGTGTAGCAGTAATAGTTTGACAAGTAATCATGGGAATATCATTACGAAGTATGCCAAATATTAAAAAAGTAAGACCCCCCAGTTGATAGATACTATATGAAAAAATAGAAAGACCTGAAGTATTTCTTGTTTTAATTAGTTTAATAGTTTGTGGTAAGAATGCCAAAGGAATACAAACGGCTGCAAGATACCCCAATATTTCTATAAAAATGTTCATTTTTTCTCCTTTTAATTAATTTAATTTATCATAATAATTATAATAAAATATTGTGAAAATAATTATTTATTTTATTTTAAATAATAAAAAATGTGTTTTGCTAAACACATCATTAATTTATTTTTCTTCTTCTTTAATGAAACATTTTTTACATAAAGATTTTCCTTCTTTTATATCAAGAATGTCAAAAGGTTCAAACATCATTCCGCAATCAAAACATTTTACAGTTTTTGTTAAAGATTCATCATCAGTTTTTTTGTTTTTTTTATTGAATAATTTCATTATATCCTTCCTTTCTAAATATATTAAATAAGTGTGTCATTAACACACTTATTTAATATATTTATTTAGCACAATCTTTACACAAACATTTACCATCTGCTGCTTTAGTACATTCAGATGAATTTTTCATTTTCCCACAACCATCACATTTTTTTTGATCTTTTGCTTTTCCAGTTTTATCCTTTTTTTTAAATGGTCACATGTATATAACTTCCTTTCCTCATATCATAATTACTCTATTCAATTATAACAAATTTTATTATTTTCTATGGTATTAACTATTTTTAAAACTTTTTTTGTTAAATTTTGATTAATTATTTTTTTCTATTGCTAAATTGTAAAGGTAAGTGCAACTAAATTATTTTTCTATCCAAATATTCGATTGGTGAAAGATAATTTAATATTTTTCTCGGTCTTTGATTTAAAGACAATATAAATTTATGAACTTCATTTTTATTAGTTTTTGAAAAAATAAATTTTTTAGGAAATTTTTCTCTAATTAAACCATTAGTATTTTCATTAGTACCTCTTTGTCAAGGTGAATATGGATTGGCAAAATAAATTTTTACATCTAAATTTTTTTCAAGTTGTTGTCAATTTGAAAATTCTTTGCCACGATCAAAAGTAATAGTTTTAACAATGTTTTTAGGAAGAATTGATAAATAATAACTGACATTTTTATTAATAACTTTAGTAGTTCTGTTTTTAACTAATATTGCTAAAGTAAATCGTGATACTCTTTCAACTAAAGTTATTAAACATGATTTGCTTTTACCTCGTGATGATACTATAGTATCTCCTTCTCAATGACCAAGTGTTATACGATCATTAACATTTATATCTCGTTCTTTAATTGATTTACCATTAAACTTGCCACGATTCTCTTGAGATTTTCGTTTTTTACCTTTTCTTCTTAAATTTTTACTAGTAACTTTATCAAGCATTCCAAAATAAATTCAAGTATAAATTGTTTTAAAACTAATAACTCACTCTTTATGAAAATTTTTAATTCTGCCATAAATTTGTTCAGGTGATCAACCTAATAGTAATTTTTGTTGTACATATTTTACTAAATTCTTATTTTTAAACTTATGAAAACTAATATGTGATTGTTTTCGATTTTCAGCTTTATTTTGTGCAATTAATGAAAAATAATGATTATTATCTTTATTTCTATTAATTTCTCGAATAATAGTACTAATACTTCGATTAAGATTTTTAGCTATTTCACTAATTTTAAATTTAAATTTCAATTGATTCTCAATATAAATCCTTTCATCTATGCCAAGATGTTTATAACTCATATAAAAACTCCTTACTTTTTTCTAAATTAAATTTAGCATTATGAAATTTTTATATGATAATTTTTTGCAATTTTATTTACTTGCACTTACAAGTATAATTCAGCATTAAAATTTTGAAAACTTATTAAATTAAAAGTTAATAAGAATTTTTGTTGTGTATAAATATTAATTTTATTTTTCATTTTTTTAATATTTGTATTTTAATTGCAATTCATTTAATTTATTAGTAAGATAAATTTACAATTGCATATAATTACAATTATTTCTTGTCTATAATTTTAAAGAAATGTTTAAAAAGTAATTATATCCTCCGTTTTTGTTACCGTCCCTTTTATTTAATAATGTTTAAAAGAAAACTAAGTAAAAACAATTATTTTTTAAAATATTATCAATATTATCAATAGTTAAATTTGTATATTATAATGATTTTATATATTTATGTTATAATCAAGAAAATTATCATTACTATTAAAAATAAATCAATATTGGAATTTTTTAAATATTAATTTGTGGGTGCTTTAATGACAAGAATGGAAAAATATAAAAGTTTACGTGAACAAATTGCTAAAGAAATTAAAGAAAATAGTAAGCTTTGAGAACAAGAACAAAAAATAGAAAATTATTATCAGCAACTAATAAAAATTGATAAATCATATTTTGAGCCAATTTTTCAAAAATTAAATTCTGATTTAAATTTAGTTAATTTTGAAAATTATTTTATTAAAAATAATGAACAACATTTAGATGATAATGATAAACTAATATTGGAAAATATGTTAGAAAATATTAATAATATTTTAAAAAAATATAGCGAAAATATTGATTTTGAAATAGTTGATGTGCCATTAATAAGTACTAACTTGGAATATCAAACGTTAATTAATAGTATGCATAATAAAATAAATGAATTTCAAAAAGACTTAGAAAGTAAAATTCATGATGTCAAAAATTTTGTTAAAAATTTAGAATTTAAATATAAAAAGTATAAAATAAATAATAGTGATCTTAATAAAGAACTAAAAGAAATTAATCAAGAACATAATAATTTTCAAGATGAATTACAAAAAGTTAAAATTAAGAATAACTATAAGTGAAGTTTAACAGTATTTAGTATTATCATTATTTGTTTAATTTTAATAGTCGTGTTAGTATTATCATTAATATTATTTATTAAGTAGAGAATGGAGAAAAACAATGTACCCAAAGATTAATATTGCAATAGATGGTCCAGCAGCTAGTGGTAAATCAGCAGCAGCATATTTACTTTCTAAAAAAATTGATTATCAATTTATGGATACAGGAATTATGTATCGTAGCTTTACTAATTATTGTTTAAAAAACAAAATTGCTTTTGAAAGTGAAGATTTAATACTTGCAGCATTACAACTTTTTGATATAAGATGAGTTAATGGTCATTTTTTATTTAATGATCAACCACCAACAGAAGAAATTTATGATAAAAATGTTACTAGTAAAGTACCAATAATTGCTTCGTTATCTGAAGTTAGAAAAGTTATGTTTGCTAGAATTCAAGAAATGGTTAGAAGTCAAGGCTTTATTGTCGTTGGCAGAGATATTAGTAGTGTTGTTTTACCTGATGCTCAATTAAAGATTTTTTTAACTTCTAGTTTACACGCTCGTAGTGAAAGAAGATATAAACAGTATATTAAAGAGGGTATTAATATTACACAAGAACAAGTATATAACGATATGGTAATTCGTGATAATGTTGATAAAACTCGTAGCATTGGTCAACTAGTAATTGTTGAAGATGCAGTTATTTTAGATAATAGTGATTATAATTTACAAACGACCGTTGATAAATTAAAAGTTTTATATGATAATTACTTTAGTCATAAAAAATAATATTTTAAATATAAGGATTTGAATAAAATGAATAAGTTACCAAAAGTAGTAATTGTAGGACGCCCTAATGTTGGTAAATCTTCAATTTTTAATCGTATATTACAAAAAAAAGTAGCAATAATTGAAGATATGCCTGGAGCAACTAGAGATCGAATTTATGGCATTGGTGAATGATTAACACAAAATTTTGTGATTATTGATACGGGTGGTATTACTAAAACGATTACTAATTTTACTCAACAAATCAATCAACAAGTTAATATTGCTTTAGCTGAGGCTGATATTGTTTTATTTGTTTGTTCTTATCAAGAAGGTCTAACTCACGAAGATGAAGATATTTCTAAATTATTATACAGAACTAAGAAACCGGTTATTATTATTGCAAATAAATATGATAATGTTCAAAACGATAATGATAAAATTTATGATTATTTAAAAGTTGGCTTTGGCGAACCAATTTTAGTATCTGCTAGTCATGGTGTTGGTTTTGGTGATTTATTAGATATGATAATTACTAAATTACCAAAAGAGGTTCATACAGAAAAAAAAGAACATATTAATTTAGCAATTATTGGTCGTCCCAATGTTGGTAAATCAAGTTTAGTTAATACTATTCTTCAAGAGAATAGAGTTATTGTTTCACCAATAGCAGGAACAACAACTGATGCTATTGATAGTAATTTTGTTTATAATAAAAAACAATATTGTGTTATTGATACTGCTGGAATTCGTAGAAAAGGAAAAATTACTGAAGATTTAGAAAAATATAGTTTAATTAGAACTACTAATGCTATTGAACGTAGTGATATTGTTTTGTTTTTATTAGATGGTAGTGTTGAAATTCAAGAACAAGATTTAACAATAGCAGGAATGGCAAAAAATTTAGATAAGCCAGTTATTATTATTGTTAATAAATGAGATTTAGTTAAAAAAAATGAAAAAACAATGCAAGAGTTTACTAAAAAAATAAAAGAAAAATTTAAATACCTTGAGTATTCTTTTGTTGTATATTTATCTGCTTTAGAAAATACTAGAATTCATACTTTATTTGCTACTATTAATGAAGTATTAGTTAATATGAATTTAAGAATTAAAACAAGTATTCTTAATGAAATAATTAATAAAGCTCAATTAATTAATGAGCCGCCCTACTTTAAAGGTGGTAGATTAAAGATATATTACACAACACAGGTTGAAAAAAATCCGCCTACTTTTATTTTAATGGTAAATGATCCACAACGATGTCATTTTTCTTATGAACGTTTTTTAATTAATCAAATTCGTGAACGATTTGGTTTTCAGGGTGTACCAATTAAATTAAGATTTAGAATGCGTAAGTCATTGTATAATAAACAATAAAAAAGTGTAAAATTTTGTGATTATATTTATTTAAGAAAAATTTATTGTATAATAATATTTATTAAGATAAAAAACTAATGATTAGAAAGTGTAAATGATTATGCTAAATTTTTTAACATTAGAGTCGCACAATAAAAGTTTATCAACATCGGCAATGTGAATAATGTTTATCATTGGTTTGATTTGTATTGGTATTATTTTTCTTGTGTTTTTTTTATTTAAAAGAAAATTACGTAAAGAAAGGAGCCTGATTAACGAGCAATTTTTATTTAAACCAAAAAAAGTTACATATCAAGTTTTTCATTTTTGAAATAAAGCTCTTTATATATTTTTAATGTTTTGTGCAACAGTTGGTGCCATTGTGCTATTATCAGTTTCAATAAGTTCAATGTTTTAATTTTGAAAAATTAAGAAAAAGTTTTAGGAAGGGGTTAAAATATGGGTTTAGTTTTCTGAAAAAAACATAAAGAAAAAAACGATAGTATAACAATTTATCAAAAAAAAAAAAAAAAACTAGAGCAAGAATTAAAAACCTCAAAAGAAAAAAGTCCTTGAAATAATGTTTTAAAATTTTTACAAGACTTAGGTAAAGCATTACAATTTCCAATTGCAGTATTACCATTCGCTGCTATTTTAAACAGATTTGGAGCATTAGGGCTTACATTTACTACTACAACTGATGCTGGTGTTATGCATGTTACTAATGAAGTTGGTTATTGAATTTCATATATTATTCAACAACCAGGAAAAATAGTATTTGATAATTTACCATTATTATTTGCTTTAGGTTTAGCTAAAGATCATCGTGGTGAAGCTGCATTAGTTGGAGCAGTATTTTATTTGGCAATATCTGCAATGACGTCAATTTAACATTCATTACCAGAAATGTTATATAAAAATGTTTTAACTTTTACATCAAGTAAAGGTGAAAAATTTTCGTCATTATTTTATGTAGAAGAATTTGGAACAGATGGTAAAACTATTATCGGTGGTATTTATGTATTAAACATTGGTGTTTTTGGTGGAATTGTAGCGGGGTGTTTATCTGCATTTTTATATAATAAATATAAAGAAATTAAACTTCCTCAAGCATTATCATTCTTTGGTGGTAGAAGATTTGCACCAATGGTGGCTTTAGCAATAACTATTCCCACTGCTTTGGCATTTGCTATTGTTTGACCATGAATTCAATTAGTATTAATGAAATTTGGTCAATTAGTTGCTAATCCAAATAATCCAGCAGTTGCTATTCCAGGAACAGCAGTTTATGGAATATTAAATCGTTTATTATTACCTTTTGGATTACATCAAATCTTAAATACTTTTTTTGATTTCAATTACCAATTAATGGTCAGATAATATCTCCAATTACAGGTGCCGCATCTGGAACAACGGAATGAGTAAATGGAGACATTAATGCTTTTACTAGAGGTATTGAAGGATCTGGATTTTTTCAATCAGGTTTCTTTCCTATTATGATGGGTGGTATTCCTGCTGCTGCCTTAGCTATGATTATGGCAGCTAAAAAAGAAAATAGAAAAATGGTATCAGGATTTTAGGAGGAGTTGCTTTAGTTTCTTTTATTAGTGGAATCAATGAACCAATTGAATTTTCATTTGTATTTATTGCTCCATTATTATTAGTAATTCATGCCTTATTAACAGGGATATTTATTGCAATAACGACAGCATTGCATATCCAAGTTGGTTTTGGTTTTAGTTCTGGAATTATTGACTATTGCATTTCTTTTGCTCAATCATGAGGATTTGCTAATCATGCTACAGGTGCTTATCATATTACTTCAAATCCACTATGAGTATTATTAATTGTGGCTGCTGGTGGAGTTTATTTTATTGTATTTTATACATTAATTACTAAAATGAATATTGAAACGCCAGGAAGAGAAGAAGATTTTGGTGTTGAAGAAAATAAAGTAACAACAAAATCAGAGTTAAGCAATAAAAATCTTAAAAGTGATAAATATACATTAATGGCAACAAAATTATCTGCACCAATTGGTGCAGATAATTTTGTTGAAATTGATAATTGTGCTACTAGGTTACGTTTGATTGTTAAAGATACATCACGTGTTAATTTGGCAAAAGTTAAGGCCCCAGGAGCATTTGGTACTAAAATTTTGAATAAAGAAGCTTTGCAAATTGTTATTGGTACCGATGTTGAACATGTAGCCAATGCAATAAAGACACAGTTACGCTAAATTGTAAAGGTAAGTGCAACTAAATTATTTTTCTATCCAAATATTCGATTGGTGAAAGATAATTTAATATTTTTCTCGGTCTTTGATTTAAAGACAATATAAATTTATGAACTTCATTTTTATTAGTTTTTGAAAAAATAAATTTTTTAGGAAATTTTTCTCTAATTAAACCATTATTATTTTCATTAGTACCTCTTTGTCAAGGTGAATATGGATTGGCAAAATAAATTTTTACATCTAAATTTTTTTCAAGTTGTTGTCAATTTGAAAATTCTTTGCCACGATCAAAAGTAATAGTTTTAACAATGTTTTTAGGAAGAATTGATAAATAATAACTGACATTTTTATTAATAACTTTAGTAGTTCTGTTTTTAACTAATATTGCTAAAGTAAATCGTGATACTCTTTCAACTAAAGTTATTAAACATGATTTGCTTTTGCCTCTTGATGATACTATAGTATCTCCTTCCCAATGACCAAGTGTTATACGATCATTAACATTTATATCTCGTTCTTTAATTGATTTACCATTAAACTTGCCACGATTTTCTTTAGATTTTCGTTTTTTACCTTTTCTTCTTAAATTTTTACTAGTAACTTTATCAAGAAAACCTAAATAAATTCAATTATAAATTGTTTTAAAACTAATAACTCATTGTTTATGAAAATTTTTAATTCTGCCATAAATTGGTTCAGGTGATCAACCTAATAGTAATTTTTGTTGTACATATTTTACTAAATTCTTATTTTTAAACTTATGAAAACTAATATGTGATTGTTTTCGATTTTCAGCTTTATTTTGTGCAATTAATGAAAAATAATGATTATTATCTTTATTTCTATTAATTTCTCGAATAATAGTACTAATACTTCGATTAAGATTTTTAGCTATTTCACTAATTTTAAATTTAAATTTCAATTGATTCTCAATATAAATCCTTTCATCTATGCCAAGATGTTTATAACTCATATAAAAACTCCTTACTTTTTTCTAAACTAAATTTAGCATTATGAAATTTTTATATGAGAATTTTTTGCAATTTTATTTACTTGCACTTACAAGTATAATTCAGCTACAGCAGTTTCATAACATTTTCTTTTTTCCTTTTCTTTTTAAATATTTGAACACTATCTAAAACTAAATAATTGCATTATTTAATTTTAATAGTTTATAATTATAATAATAGCAAAGTTTATTTAAAGGTGAATATAATGTTACGTAGTAGTAATATTTTAAAAATTAATAGTATTAATAATTTTGAACAATTATTTATTTTTTTTGGTTTACCAGTTCTTTTTTTACTTTTAAATATGAAATTAACTTTTTTAATTACTATTAATTTTCATAAAAATAGTATTAATAATAAAAAAATATTTAATAAAACAAAAATCATTATTCTTCAATTTAGTTTATGATTTTTAGCACAATTTTGTTTATTTTTATTACCAGTTCAAGAAATGGTAATTAATATTAATTTTTTAGATTTAGAAAGTTTACCAATGCTATCATTGATTTCGATTTTACATTTATTTATTTGTTTTAGTTTTTTAAGCCGTAATAATAATCAAATTATGAAAGTGATGCGTTTTACTATTTTGTCAATTATTATAATTGCTATTATTTTACAATTTAATTTTACTATGATTAAAATATCATTACCATCAATAAATAACTTTATTTCAGTACTAATTTTAGTGTTCTTTTACTATTGATTAGGTTTCTTTTCATGAAAAATGTTTAGTGATAATTTATTTACAATTTTTAATTTAATTAAAAAAACTTGAGTAACATTATTTAGTAATTTTTCATTACCCAATATTATTAATAAACAATTTCCAGTAAAAGCATATACTAAAACTAAAATTATCATTTTAACATGGCAATTTAAAAAACAAATGTTTACTAATTTTGACCACAAAGTTTCTATTACTGATAATAATAAAAAACTTTTAATTGCTATTTTTAAGAAGAATTTAACTTATTTTTTAAGTGCCCAATTAACACTACTTATTACTAAAACTATTCAAGATTTAAAAACTTTAATTAATGGTTGAAAAATGTCTTTAATTCAATAACTTTTTTTGTTTTAAAATGCTGAATTATACTTGTAAGTGCAAGTAAATAAAATTGCAAAAAATTCTCATATAAAAATTTCATAATGCTAAATTTAGTTTAGAAAAAAGTAAGGAGTTTTTATATGAGTTATAAACATCTTGGCATAGATGAAAGGATTTATATTGAGAATCAATTGAAATTTAAATTTAAAATTAGTGAAATAGCTAAAAATCTTAATCGAAGTATTAGTACTATTATTCGAGAAATTAATAGAAATAAAGATAATAATCATTATTTTTCATTAATTGCACAAAATAAAGCTGAAAATCGAAAACAATCACATATTAGTTTTCATAAGTTTAAAAATAAGAATTTAGTAAAATATGTACAACAAAAATTACTATTAGGTTGATCACCTGAACAAATTTATGGCATAATTAAAAATTTTCATAAAGAGTGAGTTATTAGTTTTAAAACAATTTATACTTGAATTTATTTTGGAATGCTTGATAAAGTTACTAGTAAAAATTTAAGAAGAAAATGTAAAAAACGAAAATCTAAAGAAAATCGTGGCAAGTTTAATGGTAAATCAATTAAAGAACGAGATATAAATGTTAATGATCGTATAACACTTGGTCATTGAGAAGGAGATACTATAGTATCATCACGAGGTAAAAGCAAATCATGTTTAATAACTTTAGTTGAAAGAGTATCACGATTTACTTTAGCAATATTAGTTAAAAACAGAACTACTAAAGTTATTAATAAAAATGTCATTTATTATTTATCAATTCTTCCTAAAAACATTGTTAAAACTAGTACTTTTGATCGTGGCAAAGAATTTTCAAATTGACAACAACTTGAAAAAAATTTAGATGTAAAAATTTATTTTGCCAATCCATATTCACCTTGACAAAGAGGTACTAATGAAAATACTAATGGTTTAATCAGAAAAAAATTTCCTAAAAAATTTATTTTTTCAAAAACTAATAAAAATGAAGTTCATAAATTTATATTGTCTTTAAATAAAAGACCGAGAAAAATACTAAATTATCTTTCACCAATCGAATATTTGGATAGAAAAATAATTTAGTTGCACTTACCTTTACAATTTAGCAAATTTAAAAGAAAGGAAGAAGGAATATGAAAAAACAATCATTTTTGCTTTTTAAAAATGCGTTTAAACAAGCATTTCGTAATAAAATTCAATTAGTTGGTTTAATTGTTTTAGTATTATTATCATCAACTATTTTTTCATTAATGCAAACAAGTTTAGCAAGAATTTCTGATGAATATTCAACATTAGTTGCAAAATCTAATTTACATGATTTTGTTATTGATTTATCTAATACTACTCCAAAAACTATTTCTAATAAAATCTCAACATCAACAACTGCTGTTGATGAAAAGAATGATTTTGATATTAACAATATTGCGAATTATGCTGGTAATGAATTTATATGAGATCGTGTTGAAGGCAGAACTATGCAATTAGATAATAATAGTAATCCTAGAATTTTAAAAATATTAACTTATAATCAAGATGCTCGTATTGATAAATTAATCATTAGTGATGGTTATCAAATAGGAGATAGTAATAATCCAGATAAAACTCCAAGTTGAAAACAGGTAGTTATTAATAAAGAATTTGCTCAAAAAAATAATTTGCATATTAATGATACAATTCGTGTGCAATCAGATCAATTAGGAAGTAGTTTAAAAGTTTCAGGATATGATTTAAATGATGCTGTTTATAGTAGTTATAATTGATTAAAAATTGTTGGATATGGTGTATCTGCTGATTTCACAACCCCAATTATTGATCAAACTACACCAATTCCAAATAAAAATCGTGAAGGTTTATTATACGTTGATCAAATGCAATTTGGTTTAAGTAAAAGGTTAGAAAAAAATAATTATATTTGATCATATGATAAAGCTAATGAAAAAATCACAATTTCTTCTGATAATGATCGCGAAATTTATTTTGTTGGAAAATCAACAATAGGTAAAATTAATGATATTAAATTAATTTCACAAAGTTTAAGAAGTAAATATATTAATACTATTGATTCTGATGCTGCTTTAGTATATAAGTTAGGAAATAATAAGTATACGTTTAATAATCGTACTGCTACTTTGAATGCAACTATTATTGGATTTAAAAGTTTATTAATTGGTTTATTGTTAATTGTTTTAATTATTACAGGAATTACAGTAATATTAATTACTTATAAAAATATTGATAATTCACGAACACAAATTGGAATTTTAAAATCATTAGGTTATAGTAATATTAAAATTTTAATTACATCTTTAGCTTATCCAATGGTAGCAGCACTTATTGGTACTATTTTAGTGTTTTTACCAGCAAGTGGTTTACAAGTAATTATAGTTCAAACATTTGCCAACTATTTTAATCTAGATTTTGGTCATTTTATTTTTAATGGTTTAGGATTTATATATTGTTTAATTTTAATATTTGGTTTTTTATCAATTATTGCATGAGTTATTAGTGCTTTAACAGTTATTAAAAAACCAATAGATTTAATTAAAAACGAATCAGCTACTGTTAATTCTCGCTTTAGTCGAATTATTAAAACAAAAAGTATTAATCGTGGATTTTTAACAAGATTCCGTTTATCACTATTTACATCATCAATTGGAAAAATGGCAGCAGCAGCATTAACTATGTTTTTAGGAACAACTTTAATGACAACATCTATTATTGGTCCAAAAATTATGGCTGATAATAAATTACTTTCTTTTACTGGTATGAATTATCACTCCTTAGTTGAATATGACATTCCGACTTATAATTCTCCATATAGTTTTTATAAAACTTATAATCCAAATAATAAAGATGATTGAACTTATACTTCTACTGTTGATAGTACTACTGGTGATACATATTGACATCCACCACGTTTTGATAATTCTGGACCATTAAATGATACTTTTGTTAAAGAATTATTAGAAAATAATATTAATGCTGAAGCATATGCTCCAATGTCAGATGAATCTAATCCCGGTGCTGCTATTAGTGATTTAGGATATACTGGTTTAACGTATTTAAATGGTAAAATGCTTACTAAAAACTTTTTAAATGGATTAGATTCTAGTGATATTAAAGATGCTTCTGTGATTGTTGGAATTATGGTACAAATGGCTTGACCAAATGCATTACCAATGTATGACACAGTTTTAAAAAATACTAATATTAACAGTTTTTATAGTGAGAATACTTATAATATTATTAGAAAATTTTATCAAAACTATCGAACAACAGTGGCAATGAATATTAGTGGTACGATTTCGAAGACTGGTAAGATTAGTACTAATCCTAATGATTTAGATATTACAAAATTCAAAGATTGAGCAAATACTAATATTCCTGCTTACAAAAATGCCTCAAGTAAGGGTCCTACTTTTATTAATGATATTGATAATTTAAGTTTTGATACTAGCGATAAATTATATCCGTGACATTTAACTAATGAAACACAATTATTGAATAATAATGCATCTGAAATTAGTTACAAAGAGCGTGATAGTTGAATTAATAAAGTTGGAATTTGATTTGGTGCTTTATTTTATAATATAATGGGACAAACTGTAGTGCAAGGTGCTTATACTAAAAGCCCATATTTTATTCGTCAAAATATTGCCAAAGCTTATAGTGATCCCAATGCTCCTTTTAATGTTGCTTTTAATGTTGTGCCTTTTGATAAAGAAACTGATGAATTAGGAACTTACTTTATTGGTACTCCTGAAAAATTATTTAAACAGAACAAATATTTAATGAAAGTTTATGGTTTACAAAATCAACAACAGTTAGGCAAACCTTCAATGATGCAATTATATGATGCTGGAGGTTCTTCATTAAATCCACTTTTAGAACAAGAAAATAGTGATGATAGTATTAGTCTTGTTATTAATCAAACAATTGCTAAACAATTAAATTTAAAAATAAATGATGAATTTAAAATGAGTAGTAATGGTAATACTATGAAATTTAAAGATAATAATAAATTGAAACCTTTTGATTTGGATAAAATTAATATTGATAACATTGTTGGTGATAGTAAAAATGTTAATAATGTAACATTATTAAAACAACAAACTGGTTATACACAAGTTGATGAGTTAAAGGATGGGGCTTATGATAATATGGGTATTAATGCTACAAATATGTTAAAAGAAGTTACTGCTGGTAAGGTTGTTAATTCTTATAATGATAAGATAAGTTCTAAAACACCAACGTATAAAGTAGTTGGTATATATAATGGTTATGGTCAACCTAATACTTATATTAGTAAAACTAATTCTGATAAAGTTTTATCATTTAATAAAACAAAAGAATTTTTATTTTTATTATTTAAAAAAGAATGAGAAGACAAAAAAACAACTTGTGATGTTGATTTTGGTAAATTAAAATCATTTAATGAATATCAAAATTTTCTTAATCAATTAAATGATCCCGTTATTTATAAACTTAATCAAATATTTGAAAATGAAAATCCAATCTTTAATTTTAAATTTTCAAATTCGCAATCATTACCAGATATAACTAATTCATTTTCAACTTCGCAAATGTATGGAGATTACAGTGCTTTTGGTTTAAATGGTGGTACTGATGGTTCTGGTACTTATCAAGGTTATGGTGCAGGTAGTGCTGTTAATATTACGCCACAAGATATCCATCATCAGTTGTTAAATCAAATTACTGCTTTAGTTGATACAGTATTGGTTGCATTTATTATATTTTCATTAATCATTTCGTTCTTTATTATTTTATTAACAAGTAATTTAGTAATTTATGAAAATCGTAAAACAATAGCAACAATGAAAACACTTGGTTATAGTGATGCAAAAATAACTAATATTGTTATTGGTATGTATTTACCAGTGATTGCTGTTATGTTTGTTATTGGTTTTCCTGTAGGATGAATAATTGTTAAGTTTATTCTTAACTATTTAGCTGCTAATACAACATGGGTTTTACCATTATTCTTTGTTTGATGATTACCGCTTGTGGTTGGTTTAATTGTCTTTGGCATTTATGCAACAACCTTTATTATTGATTGATATGCCATGAAGAAGATTAATCCAATTAAAACTTTAAATGAAATTGATTAAAAGCAGAAAGGAATAAAAACATGAAAAATGATAAAAAAAACACTAAAAATTCAAGTGAACAAGTAACTAAAAATAAGTTAGAATCTAGTTTTACAAAGAAGTCAGTATCTAAAACCGAAGGTACAATACCACCAGTAACTCATAAATCTCATGATAAACCAGAATCAAAGGAAGAAATAGAAGCTAATAAAGCTAAATTACAAGCTTTTAAAGATAATCAAAAAGCAATTAAAAAATTAACAAAAACTCATTCAAAAGAAATTTTAGCAGGTAAAATTATATCAATGACTAATAATACTCCTGATACTCAAACTAATGTTATTGAATTATTTGATGTTAAAAAATCTTACTTAACTGGAGACTTAGAATATGAAGTATTAAAAGGAGTTAATTTAAAAATTAAATTAGGTGATTTTGTTGTTATCTTAGGACCATCGGGAAGTGGTAAGACAACATTATTAAATATTATTTCGGGATTGGATAAACCTAATACTGGTGATGTTTTTGTGGCCGGATACAATTTATCTTTATTAAAAGATAGTCATTTAACTAAATTTAGACGAGATAATGTTGGTTTTATTTTTCAACAATACAATTTATTAACTAACTTAACTGCTCGTGAAAATGCTGAAGTTGGTGAAAATCTTGCTAAAAATAAAAATATGAGTATTGATGATATTTTTCAAGTTATTGAAATGGATGAACATATGAATAAGTTTCCAAGTCAATTATCAGGCGGACAACAACAAAGAGTATCGATTGGTAGAGCACTAGCAAAAAATCCGACAATTTTATTTTGTGATGAGCCAACAGGAGCACTTGATGAGGAAATGGGGCGTAAGGTGTTAGAAATTTTATTGGATGTTAATCGAGAATATAAAACATCAATTATTATGGTTACTCATAATCCTAACTTCCAATATGTTGCAAATACTGTTATTAACGTTAAAAATGGTAAAATTATTAGTGTAAAGAATAATGAAAAACCAATGAAACCAAATGAAATAAATTGATCATAAGAAAAGGGTATAGATGGGGGTTGATTTAATAAATATAAGAAAAATGCATATTTTTATGCATTTTTCTTATATTTATATAGAGTAAATACTTGTATAAAGAAAAAAATATTAAATTATAAGAATCTAATAGAAAATACTATATTTTATTTAGTTTAATTATTTTTTAGAAAGAAAAAGGTGCAAGGTAATGAGTATTGGTTTAATTACATTTATTATATGAATATTTTTAGTAATTTGAATAGTGTTTTTAATTTGAGGTATAAGTTTATGTAATAGTAATAATGCATTAGGCATCATATTATTATTTTTAACATTAAATTTAATTGGTTTAATAATAGGAATTTCTTTATTATATAATAAAAATAAGCAAAATATATATAACAAAAAAAATATTAATAGTAATATTAAAATAGAAGAATTAAGTTAAACATTCCTTTTTAGAAATTTTAATATTAAATTAAAAAATCATACCTTAATTTAATACAATTAAAAATAAAATAATAATAAGTATTATCATATTAAAGTATGACTTAAAAATGCTAAATTGTAAAGGTAAGTGCAACTAAATTATTTTTCTATCCAAATATTCGATTGGTGAAAGATAATTTAATATTTTTCTCGGTCTTTGATTTAAAGACAATATAAATTTATGAACTTCATTTTTATTAGTTTTTGAAAAAATAAATTTTTTAGGAAATTTTTCTCTAATTAAACCATTAGTATTTTCATTAGTACCTCTTTGTCAAGGTGAATATGGATTGGCAAAATAAATTTTTACATCTAAATTTTTTTCAAGTTGTTGTCAATTTGAAAATTCTTTGCCACGATCAAAAGTAATAGTTTTAACAATGTTTTTAGGAAGAATTGATAAATAATAACTGACATTTTTATTAATAACTTTAGTAGTTCTGTTTTTAACTAATATTGCTAAAGTAAATCGTGATACTCTTTCAACTAAAGTTATTAAACATGATTTGCTTTTGCCTCTTGATGATACTATAGTATCTCCTTCTCAATGACCAAGTGTTATACGATCATTAACATTTATATCTCGTTCTTTAATTGATTTACCATTAAACTTGCCACGATTCTCTTGAGATTTTCGTTTTTTACCTTTTCTTCTTAAATTTTTACTAGTAACTTTATCAAGCATTCCAAAATAAATTCAAGTATAAATTGTTTTAAAAATAATAACTCATTGTTTATGAAAATTTTTAATTCTGCCATAAATTTGTTCAGGTGATCAACCTAATAGTAATTTTTGTTGTACATATTTTACTAAATTCTTATTTTTAAACTTATGAAAACTAATATGTGATTGTTTTCGATTTTCAGCTTTATTTTGTGCAATTAATGAAAAATAATGATTATTATCTTTATTTCTATTAATTTCTCGAATAATAGTACTAATACTTCGATTAAGATTTTTAGCTATTTCACTAATTTTAAATTTAAATTTCAATTGATTCTCAATATAAATCCTTTCATCTATGCCAAGATGTTTATAACTCATATAAAAACTCCTTACTTTTTTCTAAACTAAATTTAGCATTATGAAATTTTTATATGAGAATTTTTTGCAATTTTATTTACTTGCACTTACAAGTATAATTCAGCAAATATTTAAATGAAACTTGCAAAAAAGTAATTATTTTAACACTGATTGATAAATTATTCAGATATTTTTGTTGAAGATAAATCATAAAATTTACCTTTAATAATATATACTATTGTTTCACAAATGTTAACTAAGTGATCACCTAGTCTTTCAATATATTTCAACTGTTGCATTGTTGATGTATATTGAGAGAGTTGATCATTATTTTTGTTTACTTTTAACATATTGACAATGTTTTTCATTGATTCACGAAAACGATTATCAATATCAATATCATATTCTGCTGCTTGATAAGCTTTGTTAATATCATTTTCATTTATAGATTCACCAATTAAATCCATCATTTTAAATACTTTTTTCATTAATCCTGATAATTGAGATGTTAATTTAATTTCTGGTTTATATTTGACATTAAATTTGGATAAATTTTTAGCATAATTTGAAATACGTTCTAAATCACGAATAATATTCATATAGCCAATAATAGTACGTAAGTCAGTAGCAAAAGGATTTTGTTGAGCAATACTTCAAATTGCAGTAATTGTTAAACTTTCAGCGACTGTTCTAATTTCTTTATCGGTTTCAACAATTCTTTTTGACATGTCAAAATCTTGTGTTTCCATTGCTATTAAAGCGTCTTTATGTTCTTTTTTTACTTCTTTTAATAAAGTTAATAAGTTTTGTTTTAAATTTATGATATCTAAATCAAATCTACGGTTAATTATTTTCATTTTTTCCTCCTTTCTCTATAATTAATTATATATATTTTTAACCAAATCTGCCGGTAATATAATCTTCTGTTCTTTTATCTTTTGGTCGTGAAAATATTTTTTTAGTATTATTATATTCAATGACTTCTCCATTTAAGAAAAAAGCAGTTTTATCAGAAATTAGTGCTGCTTGTTGCATTGAATGAGTAACAACAATAATTGTAAAGTCTGATTTTAAATCATTCATTAAGTCTTCAATTTTAGATGCGGCAATCGGATCTAGAGCTGAAGTTGGTTCATCCATTAATAGTACTTCTGGTTTTAGGGCAATAGCACGAGCAATACATAAACGTTGTTGTTGGCCGCCTGATAATGATAATGCTGAATCAAATAAGTGTTGAGCAACTTCATCTCATAAAGCCGCTTTTTTTAAAGCATCTTCGACAATTTGATTTAGAATCTTTTTGTTTTTAATGCCTTGATTTTTTGGACCATATGCAACATTATCATAAATTGACATTGGAAAGGGATTAGGTTTTTGAAATACCATTCCAACTTTAGTTCGTAATGAAATAATATTTTTTTTATTTTCATAAATATCTTCATTATTGAATAATATTTGTCCATTAATTTTAACACCATCAATTAAATCATTCATTCTATTTAAAGTTCGTAGTAATGTTGATTTGCCACAACCACTTGGTCCAATAAAAGCGGTTACTTGATTACGACTTATTTCTAAATTTATATTAAATAAAGCCTGTTTTTTACCATGATTATAGAAGAAATTTAAATTTTTAATAGTAAAAACATAATTACTTTTTGGAATATTTTCTATATTTGATAAATTATTTGATTTGTTATTTGATTTTTTCTTAAATTTATCTTTCACTTTTAAAAAGTAAGGTTTAATCACATTTACTTTTCTTTTTTTATTGCTATTCGCTGATTCTTTCTTGCTTTCATTTTTTCTTTTAATAATTCAATTGAGCATTTTGTTTTCACCCCGATTCCTGTTGTTAAACTTTTTTCAAAATGTTTTGCTATAAAATTTAAAATAAATATTAGTATAACTGTTATTAGTGCTGTTTGGTACATCATTCCTAATTTATTAGGGTCATTTGATTCTTTATTAGCTAATAAAATATGGGTTGTTAAAGTTTGTCCTGAACTTAAGAAACCTTTATTGGGAAAAGCAACAGTGCTTCCTAATGTTAGATAAACTGGTGCTGATTCACCAATAATTCTACCCATTGATAAAATCATACTAGTAATAATGCCACCAATGGCAGCTGGAATAACTACTTTTCTTATTGTTTCAAATTTACTAGCACCTAGTGCTAATGATGCTTCACGGTATTCAATAGGTACTGATTTTAATGTATCTTCTACTGCTCTAATAATAAGTGGTAAAATAACAATTGTTAATGTTAAACTAGCAGCAATTGCTGAGAAACTTATTTGTAAGAAAGTAATAAAAAAAGTAAATCCAAACATACCAAAGATAATTGATGGCGTAGAAGATAAGGTATTTAGCACAAAACGTAATATTGAAGCAAATCAACCATTTTTGGCATATTCGTGAAGATAAATTGCGCCAATAATACCTAATGGCATAGCAATAGTAATTGTTGTTAATACCAATAAACATGTCATTGTGATAATTGATAAGTAACCTTCATCACCGGTTGTTCAAATTAAAGCTGCAAAATTAAAATTGAAAACGCTACTACCAGCATTACCACTAATGTTGAAGATACCATTAATAATAATATCACCAATAATTCAAATAATTAATCCCATAGTAATAAAACAAGCTAGCCCCATAAAGAATAATCAAAAATAGTCTTTAAAGTGTTTTCAGCATTGATTTTTAATAGTTTTTTCACTAATAGTTAACATTAGTTGATTATCAGATAGATTTATTTTTTTTAAATTATAATTTCGTGGTTTTTTATGACCTTTTGCTTTTTTATCACTACGTTTATAAATTATTAAAACAATAAAGTTAATGATTGAAACTATAATAAATAAAAATAAACCAATTCCATATAATGCTGATATTTGTTGAGAACTAACTGCTTCTCCAATTTCTAGTCCAATTACTCCCGCTAAAGTAGAAATTGAACTAAATAAAAATGCAAGTGGACCGTGTGCAAAATTGGGGGTTAGAGTACTATTACCAGCAATCATGACAACGGCCATTGTTTCACCAATGACTCTTCCAAATCCAAAAATTATTGCACCAATGATTTTGGTTTTTGCCGCTTTAAAAATGACTTTAAAACTAGTGTCAGTCCTGCTAATACCTAGTGCTAATGATGCATATAGATAAGATTTTGGTACTCTAGTAATAGCATTAACAGATAATGAAATAATTGTTGGTAATGCCATCATTGATAAAATAAAACTTGCTGTCATCATATTTTCTTTGGTTGGTGCTCCCATTTTTACAAAAATAGGACCAATGGTCATTAAACCAAAAGCACCAAAAACAACTGAAGGAATACCAGATAATAATTCTACTAAAGTTAATGTTGTTTTTTTTAATTTTGGTGGTAAAAATTCACATATAAATAATGATGTTAGTAAACTTAAAGGAACAGCAAGTATCATTGAAAATAGCGCAACTCAAAAAGTGGCAACGATAAAGGCAATAATACCAAAACTATTAGCACTAGGTAATCATTTACTATTTCCTAACATTTTAAATCAATTTAGAAAACTCATATTACTAAATGTTTGACCGATAATAAAACCAATTAATAATGAAGCGGCAATTAGTGCTAATGAAGATATAGACAATACACAAATTTTAGCAATCAAATCATAAGTATGTTTTTTTTGTTCACTAATAAAAACATTTTTTGGATCATGATTTTTATTAAAATGATTAAAAGTTATTTTATGTCAAAACTTTTTAAAAGATTTGGATTTCATTTATTAATACTCCTTTATGGAAATTTCCTTAATCACTGATTTAAATCATTATTCAATTCTTCAGTTAATGGTACTGCTGATTGTGCGTACTGAGCTTCTGAAAAAGCAGGAACTACGTATTCGTTATGACCTGGATAGTCAGGAATAAACAAGAATTTTAGAAATTTAACTAAAGTATTAATTTGTTTAAAATTTTTATTTATTAAACCTGTAAATGGTCGTGATAACTGATAAGTACCATTTTTAATGGTATCTAAACTTGGAACAATTTTTTCTCAATTAGCAATATGAATAGTAGCGAATTGTTTATTCGAATCTAATTGTTTTTTATCTGAATATGAACTATAGCCAACACCACCACTAGACATATTAAACATTTGTGTACTTGAATTAACGGTTATTACTTGTGGATAATATGCTTTTGAATCACCCAGAACTTTTTCATTAAAAACATCTCGTGTTCCTGAACCATTTTCTCTAGTATAAGGTAAAATTTTGAGGTCACAAGTTGGTTTGATTCAACCTTGATTTGGTTCTGAAGTATTTTGTGGAAATAAATCTCTTCAGAAAATAGGTGATTTCGATAAATACATTTTTTTTACTTTATCTTGTGTAAAATTTAGAGGTTTATCATTACCTAAGAATTTTTGTGGTAGATTATAAACTAGAATCATGCCATCTTTTGATAAAACAAAAGAAATTAAATTATTATCAGGAGTTGTATATTCTTTTGAAAGTCAGCCAATACCAAACATATTTTTATTAACGGGAATTACTGCTGCATCTGAACCTAAACTGTTATAAGTAAAATCTGCTTCTTTATGATTATCAGGATAGTCTTCCATTAATGTATGCATTAAAGGTGCTACTGAAGTTGAACCGCCCATAATAAAATAGGGTTTATGACTAACTAAAGTTACAATAAAAATACTAATCATTGTGATTAATCAAAATAATGACAAAATTCTTTTTTTTAGCATATAAATCCACCCAACTGAGAGTTTTCTTTATCATACACGTATTATAACAATATAATTGATAAAAACTAGAAAAATTATTTCATTTTTATAAAAAATGTAGGTTTTAGACTATATTATTAATATTTTTTAGTAATTAAAAAATGGTATTAAGTTAACTTAATACCATTTTATTAAATATTTTTAATTTAATATAAAAAATAAAAGAAAAGTATTTCTTTCTTTTATTAGTATTCTTTATTTATATAATTCAAAAGATAAAATAACTTTATTTTTTATTATCTAAAGCATTATTTTTCTTTAAAGTTTTTAAAGTACGAGCACTAATCATTAAAGTTTTTCCACCAATTTTTACTGGTTGTAAGTTTGGATTTCATTTTCTTCTAGAAGAGTTCATCGCATGCGAACGGTTGTTACCAGATAGTGGACCAATACCACTTAAAGCACATTTTCTTGCCATAGTTATTTTCTCCTTATTAATGTTTTAACTAATAAATAATACCATATTTATTTATTTATTTATTTATTTTAAAAAAAAATTAAAATTTATTTGTAAAAAATTGAATATTTACTAGGACATTATTTTAATAAGAAAAATTTAAATTATATATTTTTTTTAAAAAAATAAAAAATATGTTATAAATAAACTATATTATACAAATTTTTAAGAAATCTTGGAGGAAAAAAATGAATTGTATTATTTATGCTGTGCAAATTGATGATGAAAAAAAGATTGGTTTACATGCACGACCAATAGCCAAAATTGCTGCTTCTATTAGTAAGTATAAAAATATTGAGGTAGAAGTCATTAAATTACCTGATAATGCAGATATTACGAAGCCAGTAAAACTTACTGGTAATGAAACTAAAGTTAAAGCTAAGTCAGTTCTTAATTTTCTAGGTTTACAAGCAAAAAATTTTAGTAAAATTGCTTTTATTATTACAAAAATGGATGAAAAAGAAGAAGATAAAAAACTTGAAGAAGTTAAAACAGAAATTATTTCTTTATTAAAAGAAGAAAAATTAATAAAGTAAATGGTTTTAAAAAAAGTATTCAAAAGAATACTTTTTTTAAAACCATTTATCCTTATGATATAATTATTTTTGTTCTTAAAATATTAAATTATATAAATGGAGGCATTTAATGAGCGAAATTAACAAAAATAAAGAAATAATAATTTCAGAACAAGGTTTAGAAAAGTTAAAAACTGAATTATATAAACGAATTAATGTTGAACGTGAATCGATAAAAGAACGATTAAAAGCAGCTAGGGCTGATGGTGATTTATCAGAAAATGCTGATTATACTAGTGCGCGTGAAGAGCAAGGTAAAAATGAAGCACGCATTCAAGAACTTGAAACGATTATTACTAGTGCTGTTATTCTTGAAGAACAAAAACAACGTAAAAATAGTAATATCAAAGCAGTTCGTGTTGGTAGTTGAGTAACAATTGTAAAAATTAAAGATGGTAAAATTGTTTCTGATTCAGAAGAAAAATTTAAAATTGTTGGAAGTATTGAAAGTAATCCATTTGAAGGATTAATTTCTAATGAGTGCCCATTAGCAGTATCAATTATGAATTGTGTTGTTGGTGATATTGTTGATATTAAAGGTATTAAAGAAACATATAGGGTAAAAATTATAGAAGTAAAAAATCAATTATAAATAATTTAATTAAAAATGATCACTAATAAATAGTGATCATTGGGAGATTGTCAAAAATCCGGAACAAATTAAAACATATATAGTCTTATTATGCTTAGACAAGAAATAATTTGGATTTTTATGAAATTGTATTTAAATAATATAATTTTTTTCAATAAATTGCAACTAAAATACTTATAATTAAGTTATCTAGGTGTTAAACTTATTGTAAAAGTTAAGGAGAATTTAAAGATGAAACTTAAAGCAATTAAAAAATTACAGTTAATAACTGTATTACTATTTGTTTTAACTATTTTAATAACTATTATTGCTTTAATATTAATTGGTATTTCAAATTTTAGTTATAATAATTATGAACAGATTAAAATTACAAATGGATTTAATATTTTAAAAATTTATAGTACATATTTTATTTTATGTCATTGTGCAAATCATATATGTTTATTTCATATTTTTCAAAATAATGATAATTATTATAATTGAATTCAATTGCAAATTGGAGTTATTTTATTAATAATAGTGATGCCGATTTTTATATTTATAATTATAGCATTAGCTTTTTTCATTATTGGCTTAAAAAGAAAAATAAAAAATAATAATTTTTGAGATGCTATTGCAAATTGTGAAATAATAAGTAATTATTACATTCATTAAATTATGTTTCTAAATTTATCTTATTACATTTAAAAATAACCATTTTAATGTAAATCAAAATATTATATGTTCTATTACCAAGCATTTCTTTTAAAACATGTCAAATATTAGTTTCTGTAAAACAACCAATATTTCATTTTGCACCTTGATTTTCAATACCTTGTTTATTATTTTTAAAATATTTTTTCTTTATTTTTGGTAGCATACCGATGTTGTCAATAATATTCAAATTTGTCTTTAAATTATAAGTTTAGACGAGAATAATTTAGACTTCAATATGCAATTGTAAGTTAATCTTAACACTTCAAAAATATTAGTCAACAATAATACTTACTTTTATAACTCAAAAATTCTTATTAAAGTTTTCTTTAATAAGTTTTATTTTATTTTTATTTATTTGCTAAATTGTAAAGGTAAGTGCAACTAAATTATTTTTCTATCCAAATATTCGATTGGTGAAAGATAATTTAATATTTTTCTCGGTCTTTGATTTAAAGACAATATAAATTTATGAACTTCATTTTTATTAGTTTTTGAAAAAATAAATTTTTTAGGAAATTTTTCTCTAATTAAACCATTAGTATTTTCATTAGTACCTCTTTGTCAAGGTGAATATGGATTGGCAAAATAAATTTTTACATCTAAATTTTTTTCAAGTTGTTGTCAATTTGAAAATTCTTTGCCACGATCAAAAGTAATAGTTTTAACAATTTTTTTAGGAAGAATTGATAAATAATAACTGACATTTTTATTAATAACTTTAGTAGTTCTGTTTTTAACTAATATTGCTAAAGTAAATCGTGATACTCTTTCAACTAAAGTTATTAAACATGATTTGCTTTTACCTCGTGATGATACTATAGTATCTCCTTCTCAATGACCAAGTGTTATACGATCATTAACATTTATATCTCGTTCTTTAATTGATTTACCATTAAACTTGCCACGATTCTCTTGAGATTTTCGTTTTTTACCTTTTCTTCTTAAATTTTTACTAATAACTTTATCAAGCATTCCAAAATAAATTCAAGTATAAATTGTTTTAAAACTAATAACTCACTCTTTATGAAAATTTTTAATTCTGCCATAAATTTGTTCAGGTGATCAACCTAATAGTAATTTTTGTTGTACATATTTTACTAAATTCTTATTTTTAAACTTATGAAAACTAATATGTGATTGTTTTCGATTTTCAGCTTTATTTTGTGCAATTAATGAAAAATAATGATTATTATCTTTATTTCTATTAATTTCTCGAATAATAGTACTAATACTTCGATTAATATTTTTAGCTATTTCACTAATTTTAAATTTAAATTTCAATTGATTCTCAATATAAATCCTTTCATCTATGCCAAGATGTTTATAACTCATATAAAAACTCCTTACTTTTTTCTAAACTAAATTTAGCATTATGAAATTTTTATATGAGAATTTTTTGCAATTTTATTTACTTGCACTTACAAGTATAACTCAGCAAGTTCCATTTGGTTTTAAAATTCTTTTGCATTCTTTAATTCATTTTTGATGAAATTTATAATTTTCAAGAAAACCTTTACTTTTATCTCATTCACCTTTATTAACAGATGTTCTTTTGCCAGCGTTAACACTATAACCATTATTTGATAAAAAATAAGGTGGATCGATAAATATAAAATCAACTAATTCATTTTTCATTTTTTTCATTTCAACAAAACTATCTCCAAAAATAAGATTTATTTTTTTAACTTGATTTGAATTTGAATTATCTATTTTAAGTTTAATTGTTTTTCCATTTTTGGTTTCTAATTCTTTACTCACTAAACTCATTATTAGTACTCCTTAGTTACAATTATTTGTTTATATTATTACAATACTATTTAGTTTATTATACTTCCCTTTTCTTTAATATTATATATTAAATAATTAATAAATAAGTATTTTACTGTAGATACTATTTGTTAATTTTTATTACTTCACGTTTCATATATTGTTAAAAACTTATTATTTAATGGTTTTTTTTGTTCTAGTAAATGCTTTTTTAAAATTTCTAGATAGTATTTAAAAGCAACAGTTAAATCTTGGAAGGCAAGTTTTCTTAATTCTTCAACATAATAATGGTTACGTTCAATTGATATTTTATCTGCTAATAATACTATTAATTCTAAAGGTTTCATTTCAGTTGCACCAGTAGTATGTTTAGCAATTGCATGAAGAACTAAATCATCATGGTACTGATAATGATTTTTTAAATACAATGCTGCTACATAACCATGTCAAATTGGAAATGGTTCTTGTAAAATTTCTTTATTATATTTTGTTAAAAATTTAGTCATTTTATTTTTACTTCATTGTTTGCAAAGGTCATGATAAGTTCCTGCAATTAGAGCTTTATTAGCATCTTCGTTATAATGGATTGCTAATTTAACAGCCATTTTACCAACATTAATACAATGTTCAGTTCTATTGTTATCCAAATTTGCTTTTAAACGCTCATAACTATATATTAAATTATTGTTAATATAATTATTAATTTTTATATCAATTTGATTAATAATTTCACCATTTCTAATTTTGGCAGAGCTAATATCACTACTTGGTCGAACTACTAAATTTTGACACTTGTATTTTGACATTAGTTCTAATGTTTTACGATAATGAGGGCGATTAACAACAATAATTTTAACTAAATTAATTAACTGTTCAATTCCTTGTCATTTATTTAAGGTATATAAATTATCAGAACCGATAATAAAAAAGAATTTGTGATTTGGATAGTTTTCAATAAAGTAGTTAATAGTATTAATAGTATAACTAGGTTGTTTACTTGTTAGTTCATAATCATTTAATTTTATTCAAGAATAGTTTTTAATAACTAAATTAATCATATCGACTCTTTGTTGATCGCTGGCACTGACACTGTCTTTTAACGGATTTTGTTTTGTTGGTAAAATTCAAACTTCATCAAGTGAAAGTTTATGATAAGCTGTATTTGCAATGTTTAAATGTTGATTATGAAATGGATCAAAAGTTCCACCAAAAATGCCAATTCTTTTCATTATTTGCTAGTTCCTAATGATTCTAAAATTTCTTTATTATATTTTTTTGTTCTTATCATTTTAATTTCATGTAAATAAGGTGGATGTCCATTAATTCATGGCGTTTCTAAAATTTTTATTTTAGTAAGCAACAATGGATGATAAATAATGTTAATTAAAGTTTGAAAACCAAGGTAACCCATTCCTAAGTTAGCATGACGATCTTTATGAGCATTGATTGGGTTTTTAGAATCATTAACATGAATAACTAATAATTTATCTAATCCAATAAGTTGATCAAATTGTTGTATTACTTGTTCTAAATTATTATTAAGATCATAACCAGCATCAGATAAGTGACAAGTATCTCAACAAACACCAATTAGTTCGGGTCTTTTTACATTATTAATAATATATTGAAGTTGTTCAAAAGTAGTTCCTACTTCACTACCTTTTCCTGACATTGTTTCCAAAGCAATTTTTACAGTTTGTTTTTCTAAACATGCTGCATTTAGTCCTTTAACAATTTGATCTAAAGCAGTTTGTGGTAAAGCACCAACAGCGCTACCTGGATGTAAAACCAAAGTTTTAATGCCAATATCTTGACAGCGAATTATTTCTTGTCGTAAGAAATCTACTGCTAATTGATAAGTACTTTTATTAATACTATTAGCCAGATTAATAATATAAGGAGCATGAACAATAAGATTATTAATATTAATATTTTTTTCAATTAGTTTTTCTGTAAATTCTTTAATAAATAATGCTTTGGTTGGTTTACGAATTGTATTTTGTGGAGCACCTGTATAAAACATAAACGTATTTGCATTATAACTTAGAGCTTCTTCAAGAGCACCTAATAAATATTTTGGTGCTTTCATTGAAACATGAGATCCAAAAATTAATTTGTCATTTTCCATCTTGCTTCCTCTTCCATTATTAATTTTCATCAAAAAGTTTTTTTCTTCTTGCAATTGCTTGTGTTTTTTTAATTTTCTTAATTGATGCTTTAATGTGTTGTTTTCTTGTTTCTTTTTTTATTGCTTCTAAATCTTTATTAAATTTTTTCTTATAACCAGGAGTTACATTTTTATTTTTTTTAAAGCGATTAATAACATATTGCTCTTCTTTATTTCTTTCTATTTTTCGTTTATGAGCAATGATGTTGTCATTAGTAATTTCTGGTAGTAACTTATTATCTTTAATTTTATAGTATTCTATTGGAACGTTTAAATTTTTTAACTTATGAATAGTAGAATTATCACTCTTATCATAAAATACATAAGAAATACCTGAATAGTTAGCTCGTCCTGTTCGTCCTGCTCGATGAAAATAATATTCTAGATTATTTGTCGGTAATTGTAAAGAGATAACATGAGATACCCCTTCAATATCAATACCACGTGCTGCGATATCTGAACAAACAACATATTGATATTCAAAATTTTTAATACGTTTAAAAGTTTGAGAACGTTCTCGTGCTGGTAATCCACCATGTAAGATTGCTACTTTTTTATTTTCTTCAATTAAGACGTTTGCAATTTCTTCAATATTTTCTTTGTTATTAACAAAAATTAAACATAAATAAGGATCAAACATTGTTAATAATGATTGTAGTTGTTTTTTACTATCTTGATGATGACGATTAATAAAAATATGTTGAATTTTTTGAGATTTGTTATCAATACTAATTGTAGTAGCATTAGTAATATATTTTTTTAATCAAGTAACTAGTTGGGGTAATATTGTTGCTGAAAAAGTCATAATTTGAGTATTTTTATTCATTTTAGTAATTAAAAAATCTAAATCTTCCATGAATCCCATATCAAATAACATATCACATTCATCAATAACTAAAGTGTTAGTAGTAGTAATTGCTAACATATTAAGTTCATATAAACGTTTTAATCTAGTTGGAGTGCCAATTACAATTTGTGGTTGATTATTACTTAAATTATTACTTTGACGAATAATATCTTTGCCACCCACTAAACAAGCAATGCTAATATTTTGATCTTTGATTAAAGCTTTTAAAAAATTGAACGTTTGTTGAGCAAGTTCACGAGTAGGTGTAATAATAACTGCTTGTGTTACTTTTAAAGTAACATTACAATTATTTAAAATTGGAATTAAATAAGTATGAGTTTTACCACTACCAGTAGCACTTTTAATAATTAAGTTTTTATTAGTTAATGCTAAAGGAATGATTTTGGTTTGGACTGGTGTTGGATTAATTAGTTTTTCTTTTTTTAAATTTTCAATTAGTCATGGTTGTAAATTAAATTGTTGAAATGACATACGTTCACCTTTTTCTTTAATGCAATATTAATATTTTATCTTATTTTTACTAAGTTCTTTAAAAAATAAGATAAAAAACTTTATTAAAAGTAATAATAATTACTATTTTAATGTTTAAGATTATTAATTTTCAAAAAATAAAAAAATACATCAGTAATTTATACAACTAATTGTTTATCTAAATTTCTAATCTAATAAAAGTAAAATGTCAATAGATTATTTTTAATCATGTAAAATTAACTTAGAAAAAATTTAAGGGCTTAGAAAAGAGGTTTGTAATTTATGTCAGAAGAAGATGAAGAAGAAAAGAAAAAGAAGAAGAAATCAACAAAAATTATTGCTGGTCTTATCGGCTCTGTAGCTTTAATTGGAGCCACCATTGCTGGTGGTATGACAGCTATTGCTGAAACAGAAGGAGAAAAAGAAGAAGAAGAGGAAGAAAAAAATAAAAAAAATCAAATGGTTCGATCTCTAAACAATCATCAATTAGTGATAATAAACGAATTTTAGCAGTAATTTTAAAAAGCAAAACAAATTTGCAATTAAAAACTGAAGACAAATTGAAAATGACAAGTCCAGAAACTGTAAAGGAGGTTATTAAAGAGAGACTAATTGAAAGTAATCCACAATCAAATTTAATAAAAGAAAAAATTATTTTAGGTAATTTAAAATATAATAATATGAACATTAAACCAACTACTTTAACAGTTGAAATGACTTATGATGACCCTTTAGTTATTGGAAGTGTAATTTTAAATGTAATTTATCCAAAATAAAAGATAAGAAGAACTTGTTTATAAAATGACGCAAATTTATATATTAAGAAAATTTAGGGGGTTATTTATATGCAAAATAATTTAAATATAATGTTTTTAGTTAATTGATCAGATTTTTCAATAAAGGACTGAATAATCATAGGATTATCAATATTATTATTAATAATAACTTTTATTTTTATTTTAGTTATTTTTCTTTTTAAAAGAAAAAGATTTAAGTTTAAAATAAACAATATTATAAGTGATAATTTAGTAAAAATAGGTAAAAATAATTATAAATTTTCAAGTAGAAATGCTTTTATACTCTTTAATGAAATTAAATCAATAATTTTAGATAAGCGTTATAAGTATTTTTATAAATTTAAAAAGAGATATAAAGATGGTAGTTTAAATAATGAACTTTTTGATATAGTTCAAAAATATTATTTAAAAAATGAAAAAGAATTAAAGAAAAAACCAAAACCTTTATTTGAAAATAAAAAAAATGATAAACCCAGTGATGCTGTTAATAAAAAAGATGATAAAAAAGTTAAATTTGTTTTTGATGATCAAGAAATGACAGTAAAAATTGAAGAAGATAAATAAAACTACTCAGTTGAGTAGTTTTATTTATTTATAACTATTTTTTATCTTTTAAAAATATGTATAAAAATTTAACACCAAATATTCTAGATATTATGATATAATTCTTTAAACTTAATTTAAGTTTTCAACTCATTATTTTATTTTTTAAAGTATATGGGTTTTTTATTTTTTTGAAAGGAAGATTAAAAGATATGTATAGTAAAGTTAAAAAAATAAAAAGTATATATAAATTAATTGCTGAAATTAAAGAAGAAATAAAACTTCCAGAAGGATTTGAAGAAAGAAAAATGTACCATGCTTGAGTATAAGAACCACTTTGCAATGTTTTAGATACCACTTGATATCATGAAATTGATATAAAAATTCAAAATATTGAAAAGAGATTAAAAAATAATATTAATAAAACTAGTTTAAAAGAAATCAAAATAGAATTGGAAAAAATAACAAAAGAAATTGATCAAAAAAATGGTTGAGATATAGAAAAAGATAATAATTTTATTGATGAAATAAATAAAATAAGTTTATCAATCCAACATAAAACTAAAATTAATAATAAATTTATAGCAAAATAAAAATAGTTACCATTTTGGTAACTATTTTTCTAAATTAAAAAAGATGATAAAATCAAGAACATAAACTTAATATAAGTTTATAAATACACTATTTATTTTAAAAAGGAAATATAAAATATGGATATAATTTTAGAGAATAACAATAACGAAAAAACAAAAAATGAATCTATTTTTGTACCTTCTCCCACTATTTTTGTAGAAATTTCATTTGAAAACATTAAAACTAAAAAACAAAAACATGCAGAAAGACAAAAAAATATTTAGAAAAAAATAAATCAAATCCTGAATTTATTAGAAAAAAAAGAGAAGGAGAAAAAAATATATTGAAAAGAAAAAAATAAAGAACTTATTGATAAGCAAATTCAATTAATGATTAATGAAGTTAATAACTTTGCTAATTATGAAACAATACAGATAGAAGATATATTGCAAGAAAATCAAAAAATTCTGTCTTTAAATGATATTATTGATATTGAATCAGAATATTGAGTATCTACAGTTAACTGTGTAAATTATAATCCTTTTAATCTTTAAAAAAATCGTAAGTATTACTTACTATTTCTATTTTGTTTACGTTCATTTTCAGTCAAGAATTTTTTACGCATACGAATATTTTGTGGTGTTACTTCAACTAATTCATCGCTAGCAATAAATTCTAAAGATTTTTCTAAACTAAAAATAGTTGGTGGTGTTAATCTAACAGCTTCATCATTACCTGAACTTCTAGTATTTGTTAATTGTTTTGCTTTGCAAGGATTAACATCTAAATCTTTATCACGATTACTTAAACCAATAATCATTCCTTCATAAACTTTAGTTTGTGGTTTAACAAATAAAGTACCACGTTCTTCTAAAGAATTTAAAGCATAAGGTAATGTTGTCCCTGTAATCATACTTACTAGAACGCCATTTCTATTATTATTAATTTCGCCTTTTAATGGTTCATATGTAAGGAAACTACGAACCATAAAACCAGTTCCGCGAGTAATATTAACGTATTGACGACCAAATCCAATTAATCCTCTTGTTGGAATATGAAAAATAATTTTATCACGAACATTATCAGAATCCATATTAGTCATAATACCTTTTCTTAGATTTAAATTATTAATAACAGTACTACTATATTCAGTAGGATGATTTAAAATAATTTCTTCGACTGGTTCAGTGGTGTGTCCTTTTTCATCTTTTTTAAATACTACTTCCGGTTTAGAAATACCTAATTCAAAACCTTCGCGACGCATATTTTCAATTAAAACAGATAAATGTAATTCACCACGACCAAAAACTTTAAAACCATCAGCATTACTTCCAGATAATTGTTCTATTTTTAAACCAACATTAGTTTCTAATTCTCTTGTTAAACGTTCTTTAATTTTATTACTAGTTACTAGTTTACCTTCAGTTCCAGAAAATGGTGAATTATTAACAAGGAAATTCATTGACATTGTTGGAGCCTGTATTGTAATTGGTTCCATTGGCACAACATTATCTTTATCACAAATAGTATTACCAATTGTTATATTTTCAATACCCGCTATGCAAACAATATCACCAGCAACAGCGTTTTTAACAGCTACTCGTTTTAATCCTTGATAAACAAATAAATATTTTACTTTAGCTTTTCTTTTTAAATCATAATCATCAACAACAATTATTTCTTGTCCTTCAGAAATAGTACCTTGAAATAATCTACCAATTCCAATTCTGCCAATAAAACTATCATAATCTAATGAACTAATTTGCATTTGTAAACGCTCATTATATTTTACTAATTTAGAAATTTTAGCATGTTTAATAATTGTTTCAAATAATGGTTCTAAATTTTCACTTGGTTGATTTAATTCATATTGGGCAATACCTTGTTTAGTAATTCCATAAAGTGTTGGAAAGTCTAACTGTTCATCATTAGCATTTAATTCCATAAAAAGTTCTAATACTTCATCTTTTACTTCTTCAATTCTTTGGTCTTTTTTATCAATTTTGTTAATCATTAAAATTGGATTTAAGTTATGTTCTAGTGCTTTTTGCAATACAAAACGAGTTTGTGGCATTGGTCCCTCAACACTATCAACTAGTAAAATAACACAGTCTACTGTTTTCATAATTCTTTCAACTTCAGAGGAAAAGTCAGCATGACCAGGTGTATCAATAATATTAATTTTTGTATTACCATGCATGATTGAACAATTTTTAGAATAAATAGTAATTCCTCGTTGACGTTCTTGATCATTACTATCCATTATTTGTTCAACAATAACTTGGTTTTGATGAAAAATATTTGATTGCTTTAATAAAGCATCAACTAATGTTGACTTTCCAACATCGACGTGTGCTATCACTGCAATATTAATAATTTTTTGTTCAGCAGAAACTTTTTCTTGTTCAGACATTTTTCATTCTCCGTTATTCTTAAATTTTGACATTATATAAATTATACGCAATATTTTTAAATTTAGTAAAATAATTAAAAAAATAATTTATTTAAAATGATTTTTTTGACATATAATAATTATTTAAATCTTATGATTTGTGATTTTTTTTCATTTTCATGAGTTTTATTTCTATATTTACTTTTTTCAATTATTATTTAAAAAATTATTTTGTTGTATTTGTTCGGTTAATAAATATGTTTGTATATCATTAAAATTATTTGTATATGCTGAATTATACTTGTAAGTGCAAGTAAATAAAATTGCAAAAAATTATCATATAAAAATTTCATAATGCTAAATTTAGTTTAGAAAAAAGTAAGGAGTTTTTATATGAGTTATAAACATCTTGGCATAGATGAAAGGATTTATATTGAGAATCAATTGAAATTTAAATTTAAAATTAGTGAAATAGCTAAAAATCTTAATCGAAGTATTAGTACTATTATTCGAGAAATTAATAGAAATAAAGATAATAATCATTATTTTTCATTAATTGCACAAAATAAAGCTGAAAATAGAAAACAATCACATATTAGTTTTCATAAGTTTAAAAATAAGAATTTAGTAAAATATGTACAACAAAAATTACTATTAGGTTGATCACCTGAACAAATTTATGGCATAATTAAAAATTTTCATAAAGAGTGAGTTATTAGTTTTAAAACAATTTATACTTGAATTTATTTTGGAATGCTTGATAAAGTTACTAGTAAAAATTTAAGAAGAAAAGGTAAAAAACGAAAATCTAAAGAAAATCGTGGCAAGTTTAATGGTAAATCAATTAAAGAATGAGATATAAATGTTAATGATCGTATAACACTTGGTCATTGAGAAGGAGATACTATAGTATCATCACGAGGTAAAAGCAAATCATGTTTAATAGCTTTAGTTGAAAGAGTATCACGATTTACTTTAGCAATATTAGTTAAAAACAGAACTACTAAAGTTATTAATAAAAATGTCATTTATTATTTATCAATTCTTCCTAAAAACATTGTTAAAACTATTACTTTTGATCGTGGCAAAGAATTTTCAAATTGACAACAACTTGAAAAAAATTTAGATGTAAAAATTTATTTTGCCAATCCATATTCACCTTGACAAAGAGGTACTAATGAAAATACTAATGGTTTAATTAGATAAAAATTTCCTAAAAAATTTATTTTTTCAAAAACTAATAAAAATGAAGTTCATAAATTTATATTGTCTTTAAACCAAAGACCAAGAAAAATACTAAATTATCTTTCACCAATCGAATATTTGGATAGAAAAATAATTTAGTTGCACTTACCTTTACAATTTAGCAAATTTATTAATTTTTATAATTTTTCTTTTAAACAAGAGTTTTTTATTATGAAAATGAAATTAATATACCAATTAATTCTAAAAACAATTCATAAATTTTTTTAGAATTCCTTATGAATTAAAAAGCAAATCTACCAAAATAAAAACTTTACCATCCTTTAAAATTCATTGTAGAATTTCACTAAAAGTACTATAATATAAATAACGATAGTTTAATATCGTTATAATTTTAATGATGATATAAACTTTATATCTTTATTAAAATTATACATTAACTTTAAAGGTATAAAATATGAGAAAAACAATAAATATTTTAACAGTTGGTATTTTTTCACTAGCAACAAGTACCACTATTTTAACTAGTGTGAATCACTTTAATACTAGCAAAAATGATTTACAAAAAGCAAAAGCCACAGCTAATCAAACATCATTATTTAATAATCAATATCAATATTTAAATAATAGTGACTGAATTACTAACCAATCAAAAACCGATCATAAATTTTATAGTTATGATACTTCAGCATTAAAAAGTTATACTTTTACCAATGCTAGAAACGTCTTCTTAGTAGATACAACTGGAAATCTAGTTTATAATACCAAATTTACTATTCCTAATAAAGATAAATCAGATATTGAAAATACAAAACAAGAAATGATTACCAAGAAGAAAGTAACATCACTTAAAAGCAATCCTAATTATTCTGATGCTTACAATTTTAGCGAATATCAACAAAATAATTTTATTGGTGACAATAATTGAACATATTTACAATTTGGTGGTCTTGAACAAAATATTGATATTTCTAACATTGCTGGTGCTTCTAAAATTGAAAATAATAACAATCTTAGTGAGAACTTAGGATTATATTACATTGCTGATGCTGCTATTAATAATAAAATTTCTTTAGCAATAGCTTATAATATCAGCCAACAATTCATTAATAAAAGCAGTTTAAACAAACTAATTAGTAACCAATTAACAAATAATATTATTAACTTAATTGTTGAAAATACTAATATCTTTAACTTTATTAAAAATTCACCTCTTTTCCTAAATATAAAAGATTACTCATTAAATTTTATTTTTGATAATGATAATAACTTATTAGCAATTTACTATACAAAATGAAATGTCCAAAATATAAATCAAAATATTAACTATCATTATAAAGAAGACTTTAGCAATATTAATAAAAATGATTGATTAAAAAATAGTGATCAACAAATCGTTTTAAATTGAACTAAATATGCAAAAAATTGAGAACAATTTTCACAACTTTATCCTAAATTTAATTTTAATGATTCTAAACTTTCAATTAATAATATGGGTACATATAAAGAAAATAATAATCTTACTGGTGATACTAATAATATTACTACTAATAAAAATATTAAATATGAACTACAAAATCCTTATAATGTTGTAGCAATTTATGATCTTATTATTCAACTTCCAATTATTGATCTTTATGTATACCATGATGATAATAATATTTATTATCAATGAAATGCACGTGTTATTTCATCACCAAATTTAATTGCTGGTTGTAGTTTAGCAATTGATTTAGATAATATTAGTTTTCAATTTAAAAAATAATTAAAATTAATATATAAAAAATAGTGCCTTAATTAAGGCACTATTTTTACAATGAATGTTGTCTTACAGTACTTTGATTAGATGCTGATGATTGGTTTTCTGCCATTTGATTAGAATTATTAATTAAATATTCTTCGTGAATTTCTAAACACTCAACTTTAAGCTTTTCAATTCTTTTTAAAAATTCAGGATTATTAGATATTTGATATTTTCTAGCATTACGTCAATTATACTCTTTACCTGTGACATCTATTTTTTCTTTTACTTCATTAAGTTCTGACATAATTGACATTAATTGTTTAATATTAGGATTTGTTTTTTACTTCTCCTCGTTTAATTGTTGTTTAATATATTTTACTAGTCCAGCTGTTTGCATATAGGCAGGAGTACCTACGGAATCTGAAATATCACCTAATATTTCTTTTTTAGTTTTATCAATTCTTCTTTCTACTTCAATTTTATTTTCAATTTCTTCTAATAAACCTTCAATTCTATTCATTAATTCTTTTTGATCTGCAATAATATTCATAATTTTTATCTTCCTTTTCACATATAATTTTAATTTAATAAAACCTAGTATAGTTAAATTACTATACTCGGTATGAACAATTATTAAATTATAAATACTATTATAACTATAAAGTAAAAATTACTCAATCAACTATTATTTACTATTTTTAAATTTTCTAATTATTTTTTTGATCTAATAACATAAATAATCATTATATATATGTTCTTTTTCTATTCAAGTTAAAACATCTTCTAAAATAATATTAATATTGGGTTCATTTAAAATCGCATGATTACCTTCTTCATAAAAAATATAAGTTATCCCCTGTCTTCAACGTTTATTATTTTTTTCAATTTTATCAAAATCGGCAAATATATCTTTTGCAGATTGAACAATCAAAACCGGACATTTAGCATTATTAAGATTTTTTGGTACTTGTTTACTTAATTTTTGTGCTTGTAAAGAAAATAATAATGTAAATTTCATATTAGTCATTGCTCTAATTTTCCCTTTTTTAATATAATTAGAGTTAATAGAAATTGTTTCCATATCAAAAGTAATAGGTAATGGATGATGTTTATAAAATAGAAATACTCAAATTGCATGACAAACTAATGAAGGTTTTATTTTAAATATTTGTTTCTTAGTAACAAAATTAGTTAAAATTGCACCATCAATCATTTTTGGTAATCTTTTAATTGCTAATGCTGTTAATGCTGAACCTAATGATTCACCCATTAATAAAATTTTTTTATTAGGATAACGTTCATTCAAAACCGTTATAATATCTTAATATCATTAATAGTTGTTCCTAAAGTATGATATTTTCATTTTTCATTTTCTCCTCAACCTCGTTGATCAAAACTTAAAATGAAATACCATGTTTAGTAAAAAACTTAGCAGCTGTTTTAAAGTCTGTTAAAGAGGCACCCATACCATGAATACCAATAATAATATATTTACTATTATCAACAAATTTAAATTCAGTATGTAAAAAATAGTTATCCCTAGTAATGATTCCCTCATTACTTCATTGTGGAAAATGACGATTCAGTTCTCAGTGATAATCAATATGGAAAATTTGATAAATTCTATATAAAATATAAAGTATTATTAACATAGCTAAAACTACAATAAGTACTGCTCATCAATAATGTTGCCAAAAATTATCCATAATAAATGATACCCTCCAATAATATATAAATACTTACTAATATTTTATCAAATTAATTTTGTTTTAATAAAAATATTTATTTCTTAGTGACTTCAGCAATTACTTGACCAACCGTTACTTGTTCATCATCTTTTACTACTTGCTTTACAACATAACCTTCCATTGTTTCATTAGTGAAAACAATTGGTGTTGTTACTTTTTTACCTTTATTCTTAACTTCTTGTAAATTAGCAACTACCATTACTTCTGATTTTTTAATTGGTTTACCTTGTTCAACTTTAATATCAAAGCCCTTACCAGCTAATTCAACAGTATCAATACCAATATGAACTAAACATTCAATACCTGTATTTACATCTTTAATACCATAAGCATGTCCTGTATTAAATACTGTTGCTAATTTTCCATCAAATGGTGATACAAATTCAACTCCATCTTTATCTTTATATTCAGGAATAATAGCAAAACCAGTCCCTAACATTTCCTGAGCAAATACTGGATCTTCAACTTTACTAAGGTTAATAACTTTACCAGTAACTGGCGCATAAATTAATAAAGGTAATTGTTTTTTTTTCTTGAAAAACATATGTCGATTCTCCTCAAAATTATGTAAATTAGATGTTTATAAATTTAACATTAAATAATGTAACTTTAAAAATAAATAATATTTTTATTTTTTTGATAAAAATTTTTCTACTAATGATTTAACTTCTTCATTGGTTTCACATTGTAATGCTTTTGATGCTAATATTTCTGTATCCTTTTTATTTAAAGTACTAATAATTTTTCTAGTTTCTAAAACACTAGATGCAGACATTGAAAATTCATCTAGCCCTAGACCAACTAGTAGTGGAACAGCAATTTTATCACCAGCCATTTCACCACACATGGCAACAGGATGATTATATTTATGCCCACCATCAATTGTCATCTTAATCAAACGTAAAATTGATGGATGATATGGTTGATATAAATAAGACACTTTTTCTGACATACGATCAGCGGCTAAACTATATTGAATTAAATCATTAGTTCCAATTGAAAAGAAATCTGCATATTTAGCAAATATTTCGGCATTAACTGCTGCTGCTGGAATTTCAATCATCATTCCAACTTGAATATCATCACTAACTTTAACTTTTTCTTTAATTAATTCTTTTTTGCAAGTTTCATATAATGCTTTAGCTGCTTTAAATTCTTCAACAGTGGCAATCATTGGAAACATAATAGCTAATTTACCAAAAGCTGAAGCACGAATTAAAGCACGTAATTGAGTTTTAAAAATATCTTTACGATCTAAACACAAACGAATGGCACGATAACCAAGGAAAGGATTCATTTCTTTTGATAAATCTAAATATGATAATTCTTTATCACCACCAATATCTAAAGTTCTAATAACAACTTTATGTTTAGTAGCAGACAATACTTTTTTATATTCTTCAAATTGAATATCTTCACTTGGAAAATCACTACTTTCCATATAAAGAAATTCACTTCTAAAAAGTCCTACTCCTTGTGCATCATATTCAATTGCTTTAATCATATCTTTGGGTGAACCAATATTTGCTTCTAACTTTACTTCATGATTATCACTGGTTTTAGTTAATTTACCTTTAAATACTAATAATTCTTTTTGTTCTTCAATTCATGCGCTTTGTTTAGCAACTCATTTATTTTTTTCACTACTATTTAAATCAATTTCAATTTCACCAGTATTACCATCTAATACACAAAATTGATTATTTTTTACTTTTGTAGTAACATTTTTTAACCCAAGAACTGCTGGAATACCAAGACTACGAGCCATAATTGCTGCATGAGAAGTTCTACCACCAATATCACATAAAAATCCTTTAACAAATTTAGGATTCAATTGACTTGTTTCTGAAGGTGTTAGATCATGACTAACAATAATTGTTTCTTCTTTAATTGCACTTAAATCAATAGTTTTAATATTTAAAATTTTACGTAAAATTCGATCACGAACATCAATAACATCAGCAGCACGTTCACGAAAATAATCATCATCCATTGCTTGCAATGTTGCAATTGCTTTATTAGCAGTACTTTCTAAAGCATTAGCAGCATTATATTTTTCTTCTTTAATTAACTTTTCAGTATCTTCAATTAATACTGGATCAGTTGTTACTAAAAAATGAGCTTCAAAAACAGCGGCTTTTTCTTCACCTAAAGTTTTTGTTGTATTTTGGATGAGTTGTTTAATTTCATCACCTGATATTTTTAAGGCATCATGTAACTTTTTAACTTCTCCTTCTATTTCTTTTTCATTAATTTTTTTAGGATTAGTTTTGATAGTTTCATGTTTTAAGATTAATGCTTTGGCTAGAGCAATGCCATTACTAGCACCAATACCTTTCATTTTTAACATTATATATATTTCACTCCTTATAAAATATGTTTATTAATAGTCTACTAAATTATAATAAAAAAAATGAAATATTGTATAAAATATTTATTATAATTTAAACTTTTGGTAAATAAAAATGATTTTAATATTTGCTGAATTATACTTGTAAGTGCAAGTAAATAAAATTGCAAAAAATTCTCATATAAAAATTTCATAATGCTAAATTTAGTTTAGAAAAAAGTAAGGAGTTTTTATATGAGTTATAAACATCTTGGCATATATGAAAGGATTTATATTGAGAATCAATTGAAATTTAAATTTAAAATTAGTGAAATAGCTAAAAATCTTAATCGAAGTATTAGTACTATTATTCGAGAAATTAATAGAAATAAAGATAATAATCATTATTTTTCATTAATTGCACAAAATAAAGCTGAAAATCGAAAACAATCACATATTAGTTTTCATAAGTTTAAAAATAAGAATTTAGTAAAATATGTACAACAAAAATTACTATTAGGTTGATCACCTGAACAAATTTATGGCAGAATTAAAAATTTTCATAAAGAGTGAGTTATTAGTTTTAAAACAATTTATACTTGAATTTATTTTGGAATGCTTGATAAAGTTATTAGTAAAAATTTAAGAAGAAAAGGTAAAAAACGAAAATCTCAAGAGAATCGTGGCAAGTTTAATGGTAAATCAATTAAAGAACGAGATATAAATGTTAATGATCGTATAACACTTAGTCATTGGGAAGGAGATACTATAGTATCATCACGAGGTAAAAGCAAATCATGTTTAATAACTTTAGTTGAAAGAGTATCACGATTTACTTTAGCAATATTAGTTAAAAACAGAACTACTAAAGTTATTAATAAAAATGTCAGTTATTATTTATCAATTCTTCCTAAAAACATTGTTAAAACTATTACTTTTGATCGTGGCAAAGAATTTTCAAATTGACAACAACTTGAAAAAAATTTAGATGTAAAAATTTATTTTGCCAATCCATATTCACCTTGACAAAGAGGTACTAATGAAAATACTAATGGTTTAATTAGAGAAAAATTTCCTAAAAAATTTATTTTTTCAAAAACTAATAAAAATGAAGTTCATAAATTTATATTGTCTTTAAATCAAAGACCGAGAAAAATATTAAATTATCTTTCACCAATCGAATATTTGGATAGAAAAATAATTTAGTTGCACTTACCTTTACAATTTAGCTTTCAAAAACTAATAAAAATGAAGTTAATAAATTTATATTGTCTTTAAATCAAAGACCGATAAAAATATTAAATTATCTTTCACCAATCGAATATTTGGATAGAAAAATAATTTAGTTGCACTTACCTTTACAATTTAGCATATAAGAAATTATTGTTTTACTTACAAAGAATAATTGAATCAACTAAATTTCATTTTTTCTATCAATATGTAAAAGAAAAATCCGATAAATAATATATTGTAATTTCATTAAATAAAAAATAAGAATATATAACTAGATTTATTTAAAAATAACAATATATTTTTCCTTTTTATAAGACATTACAAAAAAACATAAAAAAACTACTTAGTAAAAATAAAAAATAATACTAGTAGGCTAATAACCAATAATTTTGTGTGTCTTAAATTTATTATAACACCGTAACTTTGAAAATCAATAAAATTTTATTAATTTTATTATTAAAATATCATTTTAAATAAAAAAAATTAGCACCCTTATTATGGTGCTAATCTAATAATATTTTTATAATATTTTATTATCTTGATTTTTTGTTCATAGTAAAGCTAATGAAATAATAGCAGCAGCAATGCAACCATAAAAGTAATAAAATACATAATCTCAGTTTTCATTACCAATACCAGCAATTACTACTTTTGAAAAAAGAGCATCACCAAGAAAATAACCAGATAATCCTGTAAATCCTGAAGCAGTAGCAGCTGCTTTCTTATTTGTTAGTTCAATAGCAGTAGCACCAATCATCGCTTGTGGCATATAAATACCAAAACCAGCAATCATTAAAGTAGTAATAAGCATAGGCATATTACCACGAGGAGCAACTTGCAATAACACTAGTCCACAAAGTGCAATTAATAATCCAAATATCATTAATGGTGCTTTACGATTATTAAAAAATCACTTAGCAAAATATGCTGCAGAAATACCACCAAATAAACCAGATAATTCAAAACAGGCAGCAAATCATTTACTGTGTTTTAAATCTAAGCCATGAATATCTTTCATTAAAATTAATGTTCATCCTGCCAGTCCTTGTCGTACAACATATACTCAAATATTAGCAAATGCTAATATTCATAAAAATTTATTTTTTAAAATATATTTTACAAAAATTTCTTTTCAATTAAGTTCTACTCTTTCTTCTTTATGTTCTAGAACACCTTTTCATTTTTCAACAGTAGGTAACCCTTCTGCTTCGGGGCGATCACGCAATCCTCATAAACATAATGGAATCATAGCTAAAGCAAAAATACTAGGAATTCAAAAATATAAACCATAAATTGTTCCACCCGGATCAAGTAATGTTACTAAAGAAATAACAACAACCGGTAATAAAGCAGCACCAATATTTTGTCCTGAGTTTCAAATTCCAATACGTCCCGAACGTTCTTTATCAGTAAATCAATGAGAAAATAGTCTAGCTGTAGCTGGTCAGCCCATACTTTGGAAAACAGCTAACATCGCAATCAAACTCAACATCATTACAAATGGGCCAACACTAATTTTAGTTCCAGCAAAAGCAACTACACCACCCATAATAATATTTAAAATAGAAGAAACAAATAATCCAAAAATCATGATTACTCTTCCTGAACTACGGTCAGCAACATTTCCAACAATAAATTTAGCACCACCATAAACAACGGCAAAAATTGTTCCCATTAAAGCATACTCCATTTTAGTTATGCTACCATTGCTTTCTAAAGCAGAACCCGCTACTGTATACGCTTGACGAGTAAAGTAGTAAAGAATATATGATAAAATGCTAAAACCAAAAACTTGATTACGTAAAATAATAAATTTTTTATTAACTTGCTTTAAGTCTTCACTAAAAATTTCTTTTTTTGCAGGTGGCTTAAAAACACATGCAAGTCTATTAAAAACAGACATTTTTTTTACTCTCCTTCTAAAAGGATGCATAAATTATAGTAACCCAAATAACCTGCTCTTAAAAACTTAATATAAACATACTTTAACACATAGGTTTTTACAATTTTTGTTTTTGTGGAAAAATAAATAATATTAAAAATTAAAAAATAACTCTCTACCAAACTATTTTTTTGAAATACCATAAACAAATATTAACTCTACACCTTTTAAAATTCATTTACATTTATTTATTAAACAGTTTTGTAAAATGTACTAATAATTTATTTTTCCCCTTCTCAAATTGTTTAGTCCTAACCTATATATTTCAGATTATAACAGATATATTCTAAAATTGAAAAGATATTTCTTTAATTTTAAAAAAAATAATTTACAATTTTCTTATGAATTTATTCTAAAAAAATTATAAATTTTTATATAGTAATAACTAAAATTAAAAAAATTATTTTATCGTTTAATGTTTTAAAAATTAAAACTAATGATAGAATTAAACCATAAAATAAATTAAAAGAAAAGGTAGTGAACACATGCATAATGAAAGCAAAATACAACATATTAATTCTATAAAAGAAGTTGAGCAACTTTTACAATCAAAAAAAATAACAGTAATTGATTTTTCAGCAGAATGATGTGGTCCTTGTAAAATGTTAGGGCCAAGATTTGAAAATGTTGCTAATGACGAAAAACACAAAAATATTAATTTTATTAAAGTTGATGTTGACAAAGCTAAAGAACTAGCAAAAGATTATGAAATCCAATCAATTCCAACATTAATTTATTTTAATAAAGAAGGAAAAGAAGTTAAAAAAACTTTTGGTTTAGTTTCTGAAAAAGATATGACTAATATTATCGAAGAAATAGGAAAATAAGGTATTTATAATGGCTATTAAATTAATTGTTCTTGATCTAGATGGAACTTTATTGAAAAGTAGATGAAAAATTCATCCTAAAAATCTAATTGCAATTCAAAAAGCATATCAAAAAAATATTAAAGTTATTATTGCAACAGGAAGAGCACCAAGTTCAACCATTGATATTACAAAATCATGTTTAATGCATGAAAAAACCGGTCATATTATTTGTTATAATGGTGGTAACATCCTTGATATTACTAATGATAATAGATTAGATATATTGTATGAAAAATCATTAACAAAAGAACAAATACAAACAATAGTTAAATTTGCTAATAAAAATAATTTAACAATGTGAGGATATAGTACCGATAATAAAACAGGCTTAATTAATCGCAGATCACTAAAAGTTAAAATTATGGAAAATTTTAATAACCTACCAACTAAACAAATTGATGAGAATACCGATGAGGGTATGTATAAAATTTTATTATTTTGTAAAAAGAAAAAACAAGTTAATACAATTTTAGAACAATTAAATACTATAAAAGATTTAGAACTTGCTACTTCTTCTCATAGTGTTATCGAAATTAATCCAATTGGTGTTAATAAAGCTGCTGCTGTACAATTTTTATGCAAAAAATGAAATATTACTCCTGATCAAGTACTAGCTTGTGGTGATGGTATGAATGATTATAAATTAATAAAATGGGCTAAATATGGTATTGCAATGCAAAATGCTCATCCTAATTTAAAAGAAATAGCATATGATGTTACTAGTAAAAATACTTGTGGTGGTGTTGCAAAAGCTATCGATAAATATGTATTTCCTAAATCAGAGTTTGAATAAATAATAGTTTAATTTTCTAATATAGTTTATTATCAAATATAACTTTAAAAATGCTGGTAATTGTCCAGCATTTTTAATTCAATATCTTTTATACTTAAATAAATATTTTTCAAATTTGCATTATTTTAATGCTGAATTATACTTGTAAGTGCAAGTAAATAAAATTGCAAAAAATTCTCATATAAAAATTTCATAATGCTAAATTTAGTTTAGAAAAAAGTAAGGAGTTTTTATATGAGTTATAAACATCTTGGCATAGATGAAAGGATTTATATTGAGAATCAATTGAAATTTAAATTTAAAATTAGTGAAATAGCTAAAAATCTTAATCGAAGTATTAGTACTATTATTCGAGAAATTAATAGAAATAAAGATAATAATCATTATTTTTCATTAATTGCACAAAATAAAGCTGAAAATCGAAAACAATCACATATTAGTTTTCATAAGTTTAAAAATAAGAATTTAGTAAAATATGTACAACAAAAATTACTATTAAATTGATCACCTGAACAAATTTATGGCAGAATTAAAAATTTTCATAAAGAGTGAGTTATTAGTTTTAAAACAATTTATACTTGAATTTATTTTGGAATGCTTGATAAAGTTACTAGTAAAAATTTAAGAAGAAAAGGTAAAAAACGAAAATCTAAAGAAAATCGTGACAAGTTTAATGGTAAATCAATTAAAGAACGAGATATAAATGTTAATGATCGTATAACACTTGGTCATTGAGAAGGAGATACTATAGTATCATCACGAGGTAAAAGCAAATCATGTTTAATAACTTTAGTTGAAAGAGTATCACGATTTACTTTAACAATATTAGTTAAAAACAGAACTACTAAAGTTATTAATAAAAATGTCAGTTATTATTTATCAATTCTTCCTAAAAACATTGTTAAAACTATTACTTTTAATCGTGGCAAAGAATTTTCAAATTGACAACAACTTGAAAAAAATTTAGATGTAAAAATTTATTTTGCCAATCCATATTAACCTTGACAAAGAGGTACTAATGAAAATACTAATGGTTTAATTAGAGAAAAATTTCCTAAAAAATTTATTTTTTCAAAAACTAATAAAAATGAAGTTCATAAATTTATATTGTCTTTAAATCAAAGACCGAGAAAAATATTAAATTATCTTTCACCAATCGAATATTTGGATAGAAAAATAATTTAGTTGCACTTACCTTTACAATTTAGCAATATATATTTTTATTTTTAGATTATTAATACTATTAATTATATTTTTTAAGAAAAATGGGCTCAAAAATAAATTATGAAATTTTAAAAAACATTAAGGCATTCGATTCAATATTTATTTAATTTGTGTTTAACAAATTAATATTTTAATTGAACCGGCACCGCTTAATTTTTTTTACAAGTTTGAAATTTATTTTTTCGCCCAAAAAAATTTTTCAAAAAACAATAAAAAATAAAACCAACACTTGCTCACTGGGGAGTGGCAAGGTTGGTTAAATAAAGAATAGAATTAATACAATAGGTCCCTACAACAGGTCTATATATACTAGTTTCCAATTCGCTCCCACCCCAAGAATTACCATTTAATGGTTAGTATAATTTATTAGGTATCACTCCACTTTTTATTTATCCATGCAAGTCCACATGTTCTAGCTACTATTTTTAACAACTGTGTTGCAGTTCACTTTTTTAGTTCCCTAACACGTGTTGATAATAGTGTTAAAGAAGATTATTAATTATTAAATTTCTCCTACTTGGTCACTGCGTGTAGTAGATATTTAAAGGGTGCTAATAATAAAAAATTTTAAAATTTTACAATTACAAAAAAAGACAAGATTATTTCTTGTCTTTTTCCTTGTTGATAATTTTAATTTAACTTATAAAATGTATATTTTATTTTTTTTAAATACGTCGAATATAAAATATAAATTTAATGTTTTAAGAAAAGAGAGTAATTTTGTCTAATTTTAATGATTTTTAAAATAATTCATCTGGAAATAAGTTAATTATGTAGTAATTTAATTTCCTACTTTTTTGGGAACCTCCCACTTTGACTAATAAAATAATTAGACAACTTCTCAGCAATTGTTCTATCAATTTTATTAGATAATGTTGCTTTAGCAATATAATATAGACCCAATGTTTCACTTAAATTATCACTATGCTCAACTTTATGACCACCTGTTTGTTGTGAAATATCAATGTGTTTTTCAATTCCACATTGCTGAATTAACTTTCAATCTTGATTATCACCACTAAAGTAAGAAGTACTATATTCACTTTTACTATATGGATTATATGTATCTTTAATAGTAGTTACTTTTTTAGTATTATTCATTTCTTGTTTTGTATTTTCAATATCTGATTTATCTTTATCAGGAACAATTACTTTGGTATTATAAACTAGATTACCTGTTGTATCTACTAAAAAAGTATTTTGAGCATTGGCAAAAGTATAACTTTTTAATGCTGAAGTATCATAACTGTAAAATTTATAATCGGTTATTGATTGATTAGTAATTCAATCACTAGTACCTAAAATATTTCATTGATTATTAAATAATGAATTTGTAGAATTCTTTATTGATGATTTATTTGTTAAGCTACTGTTATTAACAATATTATCATTAATACTATTAATAATAGTATTACTTGTTAAAGTTAATGTTGTTAATGTACTTAAAGTAATTAATAATTGTTTCATTCATATACCTACCTTTTAAATAATACAATTTTAATAATTAGATATCTTTTTATATATAATCATTAAAATTATAACGATATTGAATTTATATCGTTATTTATAATATAACACAAATTTTTCTTATTTTTTTTAATAAAATCTCATTTAAAAATGTTTAAAAATTAATATAATATTTTGAATTAAGTTAATAATAAAAAATATATTATAATTAAACTATACACAGATAGAACTTTTGTTCTTAATGATGTTTAGAGAGAGGTGAAAGTAATGGAATTTGATTTTGATGTGATTACTATTGGTGCTGGTGTTATTGGTGCTGCTATTAGTGATGAATTATCAAAAAGAAACTTAAAAGTAGTTATTTTAGAAAAAAATTTAAGAATTGCCCAAGAAACATCAGAAGGAAATTCTGGAGTCATTCATGGTGGATTTGATCCAACACCAGGAAAACTAAATGCTAAATTAAATCTAGAGGGCAGAAAATTATATGAAAATGATTGATTTAAAAATTTAGATTTTCCATGAAAAAAAATTGATTCTTTAATACTTGCTTTTAGCAAAGAAGAAAACTCAGAAATACAAAAATTATATGCACGTGGTATTACTAATGGTATTGCTAAAAAAGAATTATCAATATTAACAAGAGAAGAAGTAATTTCATTAGAACCTAATGTTAACCCAAAAGTTACTAGTGCACTACTTTGTTCTGCTTCATATGCTGTTGATCCAGTATTATTAACACAATCTTTAATTAATCGCATGATTAAAAATAAAGGACAACTAAAAGTTGATCATCAAGTAATTAATATTGAAACATTAAATTCAGGTTTTCGAGTTACTTGTTTAAATAATCAAAAAAAAGTAACTTTTACTTCAAAATATATTATTAATGCTGCTGGTCATTATGCTGATGATATTGCAAAGTTAATAAATTGTCAAGATTTCACTTTAAAAACTAGAAGAGGACAGTATTGTATTCTTGAAAAAACCGAAAATCATATTATAAATAATCACATTCTATTTATGATACCTACTATTCATGGTAAAGGAGTAATAGTTGCTCCAATGCTTGATGGTCATATCTTGGTGGGTCCTACTTCTCATGAAAATGTACCGAAAAGTGATACTAGATTAATTACAATTGAAGATATTGAACTTATTAATAAAATTGGTCTAAAAATTATTCCAACTTTAAATATTAATAAAACTTGTAAAGTAATTAGTGGTTCACGAGCAATTTGTGTTGAAACTGATGATTTTTTCATAAAATTTGCTAGTAATAATCCTAACTTTATTAATGTTGCTGGTATTAAATCACCAGGTCTAAGTTCAGCACCAGCAATTGCTTTACTAGTAGCAAATATGATAAAAAATATTTAATTTAAGGAGGAAAATATTATGCCAGAAGTCACACAAGTAATTATTGGTGAACTATTTGGCACATTTATCCTAATTTTACTAGGAAATTGTGTTGTTGCCAACGTTTTATTAAAAAAAACAAAGGGAGAAAATAGCGGTTGGCTTGTTATTTGTACTGGATGAGGATTTGCTGTTGCTATTGCTGCAATGTTAAGTGGAATTTCAGGAGCACATTTAAATCCAGCTGTTACTATTGGATTATGAGTTGCTAATAAAAAAACAGCTTTTATTGGGGAAAACTTCTTTTATATTCCATTTTATATTTTATTTCAATTTTTAGGTGCAATGTTAGGACAATTAGTTGTTTACTTAGCATATTTTAAACAATATAACATTACTGAAGATAATAATAAAATTTTAGCAACTTTTGCAACAGCTCCAGCCGAACGTAGTTATATTTGAAATACTATAACAGAAATTATTGGAACATTTATGCTAGTTATGATTGTTTGTGCTACTATTGGTATTAAAAATTTAGTTATTAATTCACAAATATTTAATAGTGGTTCTGCGTTTATTACTGGACCTGCGACTGTTGGTATTGGTGTTATGGTTATTGGACTTGCTATTGGTGGACCAACAGGTTTTGCTATTAATCCAGCTCGAGATTTAGGACCACGAATTATTCATGCTATTTTACCAATAGCAAATAAAGGAAGTTCTGATTGAAAATATGCTCCAGTTCCTGTTATTGGACCAATTTTAGGAGCAATTATTGCTGGTGGTTTAATTAAAGTAATTGAAATACTTTAATAAAAGTACAGAAAGGATAAATAATATGTCAGAAGAAAAAAAATATATTATGGCATTAGATGAAGGTACATCTAGTTGTCGTACTTTAATTATTGATAAAGAAGGAAAAATTACTGATATCCATCAAATTGATATACCTCAGCATTATCCCCCTCAATCAGGTTGAGTTGAACATGATGCACTTGGAATTTGAAATAATCAATTAACAACAATGCAACAAGCTTTAAATAAAAGTAATATTAAATCTAATCAAATTGAAGCAATTGGTATTACTAATCAACGTGAAACAACAGTAGTATGAAATCGTGATACAGGTTTACCAATTTATAACGCTATTGTTTGACAAGATCGCAGAACAGCAGATTACTGTGAAGAATTAGCAAAAAAAGGATGAAAAGAAAAAATTCATAAAAAAACCGGCTTACTAATTGATTCTTATTTTTCTGCTACTAAAATAAAATGAATTTTAGATAATGTTAAAAATGCACGTGAATTAGCAAAAAAAGGAAAACTAGCTTTTGGTACTATTGATAGTTGATTAATTTATAAAATGACAAATGGTATTGAAAATAATGTTGAAAAAACTAAACATGTTATTGACATTACAAATGCTTCACGAACAATGTTATTCAACATTAATACTAAAAAATGAGATGAAGAATTACTAGAATTATTTAATATCCCTAAAAATATGTTACCAGAAGTAGTTCCCAGTTCAGGTAAAATTGGAACTACTTATAAAGGAATGTTATTCCAAAATGATGAGCAAGAAATTCCTATTACTGCTGCAATTGGTGATCAACAAGCTGCATTATTTGGTCAATTATGTTTAACACCTGGTGAAATCAAAAATACTTATGGTACTGGTTGTTTTATTTTAATGAACATTGGAAATACTCCTCTTTTTTCAAAACAAGGTTTACTAACGACTATTGCTTATCAAATATCAGGCGAAGAACCAGTTTTTGCTTTAGAAGGTTCAGTTTTTATTGCAGGGGCTGCTGTTCAATTTTTACGTGATCAATTACGAATGTTATATCGTTCCGATGAAAGTCTATGATATTCACAAATTGTTGATACCAAAGAAGAACAACGTATTTATGTAGTACCTGCTTTTGTTGGTTTGGGTGCCCCTTATTGAGATTCAACAGCACGTGGCGCTATATTTGGTTTAGAACGTGGTACGAAGCGTGAACATATTGTTAAAGGTACCATTGAATCATTAGCTTACCAGTCACAAGATGTTATTCTGGCAATGCAAGCAGATGTTAAATTAAATAAAGATTTAAAAGATTTAAAAATTAAGATTAAAGTTGATGGTGGAGCAAGTAATAATTCATATATTATGCAATTCCAAAGTGACATTAGTCGTACTAATTTAATTAAACCTAAAAATACTGAAACTACAGCAATGGGTACTGCTTACTTAGCAGGACTTGCAATTGGATTTTGAAATATTAATGATATTAAAAAAATAAATAAAATTGAAAAAGAATATAAACCAATTATGACAGAAAAAAAAGCAGAAACTTTTTATAAGGGTTGACAAGAAGCAGTTAAAAGAACACGTGGTTGAACTACTTCTATTAAATAAAAATAACTGAATTGACAGTATAAAATAATTAAGTAAATTTACTTAATTATTTTATTTTGTTTTTTTAGTTGTTAAGAATATAAATCTAATTCATCACTTAAAGTAAATACTACGCCAGCAAACTCTTGTGAAATATCTGAAGAAGAATCATTATTATCAAAGAATAAAACATCAAAATTAACTTGAATATAATATTGTCGTTTTTTGCCATTATCATAATCGTCATATTGATTATTAAATTGAATATTTCCAACTCCATATAAATATAAACTAGAATATCAATCTTTTACTGCTTTTTTAGAAATACGACATTTAATATCTGAATCATTTAAATATTTTTCAATAACAAAGAATAATTTATTAAAATAAGTATTATTTAATTCAGAAAGAATTTTAACATTTTTTATCTTATTAGTATCATTTGAACTAGGTATAGTAGTATATTAAGGTCAATAACCATTATCAGCATTTACTCATAATCCTCAAAATTGTGTATGATAATTAGTTCAATAACTAGCTGCAAATGTTTCAACTATAATTTTACTTGCAAAATGAGGTTCGCTTAATAATATAGGTAATGGTCTAACATTTTGAATCATTGATGCTACTGCTGCATATCGACCTTCAGCACGTCAAATTGCAAGATATTTATTATTTTTTCTATCATTTCAAAATTCTGTGGGTATTGCTTTTCTTAAAATACCAGTTGCTGCTCTTTTTTGTTCTTCGGCATCATATTTATAATTAATTTTAACTATAAAATTTAATTCTTCTTTTACTTTACTATTTTTTGTTGGTTTAATTTTTATTTTTGATTCTTTTCCTTGTACAATATCATTAGTATTTAAATTTTCAAATTCAATTTTGTAATCTTCATTAATAACAGCGCTAGGATAAAGATTTTTTATTTTATTAGCAATCATTTCTCTAATACTATTAGTACTATTAAATTCTTCAATTGTGGTTACCTTTGTAATAGTAAATTCACCAATAACTTCTTCTTTAGAACAAATATTATTGTTATTATTATTATTTATCTTTTCTTCTAAATCTATTTTTTCTTTTTTTATTTGTTCAAGTTCTGATTGAATTTTAATTATTTTTTCTTGAAGTTCTTTTTTTTCAAGTTCTTTTTTATTATTTTCTAAAAGTTCTTTTTCTAAATCTTTTTGTTTTTGTTCTAAATCTTTAATTTCTTTATCAATTTTAGTTGCTTTATCATAATCAGCATCTTTTACAAATTGTTCTTTTTCTTTAATTAAATTATTTTTATTATTTTCTAATTCACTTAACTTATCTTTAATTTCTTGACTATTAGTATTATTATTTATTTTTGCTTCTAATTCTTTAATTTGTTTATTCTTTTCTTCAATATTTTTGTTTAATTTTTCAATTTCTTTCATAGATTTATCATTATTATAGTTTAGAAGTTGATCCATTTTTTTATTAATTGTTTCACAACATTGACTATTATCATTTTTTTCATTAGATTGACAATTATCAAGTTTTTCATTTATTTCTTTTAATTGTTCTTGTAAAATTTGACAATTAATTAAATGAATCTTATTTTTTTCTTCTTCTTTTATTAAAATTTCCAATTGTTTTTTAACACTATTGATTTGTTTTTCAATAGCTTCTTTTTCTTCTATATTAGCTTCTAAGTCCTCTAATGACTCTGGATCATTTTTAATATTTTGAATTTCTTTTTCCTTTTCTTTTAATTTCTTTTCAAGTCTTTCTAATTTCTCTTTTAATAATTCAATTTTATGATTAGGCTTTATTTCATTATTATCTTTTTCATTTAATTTTTTTTTAATTTTTCAATTTCTTTATTAGCTTCTTCTAACTTATTTTTTAGTTCTTGTAATTTTTCATTATCACTACAGTTTTTAATTTCTTCTTTTAATTTAGATACTTCTTTATTAGCTTCTTCTAATTTAATTTCTAATTCTTTTATTTTTTCATTATCATTAGCATTATCAATTTCTTCTTTTAATTTTTCAATTTCTTTATTAGCTTCTTCTAACTTAGATTCTACTTCTTCTTTAGCCTTACTAGTTTCATCTAATTTAGATTGAACTTACTCTTTTTCTTTATTAGCTTCTTCTAACTTAGATTCTACTTCTTTTTTAGCCTTACTAGTTTCATCTAATTTAGATTGAACTTCCTCTTTTTCTTGAGTAATCTTTTCTAGTTGCTTTTGTAAATCTTCTACAGAAATATTTTCTTCATCACTAGTATCCATTAATTTTTTTTCCTTCTATATATGTTAAAAATAACATTTTTTATAATCTGATTTTTAATTAAATTTAAAAATAAAAATATCAGAATAGTTCTGATTTATATTAGTGGTTTCCTTGTACCAATATTAAGATTCATCAAAAATATAATTTTTCTAACTTTATTTAATATAAACAATTGTAAATTGCTGAATTATACTTGTAAGTGCAAGTAAATAAAATTGCAAAAAATTCTCATATAAAAATTTCATAATGCTAAATTTAGTTTAGAAAAAAGTAAGGAGTTTTTATATGATTTATAAACATCTTGGCATAGATGAAAGGATTTATATTGAGAATCAATTGAAATTTAAATTTAAAATTAGTGAAATAGCTAAAAATCTTAATCGAAGTATTAGTACTATTATTCGAGAAATTAATAGAAATAAAGATAATAATCATTATTTTTCATTAATTGCACAAAATAAAGCTGAAAATCGAAAACAATCACATATTAGTTTTCATAAGTTTAAAAATAAGAATTTAGTAAAATATGTACAACAAAAATTACTATTAAATTGATCACCTGAACAAATTTATGGCAGAATTAAAAATTTTCATAAAGAGTGAGTTATTAGTTTTAAAACAATTTATACTTGAATTTATTTTGGAATGCTTGATAAAGTTACTAGTAAAAATTTAAGAAGAAAAGGTAAAAAACGAAAATCTAAAGAAAATCGTGGCAAGTTTAATGGTAAATCAATTAAAGAACGAGATATAAATGTTAATGATCGTATAACACTTGGTCATTGGGAAGGAGATACTATAGTATCATCACGAGGTAAAAGCAAATCATGTTTAATAACTTTAGTTGAAAGAGTATCACGATTTACTTTAGCAATATTAGTTAAAAACAGAACTACTAAAGTTATTAATAAAAATGTCAGTTATTATTTATCAATTCTTCCTAAAAACATTGTTAAAACTATTACTTTTGATCGTGGCAAAGAATTTTCAAATTGACAACAACTTGAAAAAAATTTAGATGTAAAAATTTATTTTGCCAATCCATATTCACCTTGACAAAGAGGTACTAATGAAAATACTAATGGTTTAATTAGAGAAAAATTTCCTAAAAAATTTATTTTTTCAAAAACTAATAAAAATGAAGTTCATAAATTTATATTGTCTTTAAATCAAAGACCGAGAAAAATATTAAATTATCTTTCACCAATCGAATATTTGGATAGAAAAATAATTTAGTTGCACTTACCTTTACAATTTAGCAATATATATTTTTATTTTTAGATTATTAATACTATTAATTATATTTTTTAAGAAAAATGGGCTCAAAAATAAATTATGAAATTTTAAAAAACATTAAGGCATTCGATTCAATATTTATTTAATTTGTGTTTAACAAATTAATATTTTAATTGAACCGGCACCGCTTAATTTTTTTTACAAGTTTGAAATTTATTTTTTCGCCCAAAAAAATTTTTCAAAAAACAATAAAAAATAAAACCAACACTTGCTCACTGGGGAGTGGCAAGGTTGGTTAAATAAAGAATAGAATTAATACAATAGGTCCCTACAACAGGTCTATATATACTAGTTTCCAATTCGCTCCCACCCCAAGAATTACCATTTAATGGTTAGTATAATTTATTAGGTATCACTCCACTTTTTATTTATCCATGCAAGTCCACATGTTCTAGCTACTATTTTTAACAACTGTGTTGCAGTTCACTTTTTTAGTTCCCTAACACGTGTTGATAATAGTGTTAAAGAAGATTATTAATTATTAACTTTCTCCTACTTGGTCACTGCGTGTAGTAGATATTTAAAGGGTGCTAATAATAAAAAATATTAAAATTTTACAATTACAAAAAAAGACAAGATTATTTCTTGTCTTTTTCCTTGTTGATAATTTTAATTTAACTTATAAAATGTATATTTTATTTTTTTTAAATACGTCGAATATAAAATATAAATTTAATGTTTTAAGAAAAGAGAGTAATTTTGTCTAATTTTAATGATTTTTAAAATAATTCATCTGGAAATAAGTTAATTATGTAGTAATTTAATTTCCTACTTTTTTGGGAACCTCCCACTTTGACTAATAAAATAATTAGACAACTTCTCAGCAATTGTTCTATCAATTTTATTAGATAATGTTGCTTTAGCAATATAATATAGACCCAATGTTTCACTTAAATTATCACTATGCTCAACTTTATGACCACCTGTTTGTTGTGAAATATCAATGTGTTTTTCAATTCCACCTTGCTGAATTAACTTTCAATCTTGATTATCACCACTAAAGTAAGAAGTACTATATTCACTTTTAATATATGGATTATATGTATCTTTAATAGTAGTTACTTTTTTAGTATTATTCATTTCTTGTTTTGTATTTTCAATATCTGATTTATCTTTATCAGGAACAATTACTTTGGTATTATAAACTAGATTACCTGTTGTATCTACTAAAAAAGTATTTTGAGCATTGGCAAAAGTATAACTTTTTAATGCTGAAGTATCATAACTGTAAAATTTATAATCGGTTATTGATTGGTTAGTAATTCAACCACTAGTACCTAAAATATTTCATTGATTATTAAATAATGAATTTGTAGAATTCTTTATTGATGATTTATTTGTTAAGCTACTGTTATTAACAATATTATCATTAATACTATTAATAATAGTATTACTTGTTAAAGTTAATGTTGTTAATGTACTTAAAGTAATTAATAATTGTTTCATTCATATACCTACCTTTTAAATAATACAATTTTAATAATTAGATATCTTTTTATATATAATCATTAAAATTATAACGATATTGAATTTATATCGTTATTTATAATATAACACAAATTTTTCTTATTTTTTTTAATAAAATCTCATTTAAAAATGTTTAAAAATTAATATAATATTTTGAATTAAGTTAATAATAAAAAATATATTATAATTAAACTATACACAGATAGAACTTTTGTTCTTAATGATGTTTAGAGAGAGGTGAAAGTAATGGAATTTGATTTTGATGTGATTACTATTGGTGCTGCTATTAGTGATGAATTATCAAAAAGAAACTTAAAAGTAGTTATTTTAGAAAAAAATTTAAGAATTGCCCAAGAAACATCAGAAGGAAATTCTGGAGTCATTCATGGTGGATTTGATCCAACACCAGGAAAACTAAATGCTAAATTAAATCTAGAGGGCAGAAAATTATATGAAAATGATTGATTTAAAAATTTAGATTTTCCATGAAAAAAAATTGATTCTTTAATACTTGCTTTTAGCAAAGAAGAAAACTCAGAAATACAAAAATTATATGCACGTGGTATTACTAATGGTATTGCTAAAAAAGAATTATCAATATTAACAAGAGAAGAAGTAATTTCATTAGAACCTAATGTTAACCCAAAAGTTACTAGTGCACTACTTTGTTCTGCTTCATATGCTGTTGATCCAGTATTATTAACACAATCTTTAATTAATCGCATGATTAAAAATAAAGGACAACTAAAAGTTGATCATCAAGTAATTAATATTGAAACATTAAATTCAGGTTTTCGAGTTAATTGTTTAAATAATCAAAAAAAAGTAACTTTTACTTCAAAATATATTATTAATGCTGCTGGTCATTATGCTGATGATATTGCAAAGTTAATAAATTGTCAAGATTTCACTTTAAAAACTAGAAGAGGACAGTATTGTATTCTTGAAAAAACCGAAAATCATATTATAAATAATCACATTCTATTTATGATACCTACTATTCATGGTAAAGGAGTAATAGTTGCTCCAATGCTTGATGGTCATATCTTGGTGGGTCCTACTTCTCATGAAAATGTACCGAAAAGTGATACTAGATTAATTACAATTGAAGATATTGAACTTATTAATAAAATTGGTCTAAAAATTATTCCAACTTTAAATATTAATAAAACTTGTAAAGTAATTAGTGGTTCACGAGCAATTTGTGTTGAAACTGATGATTTTTTCATAAAATTTGCTAGTAATAATCCTAACTTTATTAATGTTGCTGGTATTAAATCACCAGGTCTAAGTTCAGCACCAGCAATTGCTTTACTAGTAGCAAATATGATAAAAAATATTTAATTTAAGGAGGAAAATATTATGCCAGAAGTCACACAAGTAATTATTGGTGAACTATTTGGCACATTTATCCTAATTTTACTAGGAAATTGTGTTGTTGCCAACGTTTTATTAAAAAAAACAAAGGGAGAAAATAGCGGTTGGCTTGTTATTTGTACTGGATGAGGATTTGCTGTTGCTATTGCTGCAATGTTAAGTGGAATTTCAGGAGCACATTTAAATCCAGCTGTTACTATTGGATTATGAGTTGCTAATAAAAAAACAGCTTTTATTGGGGAAAACTTCTTTTATATTCCATTTTATATTTTATTTCAATTTTTAGGTGCAATGTTAGGACAATTAGTTGTTTACTTAGCATATTTTAAACAATATAACATTACTGAAGATAATAATAAAATTTTAGCAACTTTTGCAACAGCTCCAGCCGAACGTAGTTATATTTGAAATACTATAACAGAAATTATTGGAACATTTATGCTAGTTATGATTGTTTGTGCTACTATTGGTATTAAAAATTTAGTTATTAATTCACAAATATTTAATAGTGGTTCTGCGTTTATTACTGGACCTGCGACTGTTGGTATTGGTGTTATGGTTATTGGACTTGCTATTGGTGGACCAACAGGTTTTGCTATTAATCCAGCTCGAGATTTAGGACCACGAATTATTCATGCTATTTTACCAATAGCAAATAAAGGAAGTTCTGATTGAAAATATGCTCCAGTTCCTGTTATTGGACCAATTTTAGGAGCAATTATTGCTGGTGGTTTAATTAAAGTAATTGAAATACTTTAATAAAAGTACAGAAAGGATAAATAATATGTCAGAAGAAAAAAAATATATTATGGCATTAGATGAAGGTACATCTAGTTGTCGTACTTTAATTATTGATAAAGAAGGAAAAATTACTGATATCCATCAAATTGATATACCTCAGCATTATCCCCCTCAATCAGGTTGAGTTGAACATGATGCACTTGGAATTTGAAATAATCAATTAACAACAATGCAACAAGCTTTAAATAAAAGTAATATTAAATCTAATCAAATTGAAGCAATTGGTATTACTAATCAACGTGAAACAACAGTAGTATGAAATCGTGATACAGGTTTACCAATTTATAACGCTATTGTTTGACAAGATCGCAGAACAGCAGATTACTGTGAAGAATTAGCAAAAAAAGGATGAAAAGAAAAAATTCATAAAAAAACCGGCTTACTAATTGATTCTTATTTTTCTGCTACTAAAATAAAATGAATTTTAGATAATGTTAAAAATGCACGTGAATTAGCAAAAAAAGGAAAACTAGCTTTTGGTACTATTGATAGTTGATTAATTTATAAAATGACAAATGGTATTGAAAATAATGTTGAAAAAACTAAACATGTTATTGACATTACAAATGCTTCACGAACAATGTTATTCAACATTAATACTAAAAAATGAGATGAAGAATTACTAGAATTATTTAATATCCCTAAAAATATGTTACCAGAAGTAGTTCCCAGTTCAGGTAAAATTGGAACTACTTATAAAGGAATGTTATTCCAAAATGATGAGCAAGAAATTCCTATTACTGCTGCAATTGGTGATCAACAAGCTGCATTATTTGGTCAATTATGTTTAACACCTGGTGAAATCAAAAATACTTATGGTACTGGTTGTTTTATTTTAATGAACATTGGAAATACTCCTCTTTTTTCAAAACAAGGTTTACTAACGACTATTGCTTATCAAATATCAGGCGAAGAACCAGTTTTTGCTTTAGAAGGTTCAGTTTTTATTGCAGGGGCTGCTGTTCAATTTTTACGTGATCAATTACGAATGTTATATCGTTCCGATGAAAGTCTATGATATTCACAAATTGTTGATACCAAAGAAGAACAACGTATTTATGTAGTACCTGCTTTTGTTGGTTTGGGTGCCCCTTATTGAGATTCAACAGCACGTGGCGCTATATTTGGTTTAGAACGTGGTACGAAGCGCGAACATATTGTTAAAGGTACCATTGAATCATTAGCTTACCAGTCACAAGATGTTATTCTGGCAATGCAAGCAGATGTTAAATTAAATAAAGATTTAAAAGATTTAAAAATTAAGATTAAAGTTGATGGTGGAGCAAGTAATAATTCATATATTATGCAATTCCAAAGTGACATTAGTCGTACTAATTTAATTAAACCTAAAAATACTGAAACTACAGCAATGGGTACTGCTTACTTAGCAGGACTTGCAATTGGATTTTGAAATATTAATGATATTAAAAAAATAAATAAAATTGAAAAAGAATATAAACCAATTATGACAGAAAAAAAAGCAGAAACTTTTTATAAGGGTTGACAAGAAGCAGTTAAAAGAACACGTGGTTGAACTACTTCTATTAAATAAAAATAACTGAATTGACAGTATAAAATAATTAAGTAAATTTACTTAATTATTTTATTTTGTTTTTTTAGTTGTTAAGAATATAAATCTAATTCATCACTTAAAGTAAATACTACGCCAGCAAACTCTTGTGAAATATCTGAAGAAGAATCATTATTATCAAAGAATAAAACATCAAAATTAACTTGAATATAATATTGTCGTTTTTTGCCATTATCATAATCGTCATATTGATTATTAAATTGAATATTTCCAACTCCATATAAATATAAACTAGAATATCAATCTTTTACTGCTTTTTTAGAAATACGACATTTAATACCTGAATCATTTAAATATTTTTCAATAACAAAGAATAATTTATTAAAATAAGTATTATTTAATTCAGAAAGAATTTTAACATTTTTTATCTTATTAGTATCATTTGAACTAGGTATAGTAGTATATTAAGGTCAATAACCATTATCAGCATTTACTCATAATCCTTAAAATTGTGTATGATAATTAGTTCAATAACTAGCTGCAAATGTTTCAACTATAATTTTACTTGCAAAATGAGGTTCGCTTAATAATATAGGTAATGGTCTAACATTTTGAATCATTGATGCTACTGCTGCATATCGACCTTCAGCACGTCAAATTGCAAGATATTTATTATTTTTTCTATCATTTCAAAATTATGTGGGTATTGCTTTTCTTAAAATACCAGTTGCTGCTCTTTTTTGTTCTTCGGCATCATATTTATAATTAATTTTAACTATAAAATTTAATTCTTCTTTTACTTTACTATTTTTTGTTGGTTTAATTTTTATTTTTGATTCTTTTCCTTGTACAATATCATTAGTATTTAAATTTTCAAATTCAATTTTGTAATCTTCATTAATAACAGCGCTAGGATAAAGATTTTTTATTTTATTAGCAATCATTTCTCTAATACTATTAGTACTATTAAATTCTTCAATTGTGGTTACCTTTGTAATAGTAAATTCACCAATAACTTCTTCTTTAGAACAAATATTATTGTTATTATTATTATTTATCTTTTCTTCTAAATCTATTTTTTCTTTTTTTATTTGTTCAAGTTCTGATTGAATTTTAATTATTTTTTCTTGAAGTTCTTTTTTTTCAAGTTCTTTTTTATTATTTTCTAAAAGTTCTTTTTCTAAATCTTTTTGTTTTTGTTCTAAATCTTTAATTTCTTTATCAATTTTAGTTGCTTTATCATAATCAGCATCTTTTACAAATTGTTCTTTTTCTTTAATTAAATTATTTTTATTATTTTCTAATTCACTTAACTTATCTTTAATTTCTTGACTATTAGTATTATTATTTATTTTTGCTTCTAATTCTTTAATTTGTTTATTCTTTTCTTCAATATTTTTGTTTAATTTTTCAATTTCTTTCATAGATTTATCATTATTATAGTTTAGAAGTTGATCCATTTTTTTATTAATTGTTTCACAACATTGACTATTATCATTTTTTTCATTAGATTGACAATTATCAAGTTTTTCATTTATTTCTTTTAATTGTTCTTGTAAAATTTGACAATTAATTAAATGAATCTTATTTTTTTCTTCTTCTTTTATTAAAATTTCCAATTGTTTTTTAACACTATTGATTTGTTTTTCAATAGCTTCTTTTTCTTCTATATTAGCTTCTAAGTCCTCTAATGACTCTGGATCATTTTTAATATTTTGAATTTCTTTTTCCTTTTCTTTTAATTTCTTTTCAAGTCTTTCTAATTTCTCTTTTAATAATTCAATTTTATGATTAGGCTTTATTTCATTATTATCTTTTTCATTTAATTTTTTTTTAATTTTTCAATTTCTTTATTAGCTTCTTCTAACTTATTTTTTAGTTCTTGTAATTTTTCATTATCACTACAGTTTTTAATTTCTTCTTTTAATTTAGATACTTCTTTATTAGCTTCTTCTAATTTAATTTCTAATTCTTTTATTTTTTCATTATCATTAGCATTATCAATTTCTTCTTTTAATTTTTCAATTTCTTTATTAGCTTCTTCTAACTTAGATTCTACTTCTTCTTTAGCCTTACTAGTTTCATCTAATTTAGATTGAACTTCCTCTTTTTCTTTATTAGCTTCTTCTAACTTAGATTCTACTTCTTCTTTATCCTTACTAGTTTCATCTAATTTAGATTGAACTTCCTCTTTTTCTTTATTAGCTTCTTCTAACTTAGATTCTACTTCTTCTTTATCCTTACTAGTTTCATCTAATTTAGATTGAACTTCCTCTTTTTCTTTATTAGCTTCTTCTAACTTAGATTCTACTTCTTCTTTAGCCTTACTAGTTTCATCTAATTTAGATTGAACTTCCTCTTTTTCTTTATTAGCTTCTTCTAACTTAGATTCTACTTCTTCTTTAGCCTTACTAGTTTCATCTAATTTAGATTGAACTTCCTCTTTTTCTTGAGTAATCTTTTCTAGTTGCTTTTGTAAATCTTCTACAGAAATATTTTCTTCATCACTAGTATCCATTAATTTTTTTCCTTCTATATATGTTAAAAATAACATTTTTTATAATCTGATTTTTAATTAAATTTAAAAATAAAAATATCAGAATAGTTCTAATTTATATTAGTGGTTTCCTTGTACCAATATTAAGATTCATCAAAAATATAATTTTTCTAACTTTATTTAATATAAACAATTGTAAATTTAAAAAAGTATAAAATAATATTGAATTATATGGTATTTTGATTAAATCCCAATTTAAATTTATAATTGAAAAAATAAATATACAATAAAAAAAGTACTTTAATTTACTAAAATACTTTTTTCTGATTTATTAAATTTCAAAATCATATAATTATATAATATAGAAATATTATTATACATTTATTATATACTGTTTTTATATAGTAAATGAGCGTGGCTTTGAAAGAAGTGATTGTTCATCAAACTCTGTTTTAAGAATTGAACTACTAATTCCATTATCCAAAGAATTTGTAGGCTCACAATAGTTATTGAATGTTCCGTAGTTATTTCTTGGTTTAGTAGTAGATCCAAAATTACTATCTACTTTTTTCTGCTCTTCAACAGCATCAAAAAAGATTTCTTTTTCTTCATCATTTTTAAAATTTCATTCTTCTTCATTACATAATTGTCCAATAATACTAGAAAATTCTTCAATACTTTCTAATTCACTAAAAACATCTACTAAACAAGAATCATTAATATAAGATTGACATGATGTTACTGATTGTTCAATATTACAATTATTTTGTTGATAACCAGTTCATCTTTTAATAGTATCTATAACAGTACTCAGTTTTGGAAGAAATGGTATTCCTTCTTTATTAACCATACAATTAAGTAAAGATGAAACTAGAGAAAGAGTTATACCACCCATAACTTTTGGAGCATCTGTTGACAGTTTTTTTCAAGTAAATTCTTGATTAGATATATAATTCTCAGTACCTCATGTTATAGCCATTGATATTGGTGTTATAAAAAATAATGGTAAAATATTTTTATAAAAAAAATTACTATTTTCATCACTATTTTGTTCACTATTAAGAAGTTGATTTTCTATATCATTAATATTGTTATTAAATAATCTTTTAACTTTTTCTCAACCTAATTTTATTACTTTTTCTATCCTAGAAATGATTGCACCATGAAAAGTCATATTTAACACATAACTAGTAAATTCAATAGTTGTCTGTCCAAGAATTTCCATTGAAATTCAATTATCTAAAATATTATTAGAAGCTCTATCCAAAATTACACCAGAATAACTTAAAAATAATAAGAAAGGAATAACTTTTATTATTTCTTTTCCTACATTAATATTATTTTCATTGTTTTTTCATTTATCTATAACTCAATTTTCAATATTTTCGATTAAACCAAAAATAAAAGGTTCAATAGCTGTATCAAAACCAATAAGTATACCACTAAATATCAAACTATCCTTAATAGTTTGTCAATTTCATGGTGTTTTAGCAACAGTAGTACTAATTATCATTTGAGCAGTGATATTACCAGAAAGAGCAACAATAAAAGTAATATTTTTACCTAAAAGTTTAGTTATTTTTGATAAATATTTGTTTTCTCTAATAGCAGTTTCTTCAAAAATAGATATTGTACTACTATTAGATATGCTAGAAAAATCACCACTTGAAGCCAATAAACTTATTGCACTATCGTCAGACATTCTACGAATATTAAGATTTTGATTACCTGTAAATAAAGGAGACATTTTAAACACTTCTTTCATATATAATAATAATTTTCTTAAGTTGCTACTTTTTTAAAATAAAAAGTAGCATCCAGTAATATAATTATTACATGAAACTACTTCTTTTAGTCGCATATATTATTTAACCTAAAAAGGTATGAAAAAATAATAGCATGTGTTTTATAACTTGTCTATATTTTTTTAATTTTTTTAATACAAAATTAGTTATAAAAGTAATTTTTATTATTAATTTTTATCTTTTCAAAAAGGAACTAAAAATTTATTAATTAACTATTAGTAGTAAAAATAAAAGTTAAACCTTCATATTTATTACCAAAAGCAATATCCTTTGAATTTTTACCCTCTAATCGAATTTTTATATAATCATAATATTTATCACCAAATTTTTTATTGCCATTAATAGCAATAACATTATTATAGCAGCCAGCATTTAACAAATATGGTTTAAAATTATCAAAAGTTAACCAAGTAAAGGGTTTTTTTGGAATAAAATTTAATAATGGAACTAAAATATTACCAAGTAAAGGGTTTTTCACTTCTTCAGAAGGAATTCACTCTTGAAATAATTTTCAAAAATTTTTAGCTTTATATGAATTATTTCTTAAATATTGTTCTTTTTGATTTTTTTCTTCCCTTTTAAAAGTAGCACCAGCAGTAACTAAGTCATTATAAAATCCACCACTGTCTTTTTTGTTAATTGATAAATATTGTGTTCCATTAACTAATGGTTCTAATTTTTCATTTATATAATCTTGTAATGGACTAAAATTAGCATCAAAACTACAATCTTTTACCGTAGAATTATTATAAACAGCTAAATGAATTTTAATATTAGTAGTACTAATTTTTTTTATTTCATCTTGATCATTAGTAATTTCATAAGTAATATTACTAAAATCTTCTGGAGCAGTATTAAACAAGTTACTAATATTGTCTTCAATTAATTTTTTAAAATCAAAAACATGATTTTTATTTTCGGGTTTTAAAAAATTATTAAAATTGGGATAAGTATTATTAGCAATTAAATTTGCAGCATCTTCTAATAATTGCTGATAATCAACTGATGAATTGTGAAAAACATCACATGCACTAATATTAATACTAGTAATACTAGTAAATGCAAAAACACTTATAATTTTTAATATTTTTTTCATAATAAACTTCCTTAAATAATCACTACTTTTTTAGTATTATCTTCAAATTTTTCTTTTTTGTATTAATAATTCTATTTTTAATTTGTGAAATTTCATCACGGTTTGTTATTTCATAAAATAAATGATAATAAATATATTTCAACTCACTAACTTTAATATTTTGTTTTTCAACAAATATTAGAAATTGATAAATTTCATGTAAAAGTTCAAATATTTTATTTTTTTCTTCATTAGTTAATACTTTTTGTTTTAATTCATTTCGAATAATTAATGGTGCTTCTTTAACAAATAGAAAATCACTAATGATATTTTTATAATCTCAATTATAAAATATTTTAAAATCATCAATTTTGGTTTTAACATTTTTAATATTATTTAAAATAGTTTTAACATCATTTTTAACTAAACTTTGAATAAAGACTGCTAATATTAATGCTAAAGAACTAGCGGGAATAAAGTACTTTAAAACTTGATCAATTTTAATAGTACCCTTAGTAAAATTTAAAATTGAATTTTTTACAATTAAATATAAAACTTCAAAACCTAAAATAATAAATAATGATCGTTTTTCTATATCTTTTCATCAAGGATTACCAAGAATCTGATTTTTTTCTTCTAATATTTTTTCTAAAATAATATAAATAATAAAATAACAAAATCAATAAGTTAAAACAAATAATGTGGTAAAAACATTAGTAAAACAAAAAATATAAGTAATGTTTCTAGCAACATTTAATACTAATAAAGCTTTAAAAATAAAAAAATTATTTTCAAAATTTGAAATTACCTTATATTTATTTTCAATATATTTTTTCATTCAACATCTGATTTGAATAAATATTAAAGTATTACTTGCAATACAACTACTAAAAATAGCAATATATAAATAAGTTTTTAAAGTAATAATAGTTTCATCAGTAATACTAGCATTATTAAAAAAATCAAATGTTAAAATTTTATTAAAAATACTACTTTTAACTTCTCATAAAATTGCACAAATAATCAAACAAATTGTTAATAACATTCATAAAATTGTTTGCATCAAATATTTATTGTTAAATCATTTTCAGCTTGATTTTAATAATTGATAGTTATTCATAATTTTATCTACCTTATTTTTAAATTATTGTAAAGTAATTTATATAAATTATTATTATAATAATTGTAAGTTATTAACTCACATTTGTGCTTGCATTAAATTTAAAATATCTTTACTAATCATTGCTAATAATTTATTAATAAACTTTTCAAGATTAGTAGTGGTGGGTAAAACCATCAATTTGCCTTTTCCATCATTATAAGGATTTTTTCCTAATTCATATTTTCAACTTAATGTTAATTGTTCATTTTCTATGTGAATAACTGGTAAATCCTTATTTCCTAAACTATAAGCAAATTCATTAAGTAAATTCATTACTTTTGGTTCTAAAATTAATCTTAATTTAATTTGATTATCACATTTTACTTCAAATAAATCTTCAAATAAATGTGATTCTAATTGAACTTTCTTTTTACTACGAAATTTTTTTGAAAATATATTACGTGGTGTTAATGTCATTGTAAAATTATTATTACTAATAATAGTTGTATAATAAACAAAACGTGCATAATAACAAGTAATTTTTTCTGTTTGAATAACTTGAGCAGCACTATTATATCCAGAACTTGTCTCATACATAACTTTTTGGTTAATGATACTTCCATAGTTAAAATTTTGACCATTAATACTTCCTATAATTATTTGTTCGCAATAATTATAATAATTAGGTTGTTCATCTAAAGGTAAATTACCTTGTGGTTCAATTGTTCAATAATCACTAATAGTTGTTAAATTCATTTGTGAATTATTATCTTTAATAACTCATTGATAATAGTTAATAATTGGTAATTCTTCTATTAATTTTTCATGAATTTTAGTTTTTAATACAAAACTCTGCACTAATAAAAAGCATCCAACAATGAATCCAATAATACTAATAATGGTAAATGGTTTTTTAATAAATGATGATTTGTTAATACCAATACTAGCACCAATAGCAATTAGAGCAATAATGGTAGTAATAATTCATAAACTAATTCATAAACGATTATTTATTAATTTAATTCATCAATGATTACTACTATTATTATAGTCAGTATGAATATTATTAACAATCTCATTTACAACCTTTGGCGATAAATTATGTTTCATAATTATTCCATTCTTTTTTAATTCTTAATATAGCTTATAATTAATTTTGTTTTATAAAAAAATAGAAAAAGACTAACTATAGATGTAATAATCTATTTAGAAGTCTAAAAACCTACTATTATAAAACTAATTACATTATAACATATATATTATTAGTTTTTTTCTAAAAAATCATTAATTTCAGTAATATTAACAGGTGCATTTTGTGGAGGTTTACCTGCATTACCACCATGCATATATTTTGCAGGAACTGCTACCATAAAAACTTTAGGATCGATTCGAACTATTTTTGTTTTAAAAAAATTATATTCTAATAATGACATTGTTGTCATCATCATTTTATATTCATTACCTGAATACAAACCTTTCACATTTCAAACATTACCACCACGTAAATAATTATTTCGATAAATATCATTACGGATTTGCTCTAATTCATTAGAAATAATAAATACACTCATCAACATATATTTTGGATAAACTCTATTCATAACAAAAGCTGCTACATAAATATAAACAAGCGTTGACATAAAATAAGGCCTAACTAAAAAATTATCAACAAGACTAGTTTTCTGTAAAAAAGTTCCATCAAGAATTAAAACAATAACAACAATAATAATATTAGTATTTCTAATAATAGTAGCAATTGAATATTTACGTTTCATAGAAATATAAGTACTAATAAAATCCATACCACCACTAGATCCACCAGTTTTAAATAAAATACCAATACCAGCACCATAAATTAATCCACCTAAAGCAGCAAAAATAAAAGTACGTGGTAAAACTAAGTGCCAATAATCTGTAGTACCTTTTAATGGCTCATTACCTAAAACTTGAAAATTTTTAAGAGCATCAATTGCTGTTAACAAAAAGTTAATTCCATTTTGAAATAACAAATAAATGATAGTATAAAGAGTAAAACGAAATCCAACCTTGAATAATCCTCAAATAATGATAGGACCATTAATAAGAAAATATACTGGATAAAATCAAAATGCTTGCGTTGTTTCTTGTTCAGTAATACTGCCATTATAAGATAAGGCAATAAATTTAGCTATTAATTGTGCAAAAGCTGATAAACCATTAGTATATAAACCAGCACGATTAATAAAATAAAAAAAGGAAACAGTTGTTAAAAAAGCACCAATAAAAATTAATAATAAATTTTTGGAAGTTATTTTTCAATTAAAATTTTTTCATGAAGAATGGATCTCTTGTTTAACACCAATATTTTTAAAAGTAAAGGCATCAACAATTAGCGGTGGCTCTTTATCTTTATTTTTTGCTTCTGAATTATTGGACATATTAAACTCCTTTTTAACTATTAAATTGAAGTATTGTTGGAACATAATTACTATCATCATAAGGCGAAGGTAAAGACATGTCAATTAATGAATCTTGAAAACTAATCACAAAATTAACTTTAAGTTCTAATTTATTAGGACCAGAGCTTGTAACTTTTTGACCATCAATTTCTTTGATATTAATATTAACAGAATTAACATAATGATTATTATTTAATGCTAAACTTATTCCTTCTTGAACTAAAGTTTTAGTTTTTTGAGAAAAATCAGCATATTTTTTATCAATATCAGGTTTAGTTTCATCATCAACACTAATTGGTACTATTTGTTCTGATAATTTAGTAACATCACTAACACAACTATAAACTATGTAATCGCTTTGTGTATAAGAACATTTTATATTAAAAGTTTTTTTATGTATTGTTCAACTTTAAAACTTTTATCATTATTTACTACTCCAACTTGATAAGTAATATTAATACTAATTCTACCGGTTGAAGTATCAACATTTCAAGTTCTTGCTTTTGTTGATTCATCTATTTTACCATTATCAATCGTAAAATAATAACATTTAGTACCTACTTCTAATTGACTATCAAATCAAGTTGGTTCTTTAATATTTGCTTTATCTAAAATTAATTTGGCAAGTGATTGTGCAAGACTGCTTTCTAATGCTTTATTTTCAATAACTTGTTCTTTTTCAGGTCTTTGACCATCAATAGGAACACCCACTGGTTTTTTAATACCAACTTTTGATAAAGTTGATTCTCAACCATTATAATTACCATTACCATTAGTAATTGCTTTTAAAATACTATCTTGTTGTTGATCAGAACAAGCTAAAACTGGCGTTACTATTCCACTACCAAAAGCAATAGTACCCATTAATGTTAAAATTTTTTTCATAATTATAATCATTCCTTAATTTAAAAAATATCATATATAAATTGTAACTTATTTTTATTATTTTGCTATACACTATCTTCAAAATCTTTATAATTAATATTAGTTTATATTAAAGGAATTGATAATATGTTTAAAATTTTATATACACTAGTTACTATTTCACTAGCCGCTTTTACTAATTTAAGCCAAGTGAAAATAAATAATTATCATCATAAAAAAATAAAATCAGAAAATACTATCCTAAATGAACAAAGTTTAACCTTAGCTTTTGAAAATGGAAATTTTTATAATTGAAATGAAAATGATTCAACTAATTCTATTGCTGGTATTTTTACAAATTCACAAGCACAATCTTATTTATTAAATAAGGATGGCACATATAATAATTTAGACTTACAAATTAATAATTTTATTAGATTTGATGATAACTTAGGAATTGCTACTTTAAATAATTTTCATAAAAGTGATGATACTAATTTTATTAATAATTCATTTTTAATGACTAAAAATGGTATTAGTGATGATGCTACTGCCATTGAAACTCCAAATCATACTTTTACTAACTTTGGTAATAATATCGTTAGTACCGATATTGGTGCTGACTTAATTAATACAGACGGAAAAGTAACTAACTTAGTTAATCCCTATCACTATGGAAAAGGTAAAACTAGTTTTACTACTATAAATGATACTTTTGGTGTTTTTGTTGGTGGTGATCAAAATTCTTATATTCTAAAAGTTGATGGTAATATCAAGCCAATTAATATGAATGTTCCTAATCCAATACTATTAAATTCTTTTGTTGCCATTAATAATAATGGTGGCATTATTCGTGATGTTAATGGTCAATTATTTTATTTAACAATAGAAGATAATGGTAATGCTACAACAAAACCATTAATTATTAATAAGGAGCCACTGTTTAGTACTACTACTGTTTTTTTTAGCAAGACTGGTAACAATCAAGGAATTTTAAATGTAAATCTCAAAAATAGCTCCAAATTTTTTGGACAACCTTATCATTTAAGCATTACTGATAGTAATGATATTAAACTTACAAAAATTAATGAACATTATATGAATAATTTCATTTTACTTCATGATGGTTTAGGTATTTTTATTGATGAACAAGAAATTGGCTATTTTGTAAATGAATTAGGTGCTTTTACTAAAATTGGTTATTGTGCCAATTTCCAAAGAATAAATGATAATCTTGGTTTTATTAATAATAATACAAGTAAATTATTACTAAGTGATAGTAAAAATAACAATTGAAGTCGAATTAATACTATTAAATTTACTAAAACTAAAAATGAACAATTGACTAATTTTATTAATTCATATATTGATAAAGATAAACTTACTGCAGTTAATCGTACTAATAATTGAATTAGTAATAATAATCTAATTTTAAATGTAACTAATGATGAACTAAAAGATATTACTATTAATGATAATCAACCATTATTACCAAATATTAATAATAGTATTACAACTATTATTAATATTAATTCTGAAATTAATATTAAATTTAAAGATGAAATAATAACTTACCATGTATTAATATATAATCAAAATATTTTGCCAACACTAGATAATAGTACTAATACTAATATTAAATATGTTGGAATAGTAAATAATAATTTATATGACATTAATAGCACTAATACTAATGACGGTTTTACAATTAATTTTAACTATGATAATACTATCCAATTTGTAAATATTATTACTATTGATAGTACTACTATGAATAAAATGAATTTATGAACATTAAAACCAAAAACTACTTTTAAATTAAATGCCAAAAGCAATAATAATGTATATTTACTACAAACTGTTAATTGAAATAATATTAGCAACTGAAAATATTTTACTATTTATCATGGTAATAATTTACCTATTATTGAATTTTGAACTACTGATACTGGTATAAAATTATGAAATGCTGCTTTAAAACTTAATTATACTTCTAAGGAACTAGAAAATATGAATTCAACAGAAATTAATAATCTAAGAAATTTATCAGTTAATTGAACAATTAATGAAGCGCGTGGTAATACTTTAGGTTATATTATTTCTGGTTTTCTTAGTATTGGTTTCATTTTAACTATTATTGCTATTATTTATGATTGATACTTAAAACAACAATTTAAAAAAAAGAAATCTAACACAAAGACAAATGTTAATTAATACAAAATAACTGTTCTTTTATTTTTTTGGAATTAGGTTTATCATTTTCTAAGCTATTTACTGCTTCAACATTAACTGATAAACTTAGTTCATTAGATTTCCGTCTTTCACTTTGTTCTTCTCTTATTTTTCTAACTCAAGGATTAAATGAATTAGCAAAACCTAAAAAATCAGTTTGTTTTACAAAACAATTATTTGGAACATAATATCCTTTTATTTTTATATAAAACAAAAAAGGTTCTAGAAATTTTTTTCATGCTGAATTATAATTGTAAGTGCAAGTAAATAAAATTGCAAAAAATTCTCATATAAAAATTTCATAATGCTAAATTTAGTTTAGAAAAAAGTAAGGAGTTTTTATATGAGTTATAAACATCTTGGCATAGATGAAAGGATTTATATTGAGAATCAATTGAAATTTAAATTTAAAATTAGTGAAATAGCTAAAAATCTTAATCGAAGTATTAGTACTATTATTCGAGAAATTAATAGAAATAAAGATAATAATCATTATTTTTAATTAATTGCACAAAATAAAGCTGAAAATCGAAAACAATCACATATTAGTTTTCATAAGTTTAAAAATAAGAATTTAGTAAAATATGTACAACAAAAATTACTATTAGGTTGATCACCTGAACAAATTTATGGCAGAATTAAAAATTTTCATAAACAATGAGTTATTAGTTTTAAAACAATTTATACTTGAATTTATTTTGGAATGCTTGATAAAGTTACTAGTAAAAATTTAAGAAGAAAAGGTAAAAAACGAAAATCTAAAGAAAATCGTGGCAAGTTTAATGGTAAATCAATTAAAGAACGAGATATAAATGTTAATGATCGTATAACACTTGGTCATTGAGAAGGAGATACTATAGTATCATCACGAGGTAAAAGCAAATCATGTTTAATAACTTTAGTTGAAAGAGTATCACGATTTACTTTAGCAATATTAGTTAAAAACAGAACTACTAAAGTTATTAATAAAAATGTCAGTTATTATTTATCAATTCTTCCTAAAAACATTGTTAAAAATATTACTTTTGATCGTGGCAAAGAATTTTCAAATTGACAACAACTTGAAAAAAATTTAGATGTAAAAATTTATTTTGCCAATCCATATTCACCTTGACAAAGAGGTACTAATGAAAATACTAATGGTTTAATTAGAGAAAAATTTCCTAAAAAATTTATTTTTTCAAAAACTAATAAAAATGAAGTTCATAAATTTATATTTTCTTTAAATCAAAGACCGAGAAAAATATTAAATTATCTTTCACCAATCGAATATTTGGATAGAAAAATAATTTAGTTGCACTTACCTTTACAATTTAGCAAAATTACTCTAAGCAAATCTTAACTAAAGTTTATATCTGAAAAAATGAATATACAATAAAAAAAATACCAGTTAAATTATATTTTTGATTAAATAGAAAAAATCTTTCTTGTAATTTTTATTCTATAAAGTTAATAATTAATATTTTTTTCTTTTTAATTTATAAAAATATTTCATAATTTTATCTTTTTGCTTGTAATAACTAATATTTATGGTTAATATTAAAATTGAAATTAATATTTATATTAATCTAAATTAGATAAGTATAATTAATAATAATTAGTTTTCAGCGAGAGTGAATAGTGTAAGCACTTAACCATTATTAATTAGAAGCTCCTAATTTAACAATTTTAATCATTAATTAAGTGCATTTACTTTGTAAGTGAATTAGGATGGTACCGCGTTAAAAAACGTTCCTATTTTGATAGGAATTTTTATTATTTTGAGGAGAAATTATTATGTCAATAAAATGAACAACAGATAAAGTTAGAACAACTTGATTAAATTTTTTTAAAAGTTATGATCATCACATTTTAGAAAGTGCATCACTTGTTCCAAATGATGATCCTTCACTATTGTGGATTAATTCTGGAGTTGCTACATTAAAACCATATTTTGATGGACGACAAACCCCAATTGCTAAAAGATTAGCAAATTCACAAAAAGCAATTAGAACTAATGATATTGAAAATATTGGTATTACAGCAAGACATCAAACTTTTTTTGAAATGTTAGGTAATTTTTCAATTGGTGATTATTTTAAAAAAGAAGCTATTGTTTGAGGATGAGAATTTTTAACTAGTAAAAAGTGATTAAATTTAGATGCTAATTTATTATATGTAACAGTTTTTAATGAAGATGAAGAAACATATAATTTATGATTAAATATTATTAAATTACCAAAAGAACGTATTATTAAAGGTACAAGATCTACTAACTTTTGAGATATGGGTCAAGGTTCTTGTGGTCCTAATACTGAAATTTATTATGATCGTGGTATTAAATATGATCCTAAAAATATTGGTATTAAATTATTAAAAGATGATATTGAAAATGATCGTTATATTGAAATTTGAAATATTGTTTTTTCACAATTTAATAATGATGGCAAAAATAATTATACTGATTTACCAAGAAAAAATATTGATACTGGTGCAGGATTAGAAAGACTAGTAGCAATTTTACAAGATGTGCCAACTAACTTTGATACTGATTTATTTCAAAATATTATTCATGAATGTGAAAAATTGACAAATTTTCGTTATGATATTAATAATTATTTTACACAAGAGATTAAACAAAAAACTATTAATACTGCATTTAAAATTATTGCTGATCATATTCGTTGCTTAGTTTTTGCAATTAGTGATGGTGTTTTTCCTAGTAATAAAGATCGTGGTTATGTATTACGAAGATTGATTAGAAGAGCTGTTGTATATGGACAAAAACTTAATATTAATGAACCATTTTTGTTTAAGTTAGTTTCAATTATTATCAAAGTTATGGGTCAACATTATCAAGAATTACATAAAAAAGTCGATTTAGTAACTAATATTATTAAAATCGAAGAATTAAAATTTTGAACAACATTGATAACAGGAAAACAATTATTATTACAAGTTATTAAAGATAATAAAAAAGTAGATGCAACTGCGGCTTTTAAATTATTTGATACCTATGGTTATCCTATTGAATTAACATTAGAGATTGCAAATGAAGAAAATGCGACTGTTGATTTAAAAGGTTTTCAAAAGTTATTGGATAACAGTAAAGATAATACAAGAAAGGTAAGAATTAATCATCAAGCATTAACAATTCAATCTTCATTACTAACTAATTTAAAAGTTCCTTCAACCTTTGTTGGTTATGATAAAGAACAAATAAATACAAATATTGTTTTTATGTTTAAATCAGAGCATGAGGTAAAATTTTTAAAAAATGAAAAAGGTTATTTAATTTTAAATGAAACACCTTTTTATGCAGAAAAAGGGGGGCAAGCATCTGATGATGGTATTATCAAAGGAGAAAATGGAACGGCCTCTGTTATTGATGTACAACAATGACCACAAAAACAGCATATTCATCAAGTGGAAGTAAAAGGTGAATTAACACAAACAGAAATTGTTGAAGCACAAATTAATAGTTCACATCGTTTTTATACAAGAAAAAATCATTCAGGAACTCATTTATTACATGCTGCTTTAAGAAAATTATTAGGTTTACATGTTATGCAATCTGGAAGTTTTAATAATTATCAATATTTACGATTAGATTTTAGTCATTATGAAATGTTAACTTTAGAACAAATTATAAGTATAGAACAACAAGTAAGTAAATGAATTAAAGGTAAATATCCTTGTGAAATTATTTATTGTACATATGAAGAAGCAATCAAAATTGGAGCTTTAGCTTTTTTTGGTGAAAAATATGAAGAAAAAGTTCGAGTAATTAAGTTTGGTGATTTTTCAATTGAACTTTGTGGGGGTACTCATTGTTATAATTCACAAGAAGTAGAACAATTATTAATAACTAATGTTGAGTCAAAAGGATCTGGTTCTTATCGAATTCATGCTTTAACATCATTAAAAACTATTAATGAATACTTAACACAACAAATAATGATGATTAAAGAACAAAGCAATAGTTTATTTATTCAATATCAAAAAAATAAAGATAATTGTATGCAAGAAGAAGAAATTGAAAAAATATATGATGCTATTAATAATTTAAAAGTGGTAGCTGCTGATTGAAGAAAAGGAAAAATGTTATTACTAGAATTACATGGTTTATTTAAAAAATGACAAATTAATTTTGAAGAATTAAATCGTCAGAAGATAGTGAAAAAATATTTAACTTTAGTTCCAAAAAATGAAAATATTTATAAACTATTAATTGCAAATTTTGAAAATTTAGATATTAAAACATTAAGAGAAATAATTGAACATTATCGTAATCAATATCAAAATATTATTATTATTTTTATTAATAAAATTAATAATCAAGAATATTTAGTATTAGTTGCTTCAAGTAAAGAATTGCATAATAATAAACAGTATCAAAGTAATAATATTTTACAAAAAATATTAAAAACATATAATGGTAAGGGTGGCGGTAGCCCAATCTTAGCGCAAGGGAAGATTGATAAGTTTATTACAGAAAAAGAAATTAATAAAATTATATATTAAACTTAATGCTTATATGTATTAATTTATATAAATATTATATGATGCTGAATTATACTTGTAAGTGCAAGTAAATGAAATTGCAAAAAATTCTCATATAAAAATTTCATAATGCTAAATTTAGTTTAGAAAAAAGTAAGGAGTTTTTATATGAGTTATAAACATCTTGGCATAGATGAAAGGATTTATATTGAGAATCAATTGAAATTTAAATTTAAAATTAGTGAAATAGCTAAAAATCTTAATCGAAGTATTAGTACTATTATTCGAGAAATTAATAGAAATAAAGATAATAATCATTATTTTTCATTAATTGCACAAAATAAAGCTGAAAATCGAAAACAATCACATATTAGTTTTCATAAGTTTAAAAATAAGAATTTAGTAAAATATGTACAACAAAAATTACTATTAGGTTGATCACCTGAACAAATTTATGGCAGAATTAAAAATTTTCATAAAGAGTGAGTTATTAGTTTTAAAACAATTTATACTTGAATTTATTTTGGAATGCTTGATAAAGTTACTAGTAAAAATTTAAGAAGAAAAGGTAAAAAACGAAAATCTAAAGAAAATCGTGGCAAGTTTAATGGTAAATCAATTAAAGAACGAGATATAAAGGTTAATGATCGTATAACACTTGGTCATTGAGAAGGAGATACTATAGTATCATCACGAGGTAAAAGCAAATCATGTTTAATAACTTTAGTTGAAAGAGTATCACGATTTACTTTAGCAATATTAGTTAAAAACAGAACTACTAAAGTTATTAATAAAAATGTCATTTATTATTTATCAATTCTTCCTAAAAACATTGTTAAAACTATTACTTTTGATCGTGGCAAAGAATTTTCAAATTGACAACAACTTGAAAAAAATTTAGATGTAAAAATTTATTTTGCCAATCCATATTCACCTTGACAAAGAGGTACTAATGAAAATACTAATGGTTTAATTAGAGAAAAATTTCCTAAAAAATTTATTTTTTCAAAAACTAATAAAAATGAAGTTCATAAATTTATATTGTCTTTAAATCAAAGACCGAGAAAAATATTAAATTATCTTTCACCAATCGAATATTTGGATAGAAAAATAATTTAGTTGCACTTACCTTTACAATTTAGCATAATGTCATTTATAATATTAAACTTATATTTTTCTTTCATAGTCATGCTTCTTTCCATATTTATCACCAAGTATATTTAACTTTACTTTTGGGAAATTTTTGCTCGATAACTAATAGGAAATTATCACTAAATAATGACATTTTTTAATTAATAACTTGTATTTTTTCTAAAATTTAATAAAATAACTAAGTGTAAACTAAATATTGGTTTTTTAACTCATTATTTTAATTTAAAAATAAATGATTTTTTATTGTATTTAATAAATAAAAAACATAAAAAATACAATAGGTGTATTAGAAATACTCTATTGCTTAAACCAATAAAATAGATTTCAAATGTCCATCTTAAGTATAGAGGAGATAAATATTATGGCATATAACAAACAATCTGATTTATCACATATTAATGGTGGTTTTCCTTCAACTTCATCAAATAATTCAAAAGATGAAGAAAGATTAAAAAAAAAGATTTATGGTCAATTGTTTAGAAGTGAAATTTTACATCAAATTTATGAACTATGCGAATCCTCTCAACAAGAAGATTATGAATCTGCTTTAAAAATATTATCTAAAAAATGCAAGATGAGTCAAGAAAATGCAAAAGATTTATTAGAAAAGATTACTAAAATATTACAATCATCAAGGTTAACAATTAATTTTGATTTTTCAAAAATATACGATATTAATAATAAATGACCAGAGGTTTTAAACTGTTTTGCTTATAAGGAAAAACCAAATGAAATTTCTAACTATAATGTAGGTCGAGCAAGTATAGAGGAAGTTGCATTTTATCTAAATCAATTATTTGATAATAGTAAGTATGAAAAATTTGGACATTTTTCAACCCCTACTGGCGATCAAACAAAAAGAAGTGCTAATTTTCAGTGAACAAGTAGACCTTGCTATGCAGCATTAGATTTTTTGGAAAATCCTATGGGTGGAGCTCCTATGTATGGAAAATCTTTTATTATACTAAAAGATTATGTAAAACATAATTGTACATATAGTCCTTATGATACGTATTCACCACCTACGTTCAGTGGTGGGAAATTAAAAGATAAAATATCTACTTTTTTACACTTCCCAAGATTGATAAGATATTGTCAAAATGATTTATTTGGATATAATTGTTTAGAAAGTTTAATTAATAAAGCTAATGGAAAAAATTTTGTTCCTCATCGTAATTATGGTAAAAGTGAAGGAAATTATATAGAGGTTCATGTTTATTCTAGAATCTTATTTGCACGTGATATAAAACAAATTTGCTTATCAAAAGCGGAATTTGATACTCATCCACCTAATAAACAAAAACAAATATTAGAAAAAATAAATGAAATAAACTCATGTTTAGGATCTTCATTTATTATATTCATAACTGAAAAAGAATATAAAATAAAACAAGAAGAAAGACATTTAGAAGATAAATTATCATTAAAACAAGAAAAAATAACAAAATTAAAAAGTGATATTGTCAAGTTAGAGAAAAAAAAGATAAATCCAATTTTAAATTTTGTTATTAAAGTTTTTAGTTTTGGATGTATTAATAAAAATAAAGAAATTAAAGAAATAATAAATGCTAAAAATATTGAAATTAAAAATTTGTTGTTAGAGATAAAAAATAATGAAACACCACATTCACCATTAATTTCAACGGAAACTATGCCATTATTACAAGATCAAAAAGTAACTGATGAAAAAAAATTTGATAAACAATCAGTAAATGATGAAGAATTAAATAATCCCTTTTTAAACAGTTGTTCAAATTCACAACAAAATATTCTTTAATAAAATATATATTGAACCATTTTAATAACCATACTGATATTATTATTTTTCTATTTTTTTTAATTAAATATGGTAAAGTTAAATCATAAAAATTATATATCATAGTTAGTATTAGTTACTATTAAAATTTTTTAAAATTTCTAATTTTTATTTACACTATTTTATTTTAAAAAAATAAAAATAATTTAGTAACAATCTAGTTTATTAATTATAATTTTTATTTATAAGTATTAAAAGAGAATGTCATTCAATTGAAATGTATGTTTAAGTAGTCCTATTTTACTTATTAAAAGTAAAGCAGGACTTTTATAATTAAAAGGGGGAAAAATGAAAACAAAAAAGAATTCAGAACAAACAACTTTATTAAATAAAAATAACAATAATTACAATGCAATCAAAAATCAAGATCAACCTTCAACAAGTCAAGAACATGTTAATGGATATCATCAAGAAAATTTAGAAGTTAGAAATAAAGACAATATTAATTACACAAGAACAGAAAGTCAAGATCAATTTTCAACAAGCGATGAAGAAGAGTGAATAGATGATACTAATAGTTGTTATGGTGGAATAACACAAAAAAGATTGGATATTAATGAACGTTGAAAATATCGTACGAGATTTGAACCTGGTGTAGTATATTCTGGTATAATGATTCATGAAAATGTTATTGATATTTCTAATGATTTAAAATGACAGAAAACTATTCGTTTGAAAAACGGTAGAGTGATTTTAGAATTATCAAATTTAGATGAAAATAATCAATTTGAACAAAAATTTAAAATATATGAAAATGAAAATTCATACCTTAGTGATTTAAAATCATTAGATTTAAGTACTTTTACAGAAATTAAACTAAAAACACCTATTAATTGATATTTTATTATCGCTGCATTAGGAATTATTCCTATTGTTGTGTTTGCATGAACTACACAAAGAGTATTTTCAGTTAATATTACAGATAATAAACCTCATCCATCTAATGATTGAATAACTAATATTCTTGACGTTACTAATGAAAAAACACAACATAATCTTATGATGGCAAGTGCTGATATTATTTTTAGTCTTCTTACTGTTGAAATTTTTAAATGATCGCGTAAGGTTATTAATCCTTGTTGTCAAACTATAAGTGTTGCTAATTCACCTGTTAATAATTCATACTTTATTACATCATTAATTCATCTTTGATCAACATTTAGTAATCATGTAGTTGTTACTGCTGCTGCAATGTATACTCTTGATAGTTTTACTTGACCAAATTATGGTTGAAAATTAATTGATAAATTTAATATCTTATCTACTATTGCTAGACTTTATGCTATGACAACTATTAATAATGGTTTTAAATGATCATTAAGTACATTAAATAATGAGTTTCAATTATCTGATAAGTTTAATTGTTGTTTAAATATTTTTAGTAAAATGGTTAATTTTATTAATGAATTATGTTACCCTTTAAAAGGTTTTATTGCACTTGTTAGTTTTGGTGCAATTACATTTAGTAGTAATGCACTTAAAACTTTAGCATCACTTGTTGCTGAAAATGGGTTTACAGATGGTTGTTTGATATTCCCTAATAATTTTTTTACTTTAGGAATGTTGGGAACAGCTACAGCAATGTCAATAACAGATGGTTTAAATTTACAGTTAGATAATTATAAAAAACCACTATTACAACCAATTCTAAATGGAGCAAAATGAATTTGAACTAAAACAAAATCATGTTGTATAAATAATGAAAATGATAATGGATATGGTTCTATAAATAATGATAATGTTGAAGATGGAGTTGTTATTAATAATCCTAAAAATGATATAAAATATTTATTAGAACAACAAGCAATAACTGAAGCAAAAAAAACAAATTTAAATGGTTTATTTAAAAAATTTAATTCATTTAATATAAATGAAATCAACGAAACACAACCATCAGTAAGTGAGCATTTTTCAGATTCACGATATACTGTGATATAGTTTAGTTTAAATTAATATTAATCACTCTTTTTATAAGAGTGATTTTTTATGATTATATATTTTATTTTTTTGCTAAATTGTAAAGGTAAGTGCAACTAAATTATTTTTCTATCCAAATATTCGATTGGTGAAAGATAATTTAATATTTTTCTCGGTCTTTGATTTAAAGACAATATAAATTTATGAACTTCATTTTTATTAGTTTTTGAAAAAATAAATTTTTTAGGAAATTTTTCTCTAATTAAACCATTAGTATTTTCATTAGTACCTCTTTGTCAAGGTGAATATGGATTGGCAAAATAAATTTTTACATCTAAATTTTTTTCAAGTTGTTGTCAATTTGAAAATTCTTTGCCACGATCAAAAGTAATATTTTTAACAATGTTTTTAGGAAGAATTGATAAATAATAAATGACATTTTTATTAATAACTTTAGTAGTTCTGTTTTTAACTAATATTGCTAAAGTAAATCGTGATACTCTTTCAATTAAAGTTATTAAACATGATTTGCTTTTACCTAGTGATGATACTATAGTATCTCCTTCTCAATGACCAAGTGTTATACGATCATTAACATTTATATCTCGTTCTTTAATTGATTTACCATTAAACTTGCCACGATTTTCTTGAGATTTTCGTTTTTTACCTTTTCTTCTTAAATTTTTACTAGTAACTTTATCAAGCATTCCAAAATAAATTCAAGTATAAATTGTTTTAAAACTAATAACTCACTCTTTATGAAAATTTTTAATTCTGCCATAAATTTGTTCAGGTGATCAACCTAATAGTAATTTTTGTTGTACATATTTTACTAAATTCTTATTTTTAAACTTATGAAAACTAATATGTGATTGTTTTCGATTTTCAGCTTTATTTTGTGCAATTAATTAAAAATAATGATTATTATCTTTATTTCTATTAATTTCTCGAATAATAGTACTAATACTTCGATTAAGATTTTTAGCTATTTCACTAATTTTAAATTTAAATTTCAATTGATTCTCAATATAAATCCTTTCATCTATGCCAAGATGTTTATAACTCATATAAAAAATCCTTACTTTTTTCTAAACTAAATTTAGCATTATGAAATTTTTATATGAGAATTTTTTGCAATTTTATTTACTTGCACTTACAAGTATAATTCAGCATTAGCAAGTTTACTTATTTTTTCTTGTGCTGGTTTAGCGCCTAATCTTCAATTATCAGTTCTTTCTGGTCATACCATTCAACATTGTTGATGTTCTAAAAATTCAGGAATAACATAAAAATCATCACTATTTGGTGTTGAATAAATTTTTTGTGCCATTAATAGTAGCTTTCCTTTCTTACTTAGTAGCTACTGAATAATTCCCTTATTTTATTGATGATTCATTTTTTATTATACTAATAATTTTATTTTTTTAAATAGTGTTTTATAGTAATTATTAAATAATTACTATAAAAAAATTTTAAATTTAAATAATTAAAATGAGATTTATAATCTCATTTTAATTATTTTTATTCATTTGAAGAATTATTATTTTTGATATTTTTTAATATTTCTTCAATGTTTTTAACTCTAGTGTTGGTATTATCATATTTAAAGCGTAATTCTGGAACTTTATATTTATTACTTGTTTTGGCAAGTGCGCTTCGACAAAAACCTTTCGCTTTTTCTAAAGCATTACTAATAGTTTTAATATCTAAATTATCTAAGTAAACTGTTCAATAAATGGTAGCATAACTGTTATCTTTTGTTATTTTTACATTAGTAATAGTGATATCTTTGAAAAGAATATTTTTTGATTCTTTTTTTAATATATTAGTAATTTCTTTTTTTAAGAAACTTTCTTGTTGTTCAAATTTAATGATAGACATCCTATTTTGTCTCCACTTCTTCTAATAAATATGATTCAATAATATCATTTTCTTTTAAGTCATTAAAATTTTTAATAGTAATACCGCATTGAGTTTCTTTTTTAGCAATTTTTAAATCATTTTTTTCATGTTTTAAACCACTGATTTCACCGTTATAAATAACAACATCATCACGAATGATATGAACTTTGCTATTACGTTGAATGAAACCATTAATGACAACACAACCAGCAATTGTTCCTACTTTTGAAAAATGAAAAGTTTTAATAACTCGTGCTTGACCAAGAATTTTATCTTCATAAGTTGGTTCTAATAAACCTTTAGCAGCCAATTCTAATTCTTCAGTTATTTTATAAATGATATTATGTAATCTAATTTCAACACCGGCATTGTTAGCAGCTTCACGAATAACATGATTGGGACGAACATTGAAACCATAAATAATACTTCCTGAAGTTTGAGCAAGTTTAATATCTGATTCACTAATACCACCAATAGTTGCTCTAATAAACTTAACAGTAATATCATTAACATTAATTTTATTTACTGCTTGAACGATTGCTTGCACTGAACCTTGAGTATCTGCCCGTAAAATAACATTAATTTGTTTTAATTCACCTGTAGCAACATCTTGTGTTAAATTACCTAAACTAATTTGTCGATTATTTCTAATTTTATTTGTTTCTTCTGTTTGTCGTACTAGTGCTACTTTTCTTGCTAATTTATCATCATTAAAAACAATAAAAGATTCACCAGGAGTAGGGGCTGTTTCAAATCCTAAAACTTGAACAGGCATTGAAGGTCCAGCTTTAGTAATTATTTTACCAGTATCATTAATAAGGCGTTTAATTTTTCCTTTAACACTACCAGCAACTACAATATCAGTAACTTTTAGTGTTCCACCTTGTATTAATAAAGTACAAATTGAACCAACATTTTTATCATGATGAGATTCGATAACAGTTCCATTAGCAAATCGATTTGGATTAGCATTTAGTTCTTTTAATTCAGCAATTACTAATATGGCTTCTAATAATTCATCAATTCCTTGATTTTTTAAAGCACTACCATAAACAAAAATAGTATCGCCACCTCATTCTTCACTAGTTAAATCACAATTAGCTAGTTCATTCATAATGCGATCAGTATTAACATTTCGTTTATCCATTTTATTAACAAAAACAATAATTGAAACACCAGCTACTTTTGCATGGTCAATTGCTTCACGAGTTTGTGGCATCACACCATCATCACCAGCAACTACTAGAACAACAATATCAGTAATTTTAGAACCACGTGAACGCATTTCAGTAAATGCTTCATGACCTGGGGTATCAATAAAAGTAATTAATTTATTATTAGTTTTAATTTGATAAGCACCAATATGTTGAGTAATACCACCGTGTTCTTGATTAGTAACTTTAGAATTACGGATAGTATCTAATAGTGTTGTTTTTCCATGATCAACATGGCCCATAATTGTAACAACAGGTGGTCGAGTTACTAAATTTTTTTTATCATCTTCTAGATTAATATTTTCTAATAAGTTTTCATATGTTACCACTTTAGCTTTTTCAAAATCAATACTTCATTCCAAACAAAGTTCAAGCATTAATTTTTGAGTTAATATTTGATTTTGATTAAATAGTTTGCCTTGTTTCATGAAGTATTTAATAATGTCAGTTACTGGATGATGCAATGCTTTAGCAAATTCTGAAATAGTTAAAGATTCGTTATATAAAAATACTCCTTTTTCATTAATTTGAGATGTTTTTTGTTTTAGTTGTTGATTAATATTTTGTGTTTGTTGAGATATTCCTTTTTTTGCCATTTGCATCCCGCCTTTCGCTTGGGAAAATTAATCTCAATTTTTTTTAATTTCATTAATTAATTGTTCATAAAATTCATTTGGAATTTTTGTTTTTAATGCTCGTTCTAATGCCTTATTTTTAATAAGCAAAGGTATTAATTCAAGTTTAGGTTGGATGTAGGCACCTCGACCATTTTGTTTGCTAGTTTTATCAATGAATAATTGTCCTTCTTTATTAATAACAATTCTAATTAATTCACGTTTAGGTAAAATAGTATTTGTAACTATACATTTACGCATTGGTATTTTTTTACGTTGAATTAAAGGTATTTTATTCATAACGACCTACTTTATTGTTTATTGATTTTTATTTTTTCATTGTGTTTTTTTTAATAATTCAGATATAAACTTTTCATATTCACTTTCTTTAATATTACCATTTCAAGTAAATTTAATATTATTTTCATTTGCTTGTTCTAATGAAGTAATATTAATATTTCAGTGAGTTACACCGGCAACTAATTTAGCAGCCATACCATTTTTACCAATAGCTAATGATAATTGTTCAGTAGGAACAATAATATTTGCTTGTTTTTCTTCTTCATTAATATCAATTGAAATAACTTTAGCTGGTGTTAAAGCGTTAATTATATATTCTTTTATATTAGGATTTCAGGCAATAATGTCAATTTTTTCGCCACTTAATTCTTGCGTAATTAATTTTGTTCTTTCGCCTTTTGGACCAATACATGCACCAATACCATCAATGCTTGGATCATGACTAACAATTGCAACCTTAGCTCTAATTCCAGGAATACGAGCAATATCTTTAACTTCGATTACACCTTGTGCTATTTCAGGAACTTCTAATTCTAGTAAACAACGTAAAAAATTAACGTGAGTTCTTGATGCTAAAATTTGACCATAGTTTTTATTTTTAATAATATCTTCAACATAAAATTTGATGTAAGTATTATTAGCGATTGGTTTATTTTTTGGTAAGATCTCACTAGGGATTTGATTTTGTTTTGGTAAGAAAGCATAGGCTCTACCAATTTTAATTAACATATAAGTTTCTTCAACGCTTTCAATAGTACCAATTAATATGTGATCTTTTTTATCAATAAATTCATCATAAATTGATGTTTTTTCTGCTTCACGAATTGATTGTTTCACTACTTGAATAGCTTTAAAAATTGATAAACGAGAGAATTGATCACTAGGAATTATTTGCTTATATGTATCACCAATTGTTAAGCCGGGATTCTTTGTTTTAATAGTCGAAAGTGCAATTTCTAATTCAGGATCTTCAACTTTTGGAACAACAATTAAATCCTTTAAAATTTTAATAGTACCTTTATTTTGATCAATTTCAATTCTGATATTTGTACTATCATCACGATGACTTTGATATTCATATGCTTTTTTTAGTCCTTCTTTTAAAGCTTCAATGATATCTTCTTTTGCTATTTGTTTTTCTTCAGCAATTTCATTTATGGCATTTAAAATGATTTGACTAATTTCTTTGTCCACTTTTTCTCCTCCTTGTTTTTTATAAACATTGTTGTTTATTATTTAATAGTATTTGAAATAGATTTATTTCAAAATGAAAATATACTTAAATAAAAAAATAAAATATATTACACTAGAAATAATAAAGACAGCTGGTAGCTGTCTTGCTATAATTCTAATTCATTGTTCATTATACAATATTATTAATTTGAAAACAATAGAAATTTATTAAATGATAGAGTTTTATTATCGTAGATTATATTGTATAAATATCTTTCATTATATTAATGGTAATTTTCAAGTTTTAAACTGATTAAATATAATTATTTATATAGTAGTAATTGTTTTTGTTCTATTATCATTGAAAGATATAAAATTCATTTTAAAGTTTCTATTTTTTAAAATAAATGGGAACTAAATTGCTTTTCAATACTAATTTGTTCTTATATTGATATTAATCTCCTATATATTCTGCTTATCAAAGATTAGACATTTTTTTAAAATATTTTCAAACATTAGTAAAAATGTTAAGATTTATTTATTAAATTTGCTAAATTGTAAAGGTAAGTGCAACTAAATTATTTTTCTATCCAAATATTCGATTGGTGAAAGATAATTTAATATTTTTCTCAGTCTTTGATTTAAAGACAATATAAATTTATGAACTTCATTTTTATTAGTTTTTGAAAAAATAAATTTTTTAGGAAATTTTTCTCTAATTAAACCATTAGTATTTTCATTAGTACCTCTTTGTCAAGGTGAATATGGATTGGCAAAATAAATTTTTACATCTAAATTTTTTTCAAGTTGTTGTCAATTTGAAAATTCTTTGCCACGATCAAAAGTAATAGTTTTAACAATGTTTTTAGGAAGAATTGATAAATAATAACTGACATTTTTATTAATAACTTTAGTAGTTCTGTTTTTAACTAATATTGCTAAAGTAAATCGTGATACTCTTTCAACTAAAGTTATTAAACATGATTTGCTTTTACCTCGTGATGATACTATAGTATCTCCTTCTCAATGACCAAGTGTTATACGATCATTAACATTTATATCTCGTTCTTTAATTGATTTACCATTAAACTTGCCACGATTTTCTTTAGATTTTCGTTTTTTACCTTTTCTTCTTAAATTTTTACTAGTAACTTTATCAAGCATTCCAAAATAAATTCAAGTATAAATTGTTTTAAAACTAATAACTCACTCTTTATGAAAATTTTTAATTCTGCCATAAATTTGTTCAGGTGATCAACCTAATAGTAATTTTTGTTGTACATATTTTACTAAATTCTTATTTTTAAACTTATGAAAACTAATATGTGATTGTTTTCTATTTTCAGCTTTATTTTGTGCAATTAATGAAAAATAATGATTATTATCTTTATTTCTATTAATTTCTCGAATAATAGTACTAATACTTCGATTAAGATTTTTAGCTATTTCACTAATTTTAAATTTAAATTTAAATTGATTCTCAATATAAATCCTTTCATCTATGCCAAGATGTTTATAACTCATATAAAAACTCCTTACTTTTTTCTAAACTAAATTTAGCATTATGAAATTTTTATATGAGAATTTTTTGCAATTTTATTTACTTGCACTTACAAGTATAATTCAGCAATATAAAAAGACCTGAAAATTTTTCAGGTCTTTTTATATTATATTACTCAATAATCTTGGAAGTACTGTAGAGTATATATAAAAAATAATAAGAATGTTCAGTTAATGAACAATTTAATCATAACATTTTTGAAATTATTTTCTTAAAAAAAGCAAAATAACACTTAATAATTAAAAATATTATAAAAAGAGCACCAAATAAAAAAGAATGTATAATTAAGAGCAGAAAATAGTTTATATTTTTCAGAAAAATTATCTAAGGGGGAAAAACAATATGAGAAACATGAAAACATTACTACGACTAATGGGTGCTGCTGCTTTAACAACAGTTGCAGCAAGTTCAGTTGTTGCATGTGGAACTCAAACAAAAGCGCCAGCATTGAATGGCAAATATGCAACATTACTAGGATGATATAGTGATGAAAATACAAGTACAATTAATCAAGAATTAAAAAAGGATGATACTGCTGGTAAAGAAAGTTATTCAATTGCTGTTAGTGCTGCTGATAATACAAAAATTACAGCAACTAAATTTAACGAAAAATTATTAAAAGCAGGTACTGGTACTGATTCTGATAAAAGTCAAGCAGTAAGTGATGATGCTGCAGCCTTTTTAAAAGATTTAGGATTTACACCTGATAGCAAGAAGTTTTATTCAGCTGATGATGTTAAAAAGATTACTGCTTTATCTGCAAAAGTTGAAAGTACTGAAGCAGGTAAAATTGAAGCTGCTGGTACAACTGATTTTAAAGTTGAAGCTGGTACTTGTCAAATTAATATTATGTATAAGGCAACTGGAGATGATGCCAAATCTGTAAAAAAATATACTATTAACACTCTTAAGAAAGATGCATTAAATATTTCAACTGAAGTTATTGGTACTGATAAACTTATAACAGATAAAGATAGTTTAGAATTAACTGATGCGCAAGGATTTAAACGAACAAAACCTGTTTCTAGTTTTAAATTAAAAATAAAAAATGCAGTTAAACAAAAGCAATTTGATTCTTTAGTTAAATTATTAAAAATAAATGTTACTACAAAGTTTTTTGATAATGCTTCTGCAGGAACAGAAGTAACAGGAAATTTTCCAAATTCAAAAGTTTATTTACAAATAAGTTTTGGTAGTGTAGTACTTTCAAGTAGAATTGATTGCGATATTGCTCCTGCTTAATCATTAAATATTTTAAAAGATTGCAATTGCAATCTTTTTTAATTTATATTATTTTTTATCACTTAAAAAATTTTATTAATTTATTAAAATTATAAAAATAGTTTCAATTTAAGAATAATAATAAATAGCAGAAAATAATTTATATTTTTTAGAAAATTATCTAAAAAGGGAGAAAACATTATATGAAAAATATAAAAACATTATTACGATTAATGGCTGCTACTGCTTTAACTACAACTGCAGCAAGTTCAATTGTTGCCTGTGACTTTGAAACAAAAGCACCAATATTAAATGGTAAATATGCAAAATTATTAGGATGATATAGTGATGAAAATACAAGTTTAATTAATCAAGAATTAAAGAAGGATGATACTACTGGTAAAGAGAAGTATTCAATTGAGGCTGATGACACAAAAATTATAATGACTAATTTTAAAAACAGTTTATTAAACGCAAACGAAATTAGAAATCCAAATCAAGCAAAAGATGCTGATGCTGAAGCATTTTTGAAAGAATTAGGAATTACAAGTGGTAGTGAAAATGAAGAATATTCACCTGATGATGTTAAAAAAATTACTACCTTATCTGCAAAAGTTACAAGTACTGAAGCAGGTAAAACTGAAGAAAATAATACAGGAACTGATTTTAAAGTTCTTGTTGGTACTTGTAAAATTGATATTATAAGTAAAGATGATGATAGTGTATTAAAATCTTATACTATCAATACTGCTAAAAATGATGGGTTATACATTTCAAAAATAGTTATTACTGAACTTATTAGTGATAAAAATGGTTTAAAATTAACTGCTGCGCAAGGATTTAAACAAGGTTAATCTGTTACTGATTTTAAATTAGTAATAAAATCAGAAATTAAACAAAAACAATTTGATTCTCTAGTTCAACTATTAAATACAAATGTTAGTACCCAGTTTCATGCTATAGTTGCTGATGGTCCATTAGTAACAGGAAATTTTAGAAATTTAAAAGTTTATTTAGCAATATATTTTGGTGATGTTCATCTTTTACCTAGAATAGACTGTGGTATACCATCAACTGTTTAAATCATTAAATATTTTAAAAAATATAATGACAGTTGTTGTTAATTATCATATTTTTTTGTTACTATTAATATAAATGAAAATTATTAATAATTAGACATTTGAAATCGATAGTAATTAAAGTGATAACATTGATAAGTTAAAAAACTAAACTTTAAATGAGGACACAATTGTATATTTCAATTTTATTAAGTGATATTATTAATTATAAAAATTAAAGAAGGAGAAAAAAATGTTAAAAGCAGGAAGTATATTAATATTTATTGTTTTTATTTTAGAATCAATATTTATAATTCCTTTATTATGAACAATACCCGGTTTTATTTTATACAAAAAAATAAGTAAAGGTGAAGCGACTACTGATCAAAAAATTGCTTTAGCAATATTAGGAATTATCTTTGGTGCTGCATTAGGTATTATTGGTGGTATTTTTATATTAGTTGATTTAAACAATGATGAAAATAAAATCCAAAGATATTAATAAAAAACATCATTAATTAATGATGTTTTTTATTTTTTTAAATAGTTTTCCATTGGTTTTAATAAAAATTATTATATAATTTTTATAGTTTGATTTAAAAACAACTTAAAATTATTAACTAGGAGGAAAACAAATATGGAAGTTATTATTTTAGAAGCCACAAATCTGATGAATGAAATAATTTTACGTTATAAAAATGAAATTAACAAAATTCGCACCGGAAGAGCTAATCCTAATATCTTAGAAGGAATTAATGTTAGATGTTATGGTGGTGTTGATAGTTTAAGTAATATTGCCCAAGTTAAAGTAGCAGAAGCACATCAATTATTAATTAAACCATATGATCGTAGTTTAATTAAAGACATTACAGAAGCTGTTACAAAAGCTGATTTGAAATTACAAATTAAAAGCGAAGCAGAGAATATACGTTTAATTTTCCCACAATTAACAGAAGACGTTCGTAAAACTTTAGTTAAAGATTTGAGTAAAAAAACTGAAGAATATAAAGTTAAAATCCGTAATTGTCGACGTGATGCTGTTCAAAATATGAAAAAAATAAAATTACCAGAAGATCAAGAAAAGCATGCAGAAACTACAATTCAAGATTTAACTGATAGTAAAATCAAAGAACTTGTATTAATAGAAAACAATAAAAAAGCCGATTTAATGAAAATTTAGCAATAAAGCAATAAATAGTTAGGGGTTAAATATTGTGAAAAAAAAGATAATAAATAAAGAAAATATAAAATCTAAAGTTTCTTTTTTTGCAAAACTTATTAATTTTTTTATAACCTATCGAAATCGTATTCTTACAAGCTTTATGTTAATTGCTTGTGGTGTATTATGAATGTTTATTGGGGCAGTTTATTTAGAACCAATTTTTGGTAATAAACCACAGTGATCAGCGTATACATTTATGATAATTAATACTTTAATTTTTATTGGTTGTTTATGAGAAATTATTAATTTAAAAAAAGAATCAAATTGATCAATTGTACTTAAAATTTCTATAATTTTAACAGGAATCATACTTTTATGAGTTCCGCTTGGTAAAGAAACTTTTGGTCCATATATTTATAATCATTATTGATTTGAAACTTGAATGACTTTATTAATTTTATTACTTTTCATTTGTATGTTTATTTTAATTGCTTGACGAAGTAAAAATTTTCAATTAAGTGATGTTATTTTTATTTTTACTTGAATTATTTATTTAGTGTTTGTTGTTAAAGCTGTTAATTTTTTAATGTTATCAGAAATTAAACTTTCAAAACTAGGATGACCAACATTATTGTTTTTATTCATTATTGTTATGTCTAATGATGTTGGTGCTTTTATTGGTGGTATAATTTATGGTAAAACAAAAATGGCACCAAGTGTATCACCAAATAAAACTTGAGAAGGTGCTATTACTGGTTTAATAACAGCAATTATTTTAAGTATGATAACAGTAACTGTTTTTTTAGAAACAAGTAATTATAATCCCTTACCTTTTTTAGAAGTTAATAGTAAAGCACCAATCTATATTGCTTATTTTGCTACTATTTTTATTCTTTCAATTGCTAATCAAATGGGTGATTTATTATTTTCTTATTTGAAACGTAATTATCATGTTAAGGATTTTTCAAATATTCTACCTGGACATGGAGGATTATTAGATCGTTTAGATTCATTTTCAACAGTAGTTATTTTTGGTTTTCTAATTACTCTAGCAGCTATTGCTTAATATATAAAATTTAAGGATGAAGTTATGTATATATTTTTAGCCATTTTAATTGGTTTATTTACAATATTATTTTTAATTACCTTGCATGAATTTGCTCATTTTGTAATTGCTAAATTATCAGGAGCATATGTATATGAATTTGCTATTGGTATGGGACCAAAACTTTTGCAGTGAGGTAAAAAAGAAACACGTTATACTTTAAGACTATTACCATTGGGTGGTTATGTTTCTATTGCTTCAGAAATTGCTGATGCTCCTAAAGGACGAGAAGATGAAGTAATTGATAGTAAACGAATGATGGAAAACTTGCAACGTGGTAAAAAAGCAGCTTTCATTAGTGCAGGTGCACTAATGAATTTATTATTAGCTTTTATTTTATTAATGATTGGATATGGAATTTATCCACATAAATATGATCCTAACTTGCCACCAACCTATGCAACAACAGGACCATTATATGAAGCTGTTCAAAAATATAATAAAGATAATCCAAGTTTACCAATTTTAGATACTGATGCTATTACTGGTATTTATAATACTGGTGATATTGAATCTAAACAATCAATTAAATCATATTATGATTTACAAACATGATTAAGTAAATATAATAAAAAGACTACTAATGGTACAGTTATTGCTGACTACAAAATTACTTTTGATAGTAAAGATGATAAAACTGTTACTTTTAAACCTGTAGAACAAAAAGGAGTATTATTCATTGGTGTTAGTCAAGGTAGTTATTATTTAAATGCAGGGCAAGTTATTAGTAATGGTATCATTGATACTTTTAAAGATAGTTACAGTCTTTTACAAGCATTAGGACAATTAGTTACTTTTCATTGACAAAATTTATCAGGACCTGTTGGTATTGTTAAATCAACTAATAGTTTTTTAAATCCTGATTTATCATCAACACAAGCAGCAAGTACATATTTTCGTTGAGCAGCATTATTATCATCTAATTTATTTTTATTAAATATGTTACCAATTCCGCCATTGGATGGTTATAAATTTGTTGAAAATGCAGTTGAAGCGGTAACAAGAAAAAAATTAAATGAAAAATATAAAATTATTGTCAGTATTGCTGGAGCTATATTATTTTTAGTTATCTTTATTGCTATTACTATTAAAGATATATTTTTTTAATCTTTACTTTATAATAAAATCCTATTATAAATAGGATAATAAATTTGAATGAAAAAGTTTTGAGCAATTTTCTTAATTATTTATATTTTAAAAAAATAAAATAGTAACTATTTTAAGTGAACAATATTGTTCACTTTTTATTTTGAAATAAAATCTATAAGTATAAAAACTAAAATTTATATCGATTATTTGCTCCTAAGAGAATTATTTTTTCTTCAACAAATTTCTGAATAGCTATCATTGCATTTTCTATTAAGGTATTAATATTAGATAAATTAGAGTTAGTTTGCAAACTTTTTTTTAGACTTTCAACATAAATCTTTCTTAAATCACTGCTAATATTAACTTTAGTAATACCAGCTTTAATTGATAGAGTTAATTGTTCATTATTAATAGTAATATTATCATGTAATACTAAAAAAATTTCAGGCATTTTAATAGCAATTTCTTTAATTAGAGAAATTTTTAAATCTTGTCTATTATCTTGATGATGATTATTGATAGCAGTAAATACAAGACCATTAATATTAGTTTTATTTCTAAATAATATTGCTTGTTCAATTAAATTAATATCATTAGTAATATCTCCTTTTGTATTATTGTAAAAAATCTCTGATTCAACAATAATACCCAAAGGAGCAGCAAAATGAACAATATCTTTAGTTTTTTCAATATTTTCTTTAATTGGATAGTTACTGTAATTTAACATAACTGAACTAAAATCAGATGTAATTTTAGTTTTAATAAAGTGTGGATCAAGATAGTGGTCTAGTTGTAAAAAAATTGGTACTTTTGCACGATTAATAACATTGTTAGTAATAGCAAGTACATATTTTAAATCAATACAATTAATAGTGTTAGGTGTTATCATTAAACATATTGGTGCTTTTTGTTTTTCAGCTGCATTAGTAATTGCAATTAACATTTCTAAATTATCAAAGTTAAAACTTGGGATTGCGTATTTGTTAATTTGTGCATGTTTTAACATTGTTTTCAAGTTAATTTTCAATTACAATCACCTAACTTTTCTTTTTTATTTAATTATATCAATAATATTTATCATGTAAGGAATATAAGATATATTTTAAATTTTTACTTTTTTCTTTTTTTTATTAAGTTGACGTAATATTTTTTGATAAAAATCATATAAACGATGTTCAGAAGTTTGATAACGTTTGAACATTAAGTTATTAATTCAAATATAAAAATATTGTAAACTGAAAACTAAACCAAAAACAAAAACAACAGCACTAGCAGCGATTAATCATCCATATTCACCATTTGAATAATCAAAGAAAAAATATGGATATCATGTATCTCTTGGTGGATGACCAGTTTCTATAAAATCTAAATAACGTAAATGACCTCTAATTAGAATAACAATACAATAAATTGCTGGATAAATAACAATTAATCATAAATATATTTTATGTTGTTGTTTCATATTAATATATTGATGACCTGATGTAACAATAAAGCTAGTAATCATAATTATTGGCATTAATAAGTGTAAAATTAATGTTGCAATTCAATTATAAGCACTGTATTGTTTTGGATCTTGCTCAGCAGTGAAAATACCTATTCAAAATACTAACATCGTAATAGTAATATAAACAGTTGCTGCTAATCGAGTTTGAAAACTTGGTTTAGTACCACGAAAATAAGAATCAAATAAATAAATACAAAAATAAATAACAACCATATAATTACTCTCAGTAGTAAAAAAAGCATAGTAGTTACTTACTCGTTCACCATATCCTAAATCTTCAAATTTTTCCATTGGATAATATATTGCACTAATTAAATCAATAATTAAAAATAAAATTATCATTATTAATGCAGATAAACGTATATAAAAGTTGGCTTTGTTACTTAATTTATACATAATAATCCCACATCTTTTCTTTTTTCTTTGTATTATAATTCTAACATTAATTGTGTATTTTCTTCTAAATGTTCTAATACTCCTAAGTCATTTAATAGTTGATAATTAGTTTTAGTAATATTAGTTCGTAGTTGTAAATCATTTTTTGAAGTAATTGCTTGTTCACTCCTTGCTTTAACAATTGAATTAGCCACAATTTCACCCAATCCATCTAAAGTAATAAAAGGTGGTAAAATTTGTTTTTCACCATTTATTACTTTAACTTGAAAAAGTTTAGCATCAGAATGTTCTAAACTAATATTGCTAAATTTAATATTTCTAGCATTCATTTCTAATGCTACTTCTAATAATGGGATTAAATCTTTTTCTTTAGTAGTAACTGTATTTTTTTGACCATCATTTTTTCTTAATCTGTTATTAATATCTTTTAATTTATTAGTAATAGCACCAATGCCTTGTAACATAGTTTTAATATCAAAAATTTCACATCTTGTTGTAAAATAAGTAGCATAATATTCATGCGGATAATAAACTTTAAATCAAGCTACTCTTCATGCCATTAATACATAAGCAGTAGCGTGTGCTTTAGGAAACATATATTTAATTTTTTTGCAAGATTTAATGTATCAATTAGGAACTTTCTTTTCTTGCATTAACTTTTCATATTCTTGTTTAATGCCTTTTCCTTTACGGACATCTTCCATAATGTTAAAGGCAATTTTTGCTGGTAACCCTTGATATACTAAATAAGTCATAATATCATCACGACAACCAATTACATCTTTTAGTTTTAAACCTTGTTGTGAAATTAATTCATCAGCATTATTTAATCAAACATCAGTACCATGTGATAAACCAGATATTTGTACTAATTCAGAAAATGAAGTAGGTAATGTATCACTTAACATTTTACGAACAAAACCAGTACCAAATTCAGGGATACCAATTGCTCCTGTTTTTTCGCCAAGTAAATCATCACTAGTAATATTTAAGGCACTTAAATTAGAAAATAATGATAAAACTTTTTCATCTTGATTAGGAATAGTTTTTGGATCAATACCAGTTAAATTTTCTAACATTTTTAATGCTGTTGGATCAACGTGACCTAGAATATCTAATTTTAATAAATTATCATGAATAGCATTAAAATCAAAGTGGGTAGTTTTTCATGTAGAACTAGTATCATCAGCTGGAAAATTAATTGGTGTAAAATCGTTAATATTATATTCTTTTGGTACAACAATAATACCACCAGGATGTTGACCAGTTGTTCTTTTAATACCAACACATCCTTGACTTAGTAACTCTAGTTTTGCTGCACGCATATCTGATTGACCAATTTTTTCTGCATAAGCTTTAACATAACCATAAGCTGTTTTATTGGCAATTGTTGAAATTGTTCCAGCACGAAAAACATTTTCTTCACCAAACATTTCTTTAGTAAAATCATGAGCTTTATTTTGATATTCACCAGAAAAGTTTAAATCAATATCAGGTGTTTTATCACCATCAAATCCTAAGAATGTTTCAAAAGGAATATCATGACCATCAGTAATTAAATCAATATTGCATTGTGAACATATTTTTTTTGGTAAATCATAACCACACTTATAAGAACCATTACTAATAAATTCACTAGTTTTACATTGTGGACATAAATAGTGTGGTTGTAGTGGGTTAACCTCAGTAATGTTAGCAAAAGTAGCTACTAAAGATGAACCAACTGAGCCACGACTACCAACAAGATAACCATCTTGTAAAGATTTTTCTACTAATTTGTGTGCAATTCAATAAACAACAGCAAAACCATGAGTAATAATTGCATCTAATTCGCGAGTTAAACGTTTTTCTGCATATGTTGGTAATGGATTACCGTAACGATTTCATGCTTGTTCATAACAAAGATTACGTAATTTAGTATCAACATTAACAATACTTGGTGTAAATAAGCCATCTTTAATTGGTTTAACCATTTCAAATTGTTTTGCTAATTGCAAAGGATTATTAATAACAATATCATTAATTAAATTAGGGTCATCTAAAAAGTTAAATTCTGTTAACATTTGATTAGTAGTTCTTAAATGTTGATCGGGATATGATGTAACTTTACCTTTACGATCAAATAATGGGTGTAACAAACCACCAATTGCTTTACTATTAATAATAACATCACGATACATTTTTTCATGGGGATGTAAATAGTGGGCATCGCTAGTAGCAATTACTAATTTATTTAATTTAAGAGCATTATTAATAATTTTTTTAATAGTATCATGTAATTGTTCTTTAGTAATATTTCCTAACTGTATTAAGTGTTTATAAACGGCAGGTGGTTGGATTTCAATAAAATCAAATCATTTCATTATTTTAATTAGTTCTTCTTCACTTTTATTTAATGCTGTTTCAAAAACAGCACCATTTATACAACTACTACCAATTAATAATTCTTTTCTATTTTCATTAATTGCTTCTGATATGATTTTTGGTGTTTTATAAAAATACTTTGTATGAGATAGTGAAACTAATTGATATAAATCTTTTAATCCTAATTGATTTTTTGCAAAAATAGTAATATGTTCACCACGAAGTTTAAAATTAATTTGTTCATTAATTAAGTTATTAATTTCTTGTAAATTAATACAATTAAATTCTGTTTTTAATTGTTGTAACGTTTTTAAAAATACTTGTGCTAATACATTAGCATCATAATCAGCACGGTGGGCAATTTCATCATCATATTTAATGCCATAAGTACGACAAATAGTACCTAATCGATAATATTTTAGTTGTGGTAGAATTGCCCTAGATAATTGCAAAGTATCAATGACAGGATTATTTAAAGGCATGAAACCCAATTGTTTCATTGCTGCTTGTAAAAAACCAAAGTCAAAGTTAGCATTATGAGCAACTATTGTTTTATTGCCAATTATTTCAATAATTGTTGGCAATATTTGTTGTAATGTTTGTTTATCTTTTAACATAACATTGGTAATACCAGTAAGTTCAGTAATATGTTCAGGTACGGGATTATTTGGTTTAATTAAAATTGTATCTTGTTTTAAAATCATATTGTCTTTAACAATTGTATAACCAAATTCAATAATTTCGTGGTAATTGGTTGATAAACCAGTTGTTTCTAAGTCAAGAACAATGTATTCTAAATCTAATAATGATGTATTAATATTATTTTTAGTAATACTAATATTATTGGGGATTAAATCCATTTCAACACCATACATTACTTTTAAGTTTGGATGTTTTTTAGCGGCATTAGCAATATCTGGGTATGCTTGTACATTTAAGTGATCAGTAAAACCAATTGCTTGGTGTCCTCATTTAGCTACTTGATTAATATAATCACTTGCTGAAGTAATACCATCCATAGCACTCATTTTAGTATGAGTATGAAATTCAATTCTTTTAGTTTTAGCATCATCATTATTGTTAGTATTTTTATTATTTAAATCAATAATTAAATCATCAATTCATAGTACTTGTTCTTTACTATAATTATCATAACGACTATTAGCATTAATTTTTATTCAATCATCAACTTTAATATTATCAAATTTCTCATCTGGTTGATCGCTATTAATAAATGCTTTGCAAGTAATTGCATCACTATAATCAGTAATTAAAAATGAATAAAATCATTTTTGAGTTTTAGTTAAAAATTTATTAATTTTAAAAACTTTACCACTAATAATAATATTGGGTTCATCGCCAATGATATCTTTAATGATATGAGTTGGGTCTGTTATTTCTAAATTAACTTTTGCTTTTTTGCGATAAGTAGTTGTATTAAAATTTTTACTTATATTATTGTTAGGAATTTTAGTTTTTAAATTGTTAGTAATTTTGCTAATTTCTGCTTTAGATTCATTTTCATAACTAATAAATGGTTGCTCTGCTTTATTTATTTTAGTTTTTAATTGAATTTTTTTAAAACCATATTGTTGAAAGTAGTTAATAAATTGTAAAAATTCATTAGTTATTAATTTTTCTTCAATACTATTATGAATGGTAATGGTAATAATATTATTTTTATAATTAATTGCTGAGTCGGGTAAAGAATAATAAATGCCAGCTAATAGTTGCAATTTATGAGTTTTAATATAATGAAAATATGTTAATACAGTTGATTCATCAGCAGTAAGGGAAACATTAAAATCGACACTAATATTCGAAACAGGTAATTTTTCAAAATGTTGTTCAAAACTTTTTAAAGTAGTAGTTGTTAGAAAATTAGGTAAGTTGATGGTAATTATTACTTGTTGATTATGATGAAAATATTGTACTTTTTTAATAGTAGCATGATTAAATTCATTATTAACATCATTAAAATCCATTTCATGGAAAAGTTTTTGTAAATCTTGATTCATATATTTTTCCCTCTCTTAATACTAAATAATTGACAATAATAACTATATTTTAATTAAAATATATTAAATCATTATTCTAATGTTTAATCAAATTTCATATTTTAATTATAACTTAATTAAAATTCTTATTCTTATTCTTATATAAAAAAAGTATGAAATTTTAGTGCTGAATTATACTTGTAAGTGCAAGTAAATAAAATTGCAAAAAATTCTCATATAAAAATTTCATAATGCTAAATTTAGTTTAGAAAAAAGTAAGGAGTTTTTATATGAGTTATAAACATCTTGGCATAGATGAAAGGATTTATATTGAGAATCAATTGAAATTTAAATTTAAAATTAGTGAAATAGCTAAAAATCTTAATCGAAGTATTAGTACTATTATTCGAGAAATTAATAGAAATAAAGATAATAATCATTATTTTTCATTAATTGCACAAAATAAAGCTGAAAATCGAAAACAATCACATATTAGTTTTCATAAGTTTAAAAATAAGAATTTAGTAAAATATGTACAACAAAAATTACTATTAGGTTGATCACCTGAACCAATTTATGGCAGAATTAAAAATTTTCATAAACAATGAGTTATTAGTTTTAAAACAATTTATAATTGAATTTATTTGGGTTTTCTTGATAAAGTTACTAGTAAAAATTTAAGAAGAAAAGGTAAAAAACGAAAATCTAAAGAAAATCGTGGCAAGTTTAATGGTAAATCAATTAAAGAACGAGATATAAATGTTAATGATCGTATAACACTTGGTCATTGAGAAGGAGATACTATAGTATCATCACGAGGTAAAAGCAAATCATGTTTAATAACTTTAGTTGAAAGAGTATCACGATTTACTTTAGCAATATTAGTTAAAAACAGAACTACTAAAGTTATTAATAAAAATGTCAGTTATTATTTATCAATTCTTCCTAAAAACATTGTTAAAACTATTACTTTTGATCGTGGCAAAGAATTTTCAAATTGACAACAACTTGAAAAAAATTTAGATGTAAAAATTTATTTTGCCAATCCATATTCACCTTGACAAAGAGGTACTAATGAAAATACTAATGGTTTAATTAGATAAAAATTTCCTAAAAAATTTATTTTTTCAAAAACTAATAAAAATGAAGTTCATAAATTTATATTGTCTTTAAATCAAAGACCGAGAAAAATATTAAATTATCTTTCACCAATCGAATATTTGGATAGAAAAATAATTTAGTTGCACTTACCTTTACAATTTAGCATTGAAAAGTAACCAATTAATAATTGCATTTTTTAATCAAACAAGTTAAGATTACTTATGGTAAATGTTATGCCCACGTAGCTCAGTGGATAGAGCACCGCCCTTCTAAGGCGGGGGTCAGAAGTTCGAATCTTCTCGTGGGCGCCATTAAATTTTAAAATACTAAGAAGGTTTAACTAAATAATGATAAATCATGACAATTATTATCAAGACATTATTGGTAAAATTAACCACCTCATTAGTGAAAATAAATGAGATCAAGCAATGAAGTTGGTCAAACATGAATTAGAGATGCCTTATATTCCTATTCATCATGAAATTACATTACAAGAGTTACATCATAATATTACTACTCATATTAGATTAAATAGTAAAAATGAAAGTCATGAGTGAAATTTAGAGAGAATAAGTCGTGTATTAATGAATCCATTTGATGAAGATCTTCATCCGGTGGCATTTTATTATTTACAAAGTCATAATGCTAGGTTAATTTTGCCGACAATTAAGATTTATCTTACAAATAAAAATATAAATAATATAAATAAAACACAACTATTATTTATATTAAATAATCAAGGTATTGATGAAGAAATAGAAGTAATAAAAGGTCATGATACATTTAAAATTAATCCAAAAAAAATAACACAATGACAAGAATCACTCGTTTATTTAAAAATTACAAAAATATTTGAAGATGAAGTTCATATTGATAATCCAGGTATTTATGGTATTTGCTTATTTTTATTGGATAGTTATTTTGAGAATTTGTTTCCAACATTACCTAATAAAAATCAAACAGCAGCATTAGCAGCTGCTTTGTATATTCGTGCTTGTAGTTTCCAGTTTATTAGTGTAAAATTGGTAGAAAGTGCTAAAAAATTTAAAACTACTACTACTTTAATAAAAAAATACTTAAGTATTATGATTCAACAACAAATTACATAAGGAGAGATTTGAAAAATGACATTAAATATTATAAAAGATGAAAAAAATGGTCTTGGAAAATGACATGTTACCATTGATGCTAAAACTTGAAAAGATCAATTGGCAAAAGCTGAAAATAAATTGATTGCACAAGTAGAAATTCCTGGATTTCGTAAAGGAAAAGTTCCTACTAAAATGGCTAAAAAACATGTAACTGAAGAACAAACTTTACAAACAGCAACTAAAGCAGTTATTACTATTGCTTATGATTTTGCCTTAAAACAAAAACCTAACTTAATGCCTACTAATCAACCCGAAGTTAATGTGGAAAAATATACTATTAAAGAGTGTGAAATAATGTTTGTATTTGATTTACCAGCAGAAATTACTATTGGTAAATATCGTGGTATTGATATAGTAAAACCTGTAGCAACTGTTAATCAAGAAGAAATTGATACTCAAATTAAACTATTACAAGATCGTTTTGCTATTTTTAATCCAAAAGAAAAAGGAAAATTAGAAAAAGATGATACTGCAGTTTTTAATTTCACTGGTTTTTTAGACGGTAAAAAATTCCCTGGCGGTGAAGCTAAAAACATGGAATTAGAAATTGGTTCTGGTAAATTTATTCCTGGTTTTGAAGAAGGAATGATCGGTATGGAACCTAAATCTAAAAAAACTATTGAAGTAACTTTCCCAGAAGATTATCATGTTCCAAATTTAAAAGGTCGATTAGTACAATTTGAAATTGAATTAAACGAAATAAAAACAAAAGTTATTAATGAAGATTTAGAAGAATTAGTAAAAGATGTTAACATTCCAGATCTTACTACTACTGAACAATTATTAGAAAATATTAAAAAACAAATTGAAGTACAAAAAACAATGACAATTAAGGAACAATTTATGGAAGAACTTATTGCTAAAATTGTTAAAGATTCAAAAATAATAATTCCAAATTTTGCTGTTAAAAATGAAACTGAACGTTTAGAAAATGAATTTAAAAAACAATTAGCTAATCAAAACTTTACAATTGAAAACTATATGGCAGCAACTGGTTTATCTCATGAAGAAATTATTAATGAAATAAAAAAGGATGCAATTATGCAACTTCAGAATTTTTTAGTTATTGAAGAAATTATTAAACAAGAAAAAATAGAAATTACCGAAGAAGAAGTTCAAAAACAATTAACAACATTTGCCGACCAATTTAAAATAAGTATTGAAGAAGTTAAAGCAAATATTAAAGATTTAAGTTTAGTTACTACTACCCTAAAACGTAATAAAGCCTTTGATTTATTATGAGAAAGTAACGGTAAAAACCAAAAGCAAACAACAAGTGCTTAATTTAATTTGATAATTATTATATAACCTAATTACCAATTTAATAATTAGGTTATTTTATCGTTTATTTTTTTCAAAAAGTAAAAATTATCAAAAAAAAATAATTGTAATAAAATACTACTAGTATAAATTAAATATGAATTAATAAGTGCTGCTGTAATAGTATAGTATAAATCAAAAATTGGATATTTTAGCAATTAACTATTGCAAGTGCTAATGTTTTATATTATAATCCAGTTAATACATTATTTGAGGTGAGACAATGAAGATAAAAAATATTACTAATATTCCAGTACTAGTAACAAGAGGAAGTTTTGTTTTCCCAACAGTTGAAATAGAACTAGAAGTTGGCAGACATAAATCAGTAGCGGCAATTAATGAATCGGTAGCTAAGTTTAATTCAGAAATTATTTTAGTTTCGCAAAAGGATCCGAAAGTAGATAATCCGCAATTAAGTGAAGTCTACAATCATGGTACTTTGTGTAAAGTGCAAATTCAAAAAAGTCATAATGATGGTACACTTACCGTATCTTTTTATGGACAACAAAGAGTTAAAGTTTCTAAGTTTTATGATGATAAATTTTATACAGGAGATGCTGAAACTTTAGTTAGTCCTAATGTTTCAAAATCATTAGAAGAAGAGTTGATTCAAAGAATTGTAAATAATTTACAACAGATTTTAGATGTTCATGGTTCAATTCCACAAGGTGTAATTAGTCAAATCACCGATGGAATGAAAGCTAGTGAAATTATTGATAAAATGGCTCAATTTTTACCATTTTTAACTATCAATAAACGCCAAGAAATTTTACAAGAAACTGATATTAATAAACGTTTAGATTTATTATTGAAAGATGTTGGTGGTCAAAAACAAGTTGGTGCTATTGAAAAGGATTTAACAGCTAAAATTAAAGATCGTATTGATGAACAACAACGTGAATATTATTTACGAGAAAGATTGCGTGCTATTAAAGAAGAATTAGGCGAAATTGATGGTAAGTCTAATGAAATGAAATGTTATTTAGAACGCTTAGAAACAGAAGAGTTTCCTGAAGCAATCAAAACGCGTGTTAAAGAAGAAATTAGTCGTTATGAAGATATGCCGCAAGCTTCAAGTGAATCAAATATAATTCGTACATACATTGATTGAATTATGACTTTACCTTGATTTCAAAAAAGTGAAGAAAAATTTGATTTAATTAATGCAAAAAAAATTCTTGATAAATATCACTATGGTTTAGAAAAAGTTAAAGAAAGAATTATTGAATATCTTGCTGTTAAAAAAATGGCTAAGGCAATGCCAGGACAAATTATTTGTTTAGTTGGCCCTCCTGGTGTTGGTAAGACTTCTTTAGCTAAATCAATTGCTGAAGCGATGGGGCGTACTTTCGTTAAAGTTTCACTTGGTGGAGTTAAAGATGAATCTGAAATTCGTGGTCATCGTAAAACTTATATTGGTGCGATGCCAGGAAGAATTATCCAAGGTATGAAACGTGCTAAAGTTATTAATCCATTATTTTTATTAGATGAAATTGATAAAATGTCATCTGATTATCGTGGTGATCCAGCTAGTGCTATGTTAGAAGTATTAGATCCTGAACAAAATGCTAATTTTTCAGATCATTATATTGAAGAAAATTATGATTTATCACAAGTTATGTTTCTTGCAACAGCTAATTATATGGAAGGTATCCCTGAACCATTAAAAGATCGAATGGAAATTATTGAACTTTCTTCATATACAGAATTAGAAAAACTTGAAATTGCAAAAAAATATTTAATTCCTCGTGTTATTGAAATTACTGGTTTAAATAATAAAATGTTAAAATTTAAACCAAATTCAATTGAAGAAATAATTAAATATTATACAAGAGAATCAGGTGTTCGACAGTTAGAAAGATTATTAAATAAAATTGCTCGTAAATTTATTGTTAAACTTTTAAATAAAAAAATTAGTACTGAAGAAATTGTTGCTGATAATGTTAAAGATTATTTAGGAAAACAAATTTTCGATTATACTAAAAAAGAAAATGAATCACAAATTGGAGTGGTAACTGGTCTTGCTTATACTCAATATGGTGGTGATATCTTACCAATTGAAGTAAACTACTTTAAAGGAAAAGGTAATTTAGTATTAACTGGTAAATTAGGTGAGGTCATGAAAGAATCTGCTACTATTGCTTTAGATTATATTAAAGCAAATGCTATTACTTTCAATATTCCTGATACTTTCTTTGCAGAACATGGTATTCATATTCATGTTCCTGAAGGAGCAGTGCCAAAGGATGGTCCAAGTGCTGGTATTACTTTAACAACTGCAATTATTTCTGCTCTGACAAGTAGACCTGTATCAAAAGATATTGGTATGACAGGTGAAATTACACTTCGTGGTCATGTATTACCAATTGGTGGATTAAAAGAAAAATCAATTTCTGCTCATCGTAGTGGACTAAAAACAATTTTAATTCCAAAAGCTAATATAAAAGACTTAGAAGATATTCCAGAAGAAGTAAAGAAAAAATTAAATATTGTTTCAGTTGAATTTTATTCTGAAGTATATGATTTTATTTTTAATAAACATAAATCAAAAATTCACTCACCTATTAATAATATTAAACCAACTTCAAGTATTATTGATGAAGGTTAAAATCTAATTAAATTATTAATAACTATAACTTTAAAAAAAGTAAATACTAAAAACAAGTATTTACTTTTTTTATATAAAATTTTTTTATATTTGTGATAAATTTGATTTGCTTTTATTTGTTACAGAAAAATTAATTTCTGAATTTACATTATTAATTATATTTTTTTTGTTAATTCGTAATATTAGTTCATTTATTTTTACTAAATTTTGTTGTTTAATTTCTTTGATTTTTGTTAAAATAGTTATTTTTGTTTTTATTTTTTTATTTCTTTTTTTTGTACATTTTTTTTCATAATTTTCTCCTTTTTTAAAAATAAAAACTCATTTACTTTTTATGAAAATAATGAGTAAAAACCTAATGAAGTTTACATTATATTATATAATATTTTAATTTTTATATCTTAAAAAACAAGTAATATTTATGTAGTAATTATGATAAAATTATAAAGTTATAGGAAGGAAGTAATTATGATTAAAGATAAAAAAAATAATGTTGAAATCATTAATGTCAGTAAAAACTATGATAGTAATGAAGTCATTAAAAAGTTAGTCTGAATATTGCTATTGGTGCCAAAATTGGTATTGTTGGCCCCAATGGTACTGGAAAAACAACATTATGTGAAATGATTTCCCAACTTCGTAAACCAACAACAGGTACTATTAATATTAAATCTGATTTAAAAATAGGCATGCAATTACAAGAAACTAAATTTCCTCGTGGTTTAACTGGTTGAGATATGGCCCAATATTATATGAGAGCTTATCGTTTAAATAAGTCTGTTGAAGACATTCAAAAGTTATTGTACTATTTGGACGCCGAAGCATTTATTAATAAACCTATTATTACTTTATCGAGTGGTCAACAACAAAAAATAAATATTTTATTAGCATTAATTGTTGAACCAGATTTATTAATTTTAGATGAATTAGCTACGGGATTAGATTTAGAGGTACGTGAGCGAATTTATGAATTACTAGAAAAAGAAGTTTTTATTAAACCTAATCTTTCAGTATTAATTGTTTCACATAATATGCAAGAAATTGAACGTTTTTGTCAACAAATTATCTTCATGTTTGAAGGCTCAATTATTAGTATAAATGATGTTAAAACTGTTGTTAAAGAATATGGAAGTATTGAAGAATATGTTAAAACTAAATTTAAAGAATATAAAATAGGTATGTATGATAGCGAAGCGTTATTAAAAAGATTAGGAGGGGAAAATAATGAAAAATGAGCTAAGTCTTGAAAAAACACCTTAAAAAACAAAAATAACGATTGATCTCTTCTTAATTTATTTTGAAGTTATTTCAAACGTAATCGTTCAATTATTATTTTTTCAGTTTTCGTTTCACCATTGATTTTTATTGGTGCATCAATTGGTGGAAATAATCAAATATTATCATCACCTGCTGGTAAAAACATTGGACGATTTATTTTGATGATTATTTGATTGACACAAACTGCTTCCTTTTCAATTCAAACTTTTTTAGCTATTTTATTAGATTTAAAACAAAGCGTAGTTTATCGACGCATTGGTTTAACAAGAATTAGCAAAACCAACTTTATTATTATAACATCAATATTTAATTTAGCTTTAGTTTTAATTTCTGATATTATTATTTTTATTGGTGTTATTATTATTGGTTATGTTGTTCCTTTATCTGGAATGATTAGTTCCATTTTTAATTGACAATTATTAATTATTATTTTATTTACATTATTTTTTTCTATTACTATTACTAGTATTGCTTTGCTAATGTCAGTTATTATTAAAAGTCGTACTGGACAAGCAATTGTTAGTTTATTTACTAGTTTATTAATTGTTGCACCATTAATTATTTTAACTTACTTTTTAGCTAGTCTTATTGGTGAAGGATTAGTTTCAAGTATTGGTGTTGGTGCTGTTGTTGGTATTTTAGTAGGTATATTTATTGCTTTAAATCTTATTAATTGTGGCATTTATTATTTAACTTAAAAACTATTTAAATGATTTGATTAATTTTTATAAAAGTATGTAATGAATTATAAAATAACAAAGGAGTGAAAATATACAATGCCTAAAAATATAAGAAATTATGTTATTGATGAACAACCAATTAATTATTTTGATAAAGTTAAAGCATGATTAGATAATCAAAATAAATTTGAAAATTTAGAACTATTGTCAGAAGTTGCATCTCAACAAAACTATTTAAAACAAAGTGATAAGTTAAATACTAAAGTAATAAATCAATTAGAAAATAAATATTTGGCAAATGTTTCAAATTTAAATCAAAAATTGAAAATGTTTTAATATAATAACTTACTTATTTTTATTAATTTATAATCTAATTATTTTTTATAAATAATTAGATTTTTTATATATTAACAATATTTTGAAACAATAGGTTTATTAAAAATACTCCTTTAAATTTATTTTTAAAGGAGTATGAATATTTAAAAAAATAAATTATGAGTATAATCGAAAACCGTTTCCTAAAATTGTTTTAATTTGTCCTCCACTTTCAGATCCTCATGTTTCACCATAATGAGCAATGATAATTTGAAAAAATCATTTTCCATTTTCTTCATAAAAAGTTAACCCTAATTTAATAGTTATTAATAAACTGGCAAGTAGGAAATTTTCTTTATTATTAAATATGATAATATTACAAAAATTTGCTGGGTTAATAGGTCCATTTTTTGTTACTTTTGCATTTATTAAAACAACTTGATTAATGTTAATAGTTGGATATCCTGTATCACCTCAACTATAAGATGAATCTACATAATCTTCTGTACCATTTTCATTAAAAAAAGTAATATATCGATAATCAATTGGTAAACCATATTCTGTATTTCATTCAAATGTATGGATAAATGAATTATTTCTAGTCTGTTTTCAATAACTTATATCAGTTAGTTTTCCGTTATTAAAATAAAATTCTGTTGTTTTTCATCATATTTTTGTCATTTTTTTAAATTCTGTTTGTTCTACTGGACATTTATAAATGCCATTAATAGTTAAAACATAAATATTTTTATTACTATCAAAAGTAATATTACTAACATCATATGTATCATTATCAATTACTTTCATTTCAATAAAATTTGATTGTAAAAAATCAAATTTATAAACTTTATTTATTACAGAGTTATTATTAGTTATTATATAAATATTTTTATTATTTATTATTATTTTTTTGATTATTCCATCTATTGATGAATTATTTATTTTCTTAAAGTCTTTTTGTTTTACTGAATACTTATAAATATTATTATTATCTGCAATATAGATAGTTCCATTTTCATCTGTTACTAAAATAGCATTAACAGGTAGTCCTCAATGTTCACTTATTATTATAAATTCTGTTTGTTCTGCTGGACATTTATAAATACTATTATTTGCAATTACATAAATGTGTCCGTCTTTACCAGTTGTTAAAAGAGAAATTTGTAGTGTTTCTTTATTTGTATCTATATTTAATTGTTTAAATTCGTTGTCATTTTCTAAACACTTATAAATACTATTCGCAAAAGGAACATGAAGAGTATTATTAGCAGTGATATAAATATTTCCATATTTATCAATACTTATGTGACTCAGAAAATTAATATTGGTTGGTAATGTCATTTTTTTAAATTCTCATTCTCCCGCTAAACATTTATAAATATTATTATTAGCTATTATAAAAACATTTCCGTCTCTCTCATTAATTTTTAAAAATCTAATATTTTCTAATTCTTTAGGTATTATCATTTGTTGAAAATATGTTTGTGTTGCAAGACATTTATAAATATTATTATTAGTTGCGACATAAGTATTTTTATCTTTATCAGTTTTTATAAATTTACCATTAGCAAATTCTTTAGGTACTATCATTTGTTTGAACTCTGTTTGTTCTGCTAAACATTTATAAACAGTATTATTAGCAAGTGCATAAATATTTCTATTTCTATCAGTTGTTAAAAAATTAATTTCATTTATTTTTCAATTATTATTTTCATTTTTAATACTTGTTTTAATTTTATTATTTGTGTTATTGATAAATAAGGTATTTAAACTGTTTGTACTTGCTATTGCTAAAATTGTTGTTGTAATTAGTGTTGATATCTTTTTCATATTTTAAAAAATCCTTTTTATTTTTTCCCAATAACTTCTTATTTTTAAGAAGTGAATATATTTTATTTTTTTTCAAATAAATTTCAAATAAAAATAGAGCAATGTCATTATTTAGTGATAATTTCCTATTAGTTATCGAGCAAAAATTTCCCAAAAGTAAAGTTAAATATACTTGGTGATAAATATGGAAAGAAGCATGACTATGAAAGAAAAATATAAATTTAATATTATAAATGACATTATTATTAATAAATTATCTAAACATCAAGCTAAGAATAAACTTAACCTAACTATTAGAAGAATTAACCAATTAATTCAAATTTTCAATAGAGAAGGTAAAGTTGGTTTTATTCATAAATCCCGAAATAAAATTTTTAATAAAACAACAAATTTTGAAATCAAAATTAAGATTATAAATTTATATAAAACCAAATATTATAATTTTAATTTTCAACATTTCCATGAGAAATTAAACAATGAAGAAAAAATTAAAATTTCATATAGTACACTTTATACTATATTAATTAAAGAAAAAATTACTTCACCAAAAAGACATAAAAATAAGAAAAATAACTTGCATCCTACAAGAAACCGAAGAACAAATTTTGGTGAATTAATTCAAATGGATGCAAGTAATCATCATTGATTTGGTAAGGATAAACCAAAAGCTTTTTTACATGCTGCAATTGATGATGCTACAGGCAATATTGTCGGACTATGATTTGATCATCAAGAAACATTAGATGGTTATTATAATGTTTTTGATCAAATTTTAACTAAATATGGCATACCAAAAACATTTTATACTGATAATAGAACATTTTTTGGATATAAAAAACAAATCGATGCTGGCAAAATAAACACGGAAAATGATACTTATACTCAATTCCAAAAGTCTTGTAATGATTTAGGTGTTGAAATTATTAGAACTTCCATTCCACAAGCTAAGGGTAGAATCGAACGCTTATTTGGAACACTTCAAAGTCGCTTAATTAGTGAACTTAGACTTAATAAAATTAAAAATTTAGAAAAAGCTAATCAATTTCTTAAAATATATATAAGTATTTTTAATAAGCAATTTGCCTTACCTATTGATAATAATAAATCTGCTATGATTAAAGCTCCAAACCAAGAAGAAATAAATATTTATCTTTTAAGATTTTCTAAAAGAAAAACGGATAGTGGTTCAACTATAACATATTATGGTAAAAAGTATTTTCCTTATAAAAATAGCAAAGTTCAATACATACAACCTAGAACTGATGTAATTGTACTTAAATCGTTTATTAATGAGTTATATCTTAGTTATAATCATCAAATATATGAATTAAAAGAAATAGCACCAAAACCAATTATCAAAGAAGAGTTGATAAAAACTAAAAAGGTTTATATACCAAATAAAAACCATCCTTGAAGATATGGATACTAATAATACCAAATTAAAATTAGATAAAATTCTTTTTATAAAAGATTATTTTTGTGAATACTTAACTATATAAAATTTTAAATCGTTTGTCGAGCAGCAAATTTGATGCCTTAAAATTGATTTTAAAGATATAAAAAAATAAAATTATACACCACCAATAGCACAAGCACCAGAAGCCATTGTTGTAATACCACCAACAACATTACCAATTATGGGAATAGTATTTAAAGCACCATTAACAATAGTTAATGTGTTTTCACAATTTAAATTTGATTTATTTTCTAGATTTAGAAGTCTGTTGTCAAGTTCATTAACTTGTTTTTTTAAAGTTTCAAAATCTGCTTTGATTCCTTGAATATTTTTGTTTAATTCATCTAACTTTAATTCATGTTCAATTAAAGTTGAAATATAACTTCAATCTCTTATATAACCTTTTATTATTTCTTTTTCTTGTCTTTTTCAATTATATAATGCTTGAGGATTAAATGTTTTAGAATTATTGATTGCTTGTGGTAAAGTAGAATTTCATTCATTTATATGTGCAAATCATTGTTTAACTTTTGAATCATTTGCTATAATATTTGAAATTTCATTAAATTTATCTTGTGTTACATAGGTAAAAGTTGGTTTTGTCAAACCATAAGAATAAGGACTAAAAGTACCAACAATTATTTTTTTTCAAAATAGCCAATAAAGTGTGAGTAATTAGATTTATCCAATAAATAAACTTCTGATAATTTAAAATTATGATATTTTTTCTTTATGGCACTTTTAATTTTGTTATCAACGTTATGATTAATTTTTCCTAAATTAATTTTTATATCTTTATTTCAATCTGGAAAATCATTTTCTAAATTATCAAGACGATTATTTGAATAATATTTCTCATCTTCTGTTATTATTCTTACTAATTCAAAATCAAATCAATTAAATGGTTTTTCATAAAGTACAATTTCTATACGTTCTTTTCTAGAACTATCTGTATATACTTTTTCAATTTTTGAAAAATTATCTCAAATTGTTTTACCTACTTGTTGTATTTCTTTTCATGTTCATGGAAAAATTGCAGTAATTGAAATATCATTAGAATTATATCGTTGCATCATATCCTCTTTAAATTTTTCGCCAAGTTCTCATGCAGGATTATCTTTTCAATAATGATAATCAGCTATTATTCCTTCAAAAGTTTTTGGTGTAAATGAACAAGTTAATTTACCTCAACTACCCCTTATTTCGTTTTTAACATTTAATGTTCTTTTTAATCGATTTCTGTGTTTTTCATGACGATGTTTATTCATATTTATTTTGCTATTTGTTGTTGGGTTGTTAATAATAAAATCTGTTTGATTATTACTTGCAAAATTTAATTGTTGATTTACTAAATCTAAACTAGTCGTATTTTTTCTAACTCAATTTTTAATATTTGAATTATCAATTGACTTACCATTAATACCTTGTATTTTATTATTTAAAAGTGGAGCAGTTAATACTCACAATTTAAATCAATAACTTGAACTAAAATATTTCATAATTTTGTTCTCCTTTGAAAGTAAATATAAAAATATTTACTTTCAAAACAAAGCAACTTTTATTTGTTAAATTTTACTTATTTTTTATTTTTTTTTGATAAATATTTTTGGGAAATTTTCACTCGATATTGACAATAAAAATGGAGCAAATTTTAATTTAAACTAAAAATCATAAAAAAAATATATTTTATATTTAAAAAAATATTTTGAATGTTATAATAGTAGTAAATATGGATTAATTTGCATATATTATATAAAGCAGAGGTGGCATTGCCTGAGAAATACCCTATAACCTGATCTAGTTAGTACTAGCGGAGGGAGACTTTATTTTTTATATTTTAAAAAATGATAACTCCTTTTTTGTTATTTAAGATAAATTAAAGGAGTTATCATTTTATTATGTTTAAAGAACAACTATTAACAACTATCAATTATAATAAAGTTAAAAGCAAACTGGAGGTAGGAATGTTAATTAAAGCATCAGCCATTTTTAGTTTAATTACTCTTCTAACATTAACAGTTATTATTAGTATTTTACCTGCTAGTAGTATTAATCACTTTTTTAAAGTTACTACTATTACTGGTTGACAATTTTATAGCAGTAAAATTTATTTAATATTAATTCTTTGTTTATTATTAATTTCATCAATTTTATTATCTGTTATTACATGAACAGTTAAAATAGAAGATATTCATAAAAACATTGTTATTGTTACATTAATATCAATTTTTAGTATAAATCCCATTGCATTAATTTTTAATTTAATTAAACATTATCAATGACAAAAAGAAGAAACTTTTGCCATTTTAAAAACAAGATGATGAACTAATTTTAAATTTGCATTTGGTATTAAACGATGATTAGTTATTGATTATACAATTATTGGTTTATTTACTGGTGTAACTATTGCTTGTGCTTTTATTGAACAAAATTTATTACCAAAAATGCCATACGGCGGCGGTATTGCTATTAAATATATACCTTTAATGGTTATTAGTTATATTATTGGCTTTGCAGGTGGATGATTAACGGGTATGATTAGTGCTTTAATGTCATTATTATTTATTAGTGGTGGTTATGTTATTAGTGCTTGAAGTTATTTATTAGATTATTTTTTGCCAATGACAACACCCGCTATTATTTCATTATTACGTTTTAATTTAAAATCTGATAAATCAATTTTTACTTATATTAATTATTTTTTACATTGTTTTTTAGTTTGTTTAATTATTTATTTTTGACAAACAATAGTAGGATATTTTATTTGATCACAAATTACTAATGCTGATGGAAGTAAAAATATTTGATCAGGATTTAATCCTCTTTTTTACTCATTAGTTTACAATTTTATTCATATTTTTTTGTTTACTTATCCAATTATGCAATTAACAATACCTTTTATTTATCGTGGTTTAGTTAGTCACTATGTAGAAAGATATCGTTAGAATAGTAATTCCGATTACTATTTCTTTTTTTAAATAGCGTTATAATATTAATTGATAGAAAGGGTGATTATAATGAAAAATGATGAAATAATCAAAGAAGATATTATTATTATGGATGGTAATATTAAATTAATGAATAAAGCATTAAATGAGAAAAAGGTTGTATTAGCAGCAATTGAATTAGGAAAAAATGCTCAACATACAATTGATATTGGTTGATCTGAACATTTTCAAGCATATGCTAAATTAAAAAGTACAACTACTACTGGTACTTGTTTTTGTAAAAAACCAGCAACTCATTTAGTTTATTTTTGACGATAATAAGATGCTCAATTGTAAAGGTAAGTGCAACTAAATTATTTTTCTATCCAAATATTCGATTGGTGAAAGATAATTTAATATTTTTCTCGGTCTTTGATTTAAAGACAATATAAATTTATGAACTTCATTTTTATTAGTTTTTGAAAAAATAAATTTTTTAGGAAATTTTTCTCTAATTAAACCATTAGTATTTTCATTAGTACCTCTTTGTCAAGGTGAATATGGATTGGCAAAATAAATTTTTACATCTAAATTTTTTTCAAGTTGTTGTCAATTTGAAAATTCTTTGCCACGATCAAAAGTAATATTTTTAACAATGTTTTTAGGAAGAATTGATAAATAATAACTGACATTTTTATTAATAACTTTAGTAGTTCTGTTTTTAACTAATATTGCTAAAGTAAATCGTGATACTCTTTCAACTAAAGTTATTAAACATGATTTGCTTTTGCCTCTTGATGATACTATAGTATCTCCTTCCCAATGACCAAGTGTTATACGATCATTAACATTTATATCTCGTTCTTTAATTGATTTACCATTAAACTTGCTACGATTCTCTTGAGATTTTCGTTTTTTACATTTTCTTCTTAAATTTTTACTAGTAACTTTATCAAGCATTCCAAAATAAATTCAAGTATAAATTGTTTTAAAACTAATAACTCACTCTTTATGAAAATTTTTAATTCTGCCATAAATTTGTTCAGGTGATCAACCTAATAGTAATTTTTGTTGTACATATTTTACTAAATTCTTATTTTTAAACTTATGAAAACTAATATGTGATTGTTTGCGATTTTCAGCTTTATTTTGTGCAATTAATGAAAAATAATGATTATTATCTTTATTTCTATTAATTTCTCGAATAATAGTACTAATACTTCGATTAAGATTTTTAGCTATTTCACTAATTTTAAATTTAAATTTCAATTGATTCTCAATATAAATCCTTTCATCTATGCCAAGATGTTTATAACTCATATAAAAACTCCTTACTTTTTTCTAAACTAAATTTAGCATTATGAAATTTTTATATGAGAATTTTTTGCAATTTTATTTACTTGCACTTACAAGTATAATTCAGCATTAACGATAATTATATAGTATATTTTATTTGAAATACAATAAAAACTATTTCATTTTTGTAGAAAATAAATATTAGTAAATAGTTTAATAACATTGATTGATAATTAACAAAATATTTAAAATATAATTTAATCAATAAGTAAACATTGCAACTTGTTAAATGATTATGATATTATGGTTTTATGATTACTTTACCTGAACATATTAAAGGAGAAAAACATGAGTTATAATCACCAACAAATAGAAAAAAAATGACAGCAGTATTGATTAAAAAATGAAACTTTTAAAACAAACATTGATGATAATAAAAAACCAAAATCATATATTCTTGATATGTTCCCTTATCCTTCAGGATCAGGTTTACATGTTGGCCATCCTAAAGGTTATTGTGCTACTGATGTTATTTCACGAGTTAAAATAATGAATGGTTTTAATGTTTTGCATCCAATTGGTTGAGATGCTTTTGGTTTACCAGCTGAACAATATGCCTTAAATACAGGTAATAATCCAGAGACATTTACTAAACAAAACATTAATAATTTTCGTAAACAATTACAAAGTATTGGTCTAAGTTTTGATTATAATAAAGAAGTTAATACTACAGATCCTCAATATTATAAGTGAACACAATGAATTTTCATTAAACTTTATGAACAAGGGTTAGCTGAAATTAAAGATGTTGAAGTTAATTTTTGTGAACAGTTAGGAACTGTTTTAGCTAATGAAGAAATAATTAACATTAATGGTCATATGGTTTCTGAACGTGGTAATTTCCCAGTTATTAAAAAACCAATGCGTCAGTGGGTTTTAAAAATTACTAAGTATGCTGAAAAATTATTAAAAGGATTAGATGATTTAGACTGACCAAATAGTGTTAAGGAATTACAACGTAATTGAATTGGTAAAAGTGTTGGAACACTAGTTGATTTTATAGTTGAAAATAATAAATGTAAGGTTTCTATTTTTACTTCAAGGGTTGATACTATTTTTGGTGTTTCATTTTTAGTACTTGCCCCTGAACATCCATTAATTCATGATTTAACAACTAGTGAATATTCGCAAGCAGTTACTCAATACTGTTTAGCTGCTAAAACTAAAACAGATTTAATGCGTCAAGGAGATGATACTTTAAAATCTGGTGTTTTTACTGGAAGTTATGCTATTCATCCTTTTACTAAAAGTAAATTACCAATTTGAGTTGGTGATTATGTTTTAAATCATTATGGGACAGGAGCCATTATGGGTGTTCCTGCACATGATAGTCGTGATTTTATTTTTGCTAAAAATAAAAAGTTACCAATCAATTTTATTATGAAAACTAATAATAAAAATGAACCATTTTTGGATACTAGTGAATATATTAACTCTGATTTTATTAATGGTAAGGATTTAGAAACAGCTACTAATTTAATTGTTAAAAAATTACTAACTTTAAAACAAGGAAAAGTACATACTGCATATAAGTTACGAGATTGACTTTTTTCTCGTCAACGTTATTGAGGTGAACCTTTTCCGATAATTTATTGAGAAGATGGTACAATCTCAACAGTAGATGAACAACAATTACCAGTATTATTACCAAAAATGACTAATATTAAGCCATCTAATTCGGGGAATGCACCTTTAACTAATGCACCAAATTCCTGATTACATGTAACTAGAAAAGATGGTGTAAAAGGAAAAAGAGAAATTAATACAATGCCACAATGAGCAGGTAGTTGTTGATATTATTTAGCATATATTTTAAAAAATGATGATGGTACTTATTGTGATTTTAATAGTGCTATTGCGCAAAAACGTTTTAACTATTGATTACCGGTTGATTTATATATTGGTGGTCAAGAACATGCTGTTTTACATTTATTGTATGCTCGTTTCTGACATTTAGTGCTATATGATTTAAAGTTAGTTAATGTTAAAGAGCCATTTTTAAAATTGGTAAATCAGGGTATGATTCTTGGTGAAAATAATGAAAAAATGTCTAAATCACGCGGTAATGTTGTTAATCCAGATGATATTATTAATGAATATGGTGCTGATACTTTGCGAATATATGAAATGTTTATGGGGCCATTAACAGCATCTTTACCGTGATTAAATAGTGGTTTAGTTGGTTGTTATAAGTTTTTAATGCGTATTTATCGTCTTGTTAATAAAGATGAGTATAAAATAAAAATTACTACTAAGAATGATAAATCATTAGATACAATTTATCATCAAACTGTAAAAAAAGTAACTAATGATATTAATGATTTAAATTTTAATACTGCTATTGCACAACTTATGATTTTTATCAATGCTTGTTATAAAGCACCAACTATTTATCAACAATATTTAGTTAATTTTTTAAAATTATTAAATCCATTTGCTCCACATATTGCTGAAGAATTATGATTTCAATTTGGTAATAAAGAAAGTATTAATAAAAGTCAGTTTCCAAGTTATGATGAAAAATTTTTGATTACTAGTGAAGTTACTATTGCTATTCAGATTAATTGTAAAACAAAAATAACTTTAGTAGTAAAAGAAAATTTAAATAATCAAGAACTTTTAAAAGCAGTTAATAATGAAGAAAAAGTAAAACATTGATTGCAAGATAAAACAATTATTAAGACAATTTGTATACCAAATAAGATTGTTAATTTTGTTGTTAAGTAAAGGAGGAATAATGAAAGTTGCTATTATTTTTGCAGCAGGAATTGGCAGTAGATTACAACCTGTCTCAAATAATGTTCATAAATCGTTAATTAAATTTAAAGGTTTAACTTTAATTGAACATATAATTAATCATTTAATTGAAATACATGATTTAAAAAAAATTATTGTCATTACTGGTCATTTAAAAGATGAATTTAATTTTCTTACTCATAAATATTCAAAATTAATCTTAATAAATAATCAACATTTCCTTGATTATAATAGTGGTTATGCTTTGACATTAGTATCATCATATTTTAATGGTCAAGATGATATTTTTATTATTTCTGGTGATATGATTAGTACAAAAAATATTTTTTTAAATAATTTTTCAACTAATATGATGGCCGCTATTAAGCGTGATCATGATAATATCAAAGAAGATTGAAGTTATAAATTAAACAAGAATGGTAATATTATTGATATTATTAAAAGTAAAAAAAAGGATAGTTTCTTGGCGGGAGAATGAAGTTATATTACTAAAAAATGAGCAAAAGTTCTTGGTGAAGATTTAATAAATCCACAACAAGAACTTGTATTGCAAACAACAATGGTTGGTAAATATTTAATTAGTAATAGTATTAAACATAATTTTGAATTAAAACCTTATGTTTTATCATTTGATTGTCATTGGGATGTTGATAATATTATTGATTTAGAACGAACTAATAAATATTTTAAATAATTTAAGTAGTTAATTTTTTTCCAGAAGTTGTTGTTGAAACTACTGGAATTTCTTCACGATTACAACTATGTGCAACATTTTGGAATGGATTAGTAGTATTACCATTTAATTTTAGTGCTTCTGCTGTTGTTTCTGCTACTGATTCATTTTCTGGATCTAGTGCATCTACTTCTTTAAAACTAACTTGTCCATTACTATTTGTAGAAACATTATTTTTTTGATTAACATTATCTTTATTTTTAATAATATTAACTGATTGATTTAGTTTAGGCTTTTTAGTTAGATTATTAAATAGTGAAACTAAAAGTTTTTTTAATCATATGTATGGAAAAAAAGAAATATAAGCGACATCTTTTGTAAATTTTACAATTCAATTTCTACTACCACCACCAGAAGAAGTTGCTTTTTCTTTTTTATCTTTTTCACCTTGTAATTTATCAAAAATTTCTTTACTTGGTTGTTGCTGTTGTTGTGCTGACATAATTTTCACATCCTTTTTTATTTAAAAATAATTAGGTTCCACTTATCTAATAAAAAAGAATAACTCGAACCTAATGGTCTTTAATAATTTAGTTTATTATGATGTTAGTATAACATATTTTCAATTTTTAAGCACAAAAATTAAAAAAAATAACATCCTTACTTTTGAGTTAATAAATCATAATTTTATTTAAAAATATTTATGTTATCTTGCTGAATTATACTTGTAAGTGCAAGTAAATAAAATTGCAAAAAAATTCTCATATAAAAGTTTCATAATTCTAAATTTAATTTAGAAAAAAAGTAAGGATTTTTTATATGAGTTATAAACATCTTGGCATAGATGAGAGAATTTATATTGAGAATCAATTGAAATTTAAAATAAAAATTAGTAAAATAGTTAAAAGTCTTAACAGAAGTATTAGTACTATTATTCGAGAAATTAATAGAAATAAAGATAATAATCATTATTTTTCATTAATTGCACAAAATAAAGCTGAAAATCGAAAACAATCACATATTAGTTTTCATAAGTTTAAAAATAAGAATTTAGTAAAATATGTACAACAAAAATTACTATTAGGTTGATCACCTGAACAAATTTATGGCAGAATTAAAAATTTTCATAAAGAGTGAGTTATTAGTTTTAAAACAATTTATACTTGAATTTATTTTGGAATGCTTGATAAAGTTACTAGTAAAAATTTAAGAAGAAAAGGTAAAAAACGAAAATCTCAAGAGAATCGTGGCAAGTTTAATGGTAAATCAATTAAAGAACGAGATATAAATGTTAATGATCGTATAACACTTGGTCATTGAGAAGGAGATACTATAGTATCATCACGAGGTAAAAGCAAATCATGTTTAATAACTTTAGTTGAAAGAGTATCACGATTTACTTTAGCAATATTAGTTAAAAACAGAACTACTAAAGTTATTAATAAAAATGTCATTTATTATTTATCAATTCTTCCTAAAAACATTGTTAAAACTATTACTTTTGATCGTGGCAAAGAATTTTCAAATTGACAACAACTTGAAAAAAATTTAGATGTAAAAATTTATTTTGCCAATCCATATTCACCTTGACAAAGAGGTACTAATGAAAATACTAATGGTTTAATCAGAAAAAAATTTCCTAAAAAATTTATTTTTTCAAAAACTAATAAAAATGAAGTTCATAAATTTATATTGTCTTTAAATCAAAGACCGAGAAAAATATTAAATTATCTTTCACCAATCTAATATTTGGATAGAAAAATAATTTAGTTGCACTTACCTTTACAATTTAGCACAATTTTAAATTTATTATTTTTTTTATTTTAAAAATAAATATATTGAAATTAAAGGTTATTCAGAAAAATTAAATAACATTTATAAATTCAAAAAATATCCATAAATTAAAATAATTAAAAGCTTAGTTACTATGTTAATATACTTACTGACAATAGATATTTTTCATAAATTAAATAAATATTAATTTAAATAAAATATTGTAAATTATATAATATTTGATAAGATGTAAATATTAAACATATAAGTTTTTTACCCATTGCTTTATTTTAAAGTAAATGGGTTTTTTAATTAAAAGGAGATACCAAAATGGCTTTACCAATAAAAACAATTCTTGCAGAACAATTCAAAACTGCAGAAAGTGAGTTCACTAATAAATTCAAGAAAAATAATGAAAATTGACATAATGGTGAAACGTTTATGTTTGAAAATCAATCAGGTGAAGATAATGAACTAAAATATCTTCAATTTGAAACTTCTATAGTAGAGGGAGGTAAAGAGTATTTTGTTTATGATGAAATAATAGAAATTAATAATAAACCAGTTTTATTATTAGAAATTCATGATGATGAAAAAAAAGAAATTTGACAACAACTAATTTATCTTGAAGCAGATCAAGTAATTAAACAAATTAGACATTTAAGTTATGAACAATTTTCTAATGAAGTAAAAAATGATGAAAGTTTTATTAAATTAGAAGAAAATAAGGATACAACTATTATTAGAATACCATTTTTTGATTTCATTAATAACCTTAATGAGAAACAAAAAGAAGAACAAGTAGATATAAAAAATAAAAAAGTAAGAAAAGTTTTATGACAAGTATTAAAAATAACAATATTTGTAGTTGCTTGGGCTGGTATTGGTATTTTAAGTAGTTTAGTGGTTACTCCATTAGTAGCTCCTGTTGTAGCAACTTTTTATGCACCGTCAATATGTGCTTTAATTTCTGGAGTTATTGTTGGTGGAGTTGTTATAGGATGAGAAAAGTATAAAGAAAAAATAAAAAAATTCTTTTTGCCTAATTGAAAATCAAAAAGTGAAATAAATCTAGAAAATAAACTACAAGAACAAAGATTATTATTAAAAAGAGAACAACAAGAAGAATTATTTTTAAGCTTACCTCCAGAAGCAAAACAACAAAGAATTTTGAATAGTTTTCAACAAATTTGAAATAATAATAAAAATAAAAATTTTATGGATATGCAAAATGAATTAAGTCAAAGATTTGAAGAAAATAAAAGAGAATTAAAACAGCAAAATTTGGAAAATATTTATAAAAGAAAAGATGAATTACAAGAACAAGTAGAAGCAGCAAAAAAAGATTTAAGTGCAGAGCAAAATGGAGCAATACAAAATAAATTAGAAATGATTACTTTTGTGGCAAGTGTAATTGAAAAAGAAAATCAAAAACCTCAATCTGATGAACACGATTTAAGAATTTTTGAGAAAGAAGTTGTTGCTTTTACCAATGAAATAGAAGAAATTTTGAAAAATAATAAAAAAAGTGATAATCTTGTGAAAGAAGATGTTATAGAAAAGTCATCAAGTAGAAAGATGAGACAAATATCTTTATAATCTAAAAAGGAGATAAAGTTATGAATAAAGAAGAAAAAGAAAAAGTAGAAAAAGAACTTAATAAATCAGCTAAACGAAGAGTTGCAAATATGGAAAAAAGATTAACACGCGAAGATATAGAAAAAGCTAATAAAGAAAAAGTAGAAAAAGAAAAATCTGAAAAACAAAATAAGACTTCAAAAAGTCGTAGTTGATTTTCAAAATAAATAGTTTTTTAAAAGTATACTGATAAATAAAAAAAAATTAGGTAATACTTATTTTAAAAATATTACCTAATTTTTTTTATGTTAAAGTTTTAATAAATTTTAGAACTTCATCATAGTTTGGTTCTAATTTTACTTCTTTAACAATTTGTAAATATATAACTTTGTTATTTTTATCAACAATGATAATAGTACGTGCTAATAATTGGATTTCATCAATTAATAAATTAGTAGTATTACTAAAATTATTTTCATTATTACGATAATCACTTCAAATATGAAAATTATTATTCATTTTTAGTTTTTCACAAAAGCGACTTTGAGCAAATGGTAAATCTTTGGAAATAGTAATGATAACTAAATCTTTTAATTTAGTAGCCTCTTTATTAAAGTGTATAGTTTGTAAAGCACAAGTTTTAGTATCAATGCTTGGTACACTAGAAATAATTTTAAATTTATTAGTGAATTGTTCTAAATTCATATTATCCATTGTTTTATTAACTGCAGAAAATGATAAAGTATCTCCAACTTTGATTATTTCATTTTTAATATGAACGGGTTTACCTTTAATTGTTAATTGCAACATAATATTTTTTTCTCCCTTTTTATCAAATGTATTTATAATATTATTATAACTAAATTTATTAAAGATAATCTATTAAGGAGTAACAAAGTGTTAAAAATTTTAAATTTATTTAAAATTGCTATTCAAGAATTTAAAATGGTTTTTAAAGCAGTGGGGACTAAACACATTTATAAAAATAAAAGAACAATTATTAAAAGTATTGCACTATGTTTTATTCCATTTTTATATGCTTTTATTGCTTTATGAGCTTTTTTTAATCCATTGGGAAATATTAATCGTTTACCAATTGCTTTAGTTAATAACGATAGTTCTGCAGTAGGAATTAATCGTGTTATTAATCGACATAATTTAAATTTGGATAATGAAAATCCTAATAGTAGTGGTGCTTATGAATTTAAAATTAATGATTTACAAATTAACAATGAGAAAAAAACATTTACTGTTTATTATTATGATGATTGAAAAAGTTATTATCAACATCAAAATGACAAAACTTTTTTAACTGAAATTATTATTGATAGTTGTTTTACTAAGGATTTTAATGATTTTTTTAAACAAGCTTTTAAAGTAGTTATTGATAATATTAAAACTCCAGAAAGAATTTGGAATCTTATTAATCAAATTACTATTAGACCAAAAATTAGTTTACAAGCTTCATATAAAGTTAGTCCGATTTTAGGTGAAATTAATGATTTTGCTTTAAATGCATTAAAAGATAATATTTTTAGTAAGTTTTTACCTGTTGTTATTAGTGATCAAGTATTTGATTATTGAGATAAAGATGCTTCTGATTCAGGTTATCACCATTTACAACCAATTTTAAAAGAAATTTATGGTATTCTTTCAATTGCTGTTCCTGGTTTAGGTCCTCATGCTGAACAATTTAATGATAATATTGATAGTGTAACAAGAAACGAAGAGATTAAACATATTAAAGTTTTAGAACATGATTATTGAATGAATCATACTTTATTGGCACCTATTAACTTTATTAATTTTAATATTAATATTGAAGGTCAAGATAAATCTCCTTATGGATTTGGTTTGGGTCCATATTTCATGTGTATTGGAATGTGAGTAGGTACTTTATTATTAACTTTTATTTTTATTAGAAATAAAGATATTCCAAAAACTAAATTTTGATCAAACTATTTAGCTAAATCAGCATGAATGATTATTTTTGGTTTAATTCAGTCAACAATTTTAGTAACTTCATTATTACTATTATTTAATAATATTGATTTATGACAACGATTTTGACAAATGTTTTTATACATGTGATTAATAGCAATTATTTTTGATTTGGTTGTTCAATCAATTGCTCACATGTTTCGTAATCATGATTTGGGTAGATTTTTAATTGTTATTCTTTTAATACTACAACTTTCTTCATCAAGTGGTACTTTTCCTGTTGAATTAGAACCCAAGTTTTTTCAAGTAATGTATAATTTTTTACCATTTAGTTATGCAATAAAAGGATTAAGAGAAATTCTTATTAATCCTAATCCAATGACTATTTTATGAAGTATTGGTTGTTTATTAATATTTATTATTATTTTAGTACCATTATCGTTGTTACTTAATTGATGACATGATCATAAAGATGCAAAAAATGAAGTTGGAAATAAAAAAAATAAATTAGTTGTTAATGATTCTTCATCATTAAAAAATAAAACTACTACTGATGAGAACTAAACATTATATTTTTAGGTGTCCTTTTTATTAATACTTTCTAATAAAAATAGAGTATTTAAAAGAATGTTGTATATTATTTTTTTCAATTATAAACTTAAATTAATATCTACAAAAGATATATCTTTTGTAGATATTAATTTATAAAATAAAAAACATAAATATTTGCTGAATTATACTTGTAAGTGCAAGTAAATAAAATTGCAAAAAATTCTCATATAAAAATTTCATAATGCTAAATTTAGTTTAGAAAAAAGTAAGGAGTTTTTATATGAGTTATAAACATCTTGGCATAGATGAAAGGATTTATATTGAGAATCAATTGAAATTTAAATTTAAAATTAGTGAAATAGCTAAAAATCTTAATCGAAGTATTAGTACTATTATTCGAGAAATTAATAGAAATAAAGATAATAATCATTATTTTTCATTAATTGCACAAAATAAAGCTGAAAATAGAAAACAATCACATATTAGTTTTCATAAGTTTAAAAATAAGAATTTAGTAAAATATGTACAACAAAAATTACTATTAGGTTGATCACCTGAACAAATTTATGGCAGAATTAAAAATTTTCATAAAGAGTGAGTTATTAGTTTTAAAACAATTTATACTTGAATTTATTTTGGAATGATTGATAAAGTTACTAGTAAAAATTTAAGAAGAAAAGGTAAAAAACGAAAATCTAAAGAAAATCGTGGCAAGTTTAATGGTAAATCAATTAAAGAACGAGATATAAATGTTAATGATCGTATAACACTTGGTCATTGAGAAGGAGATACTATAGTATCATCACGAGGTAAAAGCAAATCATGTTTAATAGCTTTAGTTGAAAGAGTATCACGATTTACTTTAGCAATATTAGTTAAAAACAGAACTACTAAAGTTATTAATAAAAATGTCATTTATTATTTATCAATTCTTCCTAAAAACATTGTTAAAACTATTACTTTTGATCGTGGCAAAGAATTTTCAAATTGACAACAACTTGAAAAAAATTTAGATGTAAAAATTTATTTTGCCAATCCATATTCACCTTGACAAAGAGGTACTAATGAAAATACTAATGGTTTAATTAGAGAAAAATTTCCTAAAAAATTTATTTTTTCAAAAACTAATAAAAATGAAGTTCATAAATTTATATTGTCTTTAAATCAAAGACCGAGAAAAATATTAAATTATCTTTCACCAATCGAATATTTGGATATAAAAATAATTTAGTTGCACTTACCTTTACAATTTAGCAAGTAAAAAAAATAATAAAAAAGTAAAAGAGGAAAAAAACTTATGCATTTTAAAAAATTATTAACAATGTTTACTATAACATTTTTTGCTAGTTCAGGGACTATGCTTTCAATTAATACTCATGTTTCTAATAACAAATTAATTAAAAATTGTTTGGTTAATAACCATGAAACATTTTCAAAATTGGAAGGAACTAGTGGTGTAATTCAATCAATAACTAGTGATCAAAAAGGCAATGTTTATGCTGCTAATGATGAAGGTATTATTTATTATATTAGTGAAAATAATAAAGATATTAAACCAATATTTAAAAGTGAAGGTATTATTCAAGCAATAGCAACTTCTAATAATAGTAATGTTTATGTAGCTATAAAAGAAACAAAAAATGGAACAAAAATTTATATAAAAAATAATGATAGTAATAATTTTAAACTACTTTAAAAATTTGATTTTAACTTATTATCAATGATAGTCTATACTTCTAATGATGGTGAAGAATATCTTTATATGGGTACAGATAATGATTTTAAAGCATATTATCAATCATTTGGACAAGAATGATTGCAAACTATTCCTGGAACTAAAGGAAAAATTTCTGCAATAATTAAAGATAATAATAATGATAAATGTATTTACGCTGCTACTACTGATGGTCAAATTTATAAAACTATTAGTGGTGATCAAAAATTTGCGGAACTTCTTACTACTGGTAGTAAAATTACTGATTTAACATTTGATAATTTAGGTAATGTTTATGCTACTGAGATGTCAGGGCAAGTTTGAAAAAAAGATAATAATAAGAATTCTTTTTTTAGATTTCAATTACATCCATTATCAAATTGTTTAACATCTATTGTCATTAATAATGATAACTGTATATATGTTGGTGATAATACTGGTAATCTTTGAAAAAGTTATGGATCATCAACCTTTGATAAACTTCAATTTAAAGTTAATATTAGTATTAAAAAATTAATATTCAATTGTGCAACTAAAAAAATATATATTGGAAGTAGTAATGGTGTTTATTTTTCAGATTAAGTAAATTAGATATTTTTATTATTTCTTTTATTTTTTTGCAAAAAAATAAAAGAAATAAGTTATAGATGAAGAAAAATTATTAATTAAAAAAGAATACTAATATTAATGTTAGTATTCTTTTTTAATTAATATATAGTTTTCTAGTATTTTATTTATTTATTAATAATATATTCATCATTTCTATATTATTTTAGAAAAAGTAATAAATAAAGTTTAATATAATTTTTGCTAAAAGTTTTTAAAAAAGAATAACTTTAATATGTGTAGAAATATATGATATATTCATATAGTTTAAAGATAATTTTATGATGTATTGTTAGTTGTTTAATAGTAAAAATAAAAGTACTTTAATTATTAATCAAAGTGAAAAATTTTCTTAGACCACACTTTATATATAATTTGATAAAATAGACTTAGAAAATATTAGAGTTAGGAGTAGAAAATGAAGAAAATTATTTTAAATCCAAATATTTGTGCTGATGAGATTGAACTTACTATTAAAAAACAAGGATGAGAAATTATTGATAAAAAATATGATTTTTATCAACCATACGTTAGTATTTTTGATAATTTAAATTATGAAGCAAAAGTAGATTTATATATTGCTTTTAAAACTGCAGGTAACTTTGTTCATAAGGTATATTGCTATTTTTTAGAATTTGATACAAATAATATTTTTAAAATATCAGAAATTAAATCACCAGAGCATCCTAAGGGACAAATGACAACACGAGTTGCTGATTTTAAGTATTATAAAACTACTGGTAATCTAGGTTTTACTCCTTATAAAAGCCCAATATCTGGTCAACCATATAACTTAAGTCATAATTATCACAGTTTTTTTAATTCATTAATTGAATCAGAAGCAAGAAATGAATTAAACTATGTTTGTATTTTATTAAAATATGATAATCATGCTCGAAGCAAGAAAAGACTTCGATATTTTGTTAATTCATATAAAAAGTTTATTAAATCATTTCTTTTTAAATTTGAAAAATTTGAAATTAGAAAAACACGTGCTTTATTAAGAGCAGAAATATTAAAAGGACAAAAAAAGAAAAAAGTTAGCAAGCCCGCAAAACGAAACGTTATTAAACCTAATAATACTGAAACTGTTATTATTAAAGGTAATTTAAAAACTATTTTTGATCATAAAAATATGACTGTTAAAGTTATTAAAGAAACAGATAATATAGAAAAATCTACTTTAGTATCTAAAAATAAACTTAAAAATAGTAATCAAAAAAATAAAAAATAAATGTTGATAAACCTTCACTTAAAATCGTTAAAGAAGTGTTATAATTATTTATAAAAGAGAGGAAATATTTATTATGCTACTAAGTTTTATTTTATATACAACTTCATTTGAATCCGAGCACTTAGATTTTTTTTTAGCAAAGATTTTTGTAAATAAAAAAACTAATTTTGAAGTTGTTGTTGTTGATGATGGCATTAACAATGAAAATTTGGAGATATTTAGTAAATATTTTAAATTATATCCACAAAATTTAAAAATGATTACTAATTATCAAGTATCAGGTATTGCCATTAGTCGTAATCTTGGCCTTAAATATATTTCCGGACAATATGTAGTTATTTTAAATCCAACTGAAATTCTTAGCGTTAATTTTGTTGAAACAGTTAATAAAATTTTAGATAATAATAAGGATTTAGATTGTATTGAATATTGTGTTCGTTATGAATTTGATATAAATAATGTTTTTCATTCAACAATTAGAACTGAAGTTAATAAAATATATAATTTAAATACAACACAAGGAAAAATAGTCTTTGCTTTAACAACACCAGTTTTAACAACAAAAATCATGAAAGTTAGTATTATTAATGAATATAATTTACAATTTCGTAAAGAAATCCAATTTGATAGTTTATTTTTATACTCATTTTTAGCACATTGTAAAACATATTATGCAATTAATGAAACATTATTAACGTCTAAAAATAACACATTGGAAAATGATAATATTTTTGAACTAATGCATCAATGAATACATATTTTAAACTATTATAATAATTATAAAATTAAAAAAGTTTTATATGAAGAGTTGGAATATGCTTTTGTTAGATACTATCTATATACTCTTTTAAGATTTATTAGTATTTCTAAAAAACCTGCATTAATTGAAAAAATATATAATCGTGTCAAAGAAATTATTGAATTTAAATTTAAAAATTTTAAAAAAAATTCTTATTTTAATACTATTAATCCAAATGATAAATTTACCACTTATGCTCCTGATCTAAGTACTTATTTTAAGAAATATTTTAAAGATAATAATATTAGAGATGATTCAAAATATTGAGAGTAAAAAAATGAATATTAAAAAATTAGATACAACCGAAACATATATAATAGCTAAAACATGAAAACGTATTATTGCACGTATTTTTGACGTGATTTTTGTTAGTTTAATCCCATTAATAATTGGATTAGCAATCCATTATTTAGATAATAAAGGTAATCAAGAATCATGACAATTAATAATTATTTTTATTATTAATATAACTGTTGTCATTATATATTTTGTTATTATCCCATGAAAATGTAAGGGTCAAACTTTGGGAAAATTAATTTTTCAAATAAGATTAGTAAATGAAAAAAATCAAGATTTAAAGTTAAAACATTTTTTTTATCGTGAACTATTTTTAGTTTTTATTCCTCTATTATTAACCACTTCAATAATTCTTTTTATGAAATTGACTTTTAATGAAAACATTGCTACTATTAATAGTAATAGTACTTTAAATTCTTGATTAAATATTCTTATTCGTTCTGTAGTTAGTTTTGATTTTGCTTGGTATTGTGGGATTATGATCGTCACTAAAATTGATAAATATCATCAGCTATTCTTTGATCGTTATCATAAAACTTTTGTCATTAACAAGAAACCACTTGCAACTAATAAAAGGAAGATATCAACTAACGTTAATGATCCACATATTCATTTAGTTTATTCTCAACCAGGAAATATTAATGATGACGAATTAGAAAATATAAATAGTCTTTAATAGTATATACTCTTACTAACTTAAGGATAAATAACATGGATAAAACAAAACTTTTAGAAAATCTAAATGAACAACAACTACAAGCAATTATTAATGTTGATGGCCCATGTCGTATTATTGCGGGGGCTGGAGTTGGAAAGACACGGGTTATAACATATAAGATTGCTTACTTAATTAATGTAATTAAAATTGCTAGTGAAAAAATATTGGCATTAACTTTTACTAATAAAGCAGCACGTGAAATGAAAGAACGAATAATGCAACTTTTAAATGATACTAACATTAATGTTAATATTGTTACTTATCATGCATTATGTGCCAAAATATTAAGAAGAGATATTCATCATTTAAATATTAATAATAATTTTAATATTATTGATCAAGAAGATCAACGAAAAATATTAAAAGATATTTTTCAAAAAGAATTTTCACATAAAGCTGAATTGCAGGAGTTAAGATTATTAAGTTCTAATATTTCTAACTGAAAAAATAATTATCTTTCTCAAGATCAATTATTAGCTGATTATCAAAATCAAGATGAGTGAATTTTACGTATCAAAGTTTTTGAATCGTATAAAAAATATCAATTTATTAATTCATGTTTAGATTTTGATGATTTATTATTATTAGTTGAACGTCTATTTAAAGAATTTCCACATATTTTAACAAAATGAGAAAAGAAATTTGATTTTATTTTAGTTGATGAATTTCAAGACACTAATGATATTCAATATAATATTTTATTATCACTTGCTAAAAATCATACAAATATTACTGTAGTTGGTGATCCTGATCAAACTATTTATAGTTGAAGAGGAGCAAATATTAATTTAATATTGAATTTTACTAAACAATTTCCTAATACACAAACATTTATTTTAAATCAAAATTATCGTTCAACAACTAAGATTTTAAATACAGCTAATAGTTTAATTAAAAATAATGTTCAACGTATTGAAAAAGAACTGTTTACTAAAAATGATCTTGGTAATGATATTGTTATGTATCATGCTAGTAGTAGTGATCAAGAAGCACATTGAGTTGCAACAACTGTTAAAAAAATTCATTTAAAATATCATTTAGATTTGAATAAAATTGCTATTCTTTATCGTAATAATTATTTATCAAAAGATTTAGAACAAGCTTTGATTAATAATAATATAAATTATAAAATTTTTGGTGGTTATAAATTTTTTGAACGTAAAGAGATTAAAGACATTTTGGCATATTTAAAAATTATTGTTTGAAATGATAATATATCAATGATTAGAATTTTAAATGCAACACCTAAAATTGGACCAAAAACTATTGATAACTTATTATTACTTGCTAATGAACAATTACTAACTTTAAATGAATACTTATTTAAATTTCAGTATGGATTACCAAAAAATTATCGTCAACATTTACAACCTTTAATTAATTTAATTAATGAGATGCAAACTAATATCAAAGATGTTACCTCTTTACATAACATGGTTGAAAATTTATTAAATAAAACTAATTATTTAAAAAAACTAGAAGATAATCTTGAAAAAGAAAGAATTGAAAATGTTCAACAATTATTAGAACAATTGCTTGAATATGATAGTAGTAATAATGAATTACAAGGCGAAGAATTATTAACGTCATTTTTACAAGAAGTAAGTTTATATACTGATTTAGATGAAAATAGTACTAATAAAGCCGTTAACTTAATGACAATTCACAGTGCTAAAGGTCTAGAATTTGATGTTGTTTTTATAGTTGGCATTAATGAAGGTATTTTACCTGGAATAGGTAAATTTAGTATAGAAAACTTAGATAAAATTGAAGAAGAACGACGACTTTTTTATGTTTCAATTACTAGGGCAAAAAAATGATTATTTTTATCTAGTGCCAGTGGATATTCATATATCTTGGATCGTATGAAACAACCATCTCGTTTCTTAAAAGATTTAGATCTTAAATATTTAAAAATCATTAATAACGAACACCAAGAAATGGCAGCAACTTATCAAAATCGTAATCATTCTAAATTTAATTACTATAAAGCTGATAATAAAGATAAGGTTGAAATAACTAATAATTGAAATGTTGGAGATATAATTATTCATGAAATTTTTGGAAAAGGTATTATTACTAAATTAATTGGCGATAAAATTCAAGTTGCTTTTCATAAAAATAATGGTGGTATTAGAATTATTAGTTCTAATCATATTGCTATTAAAAAATTTGTATAAATTTATTTTTATTAAAAATGTCTATTTTTTGGACATTTTTAAGTATTGTTAAAAATTTCTTATGCTGAATTATACTTGTAAGTGCAAGTAAATAAAATTGCAAAAAATTCTCATATAAAAATTTCATAATGCTAAATTTAGTTTAGAAAAAAGTAAGGAGTTTTTATATGAGTTATAAACATCTTGGCATAGATGAAAGGATTTATATTGAGAATCAATTGAAATTTAAATTTAAAATTAGTGAAATAGCTAAAAATCTTAATCGAAGTATTAGTACTATTATTCGAGAAATTAATAGAAATAAAGATAATAATCATTATTTTTCATTAATTGCACAAAATAAAGCTGAAAATCGAAAACCATCACATATTAGTTTTCATAAGTTTAAAAATAAGAATTTAGTAAAATATGTACAACAAAAATTACTATTAGGTTGATCACCTGAACAAATTTATGGCAGAATTAAAAATTTTCATAAAGAGTGAGTTATTAGTTTTAAAACAATTTATACTTGAATTTATTTTGGAATGCTTGATAAAGTTACTAGTAAAAATTTAAGAAGAAAAGGTAAAAAACGAAAATCTCAAGAAAATCGTGGCAAGTTTAATGGTAAATCAATTAAAGAACGAGATATAAATGTTAATGATCGTATAACACTTGGTCATTGAGAAGGAGATACTATAGTATCATCACGAGGTAAAAGCAAATCATGTTTAATAACTTTAGTTGAAAGAGTATCACGATTTACTTTAGCAATATTAGTTAAAAACAGAACTACTAAAGTTATTAATAAAAATGTCAGTTATTATTTATCAATTCTTCCTAAAAACATTGTTAAAACTATTACTTTTGATCGTGGCAAAGAATTTTCAAATTGACAACAACTTGAAAAAAATTTAGATGTAAAAATTTATTTTGCCAATCCATATTCACCTTGACAAAGAGGTACTAATGAAAATACTAATGGTTTAATTAGAGAAAAATTTCCTAAAAAATTTATTTTTTCAAAAACTAATAAAAATGAAGTTCATAAATTTATATTGTCTTTAAACCAAAGACCGAGAAAAATATTAAATTATCTTTCACCAATCGAATATTTGGATAGAAAAATAATTTAGTTGCACTTACCTTTACAATTTAGCATTTTAAATAATGCTAATTATTTTCGCATTATTTAAAACTAAAATTTTAGACAATAATACCCTTCTTTCTAGAATTATTAATTGTTTAAAATTGCTAATGACACTATTATACCTAAAATTTTAACTTAAACCTAAATCTAAGAAAAATAATTAAAAAAAGGCTTAATTGCCTATATTTTAAATAATGGTGGCTCGAAGCGGATTCGAACCACTGACACTTCGCTCTTCAGGCGAATGCTCTACCAACTGAGCTACCGAGCCGTTACCTATACAATAATAGCATATAAAAGTAAAAAATAACAAGGGGTTAAAACTTATTTTTTAATTTATTTAAATATATATTTATTTTTTTACTAATTATCTTCTAATTACATATCTTCTTCAACAAGGTTTTTCAGTTTTTGGCATTAAGTGATTTGAGTCTCTTCTAATTTCTTCTTTTCAATTATTATTTGATAAATCAGTAGACCCATTTTCTTTAGCAATATTTGCTTGTAAAAATATATTATTACCAATAATATTTAATGATTCACTTCTTTGAAATTCATGATCACTACACACATCATTTACTAAACTTTTGACAATCTCACATAATTTTTTACAAGTATCTAATATCAATTTATATTTTTCTTTACCTTTTCATTTTTCAATTAATGATTCACAATTTTCGATAAATTTATCCTGTCATTCTTTAAACTCTTCGGAATTAATTGTCTTAGTTAAATCACCATCACAATAATAAGTTAATATTTCTTTTCAAACATTACGTCATACTTTTCTCATATTATTATGAGGAGTTTTAACTTTCAATTTTTTAATCAAAAAATCAAAATCTTGAATTTTATTTCTTCTTCAACAATTTGCTGAATTATACTTGTAAGTGCAAGTAAATAAAATTGCAAAAAATTCTCATATAAAAATTTCATAATGCTAAATTTAGTTTAGAAAAAAGTAAGGAGTTTTTATATGAGTTATAAAAATCTTGGCATAGATGAAAGGATTTATATTGAGAATCAATTGAAATTTAAAATTAGTGAAATAGCTAAAAATCTTAATCGAAGTATTAGTACTATTATTCGAGAAATTAATAGAAATAAAGATAATAATCATTATTTTTCATTAATTGCACAAAATAAAGCTGAAAATCGAAAGGACGTATGAGTTTAACCCTTAGAATTATGACTAACATTAACAATATAACTGCAAATTCTATGATTTGTTAATTAAATTATATCATAAAATTTAAAAAGTTTAAAAAATATAATTACAAAATTACATTTAAATAACACAAAAATACTAATCTTAAAATTAGAATTAAAAAATATGAAATTTTAACTTATTAAGTACTATTAATATAACTTTTACTATTTAAATAATTTGCTTTTGCTATTAACATATTATTTAATGTTTGATAATTATATATTTTTGCTCCATTAGTTAAAGATTTTAAAAAATGATATACATCACTTTCTGCAGAACATCCAATATTTCAATCAGCATTTTGATTAATAATTCCTTGTTCATTATTTTTAAAATAATTATAAGTTTTTTTAGTAACTTTATTATGATTATTTTCTAAAATAGTAATTAATCCATTATAATTACCATTTGAAAAAGTAGTTGCTACATCTAAATACTTTGTTCAATCAAGTGCTTTTTTTTGATGTTTACCACGAACATTAACAAAAGATTTTCATAAATAACTAAAAGCATGATATTTATCTAAAATATAATAACAACCCAATCAACTAGCCATTGCTCTAATTCATAATGCACCATCCCAGCAACTACTAAATTATAATTATTATATTCTCAATTAATAGCAAATATATTTAATTTAATATCATAATGATTATTAATAGTTTGCATTGTAAAATTATGTAATTATTCTTGTTTTGGTGCATTATTAGTTTTAAATAACATAAATGAAGTTATTTTCTTATCTAATTTATTTCTATATGAATAAATTTCTTTTCTTCCTAAATTATAAGTTAAAAGTCTACAACAATATTGTTGTTTTAAACCATTTTCATCTCAACAAGTTATATAAGCATCATCTGCACATATATTTAATTTTTCATTATCTAATACTTTAAATTTTTCTTCTGGTATTAATTTTTCAATTTTTGCATTTTTAAAAATTCTTGAAATAAGATTTTTAGAAAAAGAAGTATATTTAAATTCTGATTGAATATTAAAATAACCTTTTTTTGATATTAAATTTTCAATTAAATTATCTAATATATCAAAATATAAATCATTAGTAATTCTTGCTCTTTTTTTAATACCAAATTCTTCATAAATTGGATAATAATGTTTTTTATTAATTGTATCTCAATAAACTCTTTGTCTAAAAGTATCCATTCCAATTGGAGTATTTACTGTTCTATTACATGTTCAAGCAACTTTATATTGATTTTTATCTCTATTTAGAAAAAAATATTCATCATAATCATAGATTTTTTGAAAATATTTTGCTAAAATATTAGTGATTTCAGATTTTAGAAATCCTTTAAAACTAAACATTTTTTAACACCTTTCTATTTATTTTTTAACTCCAAAATTGTATCAAATTTATTAAAATATTGTTGAAAAATGTTTGGTTTTAGAGTATAATATTAAAGAACGATAAAATAAACTGCAAATTCTATTTACGTTTAAAAGATAACTTTTATTAGTTATCTTTTCTTTTTTAATAAAATAATGTACAATAAAGAAAAATATAAATAGAAAAGGAAAATAAAAAATGATAGAAAGAACATTATGAATATTATTATTAATAATAGTAGAGATGACATGAATTTTATTAATACATTATGGAATTAAATATTGTAATAATGATAAAATTTTTGGTATTTTTTTAATAACAATTCCATTGCCTATAGTAGGTACTTTTATTGGTTGTATGATTATGTATAAATTACAACATCCAGAATATAAATTTTGAAAAAGTTTCGGAAATAAAATTAAGAAATTGTTTAAATTTAAAATTAAATTTAAAAAAAGAAATAAAAAAATAGCAGTATAATGCTATTTTTTGTTATAATTATATTATAAAAATTAAATAAAAGAATATATATAAAAGAATATATGAACTAATTAATAAAGTTAATAAGTAATTTTGCCCAAAGTTAACTTAAAGATTATATTAATTATAGCATAAATTTTTGTGTTTTTAAAGCATATGAAAGGAGATTTTTATGTGCAATAAGAAAAAATAAAAATAAGAACAATTTTTAATGATGCTACAAAATTAAAAGAATCATTAGAAAATTATTTTATTCATTGTAAAGATTTTGATGAAATACCTACTAAATTAGGAATGTTAATTTATTTAGATATAACTGAAAATACTTTAAAAAAATGAAAAGAAAAAAAGAGAAATACTTTTTTACAACAAATTAATTGAGCGCATTCTCAAATTGAACACTTAAATTTACAAAGATATTTAAAGTCACATGCTGGTAATTATTCATGATATTTAGAAAGAGCATATGTTAATAAATATCATTTATCAACAAAAATTGATATAAAAAACAGTGATAATACCACCCCTATAGTAATTCAACTTGAAAATAAGAGTAAGAATAAATGTTAAGTAATTTTGGTTATTTATTAGATATTGCTAAAAGAATGTATTTAAAACAAACTTTAAATATTACTAAAATTAAACAATTAGGTAGTCGTAAATCTGGTAAAACATTTAGTGATATTGAATTTCTTGGTATTTTATTAATGTTAGATAATATTAATATTCATGCTTATTTAATTCGTAATATGTCAAAACAATTAAATGATAGTTGACAATAATTAAAACAAATTATTAGAGCAACATATCCTAATATTAATTTTATTATTAGTGAAACTAAAAAAACTATTGAATTTAATGGTAGTAAAATAACTTGTAAATATTTACATTCACAAAATAATAGTAATGTTAAATTAACTGGATTAGCAAGTAATTATTTATATGATTATGTAATTATATGAAGTGATGAAAGATATGAAATTACTGAAAATGATTATCAAGATTTAAAAGATGCTATTCGTGGTGCAAATCAATTATTAGAAATTGAAAGTTGTAATCCTTGAAGTATTTTAAATGAATTTATTAAAAAAACTATAAATTCATGCCCACAAAATGAAAAACAAATTATTAATGAATATGAACAATTTACTATTATTGATAATACTATTTATCATTATCAAAATTGAAAATTAAATAATCATTTAAAAGATAGTGATAAACAACAATTATTAGAAATAGAAGTTCTAGACCCAATATCTGCAAGAGTAAGAAGTCATGGTTTAGTAGGTTATGAATCTGGTGGAATATATTCACATTTAATTCATAAGATTAGTAGATTATTACAACCAAGTTATAGATTTAGTGCTGGATTAGATTATGGTTTTAAAGATGATGCTTTAGCATGTTTATTAATAGGTTTTGATTATAATTTTAAATTTGTTAATGTTATTGATTGTTTAAAAATAGAAAATAAATTAATTCGATATGATAATAAACAATTAGCAAAATTAGTAGTTGAATTTTATATTAAATTAGCAAAAGAAAATAATTTGTTATATGAATATGGTTTAAATGTATATTGTGATTTTAGTAATTATACATTTATTGAAATGCTTAATGATACAGCAATTAAATATCAAGTTAATTCATGATTATATTTTAAAGATTGTGTGAAATTAAGACTTGAGTTTAGAATAGGTAAAAATGTGGCTTTAATGGCATCAGAACGCTTAAATATTAGTATGAATGCACAAGCATTATTAGATGAATTTAGATTGGCTGTATGAGACCCTAAAAGTATTAAACAAATACCATTAGCTGGTAATGACCATTTACGTGATGCATTTGATTATGCAATTGAGCCATATATTAGAAATTTAAATGCAAATATAAATCCTTATTTTGAAAGGAAGTAACATATGAATAATCATAATACTGAAATATTAATTCCTAAGTGATGTATGATTAATCTTCAAGAAATAATAGCAAATCATGCAAGTAAATTATTATGGGGTAATGGTTATACTTTAACAAGTGAACATGAAGAATATAAAAGAGCAATTGAAAAAATAAAAGAATGAAATAATTTTGATAGTTTGTTTTATCAAGATTGTCATATTAAATCTGGTTATGGTTATAGTATTGTTCAAATTGATAAAAGTAAAACTGGTAGAATATCATTAAATTTTGCTCAGCCATATGCTCAATCAAGAGTTGCAAGAGTATTAGAAACTGAATATAGTGCATCAACATGGTCAAGAGTACAGTATGATGACCAAATTATTTATGTTAAAACAACATATACTCAAAATCAAATAATTAGATATTTTACAAGTGATTATGTTACTTTAGATGGTTTACAAGAAAAGATAAGTAAAGATTTACAATTACCATTAATAGAAAATCATAATTTAGGTATTATTCCAGTTAAATTTATGCAAAATTTACCTAAAAATAATTTTTTTGGTGGAGTTATTGGTGATTATTATCCAGATATGACTCCAATTAAAAAATTACAAGAATTATTAAATAAAACATTTGAATCAATTGACCATGAACTTGAATTTAATGTTACTCGTGTATTTTTAGATATTACTGAACAAGAGATAAATCAATCTAAAACTGCTTTTGATTTAAAAAAATTAATAGGTAAATTTATTTTACAAGCAAATTTAAGAAGTTTAGGAAGTACTAGTGGAACACCACCAATTGCTATTTTACAAGGTAATCCAATATTAGATAAATATGCAGAATTTATTCAATTGATTATTGATAAAGCATTTGAAGGTAGTGGATATAGTACAGTAAATGATACTACAAGTCAAAAAACTGAAGCAGAAGTATTAATTACTAATTCTCGTGATATGGAAACTACAAGAATTAAAAGAACTTTAAATCAAAGTGATTGAAATGAAATATTTCAAAGATGTTTTATATTAATGGGCTTAGATGGTGATAAATCTAAATGAACCTTTGAAATTAAAGAAAATACTATTACAGATAGATTAAAATCATTAGAAATTGATGAAGCAGAATTAAGATTAGGAATTACTAATATTAAACGTATTATTGTTAAAAGATATGGTGTAAGTGAAGAAGAAGCCCAACAAATTATTAATGAAAATAGAAAATATCAAAAAGAAGAAATTGAATTTAATAATACTTTTTTAGGAGAAACTAAAAATGATACCGAAAATAAATCATCAATTAATTAAAACAGTTTGAAAATCAACTGGTGAAATTGAAAAAGATTTTACACAAAATAAAGATTTACAATTTCGTGTATGTCCTTTTACTATTATTTTAGGTGCTATAAATTCAACAGAAACTGGTTATAAACCGCCAACTAGTATTCCTAATGATTATACTTCATTTAGTAAAATCTTTACAGGATGTGAAGCAATACAAGCAGTTTGAGACAATTCTTATTATCCTATTCAAAATAAAGATAATCAAGATGAAGCATATAAACAATTACAAATTGGTGATGTATTTTATGGAAATATTTTAAGTGACCAATTGGGTATTACTTATAGTGCTACACCAGCAAATAATGCTTTTATTCAAGAACAAGCAATTAAAAATGTAGTAATTAATATTCCAAATGAACCAAAGAATTTTAATTTTATTAATAATATTGTTTCAAATTTATATAAGTTATATATGATTCCAGAAATTAATAAAGTTATAAATACTGATAAATCAATTAAAGTTGATAGACAATGATATATTCTTGAAGTTGCTAGTAAAACTTATAATAATGAAAATAAATAATTGGCTTATATTCAATGTACTTTTAGTTCATTAAATGATAAATTAGCACATAGTGGATTAGCAATTAATCAATATGTGCAATTAGGTGCGCCTGCTGACCCAGTAGCATTACCAGCATTAGATGAAAATAATAATATTGTTTTAGATGATAATTATTTAACACCATTACCAGTTACTCATTGTCAAATATCTTTTTATGGTTCAGTAAAACCTATTTCAATAGCATTATGAGGAAGAGATATTGATAATAATCCTATTAATACTAAACAACATAAATATAGACAATATCCAAGTAAATTATTATTTCCATGACAATATCAATGTTCAACTTATGACCCAGTAAGTTTTCAAGCATTACCAGAAACTAATTATGTATTAACTGTTCAAGGACAGAGTGTTATGGATAGTTATTCAGATTGACAAAAAGTAATTGCACCAAATTATGATGATGGTGCAACTAAACATTATGAAGGTCATTTAAGAACTAATGTTGAAAAAACTAAAAATACTAATAAAGTTGATGTATCAAATAGATTAGTAAATTATTGAGATAATAATTTTTTAAATGGTGCTGAAATAGAAGATTATAATTATGCAACTGCTGGTAATCCATATTTTCAATATTATAATAAAAATAATAAAAAATTTATTGGTAATACTCATTATAATATGAATAATAATAAATTTAAGCAATTAAATACTATTAATGCATTACATTATTTTATTTATAATCCTATTAGTGAAATACCTTTAACAGTTAGAGAAACTATTAAAATTAATCTTAATACAATACCTATATTTGGCTCATTTATGAATGCTTTTGTTGGTGGTTTAGATATTGGAGCAAAGTTAAGTAGTAACTTGCTAATTCCACAATTTAATTACATAAATGGTTTAATATCTGCTGAATTATATAATTTTTATACAACATTATTATATAGTTCGCAAATTACTAATCCAGCATTAATTCCATTAGATGTATTTAGAAATGAAACACCAGATACTATTCAATCTGTATTAGGTACAGCAAGTCATATGACATCATTTACATTTAATTTAACTGATATGATTAATTTACAAAATTTTGATATTAATGATGGAAGTATTTCTTCACAAGGAGTTTATGATACTGTAAATTTAAGCCAATTAAATGGTAGTGGTGGTAAAGATACAATTTCGTTATTACCAAAAGAAGATAGTTCAACTCCATTATTAAATGAACCTAAATTTACTAATACAAATATTATTAAATGAGCAATTGATATGATTGATATTAAAGTTGTAGGTAAAAGTAATTTTAAAATAACATTTTATAGTATGCCAGATAATAGAAATGGTGCTGTTAATGATAATTTTAGTATTTGAAGTGGTACTTATCAAACAGTTGGTAAAGCAAGTAATAATAGTAGATTAATTCAAAATACATTTATTTTAGCAAATAATACTTTTAAATTTGACCAACCATTTAATTATCCACAAGCAATACAACCACCACCATTAATAGAAAGAGCACATCCTATATTTATTGATTTAAGTAATCAAAATTTATATGGGATTAATAATGATATTAATAGAACATTAGAAGCATCATTAAGTGATATTTTTCAAATGAGACCACATACTTTAGAAGATGTTAAAGGTAAATTTCATAATAGTATTAATATTTATGTAAATCAATATGGTTATGATAATGTTGATAAATTTAAAGAAGATTATGAAAGTATAACATTTAATTCTACATTAAATATGAAGGATAATTGAAATTTTTCTCCAGATAATCCGAGTTATACTAATTCAAAAAGTTGATTTATACCTATTAAAATAAATTTAAGTGATATTGGTAATTTACCAGATAACCAAAATGATACTGCTCTTTTTCAAGATAATGATAGTACTTATAATAATAATTCTGTAAATCATAATGATAGTAATAATAATTGAATATTTAATATAAATAATCGTACTAGTTTACCAATTAGTCAAATTGCTTCTTTAACAAATGCAGAAAGATTAAATAAAATATATATTAATGACTTATTATGAACAAATGACAGTCCAAGTAGTGGTCACACAATACCAAGTTCTACTTGATTTAAAATAATGTCTTTTAAAACAAAAGCATATGAAAGTAAAGATGATAATTTAATTATCATTGAATATCAATTTATAACTACATTTGATGCACCTACAAAAATTCTTAAACCTGGATTTGCTAATGCCAATTGAAACTTACAAACTACGTCATTGGTAATAAATCCAAAAAGTTCAACTTAGAAAGGTGGTGGTAATTATGTTAAATGAAAATGAAATGAAAGAAGGTAATACTATGGAAGAAAAAGAAAAAAATGAAAAACAAGAAACCGAATCAAATTCAACAGAAAATGAATCAAAAGAGGCAAAAAGTGAATCAAAACCCGAAGAAAATAAATCAAAATCAGTAGAAAGTGAATCAGAAGAATCAGAAACTGAAGAAGTTAAAGAACCAACTTTAGAAGAAAAATATAAATAATTAGAAGAAAAATATAATGCCTTATATAAAGAAAAAACTGATAAAGATAGAGAAATTAGACATTCAGAAAGTTATAAAAAATATGATTTATCAAAAGAAAATATTAATTTATTAGCTAAATTGTAAAGGTAAGTGCAACTAAATTATTTTTCTATCCAAATATTCGATTGGTGAAAGATAATTTAATATTTTTCTCGGTCTTTGGTTTAAAGACAATATAAATTTATGAACTTCATTTTTATTAGTTTTTGAAAAAATAAATTTTTTAGGAAATTTTTCTCTAATTAAACCATTAGTATTTTCATTAGTACCTCTTTGTCAAGGTGAATATGGATTGGCAAAATAAATTTTTACATCTAAATTTTTTTCAAGTGGTTGTCAATTTGAAAATTATTTGCCACGATCAAAAGTAATATTTTTAACAATGTTTTTAGGAAGAATTGATAAATAATAACTGACATTTTTATTAATAACTTTAGTAGTTCTGTTTTTAACTAATATTGCTAAAGTAAATCGTGATACTCTTTCAACTAAAGTTATTAAACATGATTTGCTTTTGCCTCTTGATGATACTATAGTATCTCCTTCTCAATGACCAAGTGTTATACGATCATTAACATTTATATCTCGTTCTTTAATTGATTTACCATTAAACTTGCCACGATTTTCTTTAGATTTTCGTTTTTTACCTTTTCTTCTTAAATTTTTACTAGTAACTTTATCAAGCATTCCAAAATAAATTCAAGTATAAATTGTTTTAAAACGCTAAATTGTAAAGGTAAGTGCAACTAAATTATTTTTCTATCCAAATATTCGATTGGTGAAAGATAATTTAATATTTTTCTCGGTCTTTGATTTAAAGACAATATAAATTTATGAACTTCATTTTTATTAGTTTTTGAAAAAATAAATTTTTTAGGAAATTTTTCTCTAATTAAACCATTAGTATTTTCATTAGTACCTCTTTGTCAAGGTGAATATGGATTGGCAAAATAAATTTTTACATCTAAATTTTTTTCAAGTTGTTGTCAATTTGAAAATTCTTTGCCACGATCAAAAGTAATAGTTTTAACAATGTTTTTAGGAAGAATTGATAAATAATAACTGACATTTTTATTAATAACTTTAGTAGTTCTGTTTTTAACTAATATTGCTAAAGTAAATCGTGATACTCTTTCAACTAAAGTTATTAAACATGATTTGCTTTTACCTCGTGATGATACTATAGTATCTCCTTCTCAATGACCAAGTGTTATACGATCATTAACATTTATATCTCGTTCTTTAATTGATTTACCATTAAACTTGCCACGATTCTCTTGAGATTTTCGTTTTTTACATTTTCTTCTTAAATTTTTACTAGTAACTTTATCAAGCATTCCAAAATAAATTCAAGTATAAATTGTTTTAAAACTAATAACTCACTCTTTATGAAAATTTTTAATTCTGCCATAAATTTGTTCAGGTGATCAACCTAATAGTAATTTTTGTTGTACATATTTTACTAAATTCTTATTTTTAAACTTATGAAAACTAATATGTGATTGTTTTCGATTTTCAGCTTTATTTTGTGCAATTAATGAAAAATAATGATTATTATCTTTATTTCTATTAATTTCTCGAATAATAGTACTAATACTTCGATTAAGATTTTTAGCTATTTCACTAATTTTAAATTTAAATTTCAATTGATTCTCAATATAAATCCTTTCATCTATGCCAAGATGTTTATAACTCATATAAAAACTCCTTACTTTTTTCTAAACTAAATTTAGCATTATGAAATTTTTATATGAGAATTTTTTGCAATTTTATTTACTTGCACTTACAAGTATAATTCAGCGTTTTTTAAAAAATCCAGCGGGAATATTAAAAACTAGAATTTTTTCTAAAACTTTAGGAAAAGGAAAGTTACAAGAATAATTAAATACTTTTAATAAAAATCTTCAAATACTTACTAATTTACCAGTAATTCATAAAAAAATAATGACACATATTACAAATAATAATATTGCTAAAATTAAGCAATTACAAAAGCAATATTTAACTGGTCAAAAGTTTATGCAAAAAGGTAAAGAAATTATTATGGATTCTTTAACTGAACAAGATTATCAAGAAATGATTGGTGTTTATGTTAATTTAACAAGTTTAGCATTAGCGGGTGGTATGTGAGTACCAATTATACAATTAAAAGGTGAAACTTATGGCATTGCCACAGTAGAATTTAAAACATCAAGTAAAACTTATAACTTTTTTAATATACCTTTAAGGGTATGAGAAGAAATGGTAAAAACTAAAACAGTAGATGGTCATGGTGAATGAAGTATTCTTGGTGATTATTATTATGGTGGCCTTAAAAAAGTTACTAAGTCAGAAAAACAAGAAAGAACCAGATATTCAGTTAATCTTTTAAATAAAAGAGCAACTGATAAAGAACTTAAAAAGTTTGTAGTTAATAAATCACAAGCAGTACATGGATATGAAAGGTATAAAGATTATGGAAAACAAAAATAATATTGATTGAAATGTAAATTTAAATTATATTACAAAAGATGATTTAAAAACTATATATGGTTTTATACCAGATGCTGACCAAACTACTATTGATAATACTAAAACTGATTTTACTATTATGTCTATTGCTATATCAAGTGAGCGTATAAATACTATTACTGGTAATCAAATTGAAGTAATAGGATTTAAAAATCTTAATGAAACTCAACAAACTTTAGTTAAAAGAGCAACAGCAAGAATGACTATATATTATTTAACTGATGGAATGGCATTTATTATAAGTAGTGTTTCTATTAGTGGTAATGGTTTATCAAGTAGTATTAGTCCACCAAGTGAACCAGATTATGTATTAATGGAAGTATATAATTTATTACAACAAGCAAATTTACATACTCCAAGAAAAGCAATTAATAATCCTATTTCATGTAATACAGATAATTTTAATACACCTAGTATTTTTGATGAAAGTGATAGAAGAGTAATTACTTGAGATTCTGGTAATAAAACATTTTTACAAAAAATAGGATTAATTGCTGGTACTGGTATAAAAATAGATGATGTTAGTGATACTATACCTAAATTAAAAATTCATGTTGATAGTAATATTGATTCATTATGACAAATTAATAAAGATAATCCTAATTTTATAAATTCAAAAGATGATAAAGGTATTGATGTTAACGGTAAAAGAATTATTGATGTTGGTACTCCTACATTTTTAAGTGATGCTACAACTAAAGAATATGTTGATAAAAAACAAGATAAATTAACTGCTGGTGAAAATATTAAAATTGATGAAAATAATAAAATTAGTGCTACTTGCGGGAAAACTGATTTAACTGATTATTATAAAAAAGAAGAAGTAGATAAAAAATTACACAATAAAATGGATAAAGACCAATTCAAATATGTTTTTTCTATAAATACTATTGGTACTGAAATTCCTAATTTAGAAACTACTGATAAAACTGTTGCTGGTGCTATTAATGAAATTAATAAAAAACAATCAAGTCAAAATATTCCACAATGAAAAAAAGTAGCAGATGTTTTTTGTAGTGATAATAAAGATTGAATTACTTATAATTGTTTACCTGATACAAAATATAAAATTTGATACAATATTTCTCCAACAAATTGTACACCATCATCAGAACATACATTTATGTCACAAGAATTTGTATATTCATATAATGGCAAAGTTCCTGCTGTTGTAGTTATTGCAAGTTTAGATAATAAATTATTAAAATTAGAAAAAGGAAATCATGATAAATTTGGATGAGATAATAATTCATATGGTAATCTTTGAAAATTAGAAGAATTACAGGAATAATATTATGATTTTTAAAATTATAAAAATTATTTTAGGTTTAATTGGGGTTTTATTATCTTCGGCTGTTGCTGGTTTAATTATATTTATTATTGTAAAAATTGTATTAAAAATTAATCAAATATTTTAGAAAGGTGGTGATTAATATGGATACTACAACAATTATTATAGTTGCTAATTTATGTATTAATGGGGGTTATGTTTTAATTAAATTAGGAAAAGCATTAGTTGCATTTGGTAAATCTTTAACAGACCCTAATAAAAAATAACTTAAAAAACAAAATAAAATTAATAAATTACAAAGTAAATTAAATTCTATTAATAAAAAAGAAGAAGTAAAAAGTATTTATTAATAATAAAAAAATGCCTTTAATAGGCATTTTTACTTATTTATAAACTCATGTGATTATAATCTCAATTTAATGAAGCATTATCATGATTTAATGGTACTTCGCTCATATTATCACTACCATAATATTGACTTGCAGTTTCACTATTAATAGTAAATCTATTATCATTAATTAATCTTGTAGCTTCATTTGTAAATGGTGTTTCTTGCATTTCTTGAATATGATTTGTAGTTTCAATAGGTAATAAATTATGGATTATTTCACTTGCACCAGCAATTATGGTAGGTATTGCATAAGCATTATTAAAATCATTATTAATACCCATAGCAACACCACTTGATATTAAACAACCACCAGTAGCCATATTACAAATCTTTCTTATTGCTTCAAATTTATTAGGTATTAACTCAGTTAATCCACTAATAAGATTTGATATACCATAAGCATTTAATGAAATATAAGTATCTCAATCCATTACATGATTATCAATAATATTACGATTTTCTGAATAATAAATCTGGTGGAAATGGATTTACTGTTGTTGTAATTGGAAATGGATTAGGATTTGGATTAATTGAATTATTAGTAAATTTAGCATAATTTGCTAAACCAATTGTTCCTAAACCTAATAATATTTTTTTACTACTATTAATTAATTTACTTTTAGTTGTTGGTCTTTGATTTAAATTTCATATATCTAAACCTAATTTTTTACCAAATAATAAACTATTAATTGAACCTAATACTGGATTTGAAATTACTTGAACATAATAAGCACTTGTACCTATCATTGCACAAATAGGACTTATACCAGTTCTAATTAATTTAGTTAAAGTATATTTTGATTGTGTATTTTCGTTTGGCATTTTAATCTCCTTTATTTGTTTTTATTAGTTCTCTTATAACATCTAATAAAGAATCTACTACATAAGAATTTAATTCAAATTCATAATTTCTAATTTTAATTTTTTCCTTTTGCATTTGTTTATTCTCCTTTAATAAATTTAAATTGCATATGTCCAATAGTATCTCTATTATTACCACAAATAATTAAATATCCAGTTTGATTATTTTCTAATATTCATGAATAAAAAATATCTTGTGGATATAATTTTGGATATAAATTTAATGCTAATAAATAACATAAAGCATCTTCTTTATTTTTTAATAATCCAACTGTTTTACATATTATTTCTTTAGGACTTTTATCATTATAAAATCATTCAGTTCTAATATTTCTCATTATTTCACATCCTTTTCTTCATCACACATATCACATTCTCCAAAATAATAATTTTGTACTTTATAATATATATAATGTTTGCATGGTTTTAAATTATCTTTATTCATTATCAAATTCTTCCTTTTCTATAAATTCAAGTACTTTATAATAAGCAGTAAGTTTACCTGCTTCTTTTAAAGAATCACATAAACAAATATTAATTTGTTTATTTAATCAATTAATTAATTCTTTTTTCATCATCAAATTCACCATCTTCAATTTCATATCTTAATTTAATAATAAATCCGAGCGGATTTAAACTTTGTATATTGGTGATAAACAATGTTTCATAATCAAGTATTCTATTAATTAATTTTTCTTTATTAATACAATTTTTATGTCTTGATTTATTAATTTCATCAACTTTAATTCTATGTTCTTTACAATATGCTCTTCCATGTTCATCTGGTTCTTCTTCTGATTTATTTTCACATTGTATTTGCATATTATCTATTTTATTTTCTATGCAAGTTCCTAATGAATAAGTTTACATACATGTCATGATAAATTTACCTTTCATTAAACTTCAAAATTATCTATAATTTCTTCTTCTTTTTCTAATTCTTTTAATTTAGATAAAGCAGAATTTAAATCATTATTATCAATATTATTATTTGAATCAATAATTTTAACTTCTTCACCAGTATTATCTTTATAAACGATAGTTTGTTCATCAATTACTACACCTTGGTCTAATTGAAGTGCTAAATTAATATCATCTTGATTATTTAATACTATAATTGGTGTTTTATTAATTTCTCTAATTAATGCTTTTACAACAGTTTTTAAAGCCATTTGGTCAAAAGCAGAAGTTCATATATGATTTAATTTTCATTCTTGACTTTTTTTATTATAAGTTTTTCCATATTTATCTTTATGTTGATTAATTTCTTCAACAGTCATTCCTTTATAAAAATTATTAATTTTACCATTTTTATCTAAAAGTGAAATATAACAATAATAACCAATAGTATTAATAGTTTTTCTTTCAAAAATTAATGCTGGATTAATTTCTCATTTATTATTTTCTTTATTAAATTTATGTGCAGTTGTTATTTTTTCTCTTTGAAAATCAACAACTAATCCAGTTCTTTGTAATAATGTTAATCAACCATCTTCTTGAATTTGAACTTGTAATTCATCACCATAAGGTATTAATGCTAATTCTTTTTTAATAGGATTAATTGAAAGATTTAACTTATATAAATTAATTAATGCATTAATTAAACTTTGTGTATTCATAGTTTTTAAATCTTTACTAGAATTTATAATCATTTCATAATAATTTCTAAATTTTACATATTCTTCTTTATTACTTTTAATAAAATTAGGAATTTTTAATTCATTTTTATTATTACTCATTATTTTCTTCTCCTTTTTTATTTAATAATTATAAAATTTCATCTAATTTTTTATTAATTTTTCCTAAGTGTTTTAATAAAATTAAAGTTTGAATATCCATTATTTTTTCTCCTATCATTTTTTAATTTTTTTAAATCTATTATCTAAATGTACTTCAATATTTTTAGTAGGATTAACTATTAAATGACTATTAATAACAATTCAATTATTTAGATTACTATCTAATCTTGGTGTTAATTTATCAAATTCAATTGAATTACAAGAATAAATATTTATTTCTTTAATTGATTTTTCATTAATCATTTTTATTTCTTCTTAATCATTCTTTAATATTATTTTTTAAAATATTTAATTCTTTAATTTGTCCTCTTAAAACATCTAATTCTCATACATTTATTTGACTTAAATTAATTTCTTCAATTTGATATTCTAAAAATTCAATTCTAGCATTAATATTTTTAACTAATAATTCATTAAAGTTACATTTTTTATTTTTACAATATTCCAATTTATATTCCATTTTTATCTTCTCCTTTAAAATATTTTGTTCTTGCATTTGTTCATTCAATTATTAAGTTATTTGTTATTTGAATTTCTATTTCTTCTTGAGTATTTTTATTAGTAAGATATACGTAAGTTTTATTAGATGGTCATATACCATTAGCAAGTAACATACAATAATAAGCAGTTAATTGTAATTTAATTCTTTTTAATTTATCTTCATCAATAGAAGCATAAGTTTTATAATCTACTAAATAATATTTATTTTCTTTTTTATTTAAATAAACTAAATCTGGTGTTCCAGCAATTACACTATCATTAATAGGTTTTTCTATAATAAATTCATAATTATTTTTATCTTTAAATTTTTCTTTTAAAAATATTAGTGATTTTTTACAATAAGAATAATTTATTGAATTAGTTACTGGTTTTAATTTTTTTAATAAATTATTAATAATATTTTCTTCATTAATATTTTGTAAATATAATTCATTAAGTTTATGAACTCATTTACCACGAACTGAAGCATTTTTTAATACTTCTGGTGCTATATGACTATATCCAAAACCTAAATAATTATCAATAATTCTAGAAACTGATATTAATTCTTTATCTTCAAAAAAATATTGATGCGTTTCTTTTTTAAAAATTAATTTGGACATTCGACAATACCTTTAACACGAGCATCGTATTTAATAATTATTTTTTTAAATTTATGTTCTTGAATAGAACCTTTAAAATTTCAATTTTCTCAATTTTTATCAAATACTTTTCATAAATTATTATTAAAATTATTAAAATCACATCGATAAGTCATGTTTATTTTCCTTTCATTAATTAAGTTTTTGATTTAATTTGTCATTATTTAAATTTATGTCTAATTCCATTACTAATATTTCATATTTTTCAATATAGGCATCTTTAATTAAATGATGTTTATAATTTCTATGAAAGTTATTAGCATTTTCAATTGTAGAAAATAATTTATATTTTATTTGACCAGTATAATTAACTTCATATTTTAATAAGTAAGCATATTTCATTTTTATTTTTCTCCTTTTAATTTTATTTGACCTTTATCATATTTTTTAATACAAGAGCTACATAAATTAACATCTCCACCAAATTGATTTAAATTTAAATGCGGAAAATGATATAATGCTTTTTTTCCATCAATAACACACTCATGTTTAATTTCATATTTAATTAATTTAATAGCATTATTTCGTTTTATTAAATTAGACATTTTTATTTTTCTCCTTTTAAATTTTTATTGTGTTATGATATTGTTAATGAGGTATGTATTTATATATAAAACCCCCTATTTTTTAAATAATACAAATGTAATTATTAATTAGATTAATGGGGTATTTACTGAGCCATAATAAGGCTATTCAAATTAATCTATAATTACATTAAGCGATATACTGTTATTTTCTAATTTGCTTAACATTAAAATCCTTTTATACTGATAGAAGAATAGGTCTATAACCAACAGTAATTTATTTTTCTTCCGACAGGGTATTAAGTTTTAATCTTTTAACAAAAAAAGAACGATAGTTATATCGTTCTTTGTTATCCAATTATGAATCTAAGGGTTAAAGTGATGCGCCCAATCGAAAACAATCACATATTAGTTTTCATAAGTTTAAAAATAAGAATTTAGTAAAATATGTACAACAAAAATTACTATTAGGTTGATCACCTGAACAAATTTATGGCAGAATTAAAAATTTTCATAAAGAGTGAGTTATTAGTTTTAAAACAATTTATACTTGAATTTATTTTGGAATGCTTGATAAAGTTACTAGTAAAAATTTAAGAAGAAAAGGTAAAAAACGAAAATCTAAAGAAAATCGTGGCAAGTTTAATGGTAAATCAATTAAAGAACGAGATATAAATGTTAATGATCGTATAACACTTGGTCATTGAGAAGGAGATACTATAGTATCATCACGAGGTAAAAGCAAATCATGTTTAATAACTTTAATTGAAAGAGTATCACGATTTACTTTAGCAATATTAGTTAAAAACAGAACTACTAAAGTTATTAATAAAAATGTCAGTTATTATTTATCAATTCTTCCTAAAAACATTGTTAAAACTATTACTTTTGATCGTGGCAAAGAATTTTCAAATTGACAACAACTTGAAAAAAATTTAGATGTAAAAATTTATTTTGCCAATCCATATTCACCTTGACAAAGAGGTACTAATGAAAATACTAATGGTTTAATTAGAGAAAAATTTCCTAAAAAATTTATTTTTTCAAAAACTAATAAAAATGAAGTTCATAAATTTATATTGTCTTTAAATCAAAGACCGAGAAAAATATTAAATTATCTTTCACCAATCGAATATTTGGATAGAAAAATAATTTAGTTGCACTTACCTTTACAATTTAGCTTTTTTGTTTTTACTATAATTATTACTTTTTTTTGATAACTGTGGAGGATTAACTCATAAATTTTTTAAGCCATATCAAAAAATAGTAAGTAAACTTAAACCAATACCTGCTCAAGGAATTGTTCATAAATCTTTAAAAGGAATAGTTTGAAAATTTCTAATATTAAAGTAATTAAAAAGTACTAATACAAAAAGTATCAATACTAAGGTTATTAATAACATGTGTATAGCAAAAACTGATCTTGAAAAAGGTTTTTTAATAAAAATTAATGGTATTAAATAAGTTAAATTAAAAATCAATAATGTTCCAAAAGTATATAAATAAACTATACTATCACTAGTCATTAATTGTTTATAAAAACTACTAGTAATTGGTTCTTTATTAACGATTAAAGCAATAATAATAGCAATATTGTTTTTTAATGGAACACCTCAATTAAATAATGGAAAAATTGATAAACTAATTGTTACTGTTAAAACACTAATAATAACTAATGTTTTGCTTAAAATTAAATTATTTTTTTCATATTATCCATCTCTCATTATCAATTTACTTTTTCACTCTAATAATATTTTATCATTATTAAAGCAAAAAAATAACTATCAAAATTAAGATTAAGATTTATTTTTAGTTTTAACTAAATTTAATGAAATTTTTCGCGCAGCAAATGGATCGCGAGGATCATAATGTCAATAATTAGTAAAATATTTTTTAAAATTATTAGACAATGTTGAAGAAGCAATATTAATAGCATGAAAGCGATTAGCTTTTGCTTTTAGTTGCAACATTAAATTAATATTATTTTTAGTAATATTAGCAGATAAAAAATCAGAAACTACCAATAAGTCTGCATTATGATATGTTTTAGATTGCATAATTGTTAAAGCGTGACTAATAGCTGGATTAATATTAGTATGTCCTTTAAAACTATGACCTAAAAAATGAATTAGATTGGGAATTGATGAAACTAAATTCGATAAATCATAAGTTTCAAATTTACCAGAAAAATTGATCATATAGCATGGTCTTTTTTCTTGTAAAGCAATTTTACTAATAGCAAGCGCAATTGATTTTGCAATAATTTCTGGACTATGACTCATCGATTTAGATGTATCAATGCATAAGATAAAAGGGCCTTCACTTTCGGGAATTGGTACTTCTACAACTTCTTCAACAAGATGTTCAGTGGCAACTAAATCCATTGATTCAAACTCTGTAATTGCTAACTTTTCTTCAACAAATTTTTTATAAAAAATAGCATTTAACTCTGGAATAGCAAGATTAACTAATTCTAATGGTAATAAATGTTCTAAATCTTTACCCTCGGTAATTCCTGCTATTTCTTCAGGCCATTTTCCTAATGGCTTTAATTGATATTCAATTTGTACTTTTTGATGAACCTGCTTTTCTGTTAAACCCGAAATTCCTTTTCAACGACCAAGTAGTCTAGCAATTTCAATAATAGATGGATTATTATTTAAAATTTCACCATATTGTATAATAGTATTTAAATTAATTTTTTTAAAATCATTTAAATCTCCTTCTCAAAATCGTCCAAAAAAATTTCAAGCAAAACCAACAATATGTCTTACTTCATTAATAATTTTAATATTATTACTTCACATTGTTAAATATTTTTGACGCATTTGCATAGTTTCAAATAATTTATAATTTACAATTCTTTGAACAATTAAACTTTCTCAATGTCTTATAAAATTATCAAAAGTTAATTTACTATTAAGTTTACGATCCTTAAATTTTTCTTGAAAATAATGAAAATAATTAATCATTGGTGAATCAAGAATTTTTGCCCTAGTGTAAATTTCTTGTCAATTATTTTTTAATCTATCAATACCATTAATCATAACTCAGAAATATAATCGTAATTCTCTTTTAATGATGGGACTAATAACAATATTTTTACTTTTTTCTAAAACTTCATTTAAATAAAAATGACTAATTTGTTGATAAAATTCTGGAGCTAATCAAGCAAAATTTTTTTTAAATCAAGTAAAACTACTCAAATTTGTTTCTGATAAAGACATTTTTTTCAATTTAGTTTCTAAAATTTGTGAAACATGGGATTCAATTAATTGTTCCATAATAATCACCTATCTTAATTAATATCAGAATTATTATTATTAGTATCATTAACATTTGAAATAGTTATTGGTGAATCTTCAGTTAGTGATTCTGATGAAAGAGTCGTTTCGGTTTCTGCTTCTGGTATTTGTGAAATTTTATCAAAAAATGCCATTTCTAATAGTGATTTAAATTGTTCATCAAAAAATATAGAATCGGTTTTACTTAAACGATGATATTCTTGTTCAAAATGTACTTTTAATTCATTAATTTGTTGCTTTAAATCTTTCATTTGACTATTAATATTTCCAAATTGTGATTTACTATCAGTATTAGTTAATTCAACTTGAATTATAGAATTATTTGTAATATTTATTAATTCACTAGAATTCTTTAATTGCAACTCAAACTTCTGATTACCTTCCATTTTACTTAAACTTTTACCATAAAATAATTGAATATTATGAATCTTTTTATTACGTCGTAATAATAACTGAAAATCCTTTCTACTAATAAAACAAATTGGAAACTCATCACTATGTCATAATAAACGATAATATATGCCTTTAATTTGTTCAGAAAATGGATTGGAGTAAATAGATGGTTGAATTTGACTATCTTTAATGTTTTCGGCATTATTACTTAATGTTTCCAACTCACTTTCCAGTTCAATCTGATTTTGTTTCAATGTGTAAGTTAAATCTTCACAATATGCTTCATTGAAAAGTTTTGTATACTCTTTTTCTTGATCTTCATTATCTCAAATACAGTAAGGAATAATCAATAAATCAGGCTTATCAGTAGTTGTTCTACCATTATAATAAGCTGAAGCTTTTATTAATTTAGCAATTTTTTTTCATCTTCGATCAGAAATGTAAGCTTTACCATTAGTTGCTTCTGTTAAAATTTTACGAAAACGAGAAATAAAATTTAATGTTTCTTTGCTTAAAGTAACAGTAGTTTCCAATTCTTTTAATCACTTTTCATATTCAGAAGTTTTAATTTGTAATTCAAGTGGAACTTTTACTTCTAAACTAGTAATACTTTCTAACATATCATTAAAATTTTCTTCATTAGTTAAACCATAAACTATCATTCTAATAATAAAACGATCAAATAAAGCTTCTAAACCTTTACCACTTTCTGGTAACTCATTGGAAGCTGAAATTAATAGTTTTAATGGTACTTTGATATCAACACCACCATTACGAAAGATTTTTTCATTAATAATAGTTAGTAATGTATTTTGAATTGAAGGGCCTGCTTTTCAAATTTCATCCAAAAAAGCAATATCAACAGCAGGCAAATATTGATCAATAATTCTTACATAGTTACCTTTTAATAAATCTTTGATTGAGATTGGTCCAAAAATTTCTTCTGGAGTAGAAAAACGATTCATTAAATATTCAAAATTTCGCCCATCATGGAGCGCATATTTAATTCGTCGTGAAATTAATGATTTAGCAATTCCTGGTAATCCTAATAAAAATATTGATTCTCCTGATAATAACGCCAAAATAGCAAGTTTAAAAACAGTTTCTTTTTCATAAACATCAGCGCTAATTACTTTAATTAATTGTTCAATTCGCTTAGAAAGTAAACTATCTGTACTCATTTATATTCTCCTTTACTTATTATTTATTCGACACTTAATTCTCTTCTTACATCATCACTTTTAACAATTAATAAACAAGCAGCAATTAATCATAAAACAGTTATTAGTAAAACAATAATCATAAATATTGGAACTTCTGCAGAAACAGTTTCATTTACTAATCCATTAACCACTAACAAAATTGTACAAAATACTTCTAAAACTATAAAATAAGCAATTGCTAAAATAATATAAACAATTGATCATCCAAACATAGCACTAGCAGTGCGACCAATCGCTACTGGTAAATAAAATATAAAATTAAATCCCAGAGTTATAATTAAAAATATATAAATTATATAAGTTGGGTTCATGTTACTACCTTTATTACTCAAAATTTGATTAACCAAATTGTTAGCTAAAAAATAAGAAAAAATTAAATGAAAACAAGAAACTGTAAGTAACAAAATACGAGCAATATTTTCCATTTTTGAACTTCAATACATTCTTTTAAATTTAATACTATCACTTAATAACGGATTATAAGTAGTAAAACGTTGTTCTTCAATATCTTTAAATGATGGATTATCATTATTTGGTTTGATAATACTATTATCAACATTTGACAATGGAGTATTTTTTAAGTCATCTTTTTTTTCTTTCATATATCTAACACCCCTTATTTTTTATTTATATTATAACTTATTTTAGGTATTAAAACTTAATAATAGTATCTGATATAAATCAAAATTATAAGTGTTCAATTTTACAAAATTATCCAATTTAAATTTATTTTTTTAAAATATAATATGGCAAAATTAAAAACAAAAAAATAATTATTTAACTTTGACCATCCAAATTTAAATAATTATTAAAAATATTTTTTAAATAAATAAGAAATTATAAATCATTATAAATCATTATATAAAATAAAACATTTTGTTGATTCACTAAAAATAATACTTAATATATTTTAAAAACAAAATACCTAATGAACATAATAACTGTTAATTATTTCACATTTTTGGATTGCATCTCAAAAATTATTATTTTTTATTTTTACTTTTAAACCAATAATTAAAAAAGTTAATGCAATAGTAAAAAATCCAAAAATTGGAGTTAAAATTATACAAAAAATAACTCCAATTTGTAATTGAACTCAATCATAATAACCATCATAATTTTGAACTACTGATGAACATATATTTTCTGCAGAATGATTTAAAATATAATTTACACTCATATAATTTAATAAACTAAATCCATTTGTTATTTCTATTGTTATTTCTATAATAAGTCTTTTTTCTTTATATAATTTAAGATGTTCAAAAAAACTTTTATTAAAATTAGAAAAACCAATTAACATTAAACCAATTAACATTAAACCAATTACCATAATTAAAATAGTTAAAATAAATAAAAATAAGGTTACTAATTTTAATTTTTTATATTTTTGCAATATCATTTATAATTTTCCTTTCAAAATAAAAACCCATTTGCTTTTATCTCAACAAACAATGGGTTAAAAACTACTATATTATTTATATTTTTTATACACAATAATAATAACAAATTTATATTAATTTTACAATTAATAACCTATATAATTAAAACTATTTTATATAAGTAGTATGAATATTAAATTATAGTTATCAAAATTTAACCCATTTTCATAAAATCAATACTTATTTTTAAGTATTTAAATTCACTTTACTTTAAAAGTAAAATTAAAACTATGGGGCTTGGGAACATAGTCACTGCTTATCAAATCTTTTCCAATATGAAATCTAATTTTTTTAATATCATTAGTCTTAATAATATCAGTTGCCTTTAATGATAAATTATTACCATCAATATCTAAAAAAGTAAAAGCACTTAACTCATTAATTTGCACCTTTAAAGCTTTAACAAAATATCCTTTAAAAGTAGCAAGTGATTTAATAACAAAATTTCAATTAATATTTGGATCAACCGTCGAATCAGGATAATCTAATAAGAAAAAAGTAGAATTATTTTTTGCAAATTGATACATTTCTTGTCAATATTTATTTTCTAAAAAAGTTTCTAAATTACCAATATTAATATAATCATTAACATTAATATTTTCAATACTATTATTTATTGAATTTGAAAAGCAAAAATAATAACTCAATTCCTTATATTTAAAATGATTACCACTATTATCACTAGTCAATAATACATGTGGAGGACTATATTTTATTAATGATTCATCACTATCTACTGCTTCTTGTACCATACTAAAAGGAACAAAATCAATAGGATTAACTTTAAGATAATCAATAACCTCTTCAATACTTGTTGGTTTTAAATCAATGAAATCATAAACAACATTTGGATTAGAAACATATGTTATATAAAAAGGTTTTAATGGAAAATTTGAAGAATATGAATAAAGATTAACATATTCTTTGGAACTATTCACAGCATTACCAACATAATTTAATTCAGGATTATGAACTAGTTCGAAATATGGTTTAATAGTAGCTACATCATTAAAATCAATATCTGCTAAAGGAATTGTTGATATTATTGGATAAAGATGAGTATCACTAGCAAATTCTTCTTTATAATCATTAATAAATTTATTAATTTCATCTTCGATTGTTTTATAAATAACAGTATTATCAATTTTATCCGCATAATAAAAATTAGTTGGTAAATAACCATGTGTTCATTGTTCTTGCAAATAATCACTACCATTTGGAAATTTTCCTGAAACATGTTTACTAAATTTTCCTTCAAATTGATTAAACATCATAAATTTTTCATAAAATTTAGCAGTATTTTTAATTAATGCAATTACTGGTATTTTAAATTCAATAAATGAAGATTGTAACTTTAATTTTAAATCAAATTTAGTATCACCATCAGTTTTAATTAAACTCTTATCTAATTCATCATTACTATTGGGTTTATAAAAAGTGAAATCATAATTAGTAATATTAGTTGGAAAAAAACTATCTCATCAAGATTCTTTTATTAATAAATCAAAAACTTGTTTTTTTGATTCTTCTTCAAAAAATGGCAAACGTAAATTTTTATTACTACTATCAATTGGAACATCATTCATATCAACAATAATTGATTCTTCTGGAATGTTTTGTTTAAAATCACCAATATTAAAAGCACTCTGCATAGCAAGAGCAATAAAAAAAGTGCTAATTGCTAAACAAATTATCATAATTAAAGAAATAGTTATTGTCAGAAAAGTTTTTTTTACTTTTACTGGTTCTACTTTACCAGTAACGTATTTAGTAATATTATTTAGTTTTCTTCAATCATCATTATCTTTCTTTTTAGCCATATATTATTCACCTAAATTTCCATTATATAAAACTTAATTCATACATTTTAATAATACTTTTAATTAAATATTTTTTATTTTCAATAGTATTTAATCATCAATGCAAAATAGCAATTCATCATAATAAGAGTGCTATAACCGCGAAAATCAATACTGTGATTCGATAAGGACTGTCACTATAAGAAAACATAAAAAAACTAATACCAATAATTATTAAATTAACAATAGAACCAAATATTAAAAAAAATAAACAACTTAAACCAATACCTCTAATAGTTTTAGATAAAAAAACGGGTAAAATCATAATTAAAATTATAAAAGCAAATAAAACAGTAACTAACATTGCTACTACTTTTAATATTGCACTTTGAAAAACTGGTGCTGATGGTATACCAGGAAGATTAGCAACCAATTGACCAAAACCAATGCCATTAAAAAAAATCAAGCCAATTCAAAAAATTTGAATAGTTAAAATAAATATTCGCGAAAAACCATCACCAAGACTAGTAAAGTAAACTCTTGTTAAATTTAAATCTAATAATGAAGGTAAAGGAGTTTCCTTTAATTTCTTTAACTCTTTTTGACCAATAAGATTACTTGTAGTTAAAAATTGTTTATCTAATGATTTATCCATATCTTTCACCCATCCTATAAAATAATTATAATGCATTTTATTTAAAAACTATATAGTTAACTTATATCCGAATTTTAAATATATAAAATAATCAAATTATTATTTTAAAATAAATACAAACATAATTAATAATATCTATTTTTAACTACAAGTAATATGAAAAATAAACAATAATTTTCAATAATTATTGTTTATTTTAATAATATAATATTGTTTAAATATTTTTTCGATTATATGGAGTATCCAGAAATATTTGCACTTGCTAATTTTGAGTGAGAATATGATAAATCTATTTAGTTTATTTGTTTTCACTTATCAACTTCATTATTTAGATTTTCTACATTTTCATCACATACAGATTGTAATTCAATATTATCCATAATTAATATTTCTTCTTCATTATTTATATTTATTAATTCTTGTGATTTATTTGCATTATTTCTTTCTAAGTTATTATTTGATTTAAAATTAGTTCTAATTTTTTTTAAAATAAAACCTATTAAACCTCCAACTAAACAAAGAGAAAAAATAGGTAAAATTCAAAAAGACATTGAAACTAATTTATTGTTTTCAACTTGCTCTGACTCTAATTTAAATGTTGCCAATTGTTCTTGATTAAATCATGAAATTTGGTCAGGAGTAAATGCTTGAATTTGTTCTGGTGTAAATGCTTGAATTTGTGCAGTTGTAAAAACTTGAATTTGTTCTGGTGTAAATGCTTGAATTTGTCCTCGTTCAAATTTTAGTATTTGTTCTGGTGTAAATCATGAAATTTGATCAGATGTAAAAGAATCAATGTATGCACGACTGAATATTTGTATTTGTTCTAATGATAATGATTGAATTTGTTTTTCTGTAAATTCTTGAATTTGTTTTAGTCATAATGCTTGAATTTGTTCTGGTGTAAATTCTGAAATTTCCTTTTCTGTTAATGATTTAATTTTCTGACTAGTATACATTTGTAAATTCGAACGAGTCGAACGTTTTTTTCTATTTAAACTTAATGAAGTTACTTTTATTTGTTTTAATGTAAATGTTTGAAATTGTTCTCTTTGAATTATTTTTTTGATTCTTTTATTCTTAAACTTTAAAACTTGTGCCGGTGTAAAGGCTGCAAGTTGTTTTTTAGTAAATCATGAATTCTGCTCTTTAGTAAATCATGAAACTTGTTGTAAAGTAAATACTTGAATTTGTTCTTTTGTGAAATGTGGTATTTGTTCTTCTGTAAATGCTTGAATTTGTTTTTTATTAAACATTTTAATGTGTTTTTGCGTTAATAATTGTAATTGTTCTGCCGTTAGTAATTGTAGTTGTTCTTTAGAAGTCATTTCAATATTATATAAAAAATTTAATGATAATATATTTTTTAAAATTGGTTCATTGATACCATTTTCTAATGTTAATGCATTATTCACTGGTATCAATGTCTCAACATTATTGCTAATTACGATACTTGAAGATGAGTTATTAAAAATTAATAAATTATTTATCATATTTTCGCTCCTTTTTAAAAAAAAAAACTATTATTTAATAATAGTTAAATTTAAATAAAATTATATTTATTATTTAAACTATACGTTTATTTTAATATTCTTAATTTACTTAATCAATCAAAAACTTTCTTCCATAATGAGTAAAATAATTATTCATTATACCAATAAAAAAAAGAGTAAGACCTTTTACTTACTCTCTAAATTAATACTGCTTATGTTTTATTTTCTAATGGCGGTCTTGACGGGGATCGAACCCGCGATTTCCTCCGTGACAGGGAGGCGTATTAACCACTTTACCACAAGACCGTGGTTGCGGAGACTGGATTTGAACCAATGATCTTCGGATTATGAGCCCGACGGGATACCACTTCCCCACTCCGCGATGTATAAAATTTAATAATAATGGAGGAGGCTGAGGGATTCGAACCCTCGAGCACTTGCGCACTGACAGTTTTCAAGACTGTTCCCTTCAACCGGACTTGGGTAAGCCTCCGAGTATTTAAGTATGGTGGACCCTATCGGATTCGAACCAATGCTCGCCCGGTTATGAGCCGGGAGCTTTAACCAACTAAGCTAAGGGTCCTAGACTATGGTAGCGGGGATGGGACTCAAACCCATGGCCTCTCGGGTATGAACCGAACGCTCTAATCAACTGAGCTACCTCGCCAGTTTTAGTTTAAATGTTTAACCGATATATAATGGTGGACCCTATCGGGATTGAACCGACCACCTCCTGCGTGCAAGGCAGGCGCTCTACCAAATGAGCTAAGGGCCCTTATTTAATAATGGTCGGGAAGACAGGATTCGAACCTGCGACCTCTCGGTCCCAAACCGAGCGCTCTACCAAGCTGAGCCACATCCCGATGGTGCGCCTGGCAGGACTTGAACCCACAACCTTTTGATCCGTAGTCAAACGATCTATCCAATTGATCTACAGGCGCATTTAATTACTAAAATTTATAGTAACTCATTAAATCATTAAACCTAATCAATTATAACTTATTAAAAGTAATATTTACAAGTATATTTGCAAATATTATTAATATTTTGGAGGAGCCGATCGGATTCGAACCGACGATCAAAGTTTTGCAGACTTATGCCTTAAACCACTTGGCCACGGCTCCAAATATAATTAAAAAAATTTAAAGACTTTTCAATATTACCAAGACTAGTTACTATTTGCAACTTGTTTTACAATATTATTCATAAAATATTTAAATATTTTTTTATTAGCTGAATTATACTTGTAAGTGCAAGTAAATAAAATTGCAAAAAATTCTCATATAAAAATTTCATAATGCTAAATTTAGTTTATAAAAAAGTAAGGAGTTTTTATATGAGTTATAAACATCTTGGCATAGATGAAAGGATTTATATTGAGAATCAATTGAAATTTAAATTTAAAATTAGTGAAATAGCTAAAAATCTTAATCGAAGTATTAGTACTATTATTCGAGAAATTAATAGAAATAAAGATAATAATCATTATTTTTCATTAATTGCACAAAATAAAGCTGAAAATCGAAAACAATCACATATTAGTTTTCATAATTTTAAAAATAAGAATTTAGTAAAATATGTACAACAAAAATTACTATTAGGTTGATCACCTGAACAAATTTATGGCAGAATTAAAAATTTTCATAAAGAGTGAGTTATTAGTTTTAAAACAATTTATACTTGAATTTATTTTGGAATGCTTGATAAAGTTACTAGTAAAAATTTAAGAAGAAAAGGTAAAAAACGAAAATCTAAAGAAAATCGTGGCAAGTTTAATGGTAAATCAATTAAAGAACGAGATATAAATGTTAATGATCGTATAACACTTGGTCATTGAGAAGGAGATACTATAGTATCATCACGAGGTAAAAGCAAATCATGTTTAATAACTTTAGTTGAAAGAGTATCACGATTTACTTTAGCAATATTAGTTAAAAACAGAACTACTAAAGTTATTAATAAAAATGTCAGTTATTATTTATCAATTCTTCCTAAAAACATTGTTAAAACTATTACTTTTGATCGTGGCAAAGAATTTTCAAATTGACAACAACTTGAAAAAAATTTAGATGTAAAAATTTATTTTGCCAATCCATATTCACCTTGACAAAGAGGTACTAATGAAAATACTAATGGTTTAATTAGAGAAAAATTTCCTAAAAAATTTATTTTTTCAAAAACTAATAAAAATGAAGTTCATAAATTTATATTGTCTTTAAATCAAAGACCGAGAAAAATACTAAATTATCTTTCACCAATCGAATATTTGGATAGAAAAATAATTTAGTTGCACTTACCTTTACAATTTAGCATTATTTATTTCACTAATTAAAATTTTATAAAGGTATTTATAATTAATTATTAAATTAAATAATAAAAAAAGCACAATTGTGCATTTAATTTATGGTGGAGATGGCGGGGATCGAACCCGCGTCCAAAAGTTAACTGACTAACTGTATCTACAGTTTAGTATAATTTAGAAAAATCACTATTTAATAATAAATTATACGAAATTATGAATAGTTAGTTAATGGAAATTCGAAAAAATTTATTAACATCATTTTTTCTAGTTTATCCTATGATACGTTACTAATAATGATAAACTTGCTATTAGTAACGGTAGTATTTACTTCTTAAGTAATTAAGCAGGTAAAACTGCTTGATTTCCTAAACCAAATCCAAAGTTGTTTAACTTTGTTGTGAATCAGTTAGGTACTACGGTTTTAGTTTGTTTTCCGGTTATGAAACCTCGTAGTATTATGGTCTACCAAACCACTGCCACAATTAGTTGTTAACTCCTGTCGAAACCAGAACATCCCCGCTAATATTATACATTACTTTCTACTATAAAGCAATTTTTGGTTTTCTTAAAAATTACTAATAATTCTTTCAAACTTTCATCATAAATTATAAAATCTAAAAATTAAAATTTGGCAATTTATCAATGCTATTACTAATTCAAGAATTAATGGCAAAATTATCATGAATTATTATTTTTGAAACATTTCATTGTGATAAATTTTGATCAAACGTTATTGCACCGGCAAACATAGAATGCATAGTTATTACATTTGAAACATCTCAACCTGAAATATCTTGATTAAATTTTCTTGCACCAGCAAACATACCATGCATATCTGTCACTTTATTTACATTTCAACTTGAAATATTTTGATCAAAAGCATGTGCATTAAAAAACATACCTATCATAATTTTTACTTTTTCTACTCTTCAAACTGAAATATTCTGATTAAATGAAGTTGCATATGCAAACATATCACTCATATCTGTAACATTTGAAACATCTCAACCCGAAATATCTTGATCAAATGATGAAGCACTTTTAAACATCTGTTTTGTACTTGTTATTTATGATGGTAACTGATCTGGCACTTTTTGAATTGTTTTTGGCATTTTAACAGCTTGAATTTCTCCAATTTTATTTTCATAAAATCCAATTTGAACAATTTCAATAGTTTTTATATCTGATAAGTCTATTTTACTAGTTGTTTGCTCTTCTCCATTACTATCAACGTAAATTGTATCTTGTTGTTGTATTATTGTATATTTATAACGATTTGATTGTCTATTTGAATTTGGTGGTTTAGGTAATAAAATCTTTGGATTAGATTGTGATTTTATTTTTTTTCTTTTTCATTTTCTTCCTCGTTTTTTGCTTATATATCAGAAGTATACAAAATACCAGCAGTGGCTCCACCAACTAAAGTAGTACCACCAACAATTGCAGTAATAATTTTCTTTTTTTTACTTTTTTCAGACATAAAAAAACCTCTCTTAAATTCTTATTTTTTTATAATGGCATGACCATATTTTATATAATTTTATGTAGTAAAGTATTTAATATACTTAAATTTTATTTCAATTGTGATTTGTTAAAACATGATGCTTTTCTGTCACTCAATAATTTGAAGAAAATAACGTAATAAATATTAAACTGATAACAGTTAATAACGCAATAATATTACCAATATAAAACATTATTTCATTATTTAAAGTAATTAAATTATAATTAATAAAACTATCGATTAAATCAACACTACAAGTTAAAATAGCTATACATGATGCATAAATTCCTGTGATAGGCATTAATTGTCGATAATTTCAATCTAAAACCAAACTATATATAACAAAACTGCAAATGCCAAAAGCAATATTGGATAAAATTTGTGAAATCAAAACTGCGTAAATATTAATAGTTACTAAACTAATCATAATACTTACTATATAGATTCCAAAACCAAAATATAAAGCAATATTAGCACTGAAAAAATAATATAATCATCATCCCAATAAAAAAACACCAATTACTTGTGGCAAAGTAGTAAATAAAGTTTTATAAACATGCCATCTTTGATCAATATTACTTATTTTATAATGCTGAATTATACTTGTAAGTGCAAGTAAATAAAATTGCAAAAAATTCTCATATAAAAATTTCATAATGCTAAATTTAGTTTAGAAAAAAGTAAGGAGTTTTTATATGAGTTATAAACATCTTGGCATAGATGAAAGGATTTATATTGAGAATCAATTGAAATTTAAATTTAAAATTAGTGAAATAGCTAAAAATCTTAATCGAAGTATTAGTACTATTATTCGAGAAATTAATAGAAATAAAGATAATAATCATTATTTTTCATTAATTGCACAAAATAAAGCTGAAAATCGAAAACAATCACATATTAGTTTTCATAAGTTTAAAAATAAGAATTTAGTAAAATATGTACAACAAAAATTACTATTAGGTTGATCACCTGAACAAATTTATGGCAGAATTAAAAATTTTCATAAAGAGTGAGTTATTAGTTTTAAAACAATTTATACTTGAATTTATTTTGGAATGCTTGATAAAGTTACTAGTAAAAAATTAAGAAAAAAAGGTAAAAAACGAAAATCTAAAGAAAATCGTGGCAAGTTTAATGGTAAATCAATTAAAGAACGAGATATAAATGTTAATGATCGTATAACACTTGGTCATTGAGAAGGAGATACTATAGTATCATCACGAGGTAAAAGCAAATCATGTTTAATAACTTTAGTTGAAAGAGTATCACGATTTACTTTAGCAATATTAGTTAAAAACAGAACTACTAAAGTTATTAATAAAAATGTCAGTTATTATTTATCAATTCTTCCTAAAAACATTGTTAAAACTAGTACTTTTGATCGTGGCAAAGAATTTTCAAATTGACAACAACTTGAAAAAAATTTAGATGTAAAAATTTATTTTGCCAATCCATATTCACCTTGACAAAGAGGTACTAATGAAAATACTAATGGTTTAATTATAGAAAAATTTCCTAAAAAATTTATTTTTTCAAAAACTAATAAAAATGAAGTTCATAAATTTATATTGTCTTTAAATCAAAGACCGAGAAAAATATTAAATTATCTTTCACCAATCGAATATTTGGATAGAAAAATAATTTAGTTGCACTTACCTTTACAATTTAGCTAATTAAAAAATTGAGAATTAATTAAATAATAAATTAAATAAATAGTTAATCCAAAGATAATTAAAATTATTATTTTTCATTGAGAAAAAGTTTTAATTTTTTTTAAAACTATTTCATCATGCATACCCATATTTTTTGGATATTCTCGCAAAAGAAAAGACATGAAAAAAGTCAAAATGAAAAAACACAAAGCAGCAATAATAAAATAACTGATTTTTGAAATTGTAATAGTTGAAATATTAAGCGTAAGCATATTAATTGGTATAATAATTAAACTTGCCAATAATCCCGGAACAATAAGTATAGTAAAAGTTAAAAAAGCATGTGATTTTACAAAATATTGTTCATTGAACATTAATTCATGAACTCCCAATGATGCAGTACTCATTCCTAACGCAATATTTAACAAAATCAAAGAACAAAAATTTGGTACAATTAAAACTAAACAGCAAGTAACCAAAAGTCAACTATGCATTCATCAAATATACAACTTTCTTTTTTTAAATTTTGCAGTAAAAAAAGTAGCTGGTATAGCAAAAATAATTACAGTAAACGAAATAATCACTGTAATACTAATTGCTTCAGTTACTAAATTAGTTAATGATAAAACTAAAAAATTATTAATAGCTTTTAAACTATTAATACCATGATAAAGAAAAAAATAATAACTAATAAATAATCATTGCCACTTATTTATCTTTTGCTTAAAAAGAAAAAATAAATAAAAACTTGTAAATAAACAAAAGATTATTAAGAAAGGTAATCATATTATCATAGTTTTTTCCTTTCTTAATTAAATTATTATTTTTTGATTTGTCTTACTGCATCACGATTTTTAATGGTCTCTCTTTTATCATAATTTTTTTTACCACGAGCCAATGCTATTTCTAACTTTGCTCTACTTTTACTATTTAAATATATCATTGTTGGAACAACAGTTAAGTTTTTTTGCTTTTGTTCTTGTTGAATTTTTTTAATTTCACGAGTATTTAAAAGTAATTTTCTTTTTCTTAATGGATCAAGTATATAACTAGTAGTAAATTTATAAGTAGTAATGTTCATATTAATAATATAAGCTTCATTATTACTAAAAGTTACATAACTATCCTGTAAAGATACATTACCTAAACGAATTGATTTAATTTCAAAACCAGTCAAAACAATTCCCGCTTCTAATTTTTCTAATAATTCATAATTAAAGTACGCTTTTTTATTTTTTGCAATTATTTTCATTGTTTCCACCATTATTTTCATAAACTTTATAATTAGATTATATAATAATAATTTCATAAATACTGAAATACTTACTTAAATTTGTTTTTTATTAAGAACATGCTATAATCTAATGAAGGTTAGATTAATCAATAGTTTTTCTAGCAATGATTAATGTAAAATTAAACATAAAATTAATATTTGTTGTATAGCGACCCAAGAAATAGATTTTATATTTGTTTTACGGGTTTTTGTTAATTTTATATATTAATAAACAACTGAAAGGAGTCTAAGGACATGGCAGGAGAGTTAAATACTAAACCAACAGCAGTAAAAAATAGTCAATTTTATCAAGGCGATTTGGGTTTTGATAAAAATAATAATGATAAAGTAATTATTTATAAGATTTTAACTGGTAAAAAACTTGAGGTTTGCAAAATTATTATTGATGAACAAAATCATATTTTAAAAATTTCTACGAAAACGGAAATTATTAATGAAGATGAATTTGAAATTTACACATTTGCTTTAGAAGCAGATACTGCTGATTTTATTTTAAAACTTATTGCTAAAAATCAAATTAATGCTGAAATTAATTATGCATTTATAAATAATATTGAAGATTCTTATAATATATCTGAATCAGACTCATTAGAAGAAAAAAAGAAAAAAATTAGGAAACTCTTTTAACTATTTATAAATTTCTTCTCAATTATAAACTGAACCATAACACAAAGCTTTAATTTTAAAATCATTGTTATTATTGATAATTTCTAAAATAGTTTGGGCAATAGAAATCCCTGAGGCAACTATATCATCAATAATAATAATGTTTTTTTTATTAAAAAATTTAATATATTTAGGTAATAAATGAATTTTATTAGTAATTTCCATTTGTCTTTCGCTAACTTTTAATTTATTTTCTCAAAATTTACGGTAGTTATCAACTTGGAAAATATTATTAATAAATAATATCTCATAATTTAATTTTTTTTTAATAATTTTAACTAATTCAATGATTACTAATTCTAAACTACTAACTGAAGTAGGTTTTTTTGGCATCATAATAAAATAATCTAAATTTTCAAACAAATTAAATTTTTGACCAACTTCAAATAAATTAGTTGCTAATCTTATTACAGTATCTTGTTCAATATTTACTTGCTTAATTAAGTTATAATCTTCATTAACTCATAATAAATCCGGATATTGTTTTAAGCCTGGCGATTTAAAATAATTATAATAATAGCATTCAATGTTAAGATTGCTTTGTTGAATTAATCTTTTTTGCCCTTGTATTTTCATTTTTTTACTCCATTTTTCTTTTCACTTTTATTTTTTTTAACTTTACCATTTAGTTTTATCTTTTTTCTATATTTAAAATTATTTGCTTTATACATTTTTGATGATTGATTATTATTATTTTTATCACGGTTTTTATTTTGCTGACCATTTTCTTCTAAAATAAAATCAATAGTTCTAGCAACTTTATTTGCACTTTTAACAAGAACACTGACCTTTTGACCAAGAGCATACTGTTTTCGTTTTCTTTCACCAAACAAAATCATTGCTTTTTCATTAAAAATATAATAATCATCAGTCATGTCTGAAATTCTAATTAAACCCTCAATTGTATTATCTAACTCAACAAATAATCCAAAGCCAGTTACACTAGAAATTATACCTTCAAATTTATGACCAATAAATTGCATCATGTATTCTGCTTTTTTCATTTGATCTACAGCTCGTTCACACTCTAATGCTTTTAATTCCATATTACTAGATTGCTCAGCAGCTCAATTAGTAAAACTTTGATATTTCTCAATTATTTTAGCATTTATTTCTCTTTTAACTATATATTGGCGCAATAAACGATGAACTATTAAATCAGGATAACGTCTAATTGGCGAAGTAAAATGTGTATAATAATCACTAGCAAGTCCAAAATGGCCAATACATTTATTAGTATACTGTGCTTTTTCCATACTTCTTAATAATAAAGTTGATAAAACTTGAAATGTTGGTAATTGTTTTAAAGAATTTAATAATAATTGTAAATCTTTTGAACTAATATTTGTGATTTTTGGATTTAGTTTAATGCCCATTAATTTCAGAATTGTAACCATTTGATGCATTTTTTTAGAACGAGGATGTTCATGAACACGATAAATAAAAGGTAATTTCATATCAAATACAGTTTTAGCAACTACTTCATTAGCTATAATCATAAAACTTTCAATTAATTTTTCAGCGATATCACGAGTTCTTAAAATAATATCAGTTACTTCTCCATTGTCATCAATAATTGTTTTTGCTTCATTAATTTCAAAATCAATTACTCCAGCATCTTGTTTAAACTTTCATAAAATTTGGTGCAATTCTTTTGCTTTTAGTAACATTTCTCAAATTTGTGGATGTTTTTTAATAAAATTTGGATTTTTACCATTATATCCATCATTTACTTCGTCATAATTCATTCTTCTTGCCGATTTCATAAATGCCTGATAAATTTTATGTTTTACTGTTAAACCATTCTTATCAATTTCCATATCACAAACCATACATAAACGTTCTACTTGTTCATTTAAAGAACAAATACCATTTGATAACTGCGTTGGTAACATAGGAATAACACGATCTGCTAAGTAAACAGATGTACCGCGATTAAATGCCTCTTCATCTAAAGGACTATTTTCTGTTACATAATGACTAACATCAGCAATAGCTACAATTAAACGATAATTACCATTAGCTAGTTTAGTAACACAAATAGCATCATCAAAATCTTTAGCATCTTTACCATCAATTGTAACTAATAACTCTTTAGTCAAATCAATACGACCAATTTTATCTGATTCTAAAACTGTTACTGGCACCTTATCTGTTGCTGCTAATGTTTCAACATCAAATTGTGCTTTAATGCCAATTTCATAAATAACAGCTAAAATATCAACACCAGGATCATTAATATTACCCAATATTTTAGTAATAGTAACATTAAAAATATTTTGTTCAAAATTTTTAATTTTTGCAACAACAATATTATTTTCTAACGCTTTATCAGGATTTAAAATATTAACTTCATACTGTTGTAACTTTGCATTTTGAATTAATAATGTTTTTACTTTCGTATCTGCATTAACAATAACAGTACCAACAAGAAGATTAGTATCACGTTTAATAATTTTTAATACTACAGCCTCATCATTCTGATTATTAATTTTTACTAACTTACATAATACTTCATCATTATTTAACGCATTATTTATGTTTTTTATATTAACGTAATATTCTTCTTCACTATTTAATAATTTAACAAATCCAAATCCTTTTTTAGTAATTTGAATTTTACCAATAAATAAATTATTATTTTTTAGCATATAAAATTGTTGTTCTTTATTTTCCAAAATAATTTCACTATTTTTCAATTCTTCTAAATCAGCAATAAGTTCTTGCTGTTGATGATGATTAGTAATATTAAGTTTCACTGTTAAATCAACCGTTGATAAAGGTGTAATACTATTTTGTAACTCATTAATAATCTCTTGCTTCATTTCAATCAATCCCAACTTTATCCTAATTATATAATTAATTATATTCTATCTTTTAAAATTTATAAAAAGGCACATTTTAGTGTGCCTTTTTATAAAATAATTATCATTAATTTATAACTCCAATAGTATTAATAAGAATTCTTACTATTATTGCCATAGTAAATAACGATATACCTAATACTAAAGTGGCAATAGAAAATAACTTACTTCAACCACGTTCTTTAGTACTAGCAAATAATTCTTGATTACCCCCACTTAAAGCACCAAGTCCATTATGATTTTTTTTACCTTGTAATAAACCTAAAATTACTAATAATATAGCGATAATTAAGGCAATAATTTCAAAAGCAAAAATAATGTTTTGACTCATTTTGTCACTTCCACTTCTTTATAATATTATTAATTTTACACTTAATTTTACTAAAAATAAAAAAATTTTCATAATTATTATTATGACTTATTCCAAAATTAAAATTTTAATTATGAAATAAGCCTAATATGTTATGTTTTATAATTCTTTTATAGGAAAATTTATTAACTTTATTCTGGTTCAATTTCTAAGTAATTTCCAACAGCATTTGTTACAATCTTTCATCCATGTTGATTGGTCATCATATAAAAAATGTTTATTTCTGAAAAATTATTATACATAACTTTAACCAAAGTTTTTAAATTACTATCACTTAAACTATTTGCTAAGGTTCCTATCAATTGTGGAAATTTAGTAATTTCACTTAAAATTTTTTTTCAAAAAGTTGATAGTCATCTTTATTATCTTGATAAATTTCTGATAATTTTATTCACATATCATTACTAATACCTAATTTAATTTTACTTGATTCTGTATATTGTGGAGTTTTATTGTCTAAAGGTATGTAATATTTTTCTATTTTATTATATTGATTATGGGAATTGATATCAGCATTATGAGCATGTGATCAATTATACACTAAATATGCTATTCCACCAACTATAATTACTCCACCCACAACTCATCCAATAGGCCCTCCTTCAATCATAACAGATGCACCACCTTCAACAACCTCTTCGCCAATAGCAATCGCACCTTCTTCACCAACCTCTAATAAAGGCACTGCTTCTTCTGTTTCAACTACTGTTGTAGCTTGTGGAGAACTTATTCATTTAACAACTTTATATGCAGGTGGAATGCTCATAGTTGTGGTAGTGGCTAGACCTTTTAATAAATATTCATTTTTATTAGGTGTTATAAAAACGATTCCATATTTATGCAATTCAACAATTTTTTTAAATTGTGTTCAACTAGCATCAGTAAAATGTTGTCCATAAATTTCTGTTAGTTTTTTTCTTACATTATTTTTACTTTCTGTAGATGTGGTGTAATAAATATCTAATAATTTTTGATCAATAATTTGTGTTTTTAAAATATCACACTTTGGTTTCTGATTTGTTCTAAAGCCTGTACTTTGATTACTGTGTTGATTTCTATTTCTAGAACTAGTTCCAATGTTAAAAGATTGTTCAGATGTTGATGGCAAAACAGCGCTTCCACCTGCTGAAGGTGAAGGGGTTGTTGTTGTAGTGGTCTGCAAATTACTTGGTTTATAATTTGATATATCTTCAAGTGTAGTAAAAGTAACACTAAAATCACAATCATAAATAATATTCAAATTTTCTGTAAATATTATACTGTTTGGACGAAACATATGTGATAGCGGAATTATTAATGTAGTTGAAGTTAAAAATGGAGAGAAATCTATACCCGGCACAAAGTCGAAATGAAAAACTAAATCAGGATTTAATTCTCATAACCTTTCCATAATAGTACTCGGATCATTACGTCTAATTTGTCCTAAATTAGTATTTCTAAGTAAAGTCGATAATCTTACGCTTTGTTCATTAATAGTAAAAGTTACATTTAAATCACTATCAAAAACAATATGAGGATTATTCTGTTGAAAATCATAAACATTTTCTGATAAAATTTGAAAATTATTTATGCCTATAGGATGTCTATTTGTAAAACTAGGATAACGTAAATGCAAATCGGGATTTAAAAAATTTAATCTCTCTATTATTGTTAATGGTGCATTATCTAACAATTCTCCTAACTCAGTTCTAATAAGAATACTTGATAATGTTAATCTTCGAGGTGTAAAGTTAATAGTAAAATTTAAATTTTTTGGAATATTTCTTGCGGGATTTTGATCGTAAATGTTAATACCAGCATGTACTGTTGCATTAATATTTGTAATGTTTTCAAATTCAATATTTTCTAAAAAATCTTCTCTAGATAAAATTGGATGATTAATTTCTCTTAATCTTTGAATAATATGTTGTTTATCATTCGCTTCAATTTGACCAATATTAATTGTTGTCATTGCTTTTTGTAAACTTGATGGAGTTTGTCTTTTAACTCTTTTTTTTGTAGAATTTGCTCTTTTATCTTTTTCTTCTAATTCATTTTCTGTTTCAGTTTCTATTTTAGTTAAAATACCACTTTCAGCAGGAATACCACTAGTTAATGCAGTTGATGCAATGATTGTTTTAATAATTTTCTTTTTCATAATATAACCCTCTCTTTAAATCTTTAAATTTTTCATAATTTAATCATTTTATATGATTTATGAAATAAAACAGATTTGATATAAAAATATCGGGGTTTTAGAAATTTAAAATATATTCTTTGATAATTAGAAAAAACACAACATATTGATTTACATCATTAATATTTTCATCAATATTTCAATATTGATTTGAGTTTTTAAGTGGTCATTCATTTATTTGGATTTTTTTATTTTTATTACTTAATGAGTTTTATTTTTTTGACTTATTTATATAAATTTTTCTTGATTTTTAAAAAAGTAATATGCTGATAGTTTTGATTTAATATATTTTGTTAGATATCTAATTGAAAAATATTTTTTCCGTCTTTAATAATTTTGCTGAATTATACTTGTAAGTGCAAGTAAATAAAATTGCAAAAAATTCTCATATAAAAATTTCATAATGCTAAATTTAGTTTAGAAAAAAGTAAGGAGTTTTTATATGAGTTATAAACATCTTGGCATAGATGAAAGGATTTATATTGAGAATCAATTGAAATTTAAATTTAAAATTAGTGAAATAGCTAAAAATCTTAATCGAAGTATTAGTATTAGTACTATTATTCGAGAAATTAATAGAAATAAAGATAATAATCATTATTTTTCATTAATTGCACAAAATAAAGCTGAAAATCGAAAACAATCACATATTAGTTTTCATAAGTTTAAAAATAAGAATTTAGTAAAATATGTACAACAAAAATTACTATTAGGTTGATCACCTGAACAAATTTATGGCAGAATTAAAAATTTTCATAAAGAGTGAGTTATTAGTTTTAAAACAATTTATACTTGAATTTATTTTGGAATGCTTGATAAAGTTACTAGTAAAAATTTAAGAAGAAAATGTAAAAAACGAAAATCTAAAGAAAATCGTGGCAAGTTTAATGGTAAATCAATTAAAGAACGAGATATAAATGTTAATGATCGTATAACACTTGGTCATTGAGAAGGAGATACTATAGTATCATCATGAGGTAAAAGCAAATCATGTTTAATAACTTTAGTTGAAAGAGTATCACGATTTACTTTAGCAATATTAGTTAAAAACAGAACTACTAAAGTTATTAATAAAAATGTCAGTTATTATTTATCAATTCTTCCTAAAAACATTGTTAAAACTATTACTTTTGATCGTGGCAAAGAATTTTCAAATTGACAACAACTTGAAAAAAATTTAGATGTAAAAATTTATTTTGCCAATCCATATTCACCTTGACAAAGAGGTACTAATGAAAATACTAATGGTTTAATTAGAGAAAAATTTACTAAAAAATTTATTTTTTCAAAAACTAATAAAAATGAAGTTCATAAATTTATATTGTCTTTAAATCAAAGACCGAGAAAAATATTAAATTATCTTTCACCAATCGAATATTTGGATAGAAAAATAATTTAGTTGCACTTACCTTTACAATTTAGCTTTTTAATTTTGAAAAAATATTTAACTTATTAATAAAATCCTTTCATGTCAAAATTAGTGTTAATTATATAACACAATTGTTTTTAGAATACATTCAGTTTTTTAAAATTAATGTTCTGATAAAAAATCTAAGAAACAAGAATCAACCACCCCAAAAACAACATATTAACTATTTTATATATCTTTCAACGATGAAAGTCCATTTTTAAGTAAAAAATATATGTTATAATTTAATAAATAAGTAAAAATATTATAGTTAGGGTGAGAAAATTGAAAAAAAAAATTGGTATTGTTGCTGATTCCTCTTCAGGATTTTCAATTAAAGATTTAAAAGAAATGAATATTGGATTTTGTCCATTATTAATCACTTTTAGTGATGATACAACTATTACTGATGACCCTAACATTCTAGAGGATGAAGAATTCTATAATAGAATAGTTCATAAAAAACAATCTGCCAAAACTTCGCAAACACCACTTGGTCAAATGAGTATAATTTGAGAAGATGCTTTAACTAAATTTGAAAAGATTATTTTTATTCCTTTATCAAAGGGGTTATCGGGTCAATATAACACTGCTACTATGTTATCAAAAGAATCTAATTTTAAAGATAAAGTTTTTGTTTTTGATAGTAATGGTGTTTCAGTTATTAACTGACTATTAGTTAAAAAAGCATATCAAATGTCACTTAACGAAAAAAATAATGTTAATGATATTATAGAAGCACTAAAATTAATAAGAGATAACTATATAGCATTTATTTTACCTTATGATTTAAATTATTTAGTTCGTGGTGGTAGAATTTCAAAATCAGCAGCAGCCTTAGCTACTATGTTAAAAATAACTCCAATTTTATCTTTTGACGGAACCATTGATAAATTTGATAAAACAAGAACATGAGATAAAGCAATTAAAAATACTCTTAAAGAAATTAATAAAAGTAAAAAAATAGAAAGCATTACTCTCTTTTACATTATTCATGCTTTTGCTGAAGCAAAAGAAATAGAAAAAATTACAAAATTTGTTAAAGATTATGGCATTAAAAACGTCAAAACTATTAATTTAGCAAACGTAATTTGTGCTCATACAGGAATTGGAACCTTCAGTTTTGTTGCTTTTAATTTAGATAAAGATAAGTTACCAAAATTATAATAATAAAAAATTCACTTTTATGAGAAACATTTAAAAGTGATTTTTAATAATGGCAGGGGTGGCAGGACTCGAACCCACAACACTCGGATCTGAAGGCCGATGTTCTACCATTGAACTACACCCCTAAAATATTTAATTTGAATAGTACATGTTCAATTTTACGTTAAAGAAGTTTTAAGTTCAATTAAAATTTCATTTTTTTTATTTTTAATTCACATTTATCACAAATTCCATGAATTTCTAACTTATAATGTGAAAAATAAAAATTATTTTTAGTTGCTAATTTTTCAAGTTTTTCTTCTTGTAATGGTGAAATTTGTTGTTTATCTTCGAAAGAGGCATGAATAATTTTATTACAAAAATTACAAATAATATGAACGGTATTTTCTGATAGTTCGTAAATTATTTGTTTTCCTTCAAAAACATTAGCATGAATAATATGTTCTGTCATTAATAAATCAATAGTATTATAAATACTCATAATATTAATATTATCATTACCTTCTTTTGTTAAAAAACTAATAATATCATTAATACTAACATGTTGCTTAAGCGTTAATACTTTAATAACTGCTTTACGAACATCAGTTAAACGATAGTCTTTATCTTTCAACTTTTGGATAATATTTTCAAAATTTTTATTCATACTAATCTCCTGATAAAATATAATATTACTTTTTTTTATTTTCAATTGCTACTAATCTTTCAATTTCATTTATTAAATCTTGAACTGTTTTTGTTTGTAAATCCAGTAATTTATTATCATTAATTTTTACATTATGTTTTTCTTCTATTTTAATAACAATCATTACTAATTTAAGAGAGTCAATTTTTACATCTTTAAATTTAGTTTTGGGTGTAATTTTTTCTTTAATTTCTGGATAATCTTTTTTAATAATTTGATGAATTTCACTTAAAATATCCATAAATTCACTCCTAATTTAAATCATTTTTATTAATAATTATACTTAGTATAACATAGAGCATTAAATTTTATTTGTTATTTTAAAATATCATTCTAAATAATCTAGTTTTAAATTAGTATTATATTCAACTCATACAGCATTATTTAAAATGCTAAATTGTAAAGGTAAGTGCAACTAAATTATTTTTCTATCCAAATATTCGATTGGTGAAAGATAATTTAATATTTTTCTCGGTCTTTGATTTAAAGACAATATAAATTTATGAACTTCATTTTTATTAGTTTTTGAAAAAATAAATTTTTTAGGAAATTTTTCTCTAATTAAACCATTAGTATTTTCATTAGTACCTCTTTGTCAAGGTGAATATGGATTGGCAAAATAAATTTTTACATCTAAATTTTTTTCAAGTTGTTGTCAATTTGAAAATTCTTTGCCACGATCAAAAGTAATAGTTTTAACAATGTTTTTAGGAAGAATTGATAAATAATAACTGACATTTTTATTAATAACTTTAGTAGTTCTGTTTTTAACTAATATTGCTAAAGTAAATCGTGATACTCTTTCAACTAAAGTTATTAAACATGATTTGCTTTTACCTCGTGATGATACTATAGTATCTCCTTCCCAATGACCAAGTGTTATACGATCATTAACATTTATATCTCGTTCTTTAATTGATTTACCATTAAACTTGCCACGATTTTCTTTAGATTTTCGTTTTTTACCTTTTCTTCTTAAATTTTTACTAGTAACTTTATCAAGCATTCCAAAATAAATTCAAGTATAAATTGTTTTAAAACTAATAACTCACTCTTTATGAAAATTTTTAATTCTGCCATAAATTTGTTCAGGTGATCAACCTAATAGTAATTTTTGTTGTACATATTTTACTAAATTCTTATTTTTAAACTTATGAAAACTAATATGTGATTGTTTTCGATTTTCAGATTTATTTTGTGCAATTAATGAAAAATAATGATTATTATCTTTATTTCTATTAATTTCTCGAATAATAGTACTAATACTTCGATTAAGATTTTTAGCTATTTCACTAATTTTAAATTTAAATTTCAATTGATTCTCAATATAAATCCTTTCATCTATGCCAAGATGTTTATAACTCATATAAAAACTCCTTACTTTTTTCTAAACTAAATTTAGCATTATGAAATTTTTATATGAGAATTTTTTGCAATTTTATTTACTTGCACTTACAAGTATAATTCAGCACTATTAATATTCATTTTATATCCTTAAATTAAATATAAGTATAAAAAACGCTTAATAGTCGTTTTTTCTAATTTTTCATATTCTTTGATATGATAATATTTTTTTCATCAATTTTTATTTGATTTAACTAAGAACATTCTAACAATATAACTATATTCATTTTTTGGTAATAATGCTAAAACTGTATCAACAATTTGCACATGTTTCTCATAATTTTTTAAATCTTTATTTATCGCTATCTTATTAGCATAGTGAACACTATCCTCTTTCAAAACATAATTTTATTTAAAATTATTATTTGCTAATGTTAATTTTGCTTGTTCATATTTAACAAAAATAGCAGCAATTAGTTGCTTATCAGCACTTATTTGTTCTTTCATTATTATCACCTCAATAATAATTTAAGAACAAATAATTATCTTTCCTCTATTTTATTTCTATTTAACTTACTAATTTTAATATGATCTTGCAAAATAAGTTCAGACACTATTAGGAGTTTGACACTTAAAACAATTACTTGGTTTTTTATACGGTTCTAAAGGAATACAACGTGATGTTGTACCAGTTAAACTTTTAATTTCTTCTTCACACTTTATTTGATCACAAAAAGGTACAATAAAAAAACCTTTATGAATTTTAACTAATTTATGATATTCATTGAAATCTGTTAACTCTTTTAAACTTGTATTTAATTTTTTTTGTGAATTATTAAATAAATCTTTATTTAATTTATTTAATTGATTAATAATAGTTGTTACTAATAGTTTTTCATTATTAATTTCAACATCAATAGTATATAAATTATGACGTAAAATTAATTTAATTACTTGGTTTTCAATTTCTTGCTCACCAATTGCAATAGTAATTGGAATACCTTTAATTTGACTTTCACTTTTCTTATAAGAAAAACTTTTATTATCTTCATTTATTAATACTCGGAAATGAGAACTTAAAATTTTAAATATTCTTTCAACAATTATTTTAACTTTATCACTTTTAGGTGATAAATTTAAAAGCATAATCTGATGCGGTGCAATTGTAGATGGCAATACTAAACCCAGATCATCGCTATGCGCCATAATTAAAGCACCAATTAATCTTGTCGATACACCTCATGATGTTTGATATCCTAATTCTTGTTTATTATCTTTATTACTAAATTTAATATTAAATACCTTTGTGAACTCTTGACCAAAATAATGACTAGTACCGGCTTGTAATGCTTGTCCATCTTGCATCATAGTTTCAATTGTATATGTCATTTTTGCCCCAGCAAAACGTTCGTGAATTGTTTTTGCACCAACAATAACTTTAATTGCTAATTGTTTTTCAACAAAATCAGCATACAACTTAATCATTTTTAATGTAAAGTTTTTTGCTTCTTCATCGTTATTATGCATTGTATGCCCTTCTTGTCATAAAAATTCACTAGTTCTTAAAAATGGTTTTGTATTTTTTTCTCATCTAACAACATTACATCATTGATTATATAATAATGGTAATTGTTTATATGAACTAATTATTTTTGAAAAATGACGACAAAATAAAACTTCTGAAGTAGGACGAATAATTAGTTCCTCTGATAATTGATTATTTCCAAATTTAGTTACAGTTGCACATTCTGGTGCAAAACCCTCAATATGATCTTTTTCAACTTGAAATGCTTTTTGACTAATTAAAAGTGGTAGCATTACATTTTCAATATTTAAAATTTTAAATCTTTGATTTAATAAATGTTGAATATTTTCTCAAATTGCATATCCGCGAGGACGAAAAATAATGGTACCGGCTGCTGAACCATTTTCTGCGCCATAATCACAAAGTTCTGCTTGCTTAATAACATCAGTATATCATTTGGCAAAATCAATCTCTCTTGCTGTAATATTTTTATTCTTTGCATTATTCATAATGATCTATTCACCTTTTGTTGATTGACTTTTATGTCACTTCCAATAATTTGGGTAATTTAAAGCATCTAGCACTTTATTTGCTTGTTCTGATTCTAATACTTTTCCTAGTAAATAGTCAACCTTTAATCCTTTTAAAACAATAATTTCAGGAACGTTAATAATACCACGAGCTAAAATATTTTTAATACCTAAAATTCTTAAATAATGCAAACAAATAATAACATCAATATATTTACTAAAACTAAAAGTAACTTGTTCTAATAAATTAGAAGTTAAAACTACATAATCAGGTTTAAAATGATTAATTAATTTAAAATTATCAATATGACGTAAATCATGAGTAAAAGAAATTTTTATTTTATTACTACGAATAGTTTTAATAATTGAATCATACTTATTCCAACTATTAATTTCACCAATATCTTGAAAATCAAAAATTAAATCACAATTTTCAAAAAGATTTTTTCTCTTATTAACAAGAGCAATTAACTTTGTTAAAATAGTTTTATCTTGTAACTCAATTAAACTAACAGGAAGAATAAGGTTTTTTTCTTGTTTTAATTTCGCAAATTTTTCAAATGTTTGAATAAATAAAGGCTCATTTACTTTTCACCACAATCCTGAATCTTGAATATTACGCATCAAAACAATAAACGAAACATAATAAGAATTTTTAACAAAATTTCATCAAGCATAGTAACAATTTGGTTCATTTGAATTATCACTTTTATATACTGGTCTAATACTAACACTTAATAATTTTTCCATTTGTTCTGATTGTAGAAGTGAATAATGATTATAATCGGGATAATTTAAAATATCATTTGTCTTCAATTTGATTTCAATTAAGTCTCTACTTTGTACTAATTCTAATTGATTCTTATCAATAATTTTATTATATAATATATAGACATTTGAAGCATCAGTTTTTACTGAAGCATAAACACATAATATTTGACTTTGAATCTGCAAATAACTACTTTTTTCTACTAAATTACGTTTAATATAACTATTTATTTTTTTTTGGAATCGATATAAATTTATTTTCTTATTTCTAGAATAAATTAAAAACTGACCATCATAATATTTACAAATAATAGTATTATCTAATCCTAAAGTTATTTTACTATAATATGAAATTAATAATTCCATTCGTTCAATATTATTAACAGTTAAAATATTTTCTAATGCTAAATAATTTTTTATTTTTATTAAAATCATATATTCAAATTGACTATTTATTTTTTTATTATATTTTTTTTGACTAAAATTATCTAAAATAGTTTGTACAAAAACTGACTTTACCACTGTTAACTCATTTTGTTGTAAAATAATTGCTTGTGAAATAGCAAAACGATTATAACGAATATTACTTTGCATTTGACCATACAAAACTTTATTATTATTATCAAAATAATCAATTGATAAATCATAAACAATAACTTTACTTCCTAATTGAAAGGAAACAGAAAAATGACACGGCTCAAATGGAACTTTATTCACTAATAAATCTTGAATAAAAATTTCAATTTTTACTTTAGTTTTACGATTCATCATTGATTTAAATACAAACAATGAAATTCGTTTTTTACGATTTAAAACTTCTAAGCGTTCAGAAAAAGTAATGATTTCATTTTTTAAATCAATTTTCAATGGAACTAAACTTAACAAATCACCATGGATAAGATTATAATATTGATTATTACGATGATTTAAACGTATAAATAAAATAATTATTATTGTCATAAAAGGAATTAAAGCAATAATTACAATTGCAGATCAACGCATAATTTTACCTCCATTTAATCAGAGCCTAAAGTAATATTACCATTATTTCCTTGGAAAAGTTTTAACTTTAGTCTTTGATTATCAATATATAATTTAGCTAAAAGAAACATTTTGCGATCTTTAACCAAAATTCAATCAATAGCTTCAACAGGAATTGTTTCGTATATTTGAACACGATTAGTATCAACATTTAAACCTCAATCTTTAGTAGTGCTTTGAAATAGTTTATGAATATCAACAGAAATAATAGCTATTTTATTAACATCAACATTTTGCTCTGCACATCACTTTCAAAAAAAATGACGTGTTGAATTACCTAACTCTAATTCTAAATAAGTAGCATGTTCTAAATAAGTTCAAACAATATATTCTTGCTTTGGCAATAATTTAATTTGTGAAGAAGGTTTAATTCCTTGTTCTAATATTAAAGTAATATTACTAACATCAGTATAAAAAAATAAGTTAAAAATATTTTTATTTTCTAAATGTTTAATAATTTGAATAGTTGATCTTCTTCTAAAATTTAAAAAAATATTATTACGTTTTTTATTATTCGTTGAAATAGAAGATTTATTAGATTTTTTTTGTTTTTTAAACCTATTAAAAAAAGGAGTTTTTTTTTCATTGTCTTCTGATAATTTAGAAATATCCAAATTAGGTTGATTTTCATCACTAAAATATTCTTTAATTTTTTTAATTCGTCGACTTCAACCCATAAATTATGACCACCTTATTATTAATATTTACCTAATTATACTAAATTTTTTTAAAATAATGGTGCTAAAATTCTAAGCAATAATAAAAATACACCCCGATAGGCAAAACTACGATGTAGTAGTGGATTACTAATAATTAAACTAGAATGAATAAAATCTTTTTCAAATGAAGCAGATAAATCACTATTTTTTTTACTATCATAAACAATTACTAAAGTTTGATGATCTGAATAAAGACTACGATAATCAAGATTAGTTGAACCAATAATAGTAATATCATCATCAAAAATACCGGACTTAGAATGGTTAAAAACATTATTATATTCGTAAATTTTAACACCTGACTCAATCAATGAATCATAATAAGTTCTTGACATGTCTAATGATAAAAATTTATCAGTAATTCCGGGTAATGATAATCTAACATCAACACCAGAATAAGCACTATTACGCAATGCAGTAATTAAATCGCTAGTTGGAATTAAATAAGGAGTACTAATTCAAACTCGCTTTTTAGCATTACTAATAAATTTAATAAATAAATCTTTTTGAATTGTTTCTTTAGTAATAGGTCCATCATCAATTACTTGGACAATAATATTATTTTTAATTTTTATTTCAGATTTTTCAGCACTAATATCAAGAATATTACCAGTAATAAAATGCCAATCTTGTCTAAATATTAAATCAATTGATTTAACAGCTTCCCCAACAATTCTAATTTGGGTATCTCTTCAAAAGCCATACTTTGCAGAAAGATAAATATAGTTATCTGCTAAGTTAACTCCACCAGCATAGCCAATATTCCCATCAATAATAATATCTTTACGATGATTACGAAAATTATAATTTCCTGTCATAAATGGTAATCTAACTGGTGAAAATTTATGAATAATAATTCCCATTTTTTTCATTTTTCATATTTTATATTTTGATAAACTAAAATATGAACCAACAGCATCATAAATCATATAAACTTTAACTCCCACTTCAATCCTTGCTTTTAAAACATTAATAATTACTTCTAATAGCTCCCCTTCACCAAGAATAAAATAATTAATAAAAATATAACTTTTTGCTTGTTTTAAATCTTCAATTAATTTAACAAATTTATTAGGACCATTATTTAAAATTTGAACATCAGTATTATTATAAAATGGTCGATGAGAAATTCTTGTTGTATAGTTAAATAAAGATAAAGTATCTTCACTCAAAGTTATTTTTTTTGATTCTAAAATTGAATTAGCAAAAGTTCAATCTTCTTGGGTATAAAAATAACTATTTGTTTTTAAATAAGCTTTTTGTTTTCGTCGATAACGATAAGGACGACCAAAAGTTCAATATAAAAAAATACCGATGATTGGCAAACATAAGGTAACCATAATTCATGATAGTTTTGCATCTTGCATACGATTGGTAATGAAAATAATAATACCAGTTAAAATAGTTAAAGTAATAATTATCATCAAAATAATTCATGAATATTTAATATAATTAAATATAACAAAAACTATTGTTGCAATCAAAGCAATATATAAGATTAATGATAAAAGTAAGTTTACTCGTTTACGCATGATTTCTCCTTAATATAAAGAGTTCTTTATTAAATTATATCTAATTATTAATAAATTTATTATTTAAAAGTAAAAAAAAGCAATTAATGCTTTTTAAATAATGGCGGAATGGGAGAGATTCGAACTCTCGCGACAGTTTCCCGTCCTAACTGATTAGCAATCAGTCCTCTTCAGCCTCTTGAGTACCACTCCAAAGTTATAATAATTATTTTTTTTACAATTATGATTATAACTTTAATTTTAAAATTTACTATGTATTTTTTAATTTTTTTTTAAAAATCCTATATTCCAAAATAAAATTTCACTATTTTTTAAATTAAATAAATAATATATTACTAAATTTGTTACAAATTTATTTTTTACTTGAAACTACTATTCAATAATCTAATTAATTTATACAACACAAACATTACATTGATAATTTTCACTATCCTCTAAAACCTCTTGACGAATACGAACATAATAAATTGATGAACAACCTTTTTTAAAGGCTCTAATATAAGCTTTATTTAAATCACGAGTTGTCGCTTTATCAGTAATAAATAAAGTTAAAGAAATTGCTTGATCAACGTGCTGTTGTGCAGCTGCTACAATATCAATAATTGGATTAGGACCTAATTCATATCCACCTTCAGTGTAATATGATAAATTATTATCATCAATCTTATAAGCAGGAACATAAACACGACCTAATTTCCCTTCTTTTCGTACCTCAACAGGAGCGACTACCGGTTGTAGACTTGGTGTACACGAAGATAAATAACTAATTGAACCAGTGGGTGCTACTGCCATTAAATGTGAATTAGCCAATCCCGTTTCTTTAATTTTTATTACTAATTCTTTTCATTGCTTCTGAGTTGGAATCATAATGTTATATTTTGTAAATAATTCTTGTATTTTTTTTGTTTCAGGAGTTCATTTATCTGACTGACATTTTATGTATTTATCAAAATATGAACCATCAGCAAATTTTGAATTTTTAAATCCACCAAAACTTCCAAATTTTAATGCTAATTTATTTGAAGCACTAAAAGCATGATAAGCCATAACATAAAAGAAAATATTAGTAAAATCAATTGCTTCTTTTGAATCATAAAAAATATGATTTGTTGCTAAAAATCCATGTAAATTCATAGCACCTAAACCCAAAGCATGATTTTTTTTATTTCCATATGCAACTGACGGAGCACTAGAAAAATCACTACTTCTTGATACTTGGTCTAATGAATGAATTGCTTGAAAAATAACCTCACCAAATTCACTTCCACTTTCCATTACTTTTGCAATATTAATACTTCCTAAATTACAACTAATATCTTCACCAATTTCTTTAAAACTTAAATCACTATTAAATTCACTAGCTGTACTTACTTGAATAATTTCACTGCACAAATTACTCATAACAATTCTACCGGGATGAGCATTATTTTTATTTACTGTATCATCAAATAATAAATAAGGATATCCACTTTCAAAATGTAATTCAGCAATCATTTGAAATAATTTGCGAGCACTAATAAAATTTTTACTAATTTCAGGGTTTTTTAACATATTATAATACTCTTTAGTAATAGAAATATCTGTCATTGCTTTACCATAAACTTTTGTAATATCATAAGGACTAAAAAGTGCCATCTGTTCATTGTTTTTTGCTAATTCAAAAGTAATATCAGGAATAACTACTCCTAAAGACATTGACTTAATACGAATTTTTTCATCTGCATTTTCACGCTTTGAATCTAAAAATAACATAATATCTGGATGATGAACATTTAAATAAACTGCTCCAGCACCTTGTCTTTGACCTAATTGATTAGCATATGAAAATGAATCTTCAAGAATTTTCATAACTGGGATAACGCCTGTTGCTTGATTTTTAATATTTTTAATTGGAGCTCCAAATTCTCTTAAATTTGTTAAACACAAAGCAACTCCACCACCACGTTTTGATAACTGTAATGAAGTAGTAATAGCGCGAGCAATTGATTCCATGTTATCTTCAATTCGTAAAAGATAACATGAAGTGTATTCACCTCTTTGTTTTTTCCCTGCATTTAAAAATGTGGGAGTAGCTGGTTGAAATCTACCAGACATAATTTGTCTTAAAATTTTACTAGCATGTTCAATATTACCATCAGCGAAAAATAAACTATTCATAACAACTCTATCTTCATAATTTTCTAAATATTTTTTACCATTAAAACTTTTTAAAGCATAAGAATTATAAAATTTTAAAATACCCATAAAACTCGTAAACTGATAATTAAAACTGTATGCTTCATTTGTTAATCGTTCAATTTCCGTAATTGAATATTTATTAATTATTGTTTCATCATAATATTGATTTTTTACTAAATATTCTATTCTTTCTTTAACGGTTTTAAAAAGCAATAAATTTGGTTTAATATGATTTTTCATATAAGATTGTGCTGCTTGCAAATCAAATTGTGCATTATTAGTAGTTTTTGCTCTAGCATTTAAAGTAACATATTCATCACTTTCTAAAGTTCCAGATAAAGTATTTATTTCATTGGTATTTTTTTTATCTTTATCTCAAAAATCTACTAATATATTTTTTATTGTTGATACATCATTATTAGTTCCTAATAATTCAAATTGAAATAATAGTGGGACATTTAATTTTTTTGAAAGAATTGGCCCGGCAATTGCAAAAGTATCACCAAAATTAGTATTACCCGACGCAATAACACCACGACAAAAATTACGATTTTGCTTATTATTTAAAAATTTAATTACCTGTTTAGGAACCGCCCCTTCTTTAATATCACCACCCCCACTATATGTTGGTGTTATTAACACATAATCTTTATCAACTAAAATTTCCTCTTGTAAATCGTGAGGAATTCTTGAATTTAAAACCTCTAATTTTTGAATAAAACGATGAGTATTATTTGACAAAGAAGAAAAATAAACAACATGAATTTTTCCCTCTGGCTTTAATATTTTTTGGTTTGAAACTTTTACAACATCATTATGCATTTTTTTCTCCTTTAAAATTAAAATTCTCAATCTTCATCTTGCGTTTCTACAGTAATGCCCATTACATAAGATGAACCATTACCTGAAAAGAAATCGTGATTTTCATCAGCTCGAGCTGATAATTGATTAAAAATTTCTGGCTTAATTCTTGTTTGTTCTTCACTAAAAGGTGAATCATATCCTAAATTTTGTAAAAACTTACCAGCATTATATAAACTAAACTTAATAGCATCTTCAGCTAAATTAAATTCTTGATATAATTCTGTTAAATATTGCTTTTCTAAATCAATTAATTTAAACAATAAATCAAATACAAATTTTTTCATTTCTTCTTGTTTTTCTTTTGGTAACTTTTCAACTTTTCTTTGATATTTATAGCCACTATAATAATTATGAATAACTTTATCACGTAAAATTAATCTAATAATATCTGAAGTATTAGGTAATTTACTACGAGCAGATAAATAAAATGGTAAATAAAAACCACCATATAATAAAAAACCTGGCATTAAAGCGGCAGCTACTTTGGATTTTAAAGGATCATCACTTGTATAATAAGGAATTAGTGCACGTGCTCTGGCTTGTAAACTTTCATTATTAATTACTCATTCATGAGCAGATTCAATCTGCTCACTAGAACATAAAGTTGAAAAAATTGTTCCGTATGATCGAGCATGAACTGCTACCATAAAAGCAAAATTTGTGTAAATAACTTGTTCATGATCAGTTAAAGAATTAGGTATTTGTGCGATATCACCAACTGTTGCCTGAATTGTATCTAATAAAGTTAAACCTGTAAATGTTCTTGTTATTAACTCTTGTCATTTTGGATTTAATGTTTTTCAAGAAGTTAAGTCATTAGAAACAGGAATTTTTTCTGGTAACCAAAAATTTTGAGTAATACGGTTTCAAACCTCTAAATCTTTTTCATCATTGATTACATTTCAATTTACAGACCGCATTTTTCCATTAAAATTTTTCATAATATATTCTAATGGTGACTGTGATTGTTGAAAATATTTGTTATCTTTTGCCATTTATTATTACCCCTCTACTTAATTACACAACTAAAAACATCCCCTATATTATATAAAGGATGTTGTCATTATTAAAAATTACTTTATTAAAATTACAAATATTAAAAAATAAAAGCAATTATTAAAAATAATCATTAATTCACACCCAGGAATATAATATTACTTAAAAAATTAGACCGGTCTACTGGCTTAGCTTCATTTTACTTGTTACCCTTCTCAAAGTTTTATCTTCAATGGTTTTGTAACGTTCATCAACATCACAGTTGCTGGGGCAGCAAAGAATTCTCATCTTTTTCCCGAACATCTAAAGTTCTTTGTTATTTAGTTGTATAAATATTCTACTACAAGAAAAACAATTTTGGTAATTTATAAATACATTACTATGTATTTTTTTAACCTCAACTATTTTAAAATTATTCTTAATTTTTTTATTATGAAAATTTTCATTTTAATATACAAAAATAATTTAATATATTTTACTATTGTTTTTTAAAGTAAAAAAACATTAATCTCTATACTTTATTTGTTAATAACTTTTTTTCAACTTTTTGTAATTGTTTAATAAAATCATTAATAGTACCGTTATTTTTAACAATAAAATCAATATCTTTATTTAAAATTAAATATTTTTTTTGTTGATTTAATAATGAAATAACTTGTAAATCATTAACATTATCACGTTCTTTTATTCGTTGGATTTTTTTATCTTCCTCAGCCTCAATTAAAAGAATTTTATCAACTAATAAATTTAAATTTGCATTAAATAATACTGCACAATCAATAACAATTAATTCTTGGTGTATTTTATTACGAATAATATCTTCTTCAACAATTTTTATCATTTTTGGTCAAATAATATTTTCTAATTTACGTAAAATATGAGGGTGTTGAAATGCTTCATACCGTAATTTTATTTTATTAATTGTTTTATCATTATTAATAAAAGTATCACCGAATTCATTAATTAATGCTTTTTTTGTTTCTTTTAGTGTATAAATATGTTTAACAATTTTATCAACAAAAATAACATACGCACCTTTATTTTGAAAAAAATTTGTAGCAGTTGTCTTACCTACTCCCGCTTCACCAATAATACCAATAATCATGAGTTCACCCTTACTTATGTTCAATTTGATAACTTGCAAGAATACCAATCATTGCTGCATTATCAGTACAGTATTCTAATTTTGGAACAATTATTTTTAAATTTGGATATTTAATTTTTAAATCTAATACTGCTAATCTTAATTGCTGATTAGCACTAACTCCTCCTGCTAAAACTAAAGTTTTTGGATTATGTTTTTTTAATGCTAATTCAATTTTATTAATCAATACTTGAATAACTGTTGTTTGAAAAGAAGTTGCAAAATTATTAAATTGTAACTTACCTTTTTCTTTATTTATCAAATTAGCACAGGCTGATTTTAAACCACTAAAACTAAAATCTAAACTATTATCATTTTTAGGTAATGGTAATTTATAAGTTGGCTTTCCCAATTTAGCACTTCGTTCAATTTCAGGACCACCCGGATATTTTAAACCTAACATTCTTGCAACTTTATCATAACATTCACCAACAGCATCATCTAATGTTTGACCAAGTATAGTGAAATTTAAATGTTCATTTGCCAACATCAACTGTGTATGACCACCACTAACTAATAAACCAAGTACTAGAAATTCTCATTCATTATTAATTAAAGAAGCATACAAATGTCCATACAAATGATTACACGGAAGCAATGGCTTTTCTAAATAAGCAGCAATAGTTTCTGCTATAATTTTACCTACGTGTAAACAACTAGTCAGACCAGGAGTATTAGTATAAGCAACAAAATCAATATCCATAATTGAAATGTTAGATTTTTCAATTGCTGTTTGTAAGACAGTAGCAATATTTTCACTATGAGCTCGTGCTGCTAATTCTGGAACAACACCACCATATTGTTGATGAAGCTTAATTTGTGAAGCAATAATATTACTTAAAACCTTTTTATCTTTAATAACAGCAACACTAGTTTCATCACAACTAGTTTCTATCGCTAAGATTATCATCAATATCCTCTTCTTTATAATAAGCAACTGATGATTCTAAAGCTAAAATCATCATTTTTTTAAAACTAGTTTCGCGTAATGCTGCTGAAATTGATTCACCGGTAATAAAAGAATCAGAAATTGTTAATAAACAAGCCGCATTTTTTTCTAAATGTTTTGCATTAGCAAATAAGGCAAAAGATTCCATTTCTACTGCTAAGCATTTACTAATTAAAGGATTAGTTTTATAATCATTATCATTAATACGATAAAATACATCACTTGAATGAATTAAACCCGATCTTAAATTTATTTTTTCACTTACTATATACGAAGAATTTTCATTTTTTTGCTGATCAAATTCATTATCAATTTTTTGTGCCACTTTATTAATAATTTTGCTAATATTACCAACAGATTCAATTTGATTTTCATCAATATTAGCAGCATATTTAGCGAAAGTAGATTCACTATATACTTTAGTAGTATTAATAATATCATAAACTTTAACATCTTTTTGATATGAACCAGCGCTACCAACACGAATAATACAGTCAACATCATAAAATTTAAATAACTCATATGAATATATACCAATTGAAGGCATACCCATACCACTAGCAGCAATAGTAATATTATATCCTTTATATTTTCCAGTAAACATTAACATATTACGAACATTATTTACTTGTTTTCAATCTTGTAAAAAATTAGAAGCAATAAATTGAGCACGTAATGGATCACCTGGCATAATTACTACTTTTGCAATTTGATCACGAGCAGCTTTGATATGAGCTGTTGGAATTTTTTCTTTATTTTCCATATATTCTCCTTTTTTTAAAATAATAATAGTTATTATAATATATTGTTAATTTAGTAACAACATTAATATTTTTAATGACTGGTTTTTTATTTGCTAAATTGTAAAGGTAAGTGCAACTAAATTATTTTTCTATCCAAATATTCGATTGGTGAAAGATAATTTAATATTTTTCTCGGTCTTTGATTTAAAGACAATATAAATTTATGAACTTCATTTTTATTAGTTTTTGAAAAAATAAATTTTTTAGGAAATTTTTCTCTAATTAAACCATTAGTATTTTCATTAGTACCTCTTTGTCAAGGTGAATATGGATTGGCAAAATAAATTTTTACATCTAAATTTTTTTCAAGTTGTTGTCAATTTGAAAATTCTTTGCCACGATCAAAAGTAATAGTTTTAACAATGTTTTTAGGAAGAATTGATAAATAATAACTGACATTTTTATTAATAACTTTAGTAGTTCTGTTTTTAACTAATATTGCTAAAGTAAATCGTGATACTCTTTCAACTAAAGTTATTAAACATGATTTGCTTTTACCTCGTGATGATACTATAGTATCTCCTTCCCAATGACCAAGTGTTATACGATCATTAACATTTATATCTCGTTCTTTAATTGATTTACCATTAAACTTGCCACGATTTTCTTTAGATTTTCGTTTTTTACCTTTTCTTCTTAAATTTTTACTAGTAACTTTATCAAGCATTCCAAAATAAATTCAAGTATAAATTGTTTTAAAACTAATAACTCACTCTTTATGAAAATTTTTAATTCTGCCATAAATTTGTTCAGGTGATCAACCTAATAGTAATTTTTGTTGTACATATTTTACTAAATTCTTATTTTTAAACTTATGAAAACTAATATGTGATTGTTTTCTATTTTCAGCTTTATTTTGTGCAATTAATGAAAAATAATGATTATTATCTTTATTTCTATTAATTTCTCGAATAATAGTACTAATACTTCGATTAAGATTTTTAGCTATTTCACTAATTTTAAATTTAAATTTCAATTGATTCTCAATATAAATCCTTTCATCTATGCCAAGATGTTTATAACTCATATAAAAACTCCTTACTTTTTTCTAAACTAAATTTAGCATTATGAAATTTTTATATGAGAATTTTTTGCAATTTTATTTACTTGCACTTACAAGTATAATTCAGCATTTTTTTTGATAAATAAAACTGTATTATTGCAATTTTTTTCAAATTCTTAATAAAATAAAAAATTTTATAGTATAAAATACCCATAAAATTTTTTATTTTATTATATTTTTAATTAAATCTTAGAAAATATTACTAAAAAAGTAAAATTTAATTTCAAAATTAATTCATCATTAAAATTATTAATAACTAATTTTATCGTTTAGATTTATTGAAAGCAATACCCAATGCTTTTGGTGTTTTACTTCATTTTGATGTAAACACTAAAACTAATAAAGATGTTACAAAAGGCAATATATTCCATATATCAGAATTACTTGATATTCATTGAGGAATATTTGGTAAAAACGTAATTCTGGCACCTGTTGTTTCAACAATAGCAAATAAGGCAGCACCAATTGTAATCAATGGTACTCTTCATTGTCCAAAAATTAAAATAGCTAAAGCAATAAAACCATTTCCACTAACTGTCCCACGAAAAGTTTGACTAGCATACATTGGAAAAATACCACCAGCAATTCCTGCTAAAAAACCAGATAATAATACAGCAACATATCGTTGTTTAATAACATTAATTCCTGCAGCATCAACCGCATTGGGATTTTCACCAGTCGCAACATGATGTAATCCTCATTTAGTATATTTTAGAATAATAGCAATACTTACTAAAACTATAATTGCTAAAAATAAATATAAATTAAAAAATTCATTATTACCAATTTTTGGTAATTGATAAATATTTGTTAATGAAATAAAACCATTATTCCCTGGTAACTGAACAACAAAAACTGCAATTGCTGCTGCTAAAATATTAATTGCAACGCCAGAAATAATTTGATCAGATTTTAAAGTAACTGATGCAAAAGCATGGAAACAAGCAAATCCCATTCCCGCTAATCCAGCTACTAATAAAGCAACAATTTGTGATCAATTACCTCAATTAACACCTATATTTTTTCCAAATGAAGAAAAAGCAAGAGCACCAATTGTCATCATTCCTTCAATACCAATATTAACAACACCAGCACGTTCTGAAATTAATCCAGATAATGCACCAAGTACTAAAACAACAAAAATTAAACTAGAATGTTCAAGAATTATTTTAAGTGCTTCCATTAACTTTTTCCTCCTGTTCTTTCAGTTTTTATTTTCATAATTGCTTGTTGTTCATTTTTAAATATATCAGTAAATTTATTAATAAAAGTTGTCTTTTCAATTTCCGCTTTTTTAGTAAATTGTTTAGTTAATATATTAATATTACTATTAATTGGGATAATTTGACTTTTTAATTGCTGTTTGTCAATTTTATAATTTTTAATTAAGTCTTTAACATTATTTTTATAATTAGTTTGAAGTTGATGTTTTGCTAAAATTAATTGTTTTTTTATTTTTTTATCGTCAGTTTTAACTGTTTGATTTTTTAATAACTTTAATTCATCACTTAATTCTTGTTTCAATTTATTAATTTCTCGATAAAGATTTAATTTTAAGTCTTTTACTCTTGACTTATCTAATATTGCTTTTTGTTTTTTTAATAATACTATTTCTCGAATTAAATCTTGCTTATAGTTATAAACATTATTTTCATATTTCATTTTTTCATTAATATACATATTTAAACTTTCACCATAAATCGTTTTTATTTCTTGTTGAAAATTATTTCAATTACCAATTTTACCTTTTTTTCAAATTGCATTATATTGTTTATATATATAATGATTTAAAGCTTTATTTTCTTGGAAAAATTGTGCTCAATTAACACCAACTTTATCATTTTTATTTTTAATAACTGCTTGTAACTGTAAGTTGATATCACTATTAACTTTATTAATTTCTTGTGAAAGATTTTGTTTTAAATTTTTAACTACTGACTTATCATCTCATAGTATTTTATTATATTTTCCTTTTAATTGTTCTTTATCAATTTTATATTTTTTAATTAATTCCTTAGTTTCAATTTTATAAGTAATTTGAAGTTGACATTTTTTTAAAATTAATTGTTCTTTTAATTTTTTATCATTAGTTTTAACTAATTCATTTTTTAATGACTTTAATTGATCACTTAATTCTTGTTTCAATTTATTAATTTCTTGTGAAAGATTTTGTTTTAAATTTTTAACTTTTGACTCATAATCTGATAATGATTTATTATATTCTATCTTTAAGTGATTAATTTTATTATTTTTTTCTTTAATTAAATCTGATTTTAACTTATTATATTGTCTCTTTATTTTAAAATTTTCAATAAAATGATAGTACATCTTGGCAATAAAACTATTTGTAACTTTTCGTTTTTCTCCATCAAAGGCTATATTTAAATAACGAATTAAAAATTTAATTGGCTGTAAACGAGATAATAAAACTGCACAAGCAGCTGAATAAATAATAACACCAAAAATAATATCACCAGTTGCTGTTGGTAATGTTAATACTGAACCAATTGAACCACCACTCTTAATTAAGCCTCAAAGAAAAGCAGAACCCACAACACCTATTTGATTAATTTGACCAACTAAGGCAACAGCTATACTATCAAAACCAATAGTTGGTAAATCATCAGTTAAAAAACTAATTGAAGGATTTTTGGCAATGTAATAAATAACAGCCATTACTCCTGCTAATGCTCCTGAAATAACAAATGATGTTATGCAATAATGTTTATGATTAATACCACTATAAACCGCAGCAAATGGATTTAAACCTACTGTTCGAATTTTATAACCTAAAGTTGTTTTTTTCAATAAAAATCAAACTGTTATTATTAAAATAATAGAAATTAATAATGGTAGTATACAATTATAACCATTAATACTCATACTCATACTATCATGAATAGTTGCTGATGTTCCATGATCAGCATCATATAAATCTTTATTGATTTTAAATAGTCATTTTACTAAATATCAAATTGTTCAATTTAATAAAATAGAAGTAACAACCTCATGAACATTAAAAAAAACTTTTAATAACACTGTTACCAACGCCACCAATATTGCTGCTAATACTCCAGCAAAAAGCGCGCTAATTATAGCTAATGGTTGTGATAAGTCATAACGGACACCAATTGCGATAACAACAGCTCCTGCTGCTAACATTTGACCCGCAACTCCAATATTAAACATTCCTGAGCGGAAAGAAATAACTAGTGCTAATCCTGCTACAATATAAATTGCTCATCAAACTAAAGTATTATCTCAATTATTAGTTGGCCAACTTGTAAAAGAATATGTTAATAACAACTGAAAATAAGTAAAAGCATTTTGACCTGAACCAATTATAACAAAACAAGCAATAATTAATCCAAAAATAATGGCAAAAATTGAACCCTTAAATTTAGTAAGACTACTATTCATTTCTTTTGAACCAAGATATAAACGACTTCGTCGTTTTAAAAATCATGTTTTTTGTTTAAACATTATCTTCATTTCCTTCCATTAACATTTTTTGTCCCGCCATCATTAATCCTAATTGTTCACGAGTAACATTTTTAGGACTAACATTACCAGTAATTTTACCAGCATGTAAAACAACAATTCGATCTGCTAATGACATAACTTCTGATAATTCATAAGAAATTAATAATACTGCATTACCTTCATTTTTTTCATCAAGAATACGACTATGAATATATTCAATAGCACCAATATCCAAGCCACGTGTTGGCTGAGCAACAACTAAAATTTTATGTTTTCTTGTTAATTCTCTACCAACAACCGCTTTTTGTTGATTACCACCTGACAAACCTCTAACTAAAGCAAAACCACTTTTACTACCACGAACATCATAATTATTAATAATAGTTTGTGCATAAGATTGAATAGCTTTACTGCGAATCAAACCATGCTTAGAAAAAGGATATTCGCTAATATTTTGTAAAACAATATTATCAATAACATTATAATCTAAAACAAGTCCATATTTATGACGATCTTCAGGAATATGACTTAAACCACTTTTATATAAACTTTGAATTGAACTGTGTTTCATATTCTTATTACCAAAAAAAATATCACCTTTTTCTGGCTTAATCAAACCAGTAATTGCTGAAATTAATTCAGTTTGACCATTACCTTCAATACCAGCAATAGCCACAATTTCTCGTGACTTAACTTCTAAACTAAAATCAGAAAGACCCATTATTGATTTCCTATTACCAATTTTATGAACAAATAAATTATCAATTTTTAATAATACTGGCCCTAATACAACATTACCTTGATTTCTAATATCAACTAAATCTCTACCAACCATCAAAGTAGCAATTTCTTCTTTAGTTTTACTCTTAGATTCAAAAGTTTCAATAACTTTACCTAAACGAATTACTGTAACATTATCAGCAACTTGTTTAACCTCTTCTAATTTATGACTAATAAAAATAATAGTTTTACCATCACGTCTAAGTTCTTCAATAATTGTTAATAAACTAGTAATTTCTTGTGGTGTTAAAACCGCGGTTGGTTCATCAAGTACAATAATACTAGCACCACGATAAAGAACTTTTAAAATTTCAACACGTTGTTGCATACCAACACTAGCATTCTCAATTTTTAAATTAAGTTTAATGTCTAATTTATATTTTTTTGAAATTTCTAAAATTTTAGATTTAGCTTTTTTATAATTAATTCACTGTCATTTATGAACCGGCTCACTACCTAAAATAATATTTTGTAAAATAGTGAAGTTATCAACTAATTTAAAATGTTGATGTACCATTCCAATACCTAATTCGCCTGCTCTAATTGGTCCTGATATTACTACTTCTTTACCATTAATTTTAATAATACCTTTTGTTGGTTGATATAGTCCAAATAAGATTGACATTAGTGTCGATTTACCTGCACCATTCTCGCCAACCAAAGCGTGAATTTCTCCTTTTTTAATTTTAATAGAAATATTATTGTTAGCAATAATAGTATCTAAAAAAACTTTAGTAATACCTTCCATTTCAACAGCATATTGTAAGTTCTGTTTTTCAATATTTACTTGCATTTTATCACCCCTCTTAATTATTTAAATGGATCATATTCTTTTTTAATACCATTAATTCAATAATGATCTTTTAAATTGAGTACTTTTTGTCATCCAGCAGAAATTTTATCTAATCAATTAGTAGTTTCTGTCATTAATGGTGTGTAAATATCTTTATCACCATCTTTAATTGCTTTATTTGGTGCTATTCCAGTAAAATTAGGCCCACCTCTGTATGGTGCATCATCAATAAATGTTTGATCGGCAGTTGGATCAGTTGGATGCTCTGGATTCTGATCAGTTTTACCAACTGATTTTCAGAGCATAAGTTTAATTGAACTAATTAAATCTTTTTCTGCAGAAGTAATAAACCTATCTGCAGATTGTGGGTATTGAAGTTGTTGATCTGTATCAACACCAATAATTTTACCTTGACCAGATTTTTTTAATGATGATAAAGTATCTTCGGTTTGTGGTCCTGCTACCGGAAAAATAATATTAGTTTTTTGTCAAGCAAGATCATCATTAATTGCTTGTGAACCTTTTGAACCTTGAGTAAAATCACCACTAAATTGAGTACCTGAAGTTATAAATTTAATATTTGGTAATGATTCTTTAAAATCTGAATTTAAAATTTTAACTCATGATATTAATTTTTCTTCATCTTCTTTATTTTTAAATTTATTATTAAAAAACTGTATGGCTCAATAATAACCATACATATAATTAGTAACTGCTGGAATATCAAGTCCACCATAGGTTGACATTTTTAAATTATCAAGTCCACCATATTGATTAGCATGAGCAGTTAACCATATTGCCCCTGCCAATCCGGCTAAAAAGCCTGATTGTTCTGCTTTGTAAAGTAAACCAGCCAATTGTTTATTAGATTTTGGTACTTCTTTATTTGCAGTATCACCATCAATAAAAATAAATTTCACTTTATGTTTTAAAATAGTATTTTGTGCTTTAACCAAAGCATTATGATGTAAAAATCCTGAAGCAATAATTACTTTACTGTTTATGAAAACGGCTTTATTATATGATGTCATTAAATCATCAGTATTAGTTAATTGGGGATTATCTCAAGAAATCTCAACTCTTTTATTTTTATATTGAGGATCAACATAATCACTATGTGTTCAATCATTAAACTCTTGTTTAAACTTGAGGGCAGCATTATATGATGATTCATTAAAAGAAGCATCATTAATAGTATGTCCATCAGTTACAACAGTTATTCGATAAATATTTGGATCATTAAACTGACTATTGCAAGCAATGATTGGTAATATCATTATTACTGACAATGATATTGCACTAAATACAGTAAAAATTTTACGCATACTATTATATTCCTCCTACAATTATATATAAATATTTATATAAAAAAAATATAAAAAAAGAAAGCAAAAACATTGCTTTCTTAATTCAATTATTCAAAATAAAATAAAACTGTTTATAAATAAATTTTGAAAATAAATGGGTGGGAATAACTTACTATTAAAAAATACAGTATATATGTATTTAATATTAATTATTTTCTTATTTTCACAATTAACTCTAAACACTAGTTTCTCCTTTTAATGGCATAACTACCATTATATAAGATAATAAAACTTATTCTTTAAAAATTCAAGAATAATTATAAATTTTTTAAAATATATAGTAAAGTTTTATTAAAACTGTGGTTTATACTTTTCAACACTTTCATCAACATAATTTTTTCAAGCATTTTCTCACTTATCACGAGTAGAATCATTAGCTAAATCAGCAACTAATTTATTATAAGCATCAGTTACTTTTTGTGCCAAATGTCAATAATCATTACTATCAATAATTAAGTTATTATAAATAGCACTAATAGAATCATTATTAGCAATTCCAAGATATTGCTGACCACCTAATGCTGGTTGTGGTATGCTACCATCAAAGTATTGTTCACCATTAATAGGTTTAATACCATCCTCATTATAATCTAAATTAAAAGAATGTCATAATCAAGTATTAACTGACTTATGAATTCCTTTTAAAGCTGATGTAATAAAAATATCTTTAGCATAACTATATTGAACACTTTGATTAACATCGACACCAATAATTTTTGCTTTGCTATTAGTAGTAGAGTTTTTAACAGCTGATACTAAATCAATTGTTTGTGCTCCTGCAACAGGCATTACAATATCATCTTTATATCCATCAATTAATTGTGAAGTTATCGCTTTTGATGATTTTGTACCGGATTCAAAACTACCTGTAAATTGTTTAGCAATTTTATCAAAATGAATATCAAATTTATTAGTTCATTTTTCAATTTTTTCCTTACCCTCTTTAATTCTAATGGCATTAGTCATTTCCAATAAATTATCATTGCTATTACGATATTTATTAAAATAATATACACCTCAATAATAACCCATCATATAACTAACAATAGTATCAGCTGGTAAACCACCAAAAGTTGACATTTTTAAACCATTATCATCATATGTTTCATGATTAGCTGCTAATCATATTGCTCCTGCTAATCCTGATAAAAACCCTGATTGTTCTGCTGAATAACTTAAACAAGCTACATCAACTGGCTTTTCTAATTTAGCATCAACTAAAATAAAACGAACACCTAACTTTTTATATTGATTTTGAATAGCTGATGTTAATGCACCAAGATGATTAAACCCAACAACAATAATTGTTTTAGCACCAGCAAATGTTGCTAAATTATAATTATTTTGTAAAGTTGAAACGGTACTATCTCGTGAAATAATTCAACGCGTTTTCATTTTTTTATTTTTTCAAACTTCATTACCGGGTAAATTACTAATCATAATACGATTATCATTAAATATTTTAGTAAACTCTTTTGAACCTTCTAATACTTGCTGATTAAAAGCTTTATCGAATAAATCACCACCATCAGTAATTATTCAAATATCACCAACACTAGGAATACTACATCCAATTAATCCTACTGATGAACTATTTATTAACAAAGTAATAATTAATAATTTTAAAAAATATTTCATAAATTTCTCCTATAAATAAAAAAATGTACTACAGTAAAAATATTAATATTTATTTGCTAAATTGTAAAGGTAAGTGCAACTAAATTATTTTTCTATCCAAATATTCGATTGATGAAAGATAATTTAATATTTTTCTCGGTCTTTGATTTAAAGACAATATAAATTTATGAACTTCATTTTTATTAGTTTTTGAAAAAATAAATTTTTTAGGAAATTTTTCTCTAATTAAACCATTATTATTTTCATTAGTACCTCTTTGTCAAGGTGAATATGGATTGGCAAAATAAATTTTTACATCTAAATTTTTTTCAAGTTGTTGTCAATTTGAAAATTCTTTGCCACGATCAAAAGTAATAGTTTTAACAATGTTTTTAGGAAGAATTGATAAATAATAACTGACATTTTTATTAATAACTTTAGTAGTTCTGTTTTTAACTAATATTGCTAAAGTAAATCGTGATACTCTTTCAACTAAAGTTATTAAACATGATTTGCTTTTACCTCGTGATGATACTATAGTATCTCCTTCTCAATGACCAAGTGTTATACGATCATTAACATTTATATCTCGTTTTTAATTGATTTACCATTAAACTTGCCACGATTTTCTTTAGATTTTCGTTTTTTACCTTTTCTTCTTAAATTTTTACTAGTAACTTTATCAAGCATTCCAAAATAAATTCAAGTATAAATTGTTTTAAAACTAATAACTCACTCTTTATGAAAATTTTTAATTCTGCCATAAATTTGTTCAGGTGATCAACCTAATAGTAATTTTTGTTGTACATATTTTACTAAATTCTTATTTTTAAATTTATGAAAACTAATATGTGATTGTTTTCGATTTTCAGCTTTATTTTGTGCAATTAATGAAAAATAATGATTATTATCTTTATTTCTATTAATTTCTCGAATAATAGTACTAATACTTCGATTAAGATTTTTAGCTATTTCACTAATTTTAAATTTAAATTTCAATTGATTCTCAATATAAATCATTTCATCTATGCCAAGATGTTTATAACTCATACAAAAAATCCTTACTTTTTTCTAAACTAAATTTAGCATTATGAAATTTTTATATGAGAATTTTTTGCAATTTTATTTACTTGCACTTACAAGTATAATTCAGCGTTCAAAATCATTTTCTTTTAATACAAAATCATGCGTAAAATCTTTTATATCATTCATATCTACTAATAATGCTAAAAGAATTTTATGAATTATTCCTCATGAAGAATTTTTAGCATTACTCTCAATTCTACTAATTGTTGCTTGACGAACACCTACTAATTTCCCTAAATATGCTTGCGTTCAACCAAGTCTTAGACGTATACGCCTAATTTCTACTTCAATTGCCATTTTATTTCCCTCTCTAATTTTAGTTATTACCAAACTTATTATGTTATGAAAAATTATAAAAAGATAAATTTTATTCTATATTTGCATAAAATATACTAAAATTAATATGGTGATACAAAATGGAAAATGAATTAATTAAATACTGAACAAAAAAAAGTTTTTTTTATGTTAGTATTTTGTGATTAATTGTTCAAATTATATTTATAATAATAGGTTTAATTTTAATAAATACTACTAGTGAAAAAATAATTAATATTTTATTAATAGTTGGCATAAATAGTTTAATTCTATTAATTTTGTTTGCTTTTTCTATTAATCATTATACTTATGAAACAGTTTATCAAATTAAAGTCAAAGGTAGTACTTTTCAAACTAAATTTTATCGTTATCTAATTATTCTATTTAGTTTTGGTTGATTAATTTTTTTCATTTTAAATGCATTATTTATGTTAGTTGAAACTGCCGTTTTTAAAAGCAAACTTGATTATTTTAATACTTTAAACGATCATTGATGAATTTTACTTATTGTAACAATATTTAACGTTTTAATTATTAGCATACATCGACAATTAATGCATTATACATTAACAAATTTACAATTACCATGAAGTAAATAGATAAATAACAAATAGTAGATTATATCTACTTTTTCTTTGCATCTCATAAATTTATAATATTTTTTGCACTAATTAAACCAAATAATGATCCACAAGCAACTAAACCACCATTTAATCCAATAAAAACAAATGATAATCCTAATACTAAAGTTATTACTCCATTGCCAAGACTGGCAATACTAACAATAATTAATGGTAATAATATAACAACAATTGAACCAACTCCAATTACTAAACCAAGAATATAACCAATTCTTTGTTCAAATGCTTTTCTTGAATTTATCATTACTAAAATAAATATAAGAATACCATAAGTTGTTAGACAAGCTATCAATATAATTCATCCTAATCATTGAATAGTACTTAATCCAGAATCAAAAACTTCTTGTAATCATTCTCCAAACTTCCATAATAATTAATAAGAACTTTCCATTAACCCTTTTAAAGAAATCATAATTATAGAAATAACCATTACCGGCATTAATGTTGTCAAAAGTAGATAAATACCAATGTTAGATAATGTTTTTGAAAATTTTAACATCCTTTTACCTCTTTATAATTATTATTTCGCAATATTTCTAGTAAACTATTCGTACTTTATTTTTAACATCTTATGCAAAAAAAATTTAAAATCTATAAACAATAATTTTATTTATCAATCATTTTTAAAAGCTGAATTATACTTGTAAGTGCAAGTAAATAAAATTGCAAAAAATTCTCATATAAAAATTTCATAATGCTAAATTTAGTTTAGAAAAAAGTAAGGAGTTTTTATATGAGTTATAAACATCTTGGCATAGATGAAAGGATTTATATTGAGAATCAATTTAAATTTAAATTTAAAATTAGTGAAATAGCTAAAAATCTTAATCGAAGTATTAGTACTATTATTCGAGAAATTAATAGAAATAAAGATAATAATCATTATTTTTCATTAATTGCACAAAATAAAGTTGAAAATCGAAAACAATCACATATTAGTTTTCATAAGTTTAAAAATAAGAATTTAGTAAAATATGTACAACAAAAATTACTATTAGGTTGATCACCTGAACAAATTTATGGCAGAATTAAAAATTTTCATAAACAATGAGTTATTAGTTTTAAAACAATTTATACTTGAATTTATTTTGGAATGCTTGATAAAGTTACTAGTAAAAATTTAAGAAGAAAAGGTAAAAAACGAAAATCTAAAGAAAATCGTGGCAAGTTTAATGGTAAATCAATTAAAGAACGAGATATAAATGTTAATGATCGTATAACACTTGGTCATTGAGAAGGAGATACTATAGTATCATCAAGAGGCAAAAGCAAATCATGTTTAATAACTTTAGTTGAAAGAGTATCACGATTTACTTTAGCAATATTAGTTAAAAACAGAACTACTAAAGTTATTAATAAAAATGTCAGTTATTATTTATCAATTCTTCCTAAAAACATTGTTAAAACTATTACTTTTGATCGTGGCAAAGAATTTTCAAATTGACAACAACTTGAAAAAAATTTAGATGTAAAAATTTATTTTGCCAATCCATATTCACCTTGACAAAGAGGTACTAATGAAAATACTAATGGTTTAATTAGAGAAAAATTTCCTAAAAAATTTATTTTTTCAAAAACTAATAAAAATGAAGTTCATAAATTTATATTGTCTTTAAATCAAAGACCGAGAAAAATATTAAATTATCTTTCACCAATCGAATATTTGGATAGAAAAATAATTTAGTTGCACTTACCTTTACAATTTAGCAAAATTATTAAAAACTAAATGTAATTAATAATTAAGTATTTAATTTTACATTTATCTTAACATTTAGCCAATATAAATCAACAATAATACGTAATTTAAATAGTTAATAATAATTATATCTTGTCTTTTAAATTTTAAAAATAAATATATTATCTTTATTGATTGTAAAATTTCAAAAAAAATGTTAAAAAAACTACAAACTAAATATAGTTTTTAACCTATTTACTTTGTTTCTCAAAGTAAATAGGTTTTTATTTTTAAAAGGAGAAAAAACATGAAAAAAATATTAAAAATAATAAGTGGTTTAATAATTATTACAAGTACAAGTTTAAGCGCTATTGGATGTTATAAAAATAACAATATTTATGATTTAAAAGTGTTACAATCAATAATTTGACAAGAATCAGCAGAAAGAAAAATATCCTTATTAAATACTTTTCGTGCAGCAATAAAACAGTATGATGATGTTATAGAAGCAAATAAAAAACATTTATCATTAGATGTTATTTATGCAACCGCAAATAAACCTAATGCCAAAAATGATGAAGAAGATAAAAATTACACTGTGCATTATAATGAATCAAAAATTGAAGCTAATAAATATGTACCTATTGTTATTACTGATTTTGATGAAACATTCATAAATAATATTGGTTTTTCAATTTATAAATTTTTTAATCCAAAAATGAAAGATATGGATTATGAATTTAAAAAATGAGTTGATCATCAAGTCAATTTTGAAGAACAACTTTATAATGGAGTTTTAGAATTTGTTAAACATGTATGAAAAAGTGGTGGTATTGTTTTATTTGATTCAAATCGTTTTCAAGGCGAAAATATCAAGTATGGAGATGAAGCAATACCAACTAAAAAACTACTAGAAAATAATTATTATCCAAAGGCATTTCTTGATAGTTATGTTTGATGAATGCAAGGAGTAACTAAATATAATTCAAGTAATTATAAAGATTTAATATCAAAAGAAAATCGTTTTAATTATATTAATAATAACAATTTTAAATTATCATCAAAAGATAAAAATAGTATGCAAATAAAAAATTGAGAAAATGATTTAGTACCAATAAAAAATGTACCATCACATATTGTAATGAGATTGGGTGATAACATTAATGATTTTCATTCTAATTTAACTAATTCAGAATTAATTGATAAAATATCATTAAAAAATGAATTAATAAATAATAAAAATTTTAATAACTTAATTGGTAAAGTGGGAGATGAATTTTGATTTACAAAAAATGAAAATGGAAAAATAATAGAACATTATTGAAAAGAAAATGAAAAAAATAGTTTAATTGATAGTGATCTAAAAAACCTTGGTTTTGTAAAAGAAATTAAACTAGAAGAAGGAAAAATTAGTTGAAAAGAAACTTATGTACTGGTTGGCGGTAATGATGTATATGGTAATTTTTTATGAGATTTAGAAAAAAAATATGGTTCTAATTTAGATAATTGATTAAATTTACTAAAACATTATTTCAAAAAATATGAAAATATATGAAAATAATTTACAAAGTTAATATATTTGATATATATATATATATATATTTATTAATTGTAAATTTTCAAAAAGATGTTAAAAATAACTATAAACTAAATATTGTTTTTAACCTATTTACTTTGTTTTTCAAAGTAAATAGGTTTTTATTTTTAAAAGGAGTAAAAAAATGAGTAAAAAAAATAAAAACATATGCTATTAATTATCATAATTACAAAAAGAAAATACAATTTAATGATATAGATATTCAAAATATAAATAATAGTATTGAAGATAAAAGTAAAAAAAGTAATATAAACAGTATTATGAGAGAACATAATTATGCAAAAACATTACCTATTTTATAAAAAAATTTAATTTAGTTATAAAAAGTTTTAATATCAAAAATAGTAAGAACATATGTTCTTACTATTTTTGTAAACTTTGGTCTTGATAACTTTTTCAATAATTTAAAATTACATCATCATTAAATAAATTAATTTCATTTTTCTTAATTCCTTTTTTTAATTTATTTATATTTTGTCATAATATATTTTGTAAAGGTATTGGATACTTTCATATTCGACGATTAGTTTTAAATTCTTTCAAATCTAACAGTTTATAAGAACGATTAGGAAATACTTTAACATCTAAATCATAATCAATGTATTTAACTGTTTGCGAATCTAAAATAAAAGGACTGGCAATATTACAATAATAATGAACACCATCATTACGAATCATACAAATAATATTGTATCAATCATTTTTAAAAAATAACCAAATTGCTGGATCAACGGTTGTTCATTTACGACCATTAATTTCAGTAATTGTTACATTCTCATTTACTAAAACTAAATATTTTTCAGTATCTTCTAAAACAATTGAATTATTTCAACTACGATATAAATCGCCATTATGCTTATATGCATGAATTGAAAGTATTTGCCCTTCTTTAAGGTACATATACATTTAAACCTCAACTTTCTGCAAATCATAAAACATAATAATTATACCATTATTTATTTAGTAAATAAAAAGCGAAAATAAATTTATAATAATATTTACTTAAAAAAGAAAAAACTCCAAAAAGGAGTAGTAAAAAAACATAATTTTATTAAATGGGGCGACTGACGGGATTCGAACCCGCGAATGTCAGTTCCACAAACTGATGCGCTAGACCGCTACGCCACAGTCACCATATTAGTTTCTATAAGTAAAACCGTTAAATATTATACAATAAATTTATGATTTTTTAATATTTTTTTTCATAAAACTACAAAAATAATCATCTAATTTTCGTATATAACAGTAATAATAATAAAAAACAATGTTACTATTAACAATTAGAAAACAATTTAAAATTAATAATTAATCATAATAATTGATTTAAATACTCTTAATACCTTTTCTATGTGTGTATATCATAATACACAAGCCATACTATATTTAGAAATTAGGAAGTTTACTGATTAAAACACTAGTCACAGTAATAGCTTTGTAATAGTGTTCCTATTGAAAATATTTTATTTAATAAAAATGAAAATAAAGAGAAAACTCTTGTAAAATTAACATATTTTATATCATAACAAATCAACACGATTGAAAAATTATCACAAATAATAATGGTATTTCTTTGAAATCAAACAAAAATAAATAATTATTCTAAAATAAGAAATATTACTAGTATTCTTAGTTAAATAAATAAAACTTAGCTGAGTTATACTTGTAAGTGCAAGTAAATAAAATTGCAAAAAATTCTCATATAAAAATTTCATAATGCTAAATTTAGTTTAGAAAAAAGTAAGGAGTTTTTATATGAGTTATAAACATCTTGGCATAGATGAAAGAATTTATATTGAGAATCAATTGAAATTTAAATTTAAAATTAGTGAAATAGCTAAAAATCTTAATCGAAGTATTATTACTATTATTCGAGAAATTAATAGAAATAAAGATAATAATCATTATTTTTCATTAATTGCACAAAATAAAGCTGAAAATCGAAAACAATCACATATTAGTTTTCATAAGTTTAAAAATAAGAATTTAGTAAAATATGTACAACAAAAATTACTATTAGGTTGATCACCTGAACAAATTTATGGCAGAATTAAAAATTTTCATAAAGAGTGAGTTATTAGTTTTAAAACAATTTATACTTGAATTTATTTTGGAATGCTTGATAAAGTTACTAGTAAAAATTTAAGAAGAAAAGGTAAAAAACGAAAATCTAAAGAAAATCGTGGCAAGTTTAATGGTAAATCAATTAAAGAACGAGATATAAATGTTAATGATCGTATAACACTTGGTCATTGAGAAGGAGATACTATAGTATCATCAAGAGGCAAAAGCAAATCATGTTTAATAACTTTAGTTGAAAGAGTATCACGATTTACTTTAGCAATATTAGTTAAAAACAGAACTACTAAAGTTATTAATAAAAATGTCAGTTATTATTTATCAATTCTTCCTAAAAACATTGTTAAAACTATTACTTTTGATCGTGGCAAAGAATTTTCAAATTGACAACAACTTGAAAAAAATTTAGATGTAAAAATTTATTTTGCCAATCCATATTCACCTTGACAAAGAGGTACTAATGAAAATACTAATGGTTTAATTAGAGAAAAATTTCCTAAAAAATTTATTTTTTCAAAAACTAATAAAAATGAAGTTCATAAATTTATATTGTCTTTAAATCAAAGACCGAGAAAAATATTAAATTATCTTTCACCAATCGAATATTTGGATAGAAAAATAATTTAGTTGCACTTACCTTTACAATTTAGCAATTTAATTATTTTTTTATATATTATTGTGAATAATAATCATCAATAAATGTAATTCTTCAAAATATTTCTGGATGATAAGTATAAGATATAAGAAATGCTAACAATCCTACACCAATAATAAAGAAAAATATATCTTTAAAATCAATATGGTATTGACGAAAACGTGTTCTTTTACCTTGCGGATCATAACCCCTTGAATCCATAGCGTATGCTAAATCTTCTGCTTTTTGAAATGAAGAAACTAATAAGGGAATAATTAATGATACTAACGATTTAACTTTTTCTTTAAAATGACCATTCTTTAAATCTACACCACGTGATGCTTGCGCTTTTAAAATTCTGCCTGCTTCATCTAATAATGTAGGAATTGAACGAAGAGCAATAGAAATAATCATTGAAATAATATGTACTGGAAATTTAATTAATTTTAGTGGTAACATTAAATCTTCTAATGCTAATGTTAAATCTAATGGTTGAGTTGTTGTTGTTAAAATTGTTGTAATTAAAATCATTAAATAAATTCTAAGAGCAATATAAATACTAACAAATATAGATTTATACGATACTTTAATACCATGCCAACGTCAAATCATTCCAACATTAGGGCCATCAGTTAAAAAACAGTTAATTATAAATAAAATAAATGCCATAAATAAAATGGGGCGCATTAATTTTAATAACATCATAAAAGGTAATTTTGCACAAAAGAAAATTGTTATGACAGTAAAACCAATAAGAGCGTAACCTTCAAAACCAGTATGAAAAAAAAGTGAAGCAATTAAACAAATTAAAACTAGTAATTTAATTCTTGGATCTACACGATGAATGATTGAATTTAAAGGTAAATAACGACCAAAACTAACTTTCATTATTTATTACTCCTTACTTTTTATTGCTATTTTTTTGGATAATATTTTTGACAACTGGTCAATTAATTCTGAATCACTTCTAGCAGTAATTTTTGATGTATCAAATCCTGCTGCTTCTAATTTATATAAAAAACTATAAATTTTTGGTGGCTCAATTCCGGTTTCGGTAATTAATTTTTTATCTCTAAAAATAGTAATTGGATCTGCTTTTTTATAAATCTGTGTATTATGTAATACAATAACTTCATCAGCAACCATTAGTACATGATTCATATTATGAGTTACTAAAATAATAGTTTTATTTTCTTTATGATTTAAATCATAAAGAAAATTAATTAATTCTTTTTCACCATCGGGATCAAGTCCTGCTGTTGGTTCATCTAAAATTAAAGTATGACCTTGTAATGCCAAAATACCAGCAATAGCAACTCTTCGTTTTTGACCACCAGACAAATCAAATGGACTTCTTGATAAGTATGTTTCGTCTAATCCAACCAAATTAATATATTTTTTTGCTAACTCTCGTGCTTTATCTTTTTTCTCACCAAAATTAACTGGTCCAAACATAATATCTCGTTCAATAGTTTCTTCAAATAACTGATATTCGGGAAATTGAAAAACTAAGCCAATTTGTTTACGTATTTTTTTAATATCACGAATTTTTTTTTGATTAGCCTTAATAATAAAATCATTAATAGCAACTGAACCTGCCATTGGAACTAATAAACCATTAATATGTTGAATCATAGTTGATTTACCACTGCCAGTTTCACCAATAATAGCAACTATTTTTTGTTCAACAATTTCAATAGTAATATCTTTTAATGCTTGATATTGATAAGGGGTTTTTGGAGAATAAGTATAACTTACTTCTTTGAATTTAATTGACATAAGCTAGAAATCAGCTCCTCTTCACTTAATGTTTCATTAATATTAATTCCCTTATTTTTTAAACCTAACGATACTTTTAAAACAAAAGGAATATCTAAATGAATACTTTGTAAAAACTCTCATTCTTTTAATATTTCAGATGGAGTTCCATAACGAACTAATTTACCTTTATTCATAACAATAATTTTATCAGCATTAATAATTTCATCCATATCATGAGTAATAGAAATAATAGTTTTATTGCGTTGTTCTTGTAATTTTAACATAATTTCTTTAACTTCTCGTTTACCTTTTGGATCAAGCATACTAGTTGCCTCATCAAAAATAATAATATCAGGTTCTAAAGCTAAAACTGAAGCAATAGCTACACGTTGTTTTTGACCACCAGATAATCATAGTGGTTCATGATCTAAATATTTTTCCATACCCACTGCTCTAGAAACTCTGTCAATAATTGCTGGCATATCACTGGGCTCAACTAAATGATTTTCCAAGCCAAAAGCAATATCATCACGAACAGTTGAACCTATAAATTGGTTATCAGGATTTTGAAAAACAATACCTAAGTGACGACGTAATTGTTTAATGTTTTTATTAGTAATTGTTTCACCAAATAATTGAATTGTACCTTTTTGTTTGTGTAAAACACCAATAATAATTTTTGAAAGTGTTGACTTACCACTACCATTATGACCAATTATAGTAATATATTCACCATGATTAATATCAAAACTAACATTATCAACAGCGTTATTATATTCTGGTTTATAACGAAATTCAACATTTTTTAAACTTAATGAAATTTTAGATTTACTCATATTACTTCTAACTCCATTTTAAATATTATGCTAGTAAAATTATAACAGTAATTTTATATATATCAATTTATAATTTATAAAAATTATAAAAAAAGAAAAAAATGAACAATATCTGTTCAAAATTGAAGTTAAATTATTGTTCATTTTCTAATAAAATTTAGTTTATAAATTAAAGTTATATAAATTTCTATTCTATAAAATTAATGTAAAGAAATATCTAGATTTTTAGAATTTTCTTTTAATAAAGATTCAGTTTTTGTTACTTCTTCTGTTGATTTCAATAATTTGTCACTTCAACTTTTAGATGAGCTGGGTACTGCTGATGAAGTTGAAGGTTGCGGATCATTATTTGAAACATTATTTTTTGATAATTTTTCTAGTTCTTTTTTAATATCTTTTAATTCTCGTTTTTTTTCTTCTATTTTTCTTGTTGTTTTACCATGATTATTATAACAACCACAGCTCATAAGTAATCAAAATTTATTTCAAAAATCTTTTAATTTTTCAGCTTCTAATTTCCTAATTTCCGCTTCTAAAGATTTTTCTTTTCTTTGATAATATCCTAATGTAAGTTTTTGTTTACTACCTCTATAAAGTTTAGTAAATGGTTTATATATACGTTTAAACCATGGTTTTGCATTTTGCTGAACAGAAGTAGCGTTTTCTTCTGGTGAAATTACTATTGATTCTTCTGATGAATTATTTTTTATTTGTTTTAAGACATCTTTTTTTGTTGTAATTTCTTTGACAATTTTTATAGAAGATTTTTCAAGCCTACATATTATCAAAAGTAAACTTAAAATTTTAAAATTAATATTTGCATCATCTATAACCACTATATTTAGTTTATGCTGTAATTCATATATTTCACAAATTTTCTTATTTTTTTTGATCTCCAATTCTGCTATTTTAACTTCATTTTCTGTTTTTTTATTTGAATATAATTTATGATTTGCTTTTATTAATTGTTCTTTATTTTCTAAAATAATTTGTTCATGTTTAAATTCTTCAAATTCTAATAATGTTATTTCTTTCTCTTTTCTTTTTAAACTAGCAGATAAATTAGCAATTTTTAATCTTACTTCTAATATTTCATTTTCTTTTTCTTTAATCAAAAGATTCACATTATTATCATTAACAACAATCGTTTCTTTTAATTTGACTATTTCTTCCTCCATTTCTTTCTCATTTTTTTTAAGTTCTTCTAATTGATTTATTATTTCTTGTTTATTTTCTTTTAATTTTGTTATATTTTCTTGTATTTGTTGTTGTTGCTTTTCTTCTACTTCAACTTTATTTTCAATTTCTTTTCTTAAATTTTCTAATTTTATTAAATCTTTTTCTTTAAACTTTACCTCTTTTTCTTCATATTTAATATTTTTTTCTTTTTTTTCCTTTAATTTATTTTTAATTTCATTTAAGGCTATCTTAAGTTTTTTAATTTCTTTACTTAAATCTTTTTTTTCATCATTAATATTTAATTTTAGTTTTTCTCATTTTTTTATTTCTTTTTTTTCATTTTTAATTTGCTTATCATTTTCTTCGATTTCTTTTTCAAAGGCTTTAATTACTTTTTTTATTTCTGAACTTTCTTTTTTACGTTTTTCTTGTTCAGTAACTGGCATCAAAATCTTCCTTTCAAAATAAAAAAATCGATTATTTTTTTAAAAAAAATAATGGATTGAAAACTATATTTAGTTTTTCGTATATATTATATATAAAATTTATTAAATATATATTATACTTGCTAGATAACACTTTTAAATTTGCTGAATGCTAAATTGTAAAGGTAAGTGCAACTAAATTATTTTTCGATCCAAATATTCGATTGGTGAAAGATAATTTAATATTTTTCTCGGTCTTTGATTTAAAGACAATATAAATTTATGAACTTCATTTTTATTAGTTTTTGAAAAAATAAATTTTTTAGGAAATTTTTCTCTAATTAAACCATTAGTATTTTCATTAGTACCTCTTTGTCAAGGTGAATATGGATTGGCAAAATAAATTTTTACATCTAAATTTTTTTCAAGTTGTTGTCAATTTGAAAATTCTTTGCCACGATCAAAAGTAATAGTTTTAACAATGTTTTTAGGAAGAATTGATAAATAATAACTGACATTTTTATTAATAACTTTAGTAGTTCTGTTTTTAACTAATATTGCTAAAGTAAATCGTGATACTCTTTCAACTAAAGTTATTAAACATGATTTGCTTTTGCCTCTTGATGATACTATAGTATCTCCTTCTCAATGACCAAGTGTTATACGATCATTAACATTTATATCTCGTTCTTTAATTGATTTACCATTAAACTTGCCACGATTTTCTTTAGATTTTCGTTTTTTACCTTTTCTTCTTAAATTTTTACTAGTAACTTTATCAAGCATTCCAAAATAAATTCAAGTATAAATTGTTTTAAAACTAATAACTCACTCTTTATGAAAATTTTTAATTCTGCCATAAATTTGTTCAGGTGATCAACCTAATAGTAATTTTTGTTGTACATATTTTACTAAATTCTTATTTTTAAACTTATGAAAACTAATATGTGATTGTTTTCGATTTTCAGCTTTATTTTGTGCAATTAATGAAAAATAATGATTATTATCTTTATTTCTATTAATTTCTCGAATAATAGTACTAATACTTCGATTAAGATTTTTAGCTATTTCACTAATTTTAAATTTAAATTTCAATTGATTCTCAATATAAATCCTTTCATCTATGCCAAGATGTTTATAACTCATATAAAAACTCCTTACTTTTTTCTAAACTAAATTTAGCATTATGAAATTTTTATATGAGAATTTTTTGCAATTTTATTTACTTGCACTTACAAGTATAATTCAGCACTTGAACTAAAATATTTCATAATTTTGTTCTCCTTTGAAAGTAAATATAAAAATATTTACTTTCAAAACAAAGCAACTTTTATTTGTTAAATTTTACTTCTTTTTTATTTTTTTTGATAAATATTTTTGGGAAATTTTCACTCGATATTGACACAATAATACTTACTTTTATAACTCAAAAATTCTTATTAAAGTTTTCTTTAATAAGTTTTATTTTATTTTTATTTATTTTTTAAATTTAAGTTTTGATTTATAATAACTGGATAATTGTATTTATTTGATAACATTTAAAATTAACCATTTTTGTATACATATCAATGTTATAAGTTCTATCACCAATCATATGCTTTAAAATTTGTTTAATATTAGTTTCAGTAAAGCAACCAATATTTTCAACTAATGCTTGGTTTAATACACCATCTTTTGCATTAATAAAATAACCAACTTTTAATTTTTTATATTGTAAAGTTAATGATTGTAAAAAATCAATTAATTCATAATATTGACCTTTGGCAAATAAATTTATTGCATTTTGATAGTGTAATTTAGCAATTTGATTTTTTCTTCTTCCTGCCATTATACCAAGAAATAAAACATGAAAAGCATGAAATTTATCTAAAATAAATTTAGCATTTAAAATTGTAGCAGTTTTTCTAATTCATTTTGCACTATCTCCACAAACTATTAAATTTGCTTGGTCAAAGTTTTCAAAAAATAAATTACCATATTTTTCTATTAATTTTGCGGTTTTTTCAGCACCAATTTCTGTTTTTGAAACTCTTATTTTACATACAGCTCTTTTATTAATTAATTTTCCATTTTTCTTTTTACCAGTACACATTACTATTAATCTCATCGAACATTTTTTACAATTTTTAGTATTGTGTTTTTCATTAAACTTAAATTTTCGATGACCATCATCAATATTTACATATAAATTTTGATTTGTTTGTAATGGTATTTTGGGAATATTTGCTTTTGGTAATTCAAATTTTTGATATGTTCTACAAACTGTACTATTACTTATTAAATCTTCAATAAAAGTATCACAAACATCACGATACTTTTTACCATCAGCAAAATATTTTAAAATTTGTTTAATAACGTTAGGTGCAAGTTTACTATATTTTTTAACACCAAGATAATTATCTAATAATGATACGTACTCCATTTTTTGTGTTTTTGTGTTATAATGTGTACAAATACGTCGTTTATAAGTTAATAAACCTTTTTTTGCTTTTAATTTTCGTTGTCTAAATCTATATGATTTATATTCAGATTTATCACATATACTTCATAAATAATCATCTATTTTTGCAAATAATTCTTCTGTTTGTTTTAAACTTAATTCATCTTGATTAAAATCATGTTTGTCTCAATCAAAATGATTTGCGAATGGTAATATAAACATTTTTAATGTTCCTTTCTAATTTTTGTTTGTTAATAATTTAAGTTTAATTTTTTTTAAAAAATAAGGAGTAAATATGGCTTTTATTAGTAGTTATGGACAATTAAATAAAAAATATAATCTTAATTTTAGTGATAATAATTATGGTTTTAGTTGAGATATTTTTAAAGAATTTGTTGGTGATGAATGAGCAGAATATTTTACTACTAATTGTTTTTATCGTTTTGTTCCAACAGCACGTGGAACAAGAAAAACTTGAAACTGTTTAGCATTTGATTTATTTATATGTTGTAATTTTAGAGATAGTAGTGTTCAAGAAGTAAGAAGATATGAAAATACTCATAGTGAAACTACAATTGGTGCTTTAATGAATGTTTGTCAAGTTTTATTAGATACATATAATATTAATTTATTACCTAATAATCCACATGGCATTAAATGAAAAATTACTAAGGATGGGGGGATGTATTATTTTTCCAAGTAATCAACAAATTGACTTTATTGGTTATGCTAATGGTAATAAGATTTTTGGAAAAGAAGCAGGTGGATCAAGTTTTTTAGGTTCAAGAACAGATGAAATTATTATGGCAGAAGAAAAAGAAACATTAACTGAAAAACAATTAACATATCGATATGAACGTTTACAAAAATCTATGTTTAGAAGTAATCGTATTAAAGTATCAAATAAACCTATTAAAGAGTGAAGTTGAACATTTATTGATAAAAATATATATAGTTCTACCTTTGGACAAAAGATTACTCGTTATTTTTATAAAAGTTTTTTCATTACTTTTACATGTAATCCTTATGATAAATATCATCCATTTTATTTAAAATACTGTACACCATTTTTACCATTAAATGATGAAGTCATGAAAAATCTTAAAAAAGTTGGTAAAGTTTATTATGAAAATAAAGATATGTTTAGTGGTTTAGGTTTATTTGTTTTAAGATTTACTATTCAACCATTTTGCTAAATTGTAAAGGTAAGTGCAACTAAATTATTTTTCTATCCAAATATTCGATTGGTGAAAGATAATTTAATATTTTTCTCGGTCTTTGATTTAAAGACAATATAAATTTATGAACTTCATTTTTATTAGTTTTTGAAAAAATAAATTTTTTAGGAAATTTTTCTCTAATTAAACCATTAGTATTTTCATTAGTACCTCTTTGTCAAGGTGAATATGGATTGGCAAAATAAATTTTTACATCTAAATTTTTTTCAAGTTGTTGTCAATTTGAAAATTCTTTGCCACGATCAAAAGTAATAGTTTTAACAATGTTTTTAGGAAGAATTGATAAATAATAACTGACATTTTTATTAATAACTTTAGTAGTTCTGTTTTTAACTAATATTGCTAAAGTAAATCGTGATACTCTTTCAATTAAAGTTATTAAACATGATTTGCTTTTACCTCGTGATGATACTATAGTATCTCCTTCTCAATGACCAAGTGTTATACGATCATTAACATTTATATCTCGTTCTTTAATTGATTTACCATTAAACTTGCCACGATTCTCTTGAGATTTTCGTTTTTTACCTTTTCTTCTTAAATTTTTACTAGTAACTTTATCAAGCATTCCAAAATAAATTCAAGTATAAATTGTTTTAAAACTAATAACTCATTGTTTATGAAAATTTTTAATTCTGCCATAAATTTGTTCAGGTGATCAACCTAATAGTAATTTTTGTTGTACATATTTTACTAAATTCTTATTTTTAAACTTATGAAAACTAATATGTGATTGTTTTCGATTTTCAGCTTTATTTTGTGCAATTAATGAAAAATAATGATTATTATCTTTATTTCTATTAATTTCTCGAATAATAGTACTAATACTTCGATTAATATTTTTAGCTATTTCACTAATTTTAAATTTAAATTTCAATTGATTCTCAATATAAATCCTTTCATCATATGCCAAGATGTTTATAACTCATATAAAAACTCCTTACTTTTTTCTAAACTAAATTTAGCATTATGAAATTTTTATATGAGAATTTTTTGCAATTTTATTTACTTACACTTACAAGTATAATTCAGCATAATTTGTTTTCAAAAATTAATCGCATTATTGGGAAGTTTTAATTCAGGAAAAAAGTAATCAAAATTAATTCGTGCTTGTTCTTGTTTAAATTTTATAATTTCAAAATATTGTTCTGGAAATGATTCTTTAACTATATTTTTTAATTCAATAATTAAGTTATGTTCTTCATTAAAAATTTGCTTTTCTTTTTCAATTCATTGTCATGAATTTTTTAAACTTTCTAATAAAAATTAATCAAATACTAAAAACTTTTTATTATTATAAAGAAAAACTAACTCTTGATAAAAATGATGAACAATATTTAAAAAGCAAAATAACGAATCTGCTTTAATTAAACTATTAAAAAATATAGTAAGGTCATCACTATTAATTGTTTTTATTAATTGTTTGCAATATTTTTTTTCTATTTTTGCACTTGTAATCTTAGAAGTTATTTCTTTTCTAAAATCCTTAATATTTTTTTGCTTTTTATTATCAGAACCTATTTCTTGACTTTCTGTAGGCACTTTTTTACATCCTTTCAAATAAAAAACCCATTTATTTTATTAAAAATAAAAAAATGGGCTTGAAAAACATATTTTTTTAAATTTTTTATTTTAAATTTTCATTAAAATAAGCAAAGGAACAATTCTAAAATAAATTAATTATAATTTATTTGAAAAAGTTAATTAACAATTTCTAAAATCTCTTGTTAATTAACTATAATAATGCATATAGTCTATCTCAAATATTAGAGATAACTATTGCTAAATAATATCATGTATAAAATGTATTGCAAATAATATACAAAAATCATACTTTATATTACATTAATTTTACTAATTAAAATGATAAATAAAATCAGATTCAATTAACTTTAACACTTTTATTATGAAATAAATTTTATTTTGTAAATAAAATATTTTATAATAAAAATACTATTTATATATAGAATAGGGGTTACATAAATCCACTATTATAAATAGTACTACTTAAAAGGGGAGGAAATTATGAGCAAATTATTAACATCAACACCAAAAAAAGATGGTTTTTTTGCCCCAATTGAATCAATAGAACATAAAGGCACATGAATGATTTGACCGCTTATGAAAGATAATTGACAAAAAGAATGTCAACCAGCACGAACTGTTTTTGCAAAAATAGCCAACTCAATCAATAAACATGAACCAGTAAAAATTTTTATTAATAAAAGTAATTGAAATGAAGCTCGCAAACTATTAGATCCAACTATCAAATTAATCGATATTAAATATCAAGATAGTTGAGCGCGTGATATGGGACCAATTTATTTAATAAATAAAAAATGACAACGAAGAGCTGTTCATTTTCACTTCACTGCATGAGGCATGAAAAATGAACCAAATATTAATCCACCCAGTTGAAATTGAAATTATGAAATTGATAATAAAGTTGGAATTGAAATGACTAAAAATAGTAACATTGATTATTATCAAGCACCAATTGTATTAGAAGGCGGAAGCATTCATCAAGATGGTGAAGGAACAATTTATACTACAGAATAATGTTTATTAAACCCTAATCGAAATCCTGATTTAACAAAAGAAGAGATTGAAGAACATTTAAAACAATATTTAAATGCACAAAAAATAATATGAATTCCTCGTGGTGTTTATAATGATGAAACAAGTGGTCATGTTGATAATCTACTACATATCATTACACCTGGTCATGTTGTTTTAACATGAACTGATGATAAAAATGATCCTCAATATGAACGTAGTTTAGAAGCTTTAATGTTTCTTAAAAATAGCACAGATGCTAAAGGACGAAAAATAAAAGTAACTAAATTACATCAACCAGCACCATTATTTATAACTAAGTCAGAGGCAGAAAATCATGAAAAAAGTCCTCGTTTTGCTAATCGTACCGAAGGATTTCGTATGCCAGCTAGTTATGTTAATTTCTATATTACAAATAAAACAATCATTATTCCCGTTTTTAATGACCCAATATGGGATAAAACGCAATTAATGTTTTGCAAAATTGTTTTCCTAATCATAAAATTAATTCATTTTATACACGTGAAGTACTATTAGGTGGTGGCAATATTCACTGTATAACACAACAAGATAAGCAAATTAAAACAATAAATCCCTTCTAATTTAGAAGGTATTTATATTCTAAAATTAATGTAAGAACAATTTAAAAAATAAATAATTTTATTTCTTTATTATTAGAAAGAAATAAAAAAGCTATTTGTTCAAGATTAACTTAATTCATTTTTAAATTCATAAATATGAATATCAGTTTTATCAACAACAAAACCAATAACATACGAAATACCACAAAGAAAATCAATAATTCTTCTTCGATCATTTTCAACAGTTGTTGTTAAATTAACTTTAATTGGTTTTTGTAAAATCATAGCATTAGCAACTGATTCAATTTCTTGATAATTTTTAGGAGCAAATTCTTGTATTTGTTCTTGAAAACTGGTTTTATAATTACTATTTTCATCATTGTCTTTATATTTTTTACTTCTTCATCCCATAATTAATTAAACTCCCTTTCGTCTTCGTAAAAATGATGGTAAATCATCATCTGCTTCCATTGCTGCTTCTTGGACTAAATTTTGTTGTTCTTCTTCTTTTTTCTTTGTTTGTTCTTTAATTTCTTCACTTAAATATTGAGTCTTATTGGTAATAAATTCATGATTATCAACTTTTGAACTATAAACAAAATTATTATCATTAGCACCTTCTTCATCAAAACCAGTGGCAATAACTGTTACAATCATTTCATCATTTAAATTTTCATTAACAGCAACACCAAAAATGATATTAACATCATTACCCGCAGCATCACGAACTAAATCAACAGCAATATTAGCATCAGTTAATGTCATTGTTGTTCCACCAGTAACATTAACAATAGCATTTTTAGCACCCTTAATTGTCACATCATCAAGTAAAGGAGAAGAAATAGCTTTTGTTGCGGCTTGTTTAGCTTTATGTTCACCCTTTGACATTCCAATACCAAATAAAGCATTACCTTTATTTTCAATAATAGTACGAACATCAGCAAAATCTAAATTTATTAAAGCAGGAACAGCAATTAAGTCAGTAATAGTCTGTACACCTTGACGTAAAATATTATCTGCTTCTTTAAACGAATCTTTAAGAGGGATATTACCAATTACTTGTAATAATTTATCATTAGAAATAATAATAATAGCATCAACTTGTTTCTTTAAATTTTCAATTCCAACTATAGCATGAGCATTACGATTACGTCCTTCAAATTTAAATGGTTTAGTAACAATAGCAATTGTTAAAGCACCACATTCTTTAGCAATTCTTGCAACAATTGATGCAGCACCAGTACCAGTACCACCACCCATACCAGCAGCAATAAAAACCATATCTGCACCATCTAAAGCGCGTTTAATCTCTGCTTCACTTTCAATTGCGGCTTGTTTACCAATTTCGGGATTAGCTCCTGCTCCAAGTCCCTTTGATAATTCTTTGCCCAAAATAATTTTATTTTCAGCTGGTGATGCATTAACTACTTGTGCATCAGTATTAGCAACATAAAAATCAACACCTTGTACCTCTGCTTCAATCATTCTATTAACAGCATTATTACCAGCACCACCAATACCAATTACCCGAATTGATGCTATTGGTTTAAATTGTGAATTATTATGTTCCATTTTATTTTCCTCCTGAGTAATCAAATTGTCTTCTTCTATTTACTACCATCATTATACTGATAATTTGGTTGAAAGGGGGAATTATAATGCTTATTATCATGATTATTAGAATGCGTATAATGATTTAATTTTGATACAATTTCTGGTTTATGTATTGATGAAATATAATTATTACTAAAAACATTTACTAAATGTTGGTAGTGAGTATTACCGATTAAAGTAGTTCACTGATAACTATATGCACCAGGAGTTTGGCTGAGCATATATTTTACTTCTTTTAGTTTGCTATTATTTTTAAAATAGTTGGCAAAACCACATAAACCAATAGTAATTCCCGTAAAAATAATTTCCATATCTGAACTATTATTATCACTAACTTCATCAAGAAAATATTCAATACAAGAAATAATTTCATTAATTTGTTTTTTAACTGTTGCTTGTAAATCAGTTTTTGTTAAACGAACAATAGATTTTGTTTGATCATCAACATACTTATCAACAACAACATCGCATAAATAATTACTACTTATATTAATAATTTTTTGTAAATATCTTTCAGCTTTATCATAACCACAATGCATTTGCTTCATTAATGATTGAATTATTTGATTTCAACCAATTTTAATATTAGTTGTTGCAAATAATACTGAATTACTAAAAACACTAATCTTAGTACTATTAATATTTCAATCAACTAAAACTGTATTACGATTAAAATCAGTATTTTTAATATTACATACTAATGCAAATTGATCTAAAGTAACAGTTAACAATTCTGTTTCGGCATTAGTTAATACTTCGAGGTGAGAATTATATAAACTTTTAGGTAATGAATAAACTAAAGCATCAACATGCATAACTTGTCCTTTTTTAGCAATTGGTAATTGTTCATTACCAATTGCATGATCAACTTTAAAATTGTATGGTTTAGTTAAACAAATAATTTCACTATTATCAATAGTAATGTTTTTAGCCATTTCAATCACTTTACTACAATCTTCATCAGTGATAATGTGATTAGCATCTTTAAAATCAAGTGATGCTTGTGATTGATAAATTTTTAAATTATTTGAAGGTAAAGTTAAGGCAATACGTTGTACTTTTATATTTAAAGTATTATTAATTTTATTAATAATTTGCCTTAATAACTTACCTGTAGCAATTGAATTAATAATTACACCATTTTCAGAAAACTGTTCAGTATCGACAGTTTCTTTATATAAAACCTGAATTTGATTATTAACATAATTATTAACCATAACTTTTAAACTAAAATCTTCAATTTGACATACAACATATAGTTCTTGAAAATTCATATTGCTCACCTCCAAACATTTTTATGAATCAATATAAGTAATAACTCTTAGTTTTGCACTTCGTGCTCTTGGATTTTTATTTATTTCATCAGGCTTTGGTGTAATTGGTTTTTTAATTATTAACTGATATTTTTTTTTTCAATTATTATGAACTGGTAATTTAGCATATAATTGTGCTTGTGGATCAATTAAAACTTCATTAAAAGTTTGTTTAACAATACGATCTTCTAAAGAATGAAAACTAATAACAACAATTCTACCATTAGATTTTAATAATTTTAAAGATTGTTTTAAAGAAGATTTTAATGTTTCTAACTCATTGTTAACAGCAATTCTTAATGCTTGAAAAGTCTTTTTGGCAGGATGATGATGCTTATTTAATACTCTTACTGGTAATGATTTTTTAATAATCGTAACCAATTGTAAAGTGGTATCAATTGGTTGAAAAGTTCTTGTTTTAATAATATTTTTAGCAATACTACTAGCAAATACTTCTTCACCATAATTTTTAATAATTGTTTTTAATTGCTCATAATTATAATTATTAACAATATCTCACGCATTTAATTTTTGACTTTTATCCATACGCATATCTAACTTAGCATCTTTCATATAACTAAATCCTCTAATATCTTCATCAACTTGTGGTGATGATATACCTAAATCATATAATATACCATCAACTTTAGTAATATTTCTTTTTAAAAGCTCAGATTGAATATTTGCAAAATTACTTTTAATTATTTCATATTTATCTTTAAAATCTTTTAAAATAATTTTACTATTATCAATGGCCATTTGATCTTGATCAAAAGCATATAGTTTGCCATAGGTAAGTTTTGATAGTATAACTTTACTATGACCTGCTCGTCCTAATGTACAATCGACATAAATACCATCAGGTTTAATATTTAAGAAATCAATTGCTTCTGTTAACATTACAGAAATGTGTCTTGCATTGATATTATTCATAATTTTTATATCTCATCTAGAGCTGCTGCCGCTGACTCAAATTTATCCTTGGTATCTTGATTAAAACTATTTCAATTAGTTTCTGATCAAATCTCAATTTTATTGGATAGTCCAATCATAATTACTTTTTGTTTAATATCAGCTAGTGTCAATAATGAATGTGGAATATTAATGCGACCTTTACTATCAATAGTTAATTCTTCTGAATTAGCAAATACTTGTCTTGCTAAAATTCTAGCTTCTTTCTGACCTTCGGATTGTGATAAGATTTTATCTTGTCATTTAATAAATTCAATTTCGTTACGAATAACTAAACAGCCTTCAAAACCTTTAGAAACAATAACAATCTCATTGTTATGAAAATAACTTCTAAACTTAGAAGGAATTATCATTCGTTTCTTTTCATCTAATGTTGACAATGATTGTCCTAGTAGCATAATATCACCCACAATTTCCCACTATTACCCATATTATATAACCTTTGGCATATAATTGCAATTGATTACTTTAAATGTATGACTAGTCAGTAAAATAAAAGAGCATACAATAATAAAAATAAAAACTCATTTACTTTAAAAAAATAAAGAAATGAGTTAAAACTTTTTAAACTTACCGTTTGTCAATATTATATGCTTTTATAAAAAACAAATATAATATTTTATTATACTATTCTAAGTTTTATTATAGTTAATTACTTAGAAATTAAATACTTTTGATAAAATTAAATAGTGTTATTAATAAAAAAGTTTTTAAATTTAGGTAATTTATTAGAATTAGAAATTGCTGAACCAACAGCAAAATGAGTGTGATCTAGTACATTGGATACATCTCACTTTGCAAGATCTTGATCAAATAATACTGAGCCAGCAAACATACCAGTCATAATTCTTACATTAGATACATCTCAAGTTGATAAATCTTGATTAAATTGTGAAGCACCCAAAAACATAAAATTTAAAGATGTTACTTATGATGGTAATTTATCAGGTACTTCTTTAATTTTTTTTGGCATTCTAACAACTTGAATTTCACCTTGTTTGTTTTTATAAAAACCAATTTGAGTAATTTTGGTAGTTTTTATATTTGATAAATCTCTTTTATTGGTTGTTTGTTCTTTTCCATCTTTATCAATGTAAATAGTATCTTGTTGTGTTTTATTATCTAAAAGTTCAATTTTTTGTGAAGTTTTATTTAAACCAGTATTTAAAGTTCCAATAGATGTCCCAAATATTAAAACACTTAGTTCAGTAATCAATGTTTTCATATTGAAAACCTCCCTTTTTATTTTATTCAATAACTTTTTATTAAATGCTGAATTATACTTGTAAGTGCAAGTAAATAAAATTACAAAAAATTCTCATATAAAAATTTCATAATGCTAAATTTAGTTTAGAAAAAAGTAAGGAGTTTTTATATGAGTTATAAACATCTTGGCATAGATGAAAGGATTTATATTGAGAATCAATTGAAATTTAAATTTAAAATTAGTGAAATAGCTAAAAATCTTAATCAAAGTATTAGTACTATTATTCGAGAAATTAATAGAAATAAAGATAATAATCATTATTTTTCATTAATTGCACAAAATAAAGCTGAAAATCGAAAACAATCACATATTAGTTTTCATAAATTTAAAAATAAGAATTTAGTAAAATATGTACAACAAAAATTACTATTAGGTTGATCACCTGAACAAATTTATGGCAGAATTAAAAATTTTCATAAAGAGTGAGTTATTAGTTTTAAAACAATTTATACTTGAATTTATTTTGGAATGCTTGATAAAGTTACTAGTAAAAATTTAAGAAGAAAATGTAAAAAACGAAAATCTCAAGAGAATCGTGGCAAGTTTAATGGTAAATCAATTAAAGAACGAGATATAAATGTTAATGATCGTATAACACTTGGTCATTGAGAAGGAGATACTATAGTATCATCACGAGGTAAAAGCAAATCATGTTTAATAACTTTAGTTGAAAGAGTATCACGATTTACTTTAGCAATATTAGTTAAAAACAGAACTACTAAAGTTATTAATAAAAATGTCAGTTATTATTTATCAATTCTTCCTAAAAACATTGTTAAAACTATTACTTTTGATCGTGGCAAAGAATTTTCAAATTGACAACAACTTGAAAAAAATTTAGATGTAAAAATTTATTTTGCCAATCCATATTCACCTTGACAAAGAGGTACTAATGAAAATACTAATGGTTTAATTAGAGAAAAATTTCCTAAAAAATTTATTTTTTCAAAAACTAATAAAAATGAAGTTCATAAATTTATATTGTCTTTAAATCAAAGACCGAGAAAAATATTAAATTATCTTTCACCAATCGAATATTTGGATAGAAAAATAATTTAGTTGCACTTACCTTTACAATTTAGCAAATCTATAAGTTATTTATATCTTAGAATGCTTTTTAAGATAATGCAATAACAAATATTTATACTCCCACAAAACACTACTTTTAGCATAAAGTTAACAAATCAAACAATAAAAAACACTAGCAACAATAAAGATGCTAGTGTTTTTTATTATTAAATTTTAAAAATTTATTTAAATAAATTTAACAAAAAACTATTACTAATTAGCAACAAAAACTGAATTAACAGAGTTTAATTAAGATGAATCATTATCAATATTTGTTTCATTACATCTTGTCTTAAATTCTTCATCATTAATTAATAAAGTACCATTTTCTTCATTATCCAATATGCTCTGATTTTCATTATTAGTTTCAAAATCAATAGGATTTCAAAATTTATTTATTAATCAATTAGTAGTTCCAGAAACTCCATCAAGTGTAGCAAAAATTGGAGCAATAATTTTTGAATCAAGACCAGGTGTTCAAAATAATGATCCTCCTCCAATAATTGCAGCAAAAGGACATAATAAATTAAAACCATCTTCAATTGACTTTAATATTTTATTAGTTGCTGAATCTTTATTAGTAAAATAAATACGTGTAAGTGTTGTTGTTCCAGCCAAAACACCAGAAATAGCAGATATTTCAAAACTAATAAATGGTAGTAAATTAGGAATTGTTAAATCTCAATTACTTGCTTTAGTAAATATTGTTTTAATAAAATTAACATCTAATGTTGTAACTATATATGAGGTATTTGTTAATATTTTTCAAACTTCTATTAATGTTGCTACTTTTTTACTATCTGGTAAAAATGTAAATGCTGTCCCAAAAACACCCCTATTTAAAGCATTTGCTAAATTTAATCATTGTGAAACTTGACGAGCATTATGTAATAATTTAGTAGTTGCACCAGCACTACCAGCACCAATAGCATTTAAAGCAATAGTAATAATTTTTTTATACTGTTCTTGATTATTTATCATTTAATTACTCTTCTTTCTAAGTTAAAATTTCTCTAATTAAACAGCAAAAAAAACCTGTTTAGGTAATAATACTAAACAGGCTTAATGATTTAAGCATATATTTCTTGTCTGTTCATATACATTATAAAATCAAAACATTTAAAAAACAATATTAAAAATAAAGAAAATAAAAATTATCTTAAGTAATGTAAATAATAATCTTTACTTAGATTATCAATAAAAAATTAAAAAAATGATTTTAAATAATATTTGTTTAAAATCATTTTTTATATTATTTTTTATTGTTTCTTCTTGAAACATTTATTTTATTTATTAAATTTTGGTCATTTACTAAGATCTGATGAAATGCCTGACTCAATAGCAAAATTATCATGGTTTTTTACTTTTTCAACATTTCATTGTGATAAATTTTGATTAAAAGAAGTTGCATATGCAAACATACCACTCATATCTGTGACATTAGATACATCTCAATTTGATAAATCCTGATTAAATGATGATGAACATTCAAATGATCCAGCAGCACTAAACATACTATTCATAGTTGTCACCTTCGACACATTTCAATTAGTAATATTAGCGTTAAATTCTCAAGTTTTACCAAACATAGCAGACATATCTGTTACATTAGATACATTTCATTTTGACAAATCCTGATTAAATGTGACTGCATAATAAAACATTTGTTTCATAGTTGTCACCTTCGACACATTTCAATTAGTAATATTACCATTAATACTGATGTGGCACTAAACAGACTGCTCATATCTGTGACATTAGATACATCTCAAGTTGACAAATCCTGATTAAATGATTTCGCACGAGTAAACATATAACTCAAAGATGTTATTTCTGATGGTATTTTGTCAGGTACTTTTTCAATTGTTTCTGGCATTCTAGCAACTTGAATTTCACCTTGTCGATTCTTATAAAAACCAATTTGAACAACCTCTTTACTTTCTATCTCTGACAAATCTTCTATATTAGTTTTTATTTCTTCTCCATTTTTATTTTTGTAAATTGTATCTTGTTGTGTTTTACTTTGAATGTAATTAGTTGTAATATTAGTTTTTTCTTCAATTGTATTTAAAATATTGATTAAATTTCCTGTGGTTGTTGCAAGTGTTAAAACACTTAATGTTGTTAATAATGATTTCATAATTAGTCCCATTTATTTTCCCCAATAACTTTTTCTTAAATCTATAAGTTATCTATATTTTAAATTGTTTAAAGAGAAATGCAATAACTGACTTGTATATTAATATACTTTTTAAATTAAAATATCTAATTATTGAAGAAAATTATTAAAAATTATTAAAAATTATTGACTAATATGAAATAATTTTATTTTAAAGATTTTACTTGTAAGAAAATTAGCATTTTTAAATGTAATATCATAACTTTTATTATCTAAATTATTTTTAATTTTATAACTTAAAACTGCACTAACACTACCATCATCATGTTTAAATGTATTCATTGCAATATAACTTAAAGTAAAATAACTATTATTGTTAATATCAAAATATTTACTATACATATCTTTATATAAATTTTCTTGGTCCTTTAACATATTATCAAGAATACCATTATGATGTGTTTTATCAACTATTATATTTAGTAAGGAATTTAAACTACTAGTAGGAGTATTTAATCAATTAGAAAAGTTTGCAAGAACACTATCTTGTTTAAAATTAGTTTCATCACCAAATTGAACACCTAATAATTGTAATATTTCTTTAGTTTTACTAATATTATCTGTTGTTGGGTGATTAATAATATATTTAAGATTATTTAAAGCATTAATAAAATCTTTACTACCGAAAGTTAAATCTAAATATTTTATTAAATCTTTTAAATCAATTAATGGATTTGTTGTTAAATATTTATTAGTAAACTCAAATATTTTATTAATTGTGTCATTAATTGGAACATTTTTAATTGCTGATTCTAAACTATTAACAACTTGTTGAGGAATATCACTAATAGCTGAAATAAAAGAAAATTTCTTTTGAATCTCAGGTAATGGTAATGTTCAATATGAATCAGTTCATGCAAAGGTAGCTTTCGCAATAATATCTTCACCAAAAGGTCCGGTCATTAAAGTGGTAACTAATTTAAGCATATTATCTTTTGAAGATATTAATTCTTGAAAAATAGTTAATACTTTTTTTAGTTGAACTGTATTATTTTTAAGTGGTGTTTTATCATCTCAAGTAATACTATCAATACCAAGAGTTGGATTAGTTAATTTTAATACTTCACTTTTAACCATTGGTATTATTGTTTTTATTAAATAAGGTCATGCCACTGGATTTGTTAAAATCTTATTAAGAGTTTCACTAAATGTAACATTAAAATTATCAGAATTAAAACCGATAGGTGCAGCACCTCATAAAGCATATTTAATATTATCGCTAATCGTTTCACCGATATATTTTCCTGATATTGACTTAAACATATAATTAAAATTAACACCAGTTATATATTCATAAAATTGATTTCAATTTCAATTTTTTGCTTCATCTTTAACATAGTATCACTTTTCATGACTTGGAATATTTCAAGCTTGAGCAAATGTCGCTTTCTTTGACATATAATCTTGCATTTTTTCAAAAGTAGTATTACCACTAAAATTATCTTCTTGATCTCAATCTGCTAATAATTCATCAATAGTATTAGTTATAATTGGAATATAATTAGTATAAGATAAGTAATCATTAATATTTGGTATTAAATTTTTAATATTTTTTAACATTCCATCAATCATATTAACAGTATCATCATTAGATAAAATAGAATTATTTAAATAATTTTTAAGCATTGGCAATATGTCACGATAACTATTATAACTATTAATATTATTAGTGACAGAATCAACTTTAGATTGATTAATACCATTACGTTGAAATAAACCCTGAATAGTATTAATACTATTACCATCTAAGTTACTAGTTCAATCATTAATAAAATCATTTCCAGTATTCTTACCTGTAAGATTATCAATTTGAATAGAAGGGGTTTGATTATACATATCATTTAATAAACTATTAGTATTAAAACCTTTATTTTTAGCAATTAATAACGATTTACCAACAATAGAGGTTTCATTAGCATACTTAGTTGCTGTTTTAGTATCAACATTGTTGTTGGCAAAATTATTAATACTAATATTGTTTGTATCAATTGTGAATGCTAAAAGCGACATGCTAGAACTTAATAAAAGGCTGGTAGTAAAAAATAAATTTAATTTTCGTCTCATATTTTACACTCCATTTATAATGATTTTCTTATTATTATAAACTATTACAAAATAATGTACAGTAAATTTTATTTTTAAAAAAAATATCTACTAATAAGTTAAATTAGTAGATATTTAATACATTTTAATTATGAATTTAATTAGATATTCCGTTTTTGTTAAGTTAGGACTAATAACTAGTAAATGAATATTTATAAATTTATGAGAAAGTATGTTTATTATTTTTTTTGTTGTAGAAACATTAGTTTTTGGTGTAGAAGCATTAGTTTGTGTTTTATTAAAAACATGTGTTGGTTTAACTGAATGATTATTCTCTTGAGTAAAATGAGAATTTTTTTTGTTGATGTAATTTATTATTACATTTATTAAACAAATGTTTAATCAAATGTAAGGGATTTACCATACAGTGATGATGGTGACATAAAATATCAACAATATTAGTTAATAAATAATTAACATTTTTATTAGCTTCCAAATTATGTTGGATAGGTTTTTCCAAAATACTATAAAAAGTAGGAATAATATTATTATAATTAGCGATATCTCTTTCCTGTAAATATGTTAACATTTCCAATACTTTTTTATTATTTACTAAATCATTATTACTTTTAAACTTTCTATTCTTGATAATGCTACTATGATAAGAATTTGGATCACATAAACGATATTTTATTTTCCTTGATGATTTTATTTTCTTTTTTCTTAATTTCAGAAAAAATATTATTATAAAACCAATTAAAAAAATAATACTCATGATAATAATTAAAATAACTATTAACTTCATATGTTACTCCCGCATTTTATTTTTAATTAATAAGTATTAATTTAACATTTTATTTTATAAAGCTAAAATAAAATACTTTTTATTAAAAATAATAACGTTTAGCAGAACCTATCTTTCTTTCAACTAAGCTAAATAAGATAAAGATAAAAATAAATCTTAAAATTTCAATACCAAGTAAAATAAATAATATAATTACTGAATGATTATTAAAATTAAGAATATTATTATCATATTCATCAGGTCTTGGTAGGTTAGGACTAAAATAAAGTACTACTAAAGTTAAAACAAAAGATAAAGTAGCAATAATCGCATTTAAGGGTACTATTACTAGACCAGCACTTACTTTTTTGATAGTATCTACTTTTAAATTTTTACTTTTATTACACAATTTAAAAAGATAGTAGTAAATAAAATAAAAAGAAACAATAAATAAAATATTAGCAATATTATCAAAGAAAATTTGAATTGGCGGATGATCACTATCTGCTAATAAATGTAATCAAGGTTCAATAATACCAATTGTTAATGTATAATATAAACCAATAATTGGTAAAGCAAAAGCAATAATTAATGAATCAAAAATTCTTAATGGTAAAATTATTCCCATAAACTGAATAGGTATTTCAATTAATGAAGAAGCAACAGCTAATCCCAATAAAATTCCTGTCAAAGTAATATTAAAAATTTGTTGTTTTGAATTAATCTTTATTTTTTTCTTTGTTTTTATATCTACTTTTTCTTTTTCTTGGTCAACACTTTTAACTATCATTATAACTTCTCCTTTTTAAAATAGGTATTTAATTAATTAAATACCTATTTATAAAAATTATAAATTACTTTTAATTAAAAAACAAGACATTTATTAAATTTTTATAAAAAGTGTTAATACTACTCTAATTTAGAAAATTAATTAACAATAAAAATATCATAATAATAATTTGATAGATAATTTTTATTAAAATAAAAATAACAAAAACTAAAAAAATAAATTATAATATTAATCATTAATTTAAATAGTGTTAAATCCTTATATAGATATTTTTTCTGTATTAGGATTTTATTAAATAAAATTGCTAAAAGAAAAGGAAGATTAAAAGATGGCAAAAAAATATACACCGGAAATAAAAGAAAAAGTATTACAATATTTACAAGATGGTAAAAGTTATGGTGAAATCAAAAAAGAAACTGGCATTTCAAAAACAACAATTTGAATTTGAAAGCAAAAAGCAAGAAAGAATGAACTTAAAACAAAACATTCAGTCAACTCAGCTCCAAGAGAGATATTAGAAGCAGCCATCAATATTGCAGAAATAAATTGCGATAATAATGAAAATCAAAATTATAAAGAAGAATTTTTAAATCAACAGCAAACAATAAATTTATTATCAGTAAATATTAACAAACAAATAGAAAACAACTATTTTGATAATTCAGAAGAAGATAGTGATTCAGAACGATTAGTAATTGATGAAGATTATAAAGAAGAAGTAAATATTTGAAGACCTTGAGAAGAGTCAGAAATAAAACAAAATAGTGAAGAATCTTTAGTAATAGAATTAAAAAAAGATCAATTAAAATATATTATTTAAATATTAAAATGTTGTACTAAAATTTGTACTGGTCTAACTAATAATAAATACAAAAGCAAAACTGAAGTAAATTTAATTAAATTAAATGGTACAAATACAATTCAAATCTTATCTTTAAGATCACCAGTACCATACATGTCTAAAATAAAAGCTCAATTATAAAAAGCACTAATTAATGATACTAAAATACAAGTAATAACAACTGTCGGTATTTCAATAATCATTAATCGTTTTCAAGAATTATTAGATTGCGTTTTTCAAAATGGTAATTGCTTAAATAATAATTTAAAACTACTATATAATAACAATAAAGTAATGGTACTTAACATATAATCAAATTCACCAATTGGTTCAGCATTACCAGAAGGAAAATGAGGTAAGATTAAACTTAGTCAAGGAACAATAATGGCAATTAACAAACTATAAGGAAGTTTAATAATTAACAATGCAATTAAATTAATAGTATTACCAAAATCAATTTTTAAAAAAGGTAAAAAAATAGGTGGTGTTTCTAATAAGGTCATTAATGTTGTAACTGCCAATAAACTACTAATTAATGCTATCCTATGAGTAGTTAATTTTAAAGAATTATTAATATTACTTTTAAATTGTTGTCACTTTTTCTCATATTTTAAACTCATCTTTTACTCCTTAAAATACATTTATTATTTTAATTATATATAAAAAAACGTTTATTTATTATATAATAAAATTAATTTTTAAAAGGAGATGAAGTATTAATGAATAAAAATGAAAATAACATTGTGCAAATGGTAGTTGAAATTCCCAAAGGATCAAGTAATAAATATGAATATGATTGAAAATCTAAAACTATGATATTAGATCGTGTTCTTTATGGTGCTAATTTTTATCCCGGTGAATATGGATATATTCCTGAAACTTTAGATTATGATGGTGATCCTTTAGATATTATTAGTTTAATTACTTATCCAACTTTCCCTGGTTGCTTAGTAGAAGTTAGAGTTTTAGGAATGATTAAAATGATTGACGGTGGTGAAGTTGATACTAAATTATTTGGTGTTGTTAATTCTGATCCACGCTTTAATGAGTATCAAGATCTAAAAGATGTACCACAACATTTACGTGATGAAATTGTTAATTTCTTTTTACAGTATAAAGAATTACAAAAAAAGAAAGTCATAATTGAAGGTTGAAGTAACTTAAAAGAAGCATTAACTGAACTTACAACATGTAAAAATATGTTTAAACAATATCAAAATGAAATGAATAATTTACCAAAAGAACAATTAGTGTCATTATTAAACAAAAAATAAACAAAAAGTATAATATATTTTTAATATATTAAATCATTTATCCTTAAATACAACTGAATAAAATTAAATAAATGAACAACTGTTCATAAAAGGGAATTAAGTAATCTTAAGCTGCCCCAGCAACTGTGATACTGATAAAAGTTACATAATCCATTGAAATCAAAGATTTTGAGAAGGGTAACAAGTAAAATGAAGTTAAGCCAGTAGACCTATCTATTTAACACTATTAAACTAATCTCTGGGTGCAGATAACAGTTATATAATTTTAATTGATGTTTTATCTCCGATTAGTATAACTAAACCACCTTTATGAGGTGGTTTTAAATTTAAAAAATAAAGAAAGCCGAGAACAAATATGAGTAACCATGTCCAAAAATTAATTCGTATCTTGATTATTCCTTCATATGCAGCACTAGTTTTTGCTTTAAAAGAAGTATTAGCAATATTACCAAATATTGAAGTTGTAACTTTTCTATTAGCATTTTCAGCATTAGTTTTTCCACTATATATGTCAATTACTATTCCTTTAATTTTTGCTTCATTAGAAATTCTACTTTACGGTGGTAATAGTTGAATATTTTTATATTTTAGTATATGACCAATATTGGTCATAATAATTTGAATATTTCGTCATTTAATTAAAAAGCATTGATGAATTTTTGTAATTATTACAAGTTTATGAGGTTTTACTTTTGGTACATTTGATTCTCTAATTCATTTAATATTATTTGGTAAATCCAGTTTTTATCTTTACTGATTATCTGGATTAAGTTTTGATGCTATTCATGGCATTGGTAACTTCATGTTTAGTAGTTTTCTGTATAAACCAATTATCAGTATTTGAAATAAATATTTACAATATTATATTATTATTGATAATAATATTATTGAAGAAAGCAATGATGAACAAACATCAAATAATGAATTATTAGTTGAACCATAAATATAAATTTATATTTAAATAATTAACTATTCATATAATATTATTTATATCATTAAACTGATGATGAAAAGTATTTATTTCAATCTCTTATTGAATCTTTTTCTTCTAAATTAAATGAATTTATATATTTTTTCAAATCATTTTCTTTTGCAAATAATTCTTTAAGATCTTCTTGTAATAAGTTTTGCTCATTAATTAATATTTGCATATTAGTTTTTACTATATCATATTTTTCTTTTAAATTTTCTTTTTCCCTATTGGTTTTTATAAATTCATTTTTATTTTCACATAGTTCTTTTTCTGTTATTTTATTTCAATCATAAAAACCTAAAGTAATACATTTAATATAAAAATTAATTCTTGAATTTATTTTCTTTGTATTTAAATTAATAATAGATTTTCTTAATTTAGAACTTTTTGACTGTAAAGTTAAAAGTTCTTTTTCTAATTTCTTTAATTCTATTTTAAAATCAAGTATTTTAGGTAATAACTCAATATAATTTTTTTTCATTTTTTGATCAATTTCTTTTTTAAATATCTTAAATTTTTACTTAGCTAAAATTTCTTCTTTTTGTTTATTTTGAAATGTTTCTTGTTCTGCTTGTTGTTTTTTTAAATTTTCTTTCCATATTTTATTAGTTTTTTCTTCATATTCTTTTTGTTTAACTAAAACATTACGCGCTTCACTTAATTTTTGAAAATTAATAGTTGCTTCTGGATTATTAGTATTTTTATCTGGATGTAATTTTAAAGATAAACGTCTAAAAGATGCATTAATTTCAGGAATTGTTGCACCAATAGATAAACCTAATAATTCATAATATTGTTCCATTTTTAGTTTTTTTTTCTTTTTAATAAGCACTACTATATTCATAAATAATGGTTATATTTATGGTAAGTTTTGTACACGATCATTTACTGGTTTTTGATTAATTAATTCTAAAGCATTAATTTCTTCAACAAATTTAGAACAAGAAAATTCTTTAGCTGATGAAGTGTTCTTTATACTATTTTTTTTATCATTAATATTTTTTCATAATTCAGTTAATTTAATTAAATTATTTAACTCATCATTTATTTTTTTTCTTTCTAAACTAATATTTTCAAATATTATTTTTAAATCTGTTCGTTCATTAGTTTTTTCTTGTATTTCCTTTTTATTTTTATTTAGTTTTTTTCTATTCTTTTATTTTTATGCTGAATTATACTTGTAAGTGCAAGTAAATAAAATTGCAAAAAATTCTCATATAAAAATTTCATAATGCTAAATTTAGTTTAGAAAAAAGTAAGGAGTTTTTATATGAGTTATAAACATCTTGGCATAGATGAAAGGATTTATATTGAGAATCAATTGAAATTTAAATTTAAAATTAGTGAAATAGCTAAAAATCTTAATCGAAGTATTAGTACTATTATTCGAGAAATTAATAGAAATAAAGATAATAATCATTATTTTTCATTAATTGCACAAAATAAAGCTGAAAATCGAAAACAATCACATATTAGTTTTCATAAATTTAAAAATAAGAATTTAGTAAAATATGTACAACAAAAATTACTATTAGGTTGATCACCTGAACAAATTTATGGCAGAATTAAAAATTTTCATAAAGAGTGAGTTATTAGTTTTAAAACAATTTATACTTGAATTTATTTTGGAATGCTTGATAAAGTTACTAGTAAAAATTTAAGAAGAAAAGGTAAAAAACGAAAATCTAAAGAAAATCGTGGCAAGTTTAATGGTAAATCAATTAAAGAACGAGATATAAATGTTAATGATCGTATAACACTTGGTCATTGAGAAGGAGATACTATAGTATCATCACGAGGTAAAAGCAAATCATGTTTAATAACTTTAGTTGAAAGAGTATCACGATTTACTTTAGCAATATTAGTTAAAAACAGAACTACTAAAGTTATTAATAAAAATGTCAGTTATTATTTATCAATTCTTCCTAAAAACATTGTTAAAACTATTACTTTTGATCGTGGCAAAGAATTTTCAAATTGACAACAACTTGAAAAAAATTTAGATGTAAAAATTTATTTTGCCAATCCATATTCACCTTGACAAAGAGGTACTAATGAAAATACTAATGGTTTAATTAGATAAAAATTTCCTAAAAAATTTATTTTTTCAAAAACTAATAAAAATGAAGTTCATAAATTTATATTGTCTTTAAATCAAAGACCGAGAAAAATATTAAATTATCTTTCACCAATCGAATATTTGGATAGAAAAATAATTTAGTTGCACTTACCTTTACAATTTAGCTTATTAATACAACCAAAACTAAACATTGTAATAATAAAATTTTTAAAATTGCCAATTTTTTGCTTTTCCAAAAAAACATTTTCTTCTAATAAACTAGTTATTTTAGAAGTAGCATCAGTAATTACATCAATATAATCTGATAATATTATGGTTCTTTTTTCAACTTCTTTATCTAATACTTCAATTTTTTCATTAAATACTTGAATTTGTTCAATTGATAATGATTTAATATCATCTTCGGTAAGTAATTGAATTTGCTCATCTGTAAATATTTTAATTTGTAAATCTTGTTTATCCTTATCTAATGGCATATTTTACTCCTTATTTAATAAGCATTTTTGTTAAGTTGTTTTTTAACTTCATTAATCATTTTTTCTAATTGATTAATTGCTTCTATTTGTTCTGCAATTCCTTTTTTAGTTTCCTTAGAAACAGAAACTGTTTCTAATTCATTTTGTAATTTTATTAATTTATCTTTTTCTTTTTGTAATTTTTCTTGTCCAATTTCTATTTTTGATTTTAAATCATTGCTAGATGTTTGTGTTTTACTTTCTTGCTGTTCCATAAGTTCATCTCCTTTTTAACATAAAACCCATTTGCTTTAAAATTAAAACAATGGGTTTAAAAACATTATAAATTCATTATATGCCTTTCTAAGTGAAAATCAATTAAAAACATAATAAACTTCCTTTTTTAAATTTTTACTGGAATAAAATTTTTATTAACTAATATCTTTACTCCATAAATGCTCATAACTTATATTTTCTAAAATTTAATAATCAAGTAATAATATAAGCACTAATATAAACAATAATATTAATAGCAAAAGCTAATAAAAAATATCATCAACGAAAAATAATTGGATAAATAACATGACTAAAAGTAATTAACTGTTGTGCTAATATATTAATTAATATTGGACTAATAAAAACACTAAAAACTGAAAAAATTAAAATTAAAGGGACAATAATTATAATAAAATTGTACGATACTTCCATAGTATTATATCCCAATACTTTTAAAATATTAATCAATATTCAATTATCACGAACTAAAATATTAGTAACCAAAGTCATAATCATAAATGATAATATAATACTACAAATTGCAAAAAAACCAATAAGTAATTGAATACTTATTTCATTATTTTCCAATGCTTCTTTTTCATTACCAATTGGAACAATACCACTCAAAGAACTAATAAAACCACTAGAACTAATGTAGTCAGTATTCAAAATTTTAGTTAAATCAAGATTATAATTATTTTCAGTATTAATAAAAGTTAAGTAATGTCGTAACTCATTATCATTAAATTTACTCATTTTGGCATTATTAATTAATAATCCTGTATTTTCATTAATAGCACTATTTAAAAGTGATTGTGATACTAATAATGTTGACATTCCTAAATTCCTAAAGCCATCATAAATAATACCAATTAAATATTTTTTATTACCATTAAAATCAAAATATGGATATAAAATTGCTTTATCAATATTGTTACCATTACCAGTACTAGTATTGGATGCTGGGGCATTAGATGCTGCAATTGGTAACAAGGTAACATTTGGAGCATTAGTACTAGTAATATGTAATTGTTTTTTTACATTGTTAACATTTTTAGTAAATTCTTTATCTAATCAAAAATCAGAAGTGTTCATTGTATCACTGTTCATATTAATAAATTTTTTAAATTTACTATTAATTAAATTAGGTTTAATAAAATTATTACTATTTGCATTAATACCATAGATAGTTTGTCTTATTGTAACTTCATTACTAAAGCATGAATCATTAAAAGTTTGAGTTACACTATCATAAGTATTAACAATAGCATTGTTATGACTAAAATCCAAATCATAAGAATCTTCAATATTCAATTTAATAAAAGGTAACTCATTTTGTTCTTGATAAGGAATAATACCAAAACTAATTAATAAATCATTATTATTACCACTTTCATTTGTGAAATAATTAATAATATTTATTTGTTTTGCTCGCTGTTTTTTAAATGTTTGTGGTAATAAATTTCATGTTGTCGATTTTTCAAAATTTTTACGCATCTTTAATAAATCGCTACCCAAAATATATTTATTACGTAAATCGCGAATAACGGGGGCTGGATTATTAGGATTTATTAAATATGAATCAATAGCATCTTGTAAATCTTGTTTAAGTGATACTCCTGATTCTATTTGTGAAACTGGAGCAATGTTATAAAGCAACTGCTTGTTATTATTAATAAAATTATTTTCAATGTCTTCATAATGATAACTAATTTACCAAAACTTCGCATGCTAATAGTTATTGCCAATTTATTATGATAACTAATATCGCCAATAACTTTAACACTAATAAAATTAAAAATTTTGCTAATATTTAAATGATGATATTTTTTAAAATTTTTACTACTAATTAAGTCAAATGGTTTTTTTTGTAAAAATAAATAAACTATAAAAAAACTAATAATTACTAATAACGATAAAGGAACAGTTACCACAATAATTGTCATATGCACATTTATATATCATCCATAGTTAATTAGCGCTAAATATAAGTTATGACTATTAATAAGAATATGACTAATAAATACTGATATTAAAACACCAATAATAGCAAAAATAAATAAAGGTCAAATAATAGCTAAAACTAAAGAAATTGTTAATTGTCAATTTTTATAACCCCATGCTTTTAAAATTCCAATTAATTTATGATTATGATGAATCATCTTTCATACTACCATTAAAATAATAATACTAGTAACAGTAAAAATTAATGTTAAAAATATTATACCAACATTTTGTGTTAAATTAATTAGCTCATTTAAGAAAAAAATAGCATTTTCATTATAAGGTCTTCATAAATAATCATCATTTGTTAAAATACTAGCAACATTAGCAAAATTTATACCATTAGTAAGATTTTGATAATGATGACCATATGCTAATTGATTATGTAATATATTATATAATCATGGATTTAAACTACGTTCAGGATAAACGGGATTAAAACTATTTTTTTTGTTTATTTTTATCAATAAAACCCTTAAAATCATTATTGATGTTAACCATTGTATTACTATTAACAAAAGCAACGGTTTTATTTTTTGGATCCATCAATCCATTAATATTATTGGCAATAAAAGCACTATTTCAACTAGTAACAAATCCTCTAACAGTAAAAGTACGATTAACAATATTGTACTTATCACCAATTTTTAAATTATTATTATTAGCAAATTGTTCATAAATTAAAATTTCATTATCTTGTAATGGTAACTCTTCCAAACTTTGTTTATAATTACCTACTAAAATTGGTGGATCAATAATATTTTTAGGAACTGTTTGTGTAAAGAGAAAAGATTTACCGGTCATTAATAAATCATTAACTAAAGTATATTGATTTCATTCAATATTTTGAAATAACATGCCATTAATAATTAAAAATATAGTTGTGATTGCAAAGAAATATCAATTGTATTATATTCATGATTAGCGTATGATATTTTATGATAAATTTCATCTTGATAAATTTTTAATGCTTTATCATTTAAAATAAAATAGTTTATTTGATTAATATTTGTCTTTCCATCATAAACATAACTATTAATTAAATTACGCATTGCATTTTTATATTCTTCAGAAGAGTTATAACCTTGATGATAATCATTAGGAACTAATAGTTTAAAATCAACATAATCATGATGATATTTAGTAGATATATTATTTCCAATTTGTAAATAATTATTAGCATGAGAATCACTTAAATCACTACTACCGTTAAAAATAAAACGATAAGTATCGTTATTAGCTTTAACTAAAGCAATTTGAAAAGTTGCATGATTTAATTTAAAAGTATCAATACTATCATCTTGTTTATAATATGACATATTTTCCAATCATAATCCTAAATGTGTTTTATAATAATTATATTCTTTTTCAAAACTATTTTTTTTAATTGGTAATTCATTTAATTCTTGAAAATTAGTATTTTGACTAATATCATTTAAATATTGATTTTCTACATATTGATCAGAAAATTGAATGCTTAAAAAAGTTATAATCATAATCATAACTAAAAAGCCTAACCCTAAAACTTGAATAATATTTTTTCTTTGTTCACGTAAATAATTAAAAAATATTTTTACCATATTCCACTAACCTCAGTTGATACTTCAAATTAATTTTATCAATTTAAAAATATTTTTTAAAATTAAAACATTTTAATGTTTAATTTTTTATTTAATAGCAGCAAACCAGATTATATATTATTTAGTTAATGTCATTAATTGTTTATTATTAACGTTTAACTTTCAAGTAATAATGTATGAAAATAAATAAATTAAAATATTTATACTAATCATCAATGCAAAATATCATCAACGAAAAACAATAGGAAATGCGATTTTTGCAAAAGTTGCTAATAAATTATAAAGTACCATTACTAAAGAAGGAACAATAAAAACAGCAACCAAACTACTCATTACCAATGCCGGTATTATTACCAGAAAGAAATTATAAGAAACTTCTAATGCCGTATAGCCTAAACTTCGTAAAATATTAATTAATATTAAATTATCACGAACACTAATATTAGTAACAATAACAATAATCATTAATGATAATATAACACTAAAAATACCAAAAAATGAAATGATTATTTGTAAACTATATTGATTATTCTTCATAATACTACGTAAATTACTAATATCATACACTGATGATAATGAAGTACTAATACCTTTACTTTCCAAATATCCTGAGTGTGAAATTTGTGCTAAATCAATATTATAATCATTTTTATTACTAATAATTGGTAAGTAATGTTTAAACTCATTATCAGTAAATTTGCTTAATTTACTATTAGCAAAATTATTTTCTAATAAATCACTTTTACTACCAAACAAAATCTCATTAAGTCAAAGTTTAGGCATTACTATTATTTTTGGATCTAATTTATTAATATAATCATAAGCAATACCAATTATATATTTTATTTGATTATCTAATCCTTTATACCTATAAATAACACTATTATTAAGTTGTTCTCCACCATTATAAACATTGGCAACCGAAGGTAAAGCAGAATTAGCCATTGGAATAAATTGAACAGCACTACTATCTGGATTTTTAATTCCTAATTTTTGAATTAAATGATTACGAATATTAATAAATTGTTTATCTTGCCAATTATTAGAAACTTCCATATCAGCTAAATTTAATTTACTAAAAGTAGAGAAATCACTTATACTAAAATTTAGAGATAAAAAATCACTTAAACTATCATCAATACCATAAGCAGTTCTTGGTGCACTTCAATTTTTAAAAGATTCTTTTGATAAGGTTTGTGTATCATTATCAAAAACAGCACCAAGCTGATTAGGAAGTAACAGATTAGCCTTATCAAGTTCTAATTGTGTGTATGGTACTTCATACTGTTCATCATAAGGAATTAAACCAAAACTTACCAATAAATCAGTATTGTTTTTACCGTTATTATTGGTTAAATAATTAAATAATATTTTATTTTTTTCTAAGAAATCCTTAACTATTGGTGGAATCTTTGATGGATTAGCAGCAATTCACTGTTTTATTTTTAATAATTCACTACCCATAATATAACGATTTTGAACATTAATCATAATTGATTTATTAGGATTAAGAGGATCAAATCGTTTAATTGCTACTAATAATTCTGGATATAATGAAATTTTGCTTTTAATATTATCAACACTATTAAATTGATACATTAATTTATTTTCGTTATTAATAAAGTTAGTTTTAATATTATCATCAAATTGATAACCATTTTGATAATTAAAATTAGTTCCCACAAATTGTGAACCTAACATATTATTAACTAAACCACTAGCAGCAAGCGCAAAGAATACTAATGTTGCAGCAAAAATAATAGTAAAACACATAATTAATGTTTTACCAAAACTACGTAGTGAAGTAGTAACGGCCAACTTATTACGATAACTAAATCTACCAATCACATATCTTGCAATAAAAGTAAAAGTTGAACTAATATTTATTTTATATTTTTGTTTTGAAATATTATTAGTAATTAAATCTAAGGGTTTACTTCTTAATAAGAATAATACCATTAAAAAATTAATGAAAGTTAAACTAATGATTGGAATAACAAGTAATAAAATAGCGGTAACAATATTAAAGTACCAACCATAACTAATTAAGGCAACAGTACTAATATTAGTAATATAAATTAAATAATGCGCAACTGGAATCGAAATTAAAACACCAATAATAGCAAAAATAATTAAAGGAGCAATAATTGAAATTACTAATGATATACTTAACTGTCAACTTTTATATCCTGTTGCTTTTAAAATTCCAATTAATTTTTTATTACGATCAATCATTTTAAAAGTAATAATAAAAATAATAATAGTAGTCACAATAAAAATCAAAATTAAAAATAAACTAGAAATCTCTTCAATAACATTAATTCTATTATTAATGGAACTAAAAGATCATTCTTGCATACTAGTATAAAATCTAAGATTATTGATATTTAAAGGTGAAACTATTTTATTATAATCAATACCATTATTATAATATTTTGTACTTGCTATATCAGTAGGTGTTTTATAAGTTGCATGAAGATAATTATAAATTCATTCATTGTTTATTTGTGAATCAATATTTTTAGCCAAATCAGGATTAATACCTAAAAAAAAATCATCAATATTACTGCTAAATGCCTTTAAATCGGATTCAACTTTGCGCATCGTATTACCATTAGTAAAAGCGACAGTATTATTTTTTAAATCAAGTGAATTACCAAAATAACGACCAACAAATGCTGCTAATGAGCTTGTAGCATAACCACGAATAATAAACGTTTGTCCAGCAATTACATAATTTTGACCAATATGTAAATTATTTAGTTCAGCAAAATGTTTGTAAATTAAAATTTCATTATCTTGTAATGGTTTTTCTGTTAAACTTGGGCCACCATCTTTGACAATAATTGCTTTATTAACAATATATTCGGGTCCTGTTTCAATAAAAGCAAAATTTTTACTAGTAATTAATAAATCACGGACCATAACAGCATGTTGTCATTCAATATCTTTATATAACATTCCCATTGACATTATTTCATATAACTTAGCTTCATTTTTAATATCTATTTCACTATAGTTTCGATTAGCATATGACAATTGTCCCTTAAAATTATCATTATAAAACTGTAAAGCAGCTTCACTAGTAATCATAAAATTTGTTGCATTTTCTGGATTTTTTTCTGGATGTAATGGATCATATAGATATTGATTTAGCATATTAGCATATTGTTCTATCGTTGCTTTATGAATATCATAAGATGGATAATTAATAGGAATATTAATTTTAAAATCAATATAATTATGGCTAGTATCATTAAAAAGACTATCACCAATAGCAAAATATTCTTTACTACTAGCGTCCCCACCATGAAAAGTAAAACGATATATATCAGGTCTAGTAGCATCTGGTATTGTTAACTGAAAAGTAGCTTTTGCCATCTTTTCTTTATCAATAGTATTATCTTTTTGATAATAATTAATATTATTTAAATAAGAACCAGCTTTATCTTTTTCATTATATTTTCCATCAAAATTAACATATTCTACTGGTGAAAAAAATGTATATTGATCAAATTCATTATGAGCAATATCGTTAACATATTGTTCAAATAAATAATTATTAGAAAAATTTAATGATAAAAAGGCAATAATCATAATCATTACTAAAAAACCTAAACCAAACATTTGTAATAAATTGTTTTTTTGTTCACGAATATAATTACGTAATAATTTAAACATGTTTATCCCTTCTTATGATCACTTATTAATAAATTAGATTTGACAGTTTTGCTAAAGCTGACTTTGCTGCTTCTTGCTCAGCTTTCTTTTTATTTGTTCCTACTCCTTTTCCCATTAGTATTTTATTATCTAAATACACATGAACAATAAAATAAGTAATATTATCTTTTTTAATTTGTTCCATAGTTTTATAATTAATAGGATCTCTTTTTTCTGCCTGTACTAATTCTTGTAATTTAGTTTTATAATCAATAATTGTTTCTAACTGATTAGTTTTAATCAATTCAAATAAGGTTAAGTCTAAGATTTTTTTCACTGCACTATTTCCTAAATCAAGATATACTGCAGCAAGAAATGATTCAAAAACATCTGATAAAATGCTTTCTCGTTGTTGCCCACCTGTATTTTTTTCACCATTTCCCAAAAATAAATAATCTTGTAATCCTAAAGCAATTGCCACTGCTGCCAATGTTTCTTGTCTAACTGCTTTACTACGTAAACTTGTTAATTGTCCCTCATCTTTATTTGGAAATAAGTGTCAAATGTAAGTTGAAATATTTTCCCCTAAAATCGAATCACCCAAAAATTCTAATCGCTCATATGAATAATCTAAATTATGTTCGTTTGAAAAAGAACGATGAGTAAACGCTTCACGATAATTACGATTAGATTTAATTTTTTCTAAAATACTCGATTTTAAAATATGTTCAATATTAATCATATTTTTCTCCTTAATACTTATTTATAAATTATAATTCTTGAATTTGTTTAGCTATTTTATTAGTAACATCTTGCTCAATAGCACGAATTAAAAGTTTTAAAGTACTATAATAAGATTTTTTATCACTAGATCCATGTGCTTTAAAAGCAATGCCATTAATACCTATTAATTGAGCACCACCTGTATTCTTATAATCAAAAGTCTTTTTAATATTTTTAAAAATACCAATTGACATTAAACCTAAAAATTTAGTTCATAAATTTTTTTTATAACCATTTTTAATTAATGTAAATAATAATGATGCCATGCCTTCAACTGATTTTAAAACAATATTACCTGAATAACCATCACAAATAATAATATCAACATCACCACTTAAAACATTTCGTGGTTCAATATTACCGTGAAAATTTAAAAAACTTAACTTTTCATTTTTTTGTGTTAATTGTTTTAGTTTAGCATATGTTGCTTTAGTTACTTCTGGACCTTTGCTTTCTTCAATACCAATATTTAGTAAACCAATTTTAGGACGTGAAATATTTTGAATAGTTTGACAATAAATATGACCCATTAATGCAAAATTAATTAATTCATCAACAGTGTTTTCAATATTTGCTCCAACATCCAATAATACTACTTGTCGATCTTTTATTAAAGTAGGCATAATTGGCATGAATGCCGGACGTTTAATGCCTTTGATTTCGCCTAATAAAAAATGACAAGCACCAAGATAGGCAGCAGTTGAAGCCGAAGTTAGAATCCCATCTGCTTTTTTATTTTTAACTAACTGAATAGCTTGATTCATAGAAGAATCAGTCATTCTAATACCAACGAGTGGACCATCATTCATAGTTATTACTTGGGTTGTTGCTAGTATTGTTATTCTTGATGATAATGGCTTATTTTTTAATAAAATCTGCAAGTTTCCATTAATTTGTTTTTCATCACCAACTAAACAAATTTCAACGTTTTTGAATTCTTTAATAACTTCTAACGCTGCAGCAATAGCGGGCAAACTACCATGGTCTGAACCCATTACATCAAAAGCAATTTTCATAGTTCCTCCTAAAAATAAAAAATAATTTAAGAAACCTTAAATAATATTATATTATAATTATTGATAGTTTAATTATACGTTAATTTTTTTAATTCCTTAAGATTAACAATCCAACTAATACTGCATTTATTTATTTATTTTTAAATATGAATATTTCATGATTTGCTAGTAAAAAGTTAAAAAACAATTTATCTCTAATTATTTTGATATTGATTTTCTAAATAATTGTTTTTATTTACACCAGTTTTTTTTAAAGACCAAAAACCTTTTATTTATTTTATTAAAAAAAACTTTAAAAGCAAAAAAACTAATATAAATATAAAAATATCTTATCATAATTTTACTAAAATCAAAAATAATCAAAGAATTAAAAAAAATATTAAAACATTTAATAGTGTTTATTTTTATTTATAAAATAAACACTATTAATTTGATTATTATTCATAAAAATAAAAATAAAGTTAATTAAAAATAATTTTTATTGTATTTTATTTTAAAAACTTTAGAATTTAGTTACTTCTTATTATATATCTAAGAAGGTATTGGGAAAAAATTAATAACACAACTAAAAACTTTACTTATAAACAGTAATTTTTTGGATATGATTTTAAAATACTTATAAATTGTTATAGTAAAACTAATTCAAAAAAATTAATACTACTGCTTTTGAGGATCTTGTAATATGATCCTTTTTAAAATGCTAAATTGTAAAGGTAAGTGCAACTAAATTATTTTTCTATCCAAATATTCGATTGGTGAAAGATAATTTAGTATTTTTCTCGGTCTTTTATTTAAAGACAATATAAATTTATGAACTTCATTTTTATTAGTTTTTGAAAAAATAAATTTTTTAGGAAATTTTTTTCTGATTAAACCATTAGTATTTTCATTAGTACCTCTTTGTCAAGGTGAATATGGATTGGCAAAATAAATTTTTACATCTAAATTTTTTTCAAGTTGTTGTCAATTTGAAAATTCTTTGCCACGATCAAAAGTACTAGTTTTAACAATGTTTTTAGGAAGAATTGATAAATAATAAATGACATTTTTATTAATAACTTTAGTAGTTCTGTTTTTAACTAATATTGCTAAAGTAAATCGTGATACTCTTTCAACTAAAGTTATTAAACATGATTTGCTTTTACCTAGTGATGATACTATAGTATCTCCTTCTCAATGACCAAGTGTTATACGATCATTAACATTTATATCTCGTTCTTTAATTGATTTACCATTAAACTTGCCACGATTTTCTTTAGATTTTCGTTTTTTACCTTTTCTTCTTAAATTTTTACTAGTAACTTTATCAAGCATTCCAAAATAAATTCAAGTATAAATTGTTTTAAAACTAATAACTCATTGTTTATGAAAATTTTTAATTCTGCCATAAATTTGTTCAGGTGATCAACCTAATAGTAATTTTTGTTGTACATATTTTACTAAATTCTTATTTTTAAACTTATGAAAACTAATATGTGATTGTTTTCGATTTTCAGCTTTATTTTGTGCAATTAATGAAAAATAATGATTATTATCTTTATTTCTATTAATTTCTCGAATAATAGTACTAATACTTCGATTAAGATTTTTAGCTATTTCACTAATTTTAAATTTAAATTTCAATTGATTCTCAATATAAATTCTTTCATCTATGCCAAGATGTTTATAACTCATATAAAAACTCCTTACTTTTTTCTAAACTAAATTTAGCATTATGAAATTTTTATATGAGAATTTTTTGCAATTTTATTTACTTGCACTTACAAGTATAATTCAGCTAAAATTAATATATTATTAAAATTAAAAAAAATATTAAGTATAATAAATTTATGAAATATTTAGGCATTGATTTAGGTAGTAAAACATTAGGGCTTGCTCGTGGTGAAGGAAAAATTGCTTTTTCTTGAAAAACTATTCGTTTCCCAGAGCATGATTTTAATAATGCTATTATCCAACTCCAAAATGCTATTAAAGAATATGATGCTGATATTCTTGTTTTTGGTTACCCTTTAAACATGGATAGCACAGTCGGCCCCAGCGCAAAAATTGTTTTAAATTTTATTGATAAATTTAAATTAACACAAAATAATGATAAACTAAATATTGTTTTACAAGATGAAAGAAGAACTACCTATTCTTCGCAGCAAATATTAATTAAATCTAATGTTTCTTCAAATAAAAGAAAACAAGTTAAAGATCAATTGGCTGCTGCTATTATTTTACAATCATACTTTGATAAAATAACTCAATCTTAAATTTTAGGAGATAAATGTGAAATATAAAAAAATTAATTTAATCGCTATCGCTGGCGGCAGTGCTTCAGGAAAAACAACAGTAGCAGAAAAAATTGCTGAAGCTTGTAATAAAAAAAATGTCATTTTTGTACAAATGGATAATTATTATCATGATCTTAGTAACTTAAAAGTTGAAGAAAGAAAAAAAACTAATTTTGATCATCCTAATGCTATTGATATGAAATTATTAATTCATGATTTAGAACAATTATTACTTGGCAATGCTATTGAAGAGCCTATTTATGATTTTAAAATCAATAGTCGCAGTAAAAACACTGAGATTATTGGTCCGGGTGATGTTATCATTCTGGATGGTATTTTTGCTTTAGAAAATCCTATTATTCGTGAATTATCTACTATCAAAATTTTTGTTGATACTGATAGTGATACTAGACTACTAAGAAGAATTAAACGAGATGTTAGTTTTAGAAATCGTACTCTTGACAGTGTTTTACAACAATATGCATTAACTGTTAAACCTATGCATGATGCTTTTGTTGAACCAACTAAACGTTATGCTGATATTATTATTCCTTTTGATTTTCATAATACTGTAGCTATTGATATTATTGCTACTAAAATTAAAGCAATTATTTAATAATTGCTTTAAGCTTTAATTTTTAAAATAACAATAAAATGAATCTTAAAGATGCATTTTTAAATTGTTTTTTATTGTTTTTTAAGTTAACAAGAAGATTATCAACTTAAATAATCAATTTTATTTTCATTTAAAAGAGATAAAATATTAAATTTCTGTATTTGCATTATTTGCTCATAAACACTATTTTTTATTTCATATTTTTTTTCTATACTATCAATATTTAAAACTTCAATTACTGTATTTCCATTTTAATGTGTTACTAAACCAAGTTCATTATTTAAATTAAATAATGTTTGAACATTAATTGATAAATCTAATACATAATTTACTTTATTACTATCTAAATCACTATAATATAATTTTGCTTTTTTACTTGCTAAATTTAAACTATAAAAATATATTTTACTATTTATTTCTGTTATTAATACTGTATCGTTAATGTTAAAAAATCATCTCCAATTATTGGTTTGGCTTCAGATTGACCTTTTTTTATAATTAACACACTATAACTTATAGGTTTATTTATAGATTTATAAATAGCAAGATAAATGTTTTCGTTTTTATCAATAAATATAGAATTAACCATTAGATTGTTTGGTAAATTTATTTTTTCAGCAATTTCAGTATTAATATTATATTTATAAAAACCATCAAAAGTTGTTACATAAATATTATTTTTTAAATAAGTAATATCAGTTACCATACCCGAAACTAATGGCATAGTTTTAAATTTATTTTTATTATTAAGAATTATTACTCCACCAGCAGAAGTTAAATAAATATTACCTTTAATATCGATTATCATGTGAAAAGAAACTACTTTGAATTCTTTATTTTCTCAATAAATTTCATTATCTCTGGTACTTATATTATATTTTCAAATTTTTTGTCCAGGTATATGAAGATCAGAACTATCAAAAGTTGTATAATACAAATTACCATTGTCATCCTGTGTTTGTTTTACATTTTTTGTTGATATTATATTTTTATAATTAAAGTTAGTATCTTGATAATTATCATATATTTTTTTCATTATATTGTCCTCTTCATTCTTTTTTTAAAATAGTTATTTTTATTATTTCTTCTTTTAACTACATATCAATAATTCTAGTAACTAAAATCGATAAACGATATCACATGCTTACTAGAACTTACTATAAAAGAAAAATAATTAGTAGTTTTTTATTTTTTATTATCCATTATATTTTTATATTTCACATTATTTGAGTTAAACCTTGTTTACTTTAAAAATTAAAGTATCAGTCAAAAAATTCTATAAATTTTATAAAAATAATTATATTTATTTATTTTCTATAAGTCAAATTTTAATAAAAATACAAATACAAATAATCAATAATAGTCATCAATATTTCTTCAATCAATTGTTGTGATTTGACATTAAGTTAGCAAAAATGATAAAATAACACGTTGGAGTGGTTAAATATGAAAAGAAAACTAAATTATAAAAAAATATTAATTGCAACTGGTATATTAGTTGTCGTTGCAGCAGCAACAACAATAGCTGTTGTCGCTACAAAAAGCACAAAATCAGAAGCAAAAAAAGAATTAAGTTCTATCATTACTAAGTTAGAAGTTGACGGTAACAAATTTAATACCGAAGAAACAGTTCTTAATGAAATTATTCGTTTAAATGAAGAAATAACATCTGAACATGTTGAAATTAAAAACTTTATTACTGCATCAGAAATTAAAAATGGTTCAGCAGAACTACATGCTAAAGCTGACAGTAAATATACAGGAAAAGTAAACATTACAATTACTGCAAAAGACAAAATCGCTTTAGACAGTAAAATTACTAACAAAGAAGTTGACGGTAACAAATTTAATACTGAAAAAGCAGTTCTTGATGAAATCATTAAACAAAATAAAGATGTAACTGCCAATGACGTTGAAATTAAAAACTTCAAAACAGCATCTGAAGGAACTGCTGGTTCAGCAGAACTACATGCTAAAGCTGACAGTAAATATACAGGAAAAGTAAACATTACAATTACTGCAAAAGACAAAATCGCTTTAGACAGTAAAATTACTAACAAAACAGTTGACGGTAATGACTTTAATACTGAAAAAACAGTTCTTGATGAAATCATTAAACAAAACAAAGATGTAACTGCCAATGATGTTGAAATTAAAAACTTCAAAGCAGCATCTGAAGGAACTGCTGGTTCAGCAGAATTACATGCTAAAGCCGACAGTAAATATACAGGAAAAGTAAACATTACAATTACTGCAAAAGACAAAATCGCTTTAGACAGTAAAATTACTAACAAAACAGTTGACGGTAATGACTTTAATACTGAAAAAACAGTTCTTGATGAAATCATTAAACAAAACAAAGATGTAACTGCCAATGATGTTGAAATTAAAAACTTCAAAGCAGCATCTGAAGGAACTGCTGGTTCAGCAGAATTACATGCTAAAGCCGACAGTAAATATACAGGAAAAGTAAATATTATAATTACAAAAGTTGATACTGAAGAAGAAAGATTAGAAAAAATTATTAAAAAAATTAAAGTTGCTAATGATAAAGAAAGATATGGTAAGGAATATGTTGAAGCATACAAGGAATATTTTGCATTTCTTGAAAAAACTATGGAAGCAAAATTTAAAATAGATCCTTGAGTTACAGATCAAGAACCGACAGATTCAAATAAAAGTTCAACTTTTTATAAATTAGAAAATTATATGAGAGAAATTAGAATATCACACTATAGACTAGGTTTAGTAGAGCAACGTATTAACAGATATTATAAAAAAAATAGAATTATAATTAATAATGAAAATAAAACAATAAGTTTTAATAGTATAACCATGAATATGTATAAAACAGAAGATAGTTCACTGATACGTGATAGTTCATATTCAATTACAGCAACTATTAAATACCAAGTAAAATAAATTTAAAAATATACTAAAAATAACCAAATATTTGGTTATTTTTTATTAATTAATATAACAAATCAATAAATACAAAAGTGATAACACTAATTAATTAGTATTTGTATTAGTACTTTCTTTTAATAATTGTTGATCTCCTGTTTTTGAACCATTAATTATTGGTTTAATAAATGATTCAAAAACAAGATTAGGATTTGTAAATAATTGTTCTTGATTATTTAATTCAAAAATAGATTTTTCTAATATTTCATTTTTTTGATGTGCTGGTACTTTAATTATATCTTCAATAAAAATATCAATTATAGCATTTTGTGTTTCTTCATTAATTTCTTTATCAGACAACTGATTTTTAAGTTTCAATCTAGCATTAATTAAAAAATCAGAACTTTCCTCTCTTGGAAATGAAATACTTTCTTGAAAACTATTATTACTTGAATTAACTTCAAATGAAGGTGTTACTACTTTTGTAGTTTCTTCCTCATTCCTTTTTGCTGGTGTTTGATTAGTAACATTTGAAAAATATTGATAATGTCGAGCTTGATAGTATAACTTCACTTCATTATTATCATTATTAGCAATTACATTATCTGGTTCAAATCTTTCCCTACTTGCAATATCAAAATCTTCATTAATTCTAATAATATCACAATTTAAAATATTACAAATTGCTTCAATTTCAACAGAACCTGTTATTTCACCATTTTTTCTCATTTGTTCTAAACTTTTTCTTATTTGTGTATCTTCACTATTGTTAGGATATAATTCTTTATTTTTTTTATTAATTTCACTATCTAATAACATTGATCTAAAATTAGCTTTATTATTTGGACGTTTTGTATCTAAATTTGTTTCAATATAATCACAAATACGATTACGAAAGACTTTAACTAATTTTTCATTTTCTTTATCAGCAAAATTAAAATCAGCAAAATTAAAAATTCGTTCTCAACCGACTTCTATACCAAAAAGTGATTTATATCTTGTCTTAAATTGGTTTTTATTAGTTTTAACTTGTTCTAAATATGAAACGATTACTGCTCATAATAAACAATTACCATCTCTTTGTACATCTTTAATTGCCATGGTGATGTGTGCTCCTTTAAAAGAAAAACAGTTACTTTAAAAATAAAATAATAAACTGAAATTTTGAATAAATATATTGGGGTTTTAATCTTCGTTGCTTTGCAATTCATCGTAAATTGGTAATAAATATTACTACTTATAATATAACAAAAAAACAAAAAAATAATAGCAAATCATTATTAAAATATTATATATAAATATTTCATAATTTAATTTTATTTGCTGAATTATACTTGTAAGTGCAATTAAATAAAATTGCAAAAAATTCTCATATAAAAATTTCATAATGCTAAATTTAGTTTAGAAAAAAGTAAGGAGTTTTTATATGAGTTATAAACATCTTGGCATAGATGAAAGGATTTATATTGAGAATCAATTGAAATTTAAATTTAAAATTAGTGAAATAGCTAAAAATCTTAATCGAAGTATTAGTACTATTATTCGAGAAATTAATAGAAATAAAGATAATAATCATTATTTTTCATTAATTGCACAAAATAAAGCTGAAAATCGAAAACAATCACATATTAGTTTTCATAAGTTTAAAAATAAGAATTTAGTAAAATATGTACAACAAAAATTACTATTAGGTTGATCACCTGAACAAATTTATGGCAGAATTAAAAATTTTCATAAACAATGAGTTATTAGTTTTAAAACAATTTATACTTGAATTTATTTTGGAATGCTTGATAAAGTTACTAGTAAAAATTTAAGAAGAAAAGGTAAAAAACGAAAATCTAAAGAAAATCGTGGCAAGTTTAATGGTAAATCAATTAAAGAACGAGATATAAATGTTAATGATCGTATAACACTTGGTCATTGAGAAGGAGATACTATAGTATCATCAAGAGGCAAAAGCAAATCATGTTTAATAACTTTAGTTGAAAGAGTATCACGATTTTCTTTAGCAATATTAGTTAAAAACAGAACTACTAAAGTTATTAATAAAAATGTCAGTTATTATTTATCAATTCTTCCTAAAAACATTGTTAAAACTATTACTTTTGATCGTGGCAAAGAATTTTCAAATTGACAACAACTTGAAAAAAATTTAGATGTAAAAATTTATTTTGCCAATCCATATTCACCTTGACAAAGAGGTACTAATGAAAATACTAATGGTTTAATTAGATAAAAATTTCCTAAAAAATTTATTTTTTCAAAAACTAATAAAAATGAAGTTCATAAATTTATATTGTCTTTAAATCAAAGACCGAGAAAAATATTAAATTATCTTTCACCAATCGAATATTTGGATAGAAAAATAATTTAGTTGCACTTACCTTTACAATTTAGCACTAATCTTTTTAAATATTTATTTAAAAATAAAAAAAGTAGATAATAACTTTTGAGATGCTATTGAAAATTGTGAAATTATTAATAATTACTATGTTCATTAATTTTTTATTTATTATTAGAAATTAAAGTAAGAAATTTAAAAACTATTGATTATATTTATTATTTAATATAGTAAGCATAGATAAAATTATATGCTTACTATAAATTTTTAATTACTCTTGATAAAACTAACTGAATATTATCATTATAAATTTCTACCTTTCCTTCCATTAAAATTACTTTATTAACTTGTAAATATTCTTGATATATTTGATATAACTTTTCAAAAACCGTTACTTCAATAACATTACTATCATTTTGCATTTCAAAAAAAGCCATTAATTTTTTAGTTTTAGTTTTAATTACTCTAATATTATTGATAACTCCATATACTCTAACATGTTGATCAACATAATTATTAATATATGCTAAATCAATAGCTTTATTATGAGGATCTAATTGCTCTTTTCATAGTAATTTAGGATTATATTTTAAATAAAGTCCTAATGCACGATGTTCATTAATACTATTATTATTTCAATCATCTTCTCTTTGTAACATAATTGGTTTAGCAATTAAATTAAAATTTAATGATAATTCGCCACTAGTTTCATTTTTTACCTGCACCATATTGGCATATTCTAATGCACCATCCAAGTTTAATAATAACATTGTTCGATTTGATTGAATATCATCTAAAGCACCAGCAGCAATTAAATGTTCAATGTTTTTACGATTCAAACCAATAAATATTGCTCGAGCACAAAAGTTAAAAAAATCTTGAAAAAATCCATTACTAGTACGTTCTTTAATAAGATTACTACAACTACCTTGACTCATTTGCTTAATTGCTTGTAAACTATAACGAATAGCTTTTTTAGCACCATCAATTAAAAAATCAATGTCAGAAAATTGAATTGATGGTGGTAAAACTTTAATTTGATATTTTTGACATTCATTCAAATATTGTAACATTTTTTGATCATTACCAATAACGCTACTTAATAACGACACCATAAATGCCAATGGATAATTTGCTTTTAAATAAACTAAATAATAACTAATTAATGAATAAGCGACAGCATGAGATCGATTAAATCCATAACCAGCAAATTTTTCAATATCTTCTCATATTTTCTTAACAACTCTTGGTGAATAACCTCTATTAACAGCACTTTTAATAAATGAGTTTGCTTGTTCTTTCATAACTGTAGTATCTTTTTTACTAATTGCACGACGAATTAAATCAGCTTTTCCTAATGAATAACCAGCAACTTTCTGTAAAATTAATAATATTTGTTCTTGATAAATAATAATGCCATAAGTTGATGCTAAATAAGGTTTTAAATCTTCATGAATATACGTAACTTTTTGTTTTCCTAATTTACGATTAATATAATCTTGAATGTACTCTTGTGGTCCAGGACGAAATAAAGAAGAACTAGCAATAATATCTTCTAAGTTATCAACTTTCATTTTAATTAAAATTTGACGCATTCCTGAAGATTCCAATTGAAAAATACCGGTTGTATCACCATTTTTAATAATGTTAAAACTTTTTTCATCATTTAAAGGAATTTGAGATAATTTTAAATTTAAAAAATAATGTTTGCTTACTTGTTGTAAAATATTTTGCAAAATAGTTAAATTACGTAATCCTAAAATATCCATTTTTATCAAACCAAGAGTTTCTAGGGTTTGCATTGGAAATTGCGTTTGATAAATACCTTGAAATCCTAATTGTAATGGAATAGCAGTAACTAACGGTGCTCTTGTAATAACGATTCCTGCTGCATGAGTACTAGTTTGTCGTGGAAAACCAAGAATTTCTTTGGTTAAAATAAACAATAAAGGATACTTATTTGCATATCATGCTAATTTTGGTGATTGTTTAATAGCCATATCTATTTCAAAATTATATTGAATTGGTATTAATTTTGTCATTTCATTAATATCTTCAATATTAACTTGAAAAACTCTTCCCAAATCACGAATTGCCATTTTACTAGCAATTGTTTGAAAAGTAACAATATATGCAACATGTTCTTTGCCATATTTTTGATGAATATAATTAATAACTTCATCTCTTCTTGTATCTTCAAAATCGATATCAATGTCTGGTAATGATATTCGTTCTGGATTTAAAAATCTTTCAAAAATTAAATTATAAGCAATAGGATCAACACCAGTAATTCCTAAAACATATGCCACTAAACTACCAGCAACACTTCCTCTACCTGGTCCAACCATTATATTCTTGCTTTTTGCAAATTTAACATAATCATTAACAATTAAAAAATAATCAGCAAAACCCATTTCATTAATTACTTGTAATTCATATAAAACTCTTTTAACGTATGTTTCAGGAATTTCACGACTTTGAAAATGCGCTTCTAATCCCTGCTTACATAATTCTTGCAAATATAAATTACTAGTAAGATGATTAGGGCAAGTAAATTTTGGTAAACTTAATTCTGCACTATTTGGCTTATTTTTAGGAAATTTTAAATTACATAATCAAATAACCTTTTCAATATTTTCAATAATTTCATTTGGATAATGTTGCATTAAATCTTGTTTAGTTTTATATAAAAACTCATTACTTTTTGATAAATCTTCTGATTTTAATGTTTTTTGTTCTTTAATAGCTTGTAAAATTTGATAAGTACGATGTTGTTTTTCATCTAAATATAAAACCAAATCAATTGGAATAATATTAGATGTAATCGATTTTAATAAAGTAATATTATCCATATCACTAGGTACTAAACCAAAATAAACTAATTCATGACCTGTTGAATTTAAAATATCATAATTATTTTTAATATATCTAATATTTTTATTATTAGCATGAATAATAACTAAAACTTCACGTGTTTGATTAAGATATTTTTTTACATCATTAGTAGTAACAATATTATCATTAGTACTAATAATAGTAGAAAGCTCTATTAATCTTTGATAACCAGCATATGAAGTTGCCATAATAGTTAATTCAACTTTATCAGTAGCACTTTCTCAAACACAATTTAAACCAATTAATGGTTTAATATCATTCTCTATACATAAATTACAAAATTCATAAGCACCATACATTATATTTTTATCTACTAAAGATAGAACTTTTAAATTATTTTTTTTAGCAAATTCAATATAATCACTTATTTTAATAGTTGATGAAAGAAATGAATAATTAGAACGAACATTTAAATTAACTATATATTTCATACTATCCCCTACAATTCTTGAATGACTTATATTACAAGTTAATTTTAACATCATTTTATCTTGCTAGGTTATTCTTAAGTTATTGTTTTTAATACAAAACTATTTAAAACACTTAAAATCAACTTTTTTAGAAATAAAATAAAAAAATAAATTTTATTTCTAAAATTTATATTAAAAAAGAAAAAATAAACATTATTTTTTTCAATAATTAATAATTAATAATTTGGGAAAAATTATAATATATTTTTTTACATATTAAAACCAATAATATGTTAAAATCTGCATAAACTTAATACAAGTTTTCAACTTATTACTTCATTTTAAAGTAAGTGAGTTTGTTATTTTGAATCAAATAAGGAGAAAAAAAATGGATATTCAAAATATTAATTTAATAAAATCTGCTAAAATCGGTGATCTACAAGTGCTGAATTATACTTGTAAGTGCAAGTAAATAAAATTGCAAAAAATTCTCATATAAAAATTTCATAATGCTAAATTTAGTTTAGAAAAAAGTAAGGAGTTTTTATATGAGTTATAAACATCTTGGCATAGATGAAAGGATTTATATTGAGAATCAATTGAAATTTAAATTTAAAATTAGTGAAATAGCTAAAAATCTTAATCGAAGTATTAGTACTATTATTCGAGAAATTAATAGAAATAAAGATAATAATCATTATTTTTCATTAATTGCACAAAATAAAGCTGAAAATCGAAAACAATCACATATTAGTTTTCATAAGTTTAAAAATAAGAATTTAGTAAAATATGTACAACAAAAATTACTATTAGGTTGATCACCTGAACAAATTTATGGCAGAATTAAAAATTTTCATAAAGAGTGAGTTATTAGTTTTAAAACAATTTATACTTGAATTTATTTTGGAATGCTTGATAAAGTTACTAGTAAAAATTTAAGAAGAAAAGGTAAAAAACGAAAATCTAAAGAAAATCGTGGCAAGTTTAATGGTAAATCAATTAAAGAACGAGATATAAATGTTAATGATCGTATAACACTTGGTCATTGAGAAGGAGATACTATAGTATCATCATGAGGTAAAAGCAAATCATGTTTAATAACTTTAGTTGAAAGAGTATCACGATTTACTTTAGCAATATTAGTTAAAAACAGAACTACTAAAGTTATTAATAAAAATGTCAGTTATTATTTATCAATTCTTCCTAAAAACATTGTTAAAACTATTACTTTTGATCGTGGCAAAGAATTTTCAAATTGACAACAACTTGAAAAAAATTTAGATGTAAAAATTTATTTTGCCAATCCATATTCACCTTGACAAAGAGGTACTAATGAAAATAATAATGGTTTAATTAGAGAAAAATTTCCTAAAAAATTTATTTTTTCAAAAACTAATAAAAATGAAGTTCATAAATTTATATTGTCTTTAAATCAAAGACCGAGAAAAATATTAAATTATCTTTCACCAATCGAATATTTGGATAGAAAAATAATTTAGTTGCACTTACCTTTACAATTTAGCATATTTAAAGTAAATAAACTGTAATTTATTAAAACTATTAAATTATTAATAAATTTATTTATATTTTTTCAATATCTTTAAAACTATTTATTAAAATTTGTTCTCAATCAATTATTTGCTTTAAATCATTTTCTAAAAGTTCACATTCTTTAATCTTTGGTTGTGTAACAGGGTTTTTGGGAACAAATAATGAACAACAATCAGCGAATGGTAAAATTGATGTTTCATAAGTACCAATTTTTTTAGCAAGATTAATAATATCAACTTTATCTTCGGCAATTAAACTACGCAAAATTGGTAAATTGCTAACAATATTAATAGCATTAATACTTGCTAATGTTTGTGAAGCAACCTGACCAATCGCTTCACCGGTTGCTAATGCTTGAATTTTATATTTTTCTGCAAATAAACTAGCAATTCTAATAAACATTCTACGCATTAAAGTAATACGATAACTTTCTTTCTTAATATGACTTAATTCATTTTGCAAGTTAGTAAAATTGCAAATATATAAATTTTTACTACCAGCATTATAAGGTGCTAAAATTTGAACTAAAGTTTCTACTTTTTTTAATGCTGTTGGTAAAGTAAAAGGTGGAGTAGCAAAATGTAAATATTGAACTTGTAATCCTCGTTTCATTAATTTATATGCTGCTACAGGGGAATCGATACCACCGCTCAATAATAATAACACTTTCCCTGAACTACCTACTGGAAATCCACCAGCACCAATAATTTTATTTGCAAATAAATAAATATCATCCTTATTAACTTTGATATTTATTTTTAAATCAGGATTAGTAACATTAACTTTTAAATCTGTTTTTTTTAAAATTATAGAAGCTATAATTTTAACTATTTGTTCTGAATTTAATGAAAAACTCTTATCACTACGACTAACAAAAAGTTTAAATGTTTTAAAATTTGTTAGATCTTGACTTAAAATTAATGATATTACTTTTTCTGATAATATTTCCATATTTTTAGCAATTCTAAAAGCAGGTGATAATGAACTAATACCAAATATTTTCACCAAAATATTAATAACATCATTCATTACGTCAAGAGATAAATTAGTTAGTTCCATCCGATCATGAAAATGAATAATATTTATTTGTTTATAATCACTAAGAGCATACTTAATATTTATTTTTAATTGTTTAATAAAATCAATCCGATTTTTACTTTTAGTTGTTAATTCACCATAACGAATAATAATAATTGGTACCATTTAAATTTCCTCTTTTTTAAAATTTATTCCATTAATTCCAATAATAATGTTAATGCTTTTTGATTATGATTATTAGTGATATTATTTTCAATTTCATTAAATTTACTATTAAGTTGCTGATTAATTGAACGATGACGATTAGCATAAACAAGAGTTAAATGTGATAATTTATGAATAGTAATTTCCATTTTTAATTCAGTATAAAGATGAAAAATTTTATTTTGTAAATCATTAAATTTACTAAAAGAAGAATTATCATAATTTCCATTTTTAAAATTTAAAATAGTATCATTTATTAAATATTGTAAATCACTAAACTTTTCTTTATAAATTTCATTTAAATAATAAAAATTAATATTATTTAAAATATTATCAATTTGTAACATCATTGAATTGATTTTATCAACATAAGTTTTAAATTTAATTTTTGCTTTATTTTGTTCATTCAACAATTTATTATACTCTTTTAAACTATTAAAAACAACAATACTATTTTCAAATAACGCCGCTAATAACATCACTAATGTTTCATAACTAGTATTTTTTATTGATTTTTGATGTTCTATGATTAATAAATTATCAAAATCATTAACAGTAGCAAGTTGTTTATTAATAATAGTTTCTAAGTTAGTTATTTTGCTATTTTCTATCATTTTAGAATTAATTTTATTTGAAAGAGCAATTTCATTTTTAATAGTTTCAAATATTTCATTGAAATTAAAACTCATAACTAAAAATTTTTCATAATTTTGTTTAAAAATATTATAAAATATTTGTTCTTTATCAATTTTATTACTAAAAGTGGCAATTAATTTTAATATTTCTTGAGTTTTAACCTTAGCTTTTTTGTATTGTAAATTATTAATTTGTTTATTAATAAAACTTAACTTTTCATCAACGTTTGCTACTAATTGTTCGTATTGTAAAAGTAAAGTATTATTTATTTTTATCATTTGATATTTATTTTTTAAGGCCGCCATTTTTTGTTTAATTTCATATGTTATAATATAACGAAGTGTTGGTAAATTATCTAAAATTTCTGCCAATGTTACAACAGCAATCGCAATCTCACTTAAAATAGTAATAATTTGACTAACATTAATAGCATTAATATTTGTTTCTAATTCTTTAAACATATCATTAATTATTTTAATAACTTCATCTAATTGTTCTCGATTAAGATCATTTTGTAAATTAATCTTGATCATTTGATCTTGTAAATAATTAAAATTTTGTTTAAAAAATAATTGATATTCTCGTAATAATTGATCAATACTAATAAAATAATCTATTTCAATTGTTAATAACTGCAATTGATTTTTTAAATTATTACTTTTATTATGCATTCTATACATTAATTTATATCTTTTTCATAATTCTTTATTATTTTGTAATTTTAAAATTTGAATATATTTTTTAAAAACATTATTTAAATCTTTTTTTAAAAAAAGATTATAACGACTAATTCAAATCCCTAAAATAGAACTATATTGTTCATTTGCTTGTACCATTTGATTAATACGATTTAATCTTTCTTTAATATTAATATTTTGAATATATTGCAAATTTTTATAAACCATAAATTGTTTATTTTTATATGAACTAAAAATTACTAATAAACTTGTTAAAACGATAATAGTAAAAATTAATAAACTAATAATAGTTATTATAATAATTTGTGCACTAGTTAATTTATAAATTTTTATTAACATCAACATAGTTTTATTCTCCTTTCCTTATATTTTAAATATATTAAAAGATATTAATCTTTTATTTTATTATTAATTCTAAAATATTTAATAATATCAACTAAACCTAAAAATAACATTTGTGGTTCATAAATATAAGAAAAATCAAAATAAGATTTTAAAATTGGTACACTACCTCCTGTTAAAATTACAAGTAAACTAATATTTGTTTCATTTTGAATTCTAGCAACTATACTATTAATCATTGCACTAAAACCATAACCATAACCAATTGATAAAGCATGATTAGTATTTTTACCTAACATTGATTGATAATGTTGCATTTCAAAATCAACAAGTAAAGCAGCATTATCAATCAATGCATCTTTACTTGTACTAAATCCAGGTCCAATAATAACACCAACCAAAACATCATTAACAACAACACTATAAGTAGTAGCAGTTCCCAAACTAACAACTATCGCATTGTGATACTTAGTATAAGCAGCATATGATAATGCTATCAAATCACTACCTAATTGACGATTTTCTAAATTAAGTTTTAAAGGTAAAGAACTTAGTAAATTAAAATCAACAATTAACGGTTTTAAATTATATGTAAAAACAATTAATTTTTCTATTATTATTAAAAAATTTGGAACAACACAACTAATAACAGCTTCTTCAAAATGTAATTTTTTATTTAATTTAAATGCTTTTTTCAATTGAACAATTGCAGTTTTACTTTTGGTTTCTATTACTGCTCATTGTTCAATAATTTCACTATCATTAATCATAGCAATCTTAATTAATGTATTACCAATATCTACTAATAACAAACTTTTCATTATTATACTTGTTGAACCATTTCTTTAGTTGAAGCTAATTCATCATATAGTGTACGAACAAGATTATTTAAGTTTTCAACTTGTAAAAACTTACCACTACGAGCTATTGAAACAGAACCATTAGTTTCACTAACAATAACTGATACTGCATCGGTTTGCTCTGATATTCCAATAGCAGCACGATGACGTGAACCAAATTGACTAGATATTTTTTTATTAGTTAGTGGAAAATAAGTAGAGGCACATTCAATACGACCTAAACGAATAATAACTGCACCATCATGCAATGGTGAACCTTTAATAAAAATAGATTGTAATAGTTGTGAAGTTACTTCACCATCAATTTTTACTCCCAAATCAGTATATTCATTTAATGAAACATTCCTTTCAATAGTAATTAGTGCTCCAATTTTTTCTTCTGCTAATTTAATCACTGCTTCTGCTAAAACACTTGCTAACATTCTTTTTTCTGAAGTTGCTAGTAGTTTCATATGAGATTTATTTCTTGTTGTTCATCAAACTTTTTTACCACGAATAAAGGTATTCATAACTATTAAAATAAGAATTGTCATTAATAAAGAAATGGTTATTCCAAATAAAACCGCTATTTCAGCAATAACTGTTCCAATATCTGCTGAAATTACAGTCGAAATAATATTTAACGGTAATACACTCATATTAAATACCACCATTCCTTTATTTTTTGATTCCACTACTTTAATTATAAAGTAAAAAAATTATTTTTGATATTATTAGTATAACAACTTATCATAATTTACAAAATACTCCTTTTAAATTTATTTTTAAAAGGAGTACTAATATTTTTGATAATTTTAGATTTTATCTTATATAAGTTTATAAAATTATTATTTGTTAATTATCTTTATTAACTATAAATTTGGTACAGTGTTATGAACATAATTTTTATTTACTACGGATAATGTTGATAAATTCTTATTTACTTATGCTTTTATTAAAAAATCATTATCACTATCTTTACTATTTTCTCTTGAAGATAATTTAGTTTGTAATTTTTCAATTAATTTTAGTGAATTTGATAGTTTTTCCTGTAATCATACTGATGCTACTGATATATCTGTGATTGTTACTGTTGCTGGTTCTGTTTTTAATTTTTCTAATTTTTCTGATGCATTTGATAATTGTTCTTCTAATTTTTTTAAAGATTCTACTAATTCTTTTAATGTTTCATCTTCTCATACTTTTTCTTTTAATGTTTGTAATACTTTTAATCCTGTTAATACTTTTGTTTCTAATGTTTTTACTTGATTTTCTATCTTATCTTTTGCTTTATTTTTTCTCTTACTGGTTTTGATTGATTCTTTTCCTCCAGATATTACTTTTCCTAACCCGACTAATGTTTTTAGCGAGATTGCAATTGATTTAGCGTCCATATTTTATTCACCTTTTCTAATTAAATAAAAAAATCTATTACTTTAAAATTAAAGAAATAGGATTTAAAATAAACTTGATATTAAGTTTATAAAATTATTGTATTATAGTTTTCTATACTATTATATTTTTATACAAATTAACATCGTTAAATGTTTTTAATATTTAATTCTAAACTATCAAATCAAAAACTAATTAATATTATTTTTAATAATATCTGTTATTTCTTTAACAGCAATATCTAAGTCATCGTTAATAACAATATAATCATATTCATGTTGAACTTTAAATTCTTCTTTTGCTTTATTTAACCTTTTCTCAATAATTGCTTCTGACTCACTAGCACGCATACGAATTCTTTGTTCTAATTCTTGATAAGAAGGAGGCATAATAAAAATACTCATAATATCATTGCGATGTTCATAATTTTTTAAAACTTGACTAGCACCATCAACCTCAATTTCCAAAATAACGTTATAACCTTGATTTTGCAAATTTAAAACATAACTCTTACTAGTACCATAGTAATTACCAATAAAATTTGTATATTCTAAAAAATCATTACCTTTAACATGATTTAAAAAAGTTGATACATCAACAAAAAAATAATTAATGCCATCTTGTTCTTTATTACGTGGTTTTCTTGTTGTAATCGAAACTGAATATGCTAAATTTAATGATTTATCAGCAAATAATTTAGCAATAATTGCACCCTTACCAACACCACTTGGTCCAGAAAGAATAATTAATTTTCCTTTTTTTTGTGCCATTTACATTCTACTTTCTACTTTTCATAAAATTGAATTATTTTAATATATATTTTACCGTATTTTTTATTAGATACTACTTTAAAATGGAAATTTAATTGTAAATTTTCAAGTGGTACATTTGTTTCTAAAACAATTAAAGCATTATTAGCAAGTAAATTATTTTTATAAAAGAAATCAATAATTCACTGTTGACAAGTAATATTTGCAAACGGTGGATCAATAAAAACAATATCACACTGTTGTACTAGTGTTTTACTAAAAATTTGATAATCCAAATTACTTAATTTAACTTGTTCTTGTAAATTACAAGCAAAACAATTTTGATTAATAATATTACAAGCAGCTTTATTAATATCATTTGCAAAAGCAAATTTTGCCCCTCGTGATAAACTTTCAAGAATTAAATTACCACTTCCAGCAAATAAATCAACAACAATTTTATCTTCAAAACTACAATAATTTAACATAATATTAAAAATATTTTCTTTAATTCGATTTAATGTTGGCCGTGTTGATAAACCATCTAAAGTAATTATTTTTTTTCCTTTTAATTTTCCAGCAATAATTTTCATGTTTTCTCCAAAATTTAGTTTATAATAACTTTATCATTAAATTTGATAAAAGCAAATTAGTTTAATTTATTATTTATTACAAACTGATGAAAGGATCTGCAATGTTAAAAAAATTACAAAACGAAGTACCATCAGCATCTTGAATTACTGAAGATACAAAACCTAGTTTATTAAAACCTTGTGCTGATGTTATTTTACCATTAACACCTAAAGATGAAAATATTATGAAACGTATGATTGATTGAGTAAAAGCATCACAAGATAAAGAATTTAATGCTAACAACATTTTAACCGAAGCTATTGGTATTGCTGCACCACAAATTGGAGAAAATATAAAAATGTATTATATTTTATTACCAATTCCTGATAAAAATGAAAAGATTATTTACTATGAACATGCATTAATAAATCCAAAAATCATTGGTAAAAGCGAACAAATAGCTTATTTAAAAAAAGGTGAAGGTTGTTTAAGTGTAACTAATCACCCTCATGAAGGTTTAGTTCCACGTAGTTATAAAATCAACGTTACAGGTTATGACTATTTAAAAAAGAAAAAAGTAACTTTAACTGTTAGAGGTTATGAAGCAATTGTTTTTCAACATGAGCAAGACCATTTAGAAGGAAAACTCTTTTATCATCACATTAATAAGGATAATCCTTGACTTAATGATGATAAATGGATTATGATATAAAGTAGAATGATAAACTTAAGTTTTTAAATTGTTTTATTATAGTTAAATATAATATACCAAATAAGTAATAAGTAAAAACATGATTAAATTCATTACATTTTTTTATGTTATGTTTTATGTTATTTCCTTATAATTTTAAAATGAATAAAGGAGAAAAAATATGAGTGATACACCCACAAAAAATACTATGCCAGTTAAAAAGTTCGTCACGAAAATCTTTGCGCTTGGTGGGCTAGAAGAAGTTGGAAAAAATACTTATGTAATTGAACAAGATAATGAAATTATTATTATTGATGCTGGAGTAAAATTTGCTGATGCTTCTATGCCAGGAATTGAAGCAGTAATTCCTGATTATAGTTACCTAAAAGAAAATAAACATAAAATTAAAGGAATATTTATTACTCATGGTCATGAAGATCATATTGGTGGTATACCATACTTATTAAAAGAAATTAGTGATATTCCAGCTATTTATGCTCCTAACTTAGCAGCAGCTTTAATTCGTCATAAAATTAAGGACAAAGGAATAAAATCAAAAATAAAAATAAATATTGTTGATGGTAATAGTAAAATTAAAACTAACAGATTTATTATTAGTTTTTTTGCTGTTAATCATTCAATTCCTGATGCATATGGAATTTGCGTAGAAAATTCAAATGGAACTGTTGTAACAACAGGTGATTATAAATTCGATTGAACACCTTTAGGTCATAAAGCAGATATTGATAAAATGGCACAAATGGGTCAAAAAGGAGTAACATTATTTTTAGCAGATTCAACGAATGCTGAAGTACCCGGTTATACAATGACAGAAATGCTTGTTGTTAAAAGAATTAGTGAAATATTTGCTAAAGCGAAGGGCAGAATTTTAATTTCTACTTTTGCTTCTAATGTACACCGTTTACAACAAATTATTGAAGTTGCAACAAAACATAATAGAAAAGTTATTGTTGTTGGAAGAAGTTTAGAAAGAATAGTTAATGTTATTCGTCAAATGGGACATTTAAAAGTTCGTGATAGTTCATTTATTAAAGCAGAAGAAGCTAAAAAATATGATAATAATCAAATTGTTATTATTTGTACGGGTTCCCAAGGTGAACCAATGGCAGCATTATCAAGAATTGCTAATCGCGAACATCGTCAAATAAAAATTATACCCGGTGATACAATAATATTCTCTTCATCAGCAATTCCCGGTAACCGTGCTGACGTTGAAAGAGTAGTTAATAAACTAACACGACTTAGTGCGATTGTTGAAGAAAATTCACCATTAAATTGATTGCATACTTCTGGTCATGCTTCACAAGAAGAACAAAAATTAATGTTAAATTTAATTAAACCATCATACTTTATGCCAATGCATGGTGATTATCGAATGTTAAAAGTTCATAAAGAAACAGCTGTATCAATTGGAATCCCTGAAGAAAATATATTTATTTGTGCTAACGGTGATCCAATTATTATGGATAATGGTAAATGTTCTTTAAGCGATAAACGCATTGCTGCTGATCATATTTATGTTGATGGTGGTAAAGATATGTCAGGAGTAACAACTGCTGCAGTAATCCGTGATAGACAAATTCTTTCTAAAGATGGTTTAATTGCAATTGTTGTTTCTATTGATTCACAAAATAATAAATTATTAGCACCACCAACGTTTATTTCTCGCGGTTCTTTCTATGTTCGTGATGCAGCACCTTTAGTATCTGAAGCAATATCATTACTAACAAAAGCTATTAATGAAGTATTAAAAAGCGAAAGACCTACTTTTGCTACAATAAAAAATGCTATCAAATCAACATTAGCACCTTATATATTTAAAAAGAAAAGAAGAAACCCTTTAATTATTCCTGTTATATTAAATAAAAAATAGTTTTAAAAACTATTTTTTATTTTTTTTGATATATTTTATTAAACATAATTAGCATTGAATATGATGTTATTATTAAGGGTTAACTATTAATTCTTCTCCTACAAGAATCATAACTTCACCGATTTTAAATCTAACTGTAATTTTATCATTGGCCATAAAATTACCTGTTGATTTATCATTTTTTGCTACTAATAATTTTAGTGATCCTTTATTTAATAATTTTTGGATTCCAAAGATTGTTTTAACATTATCTTTAGAATTATCTAACATTGAAGTCAAATCACTCTTAATTTGAAATTTACTTACTGATTGACCTACTTTAAATTCACTTTGAAAATTACTATTAAAATCTGTTTTTTTAATTGGAAAAATATCATGACCAACTACTCCGTTTGTACTTGTTTTTATAACTACTTTATATTTATCAGTTTTTGTAACACCATTTGTAAACATTATATTATATGAACCTTTTACAATGTAAAAATCATTTTTGTCTGTTACTGGATTTAAATCAACATTAATATTTGAAATAATAGTAGTTACATTATTTAATTCTGTTTCATTAAAAATAGCATCTTCTAATTTTGTGCCACTATCAATTTTAATATTTAAGGCATTTTTTAAAAATTGAAAACTTTCTTCATCTTTAGCTTTTTTATCATTTTTAATCAAATTTATTACCTTAATATTAGTTGGATTGATTTTTCAGGTTACTTGTGATTTATCATTTTCATCAATATTAATAGTAGGCATTAATAATCCTTCACCATTAGCATTAGTCAATTTTAAACCTTGTGAAACTTTTGCATTTAATAAATTTTCTTCGAAATCTTGATTATCACATGCAATAACTGAGCTTGTGCTAACTGTAGTTAAAGTAACTGCTGACATTAATCTTAATACCGATTTTATAATATTCATATTTTTCTCCTTAATCTTTAAATCTTTTTTACTATACCTATTATATACAATTTTTGTTATATTACATTAATTATTATTTTATTATGATTTGAGTGTTTACTTAATTAATTGTATAAATTTAATCTGTATAATTAAATGAAAATTACATTTATATTTGTAAAGTTTGTTTATTATTAATTGTTAAAAAATTATTATCATCTTCAATTAAATTTATGTTATTTTTAAAATAATCAAAAGCATCAATAGCAACTTCATCAACATCATAATAATAATTTATAATGTTAAATCTATTTTTATTAGCATTTTTATCTTTTTTATCTAAAGGTTTAATAAAACAAGATTTTTTTCTTGATAATAAATCAATATTTTTTTCTAAAAATATTCTATCTTCTTCATTTATTTGAACTTTTGATTTAATTGCTAAAGCATTTTCTTTTTTTAGTAACATACAAGCATGATTTCATGCTGAATTCCCCGAACTATCTTTATAATCAATATCAACTGATCATTTTGTTACTAAATAAGTTACTAATTTTTATCAATCATTTAATACTGCTATATGCAATAATGAATAATTTTCCTCTTCAAATTTTAGACTATTAATAAATTCTTTTTGCTAAATTGTAAAGGTAAGTGCAACTAAATTATTTTTCTATCCAAATATTCGATTGGTGAAAGATAATTTAATATTTTTCTCGGTCTTTGATTTAAAGACAATATAAATTTATGAACTTCATTTTTATTAGTTTTTGAAAAAATAAATTTTTTAGGAAATTTTTCTCTAATTAAACCATTAGTATTTTCATTAGTACCTCTTTGTCAAGGTGAATATGGATTGGCAAAATAAATTTTTACATCTAAATTTTTTTCAAGTTGTTGTCAATTTGAAAATTCTTTGCCACGATCAAAAGTAATATTTTTAACAATGTTTTTAGGAAGAATTGATAAATAATAACTGACATTTTTATTAATAACTTTAGTAGTTCTGTTTTTAACTAATATTGCTAAAGTAAATCGTGATACTTTTTCAACTAAAGTTATTAAACATGATTTGCTTTTACCTCGTGATGATACTATAGTATCTCCTTCTCAATGACCAAGTGTTATACGATCATTAACATTTATATCTCGTTCTTTAATTGATTTATCATTAAACTTGCCACGATTTTCTTTAGATTTTCGTTTTTTACCTTTTCTTCTTAAATTTTTACTAGTAACTTTATCAAGCATTCCAAAATAAATTCAAGTATAAATTGTTTTAAAACTAATAACTCATTGTTTATGAAAATTTTTAATTCTGCCATAAATTTGTTCAGGTGATCAACCTAATAGTAATTTTTGTTGTACATATTTTACTAAATTCTTATTTTTAAACTTATGAAAACTAATATGTGATTGTTTTCGATTTTCAGCTTTATTTTGTGCAATTAATGAAAAATAATGATTATTATCTTTATTTCTATTAATTTCTCGAATAATAGTACTAATACTTCGATTAAGATTTTTAGCTATTTCACTAATTTTAAATTTAAATTTCAATTGATTCTCAATATAAATCCTTTCATCTATGCCAAGATGTTTATAACTCATATAACAACTCCTTACTTTTTTCTAAACTAAATTTAGCATTATGAAATTTTTATATGAGAATTTTTTGCAATTTTATTTACTTGCACTTACAAGTATAATTCAGCCTGGTGGATTAAGTGAAAGTATAGCACTTGGATTAGGTGCAAGTGATTTAGTTGCTAGTATTAGTGCTGTTGGTGTAGAATTTTAACTGATTTTACTATTAATCAAGTTTATGATTATTTAAAAGGAAATGTAACAAAATTAAATACTTTCTTTAACATACTTCCTGTATTTGCTGGACTTAATAAAATTAGTCGTGGTTATCGCACTACTAAATTTATTAAGTTAGCACAAAAAACTAAAACATTAGAACAAGTTGGTGTTAAAGAAGCAAAAAACTTACAAGAAATTATTAGTCAAGTAAGTGGAAAAGAAATTTTAACAGATAAAATTATTGGTAATAAACGTTATTTAATGAATTATAGTTTTACTCCTAATCGTGAAACAGTATTACGAGATTTAGGTTATGTTGCTGAAAGACAATATAAAAATAATTTTCAAAGACTAGAAACAGAAAAATTAATGGAACACTTATTATTACAAAATACATTAATAAAACTAAGTCCACAATTAACTCCTAAATTTAAAATTAAAGATATCGAAAAAGCAAATAACTTTTTAAAAAAATTTAATACTGATTTAAAAAAAGTACTATCTATGAATCAACATGATTGATTAAATTTAGTTCATACAATACATACAGAAAATAGATATGGAAAAATTTTAATTTTAGATTTACAAAAAATTCGTGCTAATGCTATTAAATTTAATTTTAAAAATAGTATTATTCATCAACTTGTTTTAAAAGCAAATCAAACTTTTAAATATTTTGATATTAGATTTTATTTAAAAAAGGCTTTTAATAAATTTTGAAAAGATACACCATATTTTGAAAAAATACGACAAAGTATATATAAATTACAAGAAAAATTTGAAAATTTAGAAAAACAAGCATTTGAAAAAATTAATAAATTAAAAGAAAAAGCAACTGACTTATTTACTATTGCATAAAAACGAGCAATTAAACACGCACAATTAATTCCATTAAATTCACCAGTATTTATAGGTTGTAAAGTTCAACCTTTGTCATTAGATAAATGTGCAATTACTATTTATCATCGCAATCCTAAATATAAACCAATTACAATTGTTGATAGTATTCTTAAAGCAAAAACTTTTGTTACTCAAATACATCCATTTCATTGATATCGTTGATATAGTGGTTGATACATTGGTTATGGTGTTAATCGTAATAAATGATTAAAAGCAATAGCATTTGCTCCACCAGTTGTTCAACAAATAGATAGTTTTAAAGTATATAGAGAAATATTTAGAACTATTAGAACTTATCATAAAGTAGTAAATGTTATTAATAATCCTATTGAAAATATTAACAAATCATTTAAAAATGTTGGTTTGAAGTTTTCAGTAAATACTTTATTTGGTACTGGATTATTACATCATTTAGAAAAATTTGCATATAGTCAAGTTTTAACAAAAAGTAAGAAAAAATTAAAAAAAGGTAAAAATAAAATACAAAAAGAAATTGAGCATATAACACATAGAAAAACTAAAACAAAAACTAAACATTATAAAAAAACATTTTTTAAGGCATGATAAAATATGATTAATAAACTTTGAACTAGTGTTATTCTAGAAAATTATAATAACTGATATCCATTAACTGGAAAAAATTATAGAAACACCACAGCAATATATACAGACATGACCTAATGTTGATGATTGATTTAAAACATTTGCTATTCGTGCTCAAAATGATATTAATGCTTATCTTGATTTTATTTTATCTAAATTTCCTTTTGATAGTTTTAAAGATGAATTAATTAAAGAAACATTAAGAGATATGGTTTATGTTATGGTTGAACATTGAGTATTTAATCGTACACCAATTGAATTTAATGTTGATGCTACTATTCAATTTAATAATGGTACTCAATTTAGTGGAAATAGTACTCCTACAATTAATGTTTGAGATTTAGCACCTAGTAGAATGAAAATATGAGCAAGATTAACAGAATTAAAACAAATATTTTCAAGTTATAATGATGATGAAATAGATGTTGAAAAAATTGACTTAAAAGCATTTTATACTAGAAATCAAGTTGATGAATTAATAAAAGAACAAAAAGAATTTACATTATTAAAACAAATTAAATTATATGATGATTTAGTTGATGATAATGAAAATGAAATGTATAGAGGTCCTGTTAGTAAATTTATTAATAAAGGTTATGTTGCAACTGATTATGATAAAGAAACTGAAACAATTATTTTAGATTGACCTGATGAAATTGGTACATTACCACCCGAAGCATTACAAAATAATCCACAAATTGGTGATTATACACATGCACCAACTTGTGATTTTTCTGCTAAACAACAAAAACGAATTACTACTAATGAAAATACTATTAAATTATCAGAAACTAAAGTTGATAATAATATCAAATTATTAGAAAATAAAATTGAGATTAATAAACAAAATATTGATGATATTAAAAATAACTGATTTAATATTGAAACTAGTCCATTATGAAAAGAAATATCAAATGAACTTTCAACTGATAATTTAAATAAAGAAATATTAGTAATATGAGGTTATATTTATGAAAGTGATATTTATAAATATAAATATACTAGAAAATCTATATTTAAATTAGATAAAGAATCTGCAATAAAATCATATACTCTATTAGATACTTTTTATTCAGATGAAATTAATAATATTAGATTATATTTAACTTGCAGTAATTATAAAATTCGTGCAAGTGCTACACCTGGAACATATTACTCAGGATTTATTTCTAAAATATATCAATATATTGGAAAAGGTACACCAACTGAATTTATAGCAGAAGAAAATACTGAACGTGATTACTATACAAAAATAGAAACTAATAATTTATTAGATAAAAAGCAAAATAAATTAACTGCTGGTGAAAATATTAAGATTGATGAAAAAACTAATACTATTAGTGCTACTGGTGGTAAAGTAGATTTATCAGATTATTATAAAAAAGAAGAAGTAGATAAAAAATTAGAAGATACAAAAGCACAATTTCCGATTGCATTTCAATTAAATGCTGTTGGTCAATAAATTCCTAATTTAGAAACTACTAATAAAACTGTTACTGGTGCTATTAATGAATTAAAACAAAAAAATAAAAGATAAAAAATTTTCAAATGATTATTTTAAATATAATACTGAAACAAATGAAGTTTCATTAAATGATGAAGAAAATTCATTACTTTGTAAGGATTTATTAGAAAATAATGAATATAAAATATTAAAAACTCAAAATAAAAAATTATTACAAGCAATTAATGAAATATTAGAAAAACAACCACAACCCAGTCCAAGTGGTTCAAATTGAAAAGAAGTAGGAGAAGTTATAACAGATAAAAATAATAATAATCAAAATTATATAAAATATATATTTAAAGATAAAACACATTATAGAATATATATAAGTTATGGTGATTATACAACTAAAGAAAATAATAAAAATTATAGTTGACAAATAATTAATTTTTATTATCAATTAGATACAAGCGTTGTAAAAAGTAGTTTATGAATAGCAAATAATAACAATAACCAACAAACTGAAATTAATATTTATAACAATAGAATAATGTGGGGTATGGGTAGAGATTATATTTTTAAAAGATTAGAAGAATTACAGGAATAATATTATGATTTTTAAAATTATAAAAATTATTTTAGGTTTAATTGGAGTTTTATTATCTTCTGCTGTTGCTGGTTTAATTATATTTATTATTGTAAAAATTGTATTAAAAATTAATCAAATATTTTAAAGAAAGGTGGTGAATATTATGTTAAGTAGATTTTTTAGAAAAGATAAAAGTAATATTAGTGATAATCAAAATGAAAAAGTAAAATTTTTAACAAATAAAAATAAAAGTACTCATGCTTCAATTTTAAATTATTTTGGTTTTAATGATTTTAATCATGAAACTTATTTCACTGATTTTGTAGCAGAAAATAATGCTAATTTATATAATGCTCCATTAGATATTAATAATGAAACTATTAAAAAATACTTAATTCAGCAATAATTTTATAGAAAAAATTGAAATTATATTTTTAAATTAAGTAAATTAGGAATTAGTGGTTATTTAATTTATATTGCTAATGATGATTTATATTTTCAAGTAGTAGATATACAACAAAGAGTTTATGATATTACTGGTAAATTAATTCAATGTACTATTTTTTATGATAGTTATGAACAAAATGCACAAATGGTAAGATTATTTGAAATTTATACATTAAATAATGAACAAGTAACAATTAACCGTGCAATTTATAGTATTAGTGATAATAAAAAACAATTTCCATTACCTTTTAAATCATACATTAATAATCCAAATTTAGAGCAAGAACAAACACTAAATATTAATTATATTCCAATAGCAATTATGCGAAATAAAGCAAATGAATTAGCAGATTGTAATAAAGTAATGGATAAAATTAAAGCATTAGATGTTATTTATGAACAAATTGTTTTAGATACAATTTTAAATTCACCTAAATTTATATTTAGTCAAACTTATGGTAATGTTCAATCAGCATTAGAAGATGCAGTAATAACTTTGGTTACTAAAAACTACATATTTAAAAGTGGCGGAGATAATAATGAACAAAATGAAAATATCAATATGACAAATAGCAATTTTAAAGGTAAAAATTTAACTGATATATACGATTGAAATGTTAATGAAATATTTAAACGTTGTGGTATTCATATACCAAGTCAAAAGAAATCCGCACAACAATCAGTTCCCGAAAGTACAGCAGTAAATATTTCAACCATTAATTATATTGAACAAAAATTATGACAATTTAATATTGATATTCTTAAATTTATTCAAATATTAGTACGTTTAGATAAAGATTTATTAAATAGTAAAACATTTAATATTAATGATGAACAAGAAATTAATAACTTAACAGTTAAATTAAAATTATTTAATCCAGAAAATAACCAATTAATAGGAGAAAACAATGGAAAAAAACAACAAACCACAAACGAAGTTTCCACAGAAACAAACTAAACTTAATCAAGCAGAAATAGAAAATGATTATTTAATTGATAATATTCCTTATGATTTTACTAATATGATGAGTGCTACTAGTGACCCTGATATTAATAGAGCATACGATGAATTTAAACTAAGAACTTTATATATTTATGAAATTGAACGTTTATTTAAAAATAATGAAAATAATAGTTTAAGATTTTCAGCAAACACTATTAAAATTGGTTTTATTGATATTGATAAAGTATTAAAAACTACTGCTGCTGAAACATCAGACTTTACTATGCAATTAAATCAAAGAGCAAGTACTAATATTAATGACAATACAATTGAATATAGTATGACTGATATTAAAAATTTAATTTTTCAAGAAATAAATTTACTAAATCAATTTAAGTTATATGCTGTTTCTATTAATGAACCATTAACTGAAAATAATATTGATAATTTATATATCATTAATAATTATTAACAACCTTATCAAAATCCTAAAACAAGAAGTACTAAAAGTATTATTATTATTAAAATTAAAGATTTTAAAACAAGAGATGGTTATCCAATTATTATTAAATTACAAAAACCATTAGATAAAGATACCAAAGTTACTGGTTTAAAAATTAAAGCACCTAGAAGCATGATTTTCGGTAATATAAAGGTACTTGGTGAAGTTGACAATATGGAGTATACCCTAAGTTATTTGTTAAAGATAAGATAGCATTTCCACTATTATCAATGCCTATTGAAACTCAACCAAAAGTTAGAATATTACAACAATGATTTAGTGAACAAATATTACCTTGAAATTTAGCAAAACAATTTATAGGACAAGAAAAATCAGTTTTAGATTTGATTAAAATTAGTAGTGGAACTGAAACAAGAAAAGAAGTTATTAAAAATGCAAGAGTAACCGATACTTGATTAGGTTGAGAATTAGGTTCTATTTGAACTGGTGATTGACCATTAAACGAAATACATTTAGAAGATAAAAAAGTTTTATCTTTTAGTAATGAAGGATGATATGTTTATCTTGCAACCAATAATAGATTTAAAGATATTGCAATTGAAATACAAGATGCACCAAAAAATGATAGTTTACGACAATTATTATTAAACTGTTAAGTTATACATATAATTATAATAGAAATTTTGAAGGTGCAGAATATGATGAAAAAACAGGAAAACCTAAAAATAAAATTGCAGAATTACGTGATACATTTTCAGGACAAAAACCAGATGAAATAATTACTAATTTATTTAAACAATGAGAGTTAGATTATCCAAATTATATAAATTTGCAACAAGTTAAAATATTTAAACAAGTATTTATTATGTTATCAAAATATATTTATTCATCTTTATCAATAAATAAAGGTTTAAATGATGATAATAAAATATTATTACCTTATTATTTTGAACTAAAATCAAGTCCAATAAAACCCAGTAAAAATGATATTTGACAATTTAAAGATGTAAAAGTTATATTAAAATCTGAATATTTTGATTTTTCAGATAAGAATAATATTAAATTAAAAAATAATGATATTAGTCAAAATGAATTATTTAAACTTGATGATAATCAATTTAATTGATTATCTATTACAAATGAATTAGAAAGTAATAATATTCCATCATTAGTTCCTGCTGATTGAACACTAGCAAATGGAGAATATGGTAAATATTTTACACGATTAATTATTAATAAAAATAAACTCGAGAATACTTTAAACTTATATGGTTCAAATAAGTCTCAATTATTTTCTAAATTAGAATTTTATGAAGAAATATTACAAATTGATAACAATAATGAATTTGATTTACAAATTAAAAAAGCAATTAATAATTTAAATCGTATTGAAATTAGCGGAATATTTGGTGCTGGTAATTATGATTTAATTTTAATAACTGATAAGCAATTAATAATTTAAATCGAATTGAAGTTAGCGGACTATTTGGTGCTGGTAATTATGATTTAATTTTAGTAACAAATAAACAAGAAATAAATTTAAATAATATTAATTTATTTGATAAATATAATGAAAATATTTCTTATATAAATTTAGAAATTTAATTATCAAAATATCCATCTGGATAAATACCATCTCATGATATATCTATTCTTTCAATAGTATTTCCGCTATTATAAAATTCTGTTTTTTCAGGTGTATCAGAAAAATAAATTTTAAATTCATTTTTTATATCGACTGAAATGCCATGAATATCAGACATTCATATTTTTGAACACCTCATTCAACTTGTTTATGTGGAGTTAAAAAATATTTAACTCCACTAACTTATGGGTAAGCACCCCCCATGATTAATCCTATTGTTCCGGTTGTAGCACCAGTTAGTGCTAATGCTAATGTTATTTTACTTAAATTTGTTTTTATTCATGTTTTCATAATAAATTTCTCCTTTTTTAAAATTTATTTAACTTTTTTTGGAATTATACTTTTTATTTTTTTCATTTTCTTGATCAATAAATTGTATTGTTACTACATCAATAAACTGTTCATATAATTCAGGATTTTCTTTTCATTCTTCTACTATTTCATCTGAAATTAATTGGTCATCAAGAAAATTTGAAAACTTAATATCATGTTCACTACAAAAAACAGTAGGCTCATTAGTAACAGATATTATGTCATTCTGACATTTTTTTATAAAACATTTAATTATTTTTTTCATAAACGCTCCTTTTTCCTTAATTTTACTTCTAAATTGTACTGATTTTTTATTATTTTTACAAGTATGCTTTTAAACGAAAAATAACGCCTAAATGCAAGGCGTTTATTTTGTGATACCTATACTATTAATGATATTAAACTTGTTTATTATATAGCAAATGTGAAGATACTTTTTTTCACAGTAGCATTATTTTTACCCCTAATTACATTTTTATATGGATATAGTGCATAAAATAATGCATCATAAGGGTCTTGATACATATTTCTGTCAGGAATGTTAGTTTTTGTTTCATCATAACGTAATTCTTCTAAACATTGAGTAGTTTTTGGTAAATCATCTTTATTAGCATAAAAGTTTCCATAACTCATAATATTTCTCATTCAAACTACTCTATTAGTTAATCCTGCTTCTTGATTTAAATTTGAAGCATGTTTAATAGCAGTTTGTGTTATTAAAATAGTATTATGTTCATCTATTAATTTTTGATTTAATCAATCCATGGCAGTTCGTGCTTTATCATCATAAAAATAAATTGCTTGTTCAAAATTTTCAAAATTATCCATTAATCCTAAAATTTCATTAATATAAGCATTAATTTTTTCATTTTCATTAATAAAATCATTTGGAGTAACTACTAATTCACAAATAATATAAGCATCATAATAACCAGTATTATTATATTCTTTAAAACCAACTACCATAAATACAGTATGGTCTTTTGGTCTCGTAGCTCAATCCACACCAACACTATAAAAATCAAATTTATACATATCTTTTTCTTGATTATAAAATTGTTTTAAATCATATGGTTGTCAATATTTTACTGTTTTTTGAAATGGAAAAATTGTTGCATCACTATCTAAAAATTCAAAACCATAAAAAACAGTATTAAATTCATCAGGATTACTTTTTTTCATTTCTAATAATGTTCTTTGTTGAATTTCAGGTAATTTTTTTCAAAATGGTTTAATAGTAAATCTTAAAATAAATAAGCCTAAACCACTAAACATGTCTTTATTTTCATAATAAACTTTGCCAATTTTTTTAAGATTTTTCGTTATTTCATCATTTAATGGCAAAAATGGAGTACAGTATTTTAAATAAAATGGATGATATTTATCATAAGGATTACATGTAAAAGTAATAAAGAAACTTTTATAAAAATAGCGAGTAATCTTTTTTCCAAAATTAGGACTATATATATTTTTATCAATAAAGGTTCAACTTCATTCTTTAATAGATTCTTTTGATACTTTAATACGATTACTTCTAAAAATAGAGTTTTGTAAACGTTCATATCGATATGTTAATTGCTTTTCTGTTAGTGTTTCTTTTTCTTCTGCCATAATAATTTCATCTGTTCTTGAACCTAAAAAACTTGAACCACCTGCTTCTTTTCCAAAAATTTTATTACCATTAGCATAACCAATAAAGTCAATTTGTTGATTATTAGGAAAAATAATACAACCACCATCCTTAGTAATTTTTCATTTAATACCATGTGGATTATTAGGTAATAAATTAATATTATATGTATCTAATAAAACTTGACAAACATTCATTAAAGCACCAATTGTCGTTTCACTATGAGTATTTTCATAGCGTCTTACTTCTTGAACACTACTATCACTAAAATTACAACATATAAATAAATCAAACGCTAAACAGTTTCAAGTTTTTCTTGTTCCACGTACAGTTGGAACAAAACGATAAAAACAATTGGTAGTGAAAAATTCTGCTCATTCTTCACCAACAAATTGTTTAAAAATATCTCAACTAAAACCATAATTATTATCACTAAAATTAAGATTATATTTTTTATTTAATTGTGCATAACTAGTGATAAAAGCCATATTTACTCCTTAATTAACATATATAAGTTAAAATTAAATTATTTAAAAAAGAAAGGAACATTAAAAATGCTTATATTACCATTCCCTAATCATTTTGATTGAGAAAAACACGATTTTAATCAAGATGAATTAAGTTTAAAACAAACAGAAGAATTGTTTGCAAAAATAGATGAGCAATTATGAAATGAGTGTAATAAATCTGTATATAAATCATATAGATTTAGAAAACGAAAATTAAAAGCAAAAAAAGGTTTACTAAATTATAAACGACGTATTTGTACTTATTATAACATAGAAAAACAAAAAACTGAATACGTGTCCTTATTAGATAACTATCTTGGTGTTAAAAAATATAGTAAGCTTGCACCAAACGTTATTAAACAAATTTTAAAATATTTTGCTGATGATAAAAAGTATCGTGATGTTTGTGATACTTTTATTGAGGATTTAATCAGTAATAGTACAGTTTGTAGAACATATCAAAATTTGAATTACCAAAAGTTAATATTCCTAAAATAGCATTACAACCAAATCAAACTTTATATATAAATATTGATGATGGTCATAGAAAATTTAAGTTTAATGAAAAACATAATACTAAGAATTGTAAAAAATGTTCTATGAGATTAATAGTATTTTGTACTGGTAAAAAGAAAAATGGAAAATTAATTAATAAAAGAGCTGCATGTCAAATAAGAGTATCAAAAACAGAAATTGGTGCTGAAAAAACTGCAAAATTAATTGAAAAATGCTGAATTATACTTGCACTTACAAGTATAATTCAGCATTTTAAAAGAAAGAGAAATTTAATATTAAGAATTTTTATATTTTTAATTGTTTTAAGAAATTATTCTTTCAAAGTATTGTCACTATAACTTACAATTTTATTATTTAAATTTAAATTTTTATTAATACCAATATTGGCAATTGTATTAAGACTTGATATTGGTAATGTTTTTACTCTAAAAGATAAATCATAAATTTCAGTTTCATTTAAGACACGAAGTTCTCCGTTGATTAAGTATTCATCACCAATTCTAAAGTTTTTAATTCAAGTTGCACGATTAAGATCAGCATAACTAATATCTTCCTCGCGAAAACTTAAAATAGAATTATTATTAGATTTTTTCAATTTAATAATAGATAAGTTATCACCTAATAAGCATAGGCTTTGCTCATGTTGTTCAATTGAATTTCTAATAATAGGAATTATTAAACATTTTTGATCAGGAGTTTGTGTTCAAATGATAACTGTTTCAAGTTTGCAACCATTACAATATTGATAATTACAATTTATATTTTCACATCTAGTTTCGTTAGTTGTTTTTGTTAATGGCACATTGGCAAAATAAATGCCACAATTTATAATATTCTGCATTTAATAAACCTCATTTTCTAAAGTTTTAATAATACTTTTACTATAAACAAACTTAATTACCATAAAAGAGTAAATTTGACCTTAAACTTAATACTTTTAAATTATAATGATATAAATTTTAAAATGTTTTTAATTATTAGTCTGTATAAATTTTGGTTTAAGGGTAAGTGGGAATATTAATTTATGAAATTGGAATAGATATTAAATTGAGTTTTTAAACTAAATTAAAGACTCATATCAATAAATTAAAATACAAAACCCTTACATGAAAATTACTCATATAAGGGCATAAAGCCAAATTTACAATTTTAAATTAATTAAACTGATGTTTTGTCCTAAAGTTTTAGGACAAATATAATAATAACAAATTTAAACCAAATTACAATAGAATCTCATACTGTTGTCATTATTTAGTGATAATTTCCTATTAGTTATCGAGCAAAAATTTCCCAAAAGTAAAGGTAAATATACTTGGTGATAAATATGGAAAGAAGCATGACTATGAAAGAAAAATATAAGTTTAATATTATAAATGACATTATTATTAATAAATTATCTAAACATCAAGCTAAGAATAAACTTAACCTAACTATTAGAAGAATTAACCAATTAATTCAAATTTTCAATAGAGAAGGTAAAGTTGGTTTTATTCATAAATCCCGAAATAAAATTTCTAATAAAACAACAAATTTTGAAATCAAAATTAAGATTATAAATTTATATAAAACCAAATATTATAATTTTAATTTTCAACATTTCCATGAGAAATTAAACAATGAAGAAAAAATTAAAATTTCATATAGTACACTTTATACTATATTAATTAAAGAAAAAATTACTTCACCAAAAAGACATAAAAATAAGAAAAATAACTTGCATCCTACAAGAAACCGAAGAACAAATTTTGGTGAATTAATTCAAATGGATGCAAGTAATCATCATTGATTTGGTAAGGATAAACCAAAAGCTTTTTTACATGCTGCAATTGATGATGCTACAGGCAATATTGTCGGACTATGATTTGATCATCAAGAAACATTAGATGGTTATTATAATGTTTTTTATCAAATTTTAACTAAATATGGCATACCAAAAACATTTTATACTGATAATAGAACAGTTTTTGGATATAAAAAACAAATCGATGCTGGCAAAATAAAAACGGAAAATGATACTTATACTCAATACCAAAAGTCTTGTAATGATTTAGGTGTTGAAATTATTAGAACTTCCATTCCACAAGCTAAGGGTAGAATCGAACGCTTATTTGGAACACTTCAAAGTCGCTTAATTAGTGAACTTAGACTTAATAAAATTAAAAATTTAGAAGAAGCTAATCAATTTCTTAAAATATATATAAGTATTTTTAATAAGCAATTTGCCTTACCTATTGATAATAATAAATCTGCTATGATTAAAGCTCCAAACCAAGAAGAAATAAATATTTATCTTTCAAGATTTTCTAAAAGAAAAACGGATAGTGGTTCAACTATAACATATTATGGTAAAAAGTATTTTCCTTATAAAAATAGCAAAGTTCAATACATACAACCTAGAACTGATGTAATTGTACTTAAATCGTTTATTAATGAGTTATATCTTAGTTATAATCATCAAATATATGAATTAAAAGAAATAGCACCAAAACCAATTATCAAAGAAGAGTTGATAAAAACTAAAAAGGTTTATATACCAAATAAAAACCATCCTTGAAGATATGGATACTAATAATACCAAATTAAAATTAGATAAAATTCTTTTTATAAAAGATTATTTTTGTGAATACTTATAAAGTATATAAAATTTTAAATCGTTTGTCGAGCAGCAAATTTTATGCCTTAAAATTGATTTTAAAGATATAAAAAAATAAAATTATACACCACCAATAGCACAAGCACCAGAAGCCATTGTTGTAATACCACCAACAACATTACCAATTATGGGAATAGTATTTAAAGCACCATTAACAATAGTTAATGTGTTTTCACAATTTAAATTTGATTTATTTTCTAGATTTAGAAGTCTGTTGTCAAGTTCATTAACTTGTTTTTTTAAAGTTTCAAAATCTGCTTTGATTCCTTGAATATTTTTGTTTAATTCATCTAACTTTAATTCATGTTCAATTAAAGTTGAAATATAACTTCAATCTCTTATATAACCTTTTATTATTTCTTTTTCTTGTCTTTTTCAATTATATAATGCTTGAGGATTAAATGTTTTAGAATTATTGATTGCTTGTGGTAAAGTAGAATTTCATTCATTTATATGTGCAAATCATTGTTTAACTTTTTAATCATTTGCTATAATATTTGAAATTTCATTAAATTTATCTTGTGTTACATAGGTAAAAGTTGGTTTTGTCAAACCATAAGAATAGGTACTAAAAGTACCAACAATTATTTTTTTTCAAAATAGCCAATAAAGTGTGAGTAATTAGATTTATCCAATAAATAAACTTCTGATAATTTAAAATTATGATATTTTTTCTTTATGGCACTTTTAATTTCGTTATCAACGTTATGATTAATTTTTCCTAAATTAATTTTTATATCTTTATTTCAATCTGGAAAATCATTTTCTAAATTATCAAGACGATTATTTGGATAATATTTCTCATCTTCTGTTATTATTCTTACTGATTCAAAATCAAATCAATTAAATGGTTTTTCATAAAGTACAATTTCTATACGTTCTTTTCTAGAACTATCTGTATATACTTTTTCAATTTTTGAAAAATTATCTCAAATTGTTTTACCTACTTGTTGTATTTCTTTTCATGTTCATGGAAAAATTGCAGTAATTGAAATATAATTAGAATTATATCGTTGCATCATATCCTCTTTAAATTTTTCGCCAAGTTCTCATGCAGGATTATCTTTTCAATAATGATAATCAGCTATTATTCCTTCAAAAGTTTTTGGTGTAAATGAACAAGTTACTTTACCTCAACTACCCCTTATTTCGTTTTTACCATTTAATGTTCTTTTTAATCGATTTCTGTGTTTTTCATGACGATGTTTATTCATATTTATTTTGCTATTTGTTGTTGGGTTGTTAATAATAAAATCTGTTTGATTATTACTTGTAAAATTTAATTGTTGATTTACTAAATCTAAACTAGTCGTATTTTTTCTAACTCAATTTTTAATATTTGAATTATCAATTGACTTACCATTAATACCTTGTATTTTATTATTTAAAAGTGGAGCAGTTAATACTCACAATTTAAATCAATAACTTGGACTAAAATATTTCATAATTTTGTTCTCCTTTGAAAGTAAATATAAAAATATTTACTTTCAAAACAAAGCAACTTTTATTTGTTAAATTTTACTTCTTTTTTATTTTTTTTTGATAAATATTTTTGGGAAATTTTCACTCGATATTGACATAGAATCTCATACTGTATATAATATATTTTGATTAATCATTATTATAAATTATTATTAATGCTTTAATTAATTTTATAATATAAATATTATTTATTTTATTATAATTATTTTATTTTAAAAAACAAAAAAATAAATAAAAGTAGTACTTAAGTACTACTTTTATAATATAATTTCTCTAATTAAGTTAAAAAAATAATATTTTAAACTATAAATTAAAATTCATGCAAATTTAACTTTAAACTAGTAGTAAAATAACCTCTCACAAACTGAGTATCTTTTTCATTATTTGCTGTAACCGTTTCAACACTAACAAATTTAAAAATAAATGCTTTTTGATTTCAATCATAATCGTAACTAACTGTTTGCTGAACTTTATTCATATTTCCTTCATGTGAAATACTATTATCAATAAACTTTGTATCACTAGATACAATAACTGAATTCTTACTTTGATCATTATAATAATAATCTTTTCTATTTATATGAAAATCGACATGACTTTTTATATCAGTTAATTCTATATATTTTAATTTTGAAGGATCACTAAAAAGAACAATAACATTTTTTTCAAAAGTTTTAACTGTAGTTTCTCCATTATCAGCAAAAATAGGGTATTCAACAATATCAATTGGTATTACATCATGTAAATTATCAACATTTATTAAATTGGAATTTTTTACATATGAATTTAATATCGAAGAAGTTGAAAATATTGATGCTGCTGATAATGCTATTGTTGTTAACATTGATAAATATTTTTTCATAAATAACACCTCTTTTTTAATAACTTCTTAAAATCTTAAGAAGTTGGATACATCATAAACCTTTCTTTTAAAGAAAACAATAAAAAAACATTTATAATAAATAAATGTTTTTTAATAATTTTTACGATTAAAATAAAAAATGAAATTCATTATTAGCGATTTTTTTGATAATTATATACTAACTTAAGTACTGTTTTTAAAGGTAATATTCTAATAATAGTTCTTGTAATTTTATTAGAAATTCCTGTAATAATAACACTTTTTCTTTTTGTTTTTAAGGCTGTTTGTAAAGACTTTTTAGCATAAGTTTCAGTATCTAAAACTGGTAATAATGAACTATAATGTTCTTTATTTCCTTTACCATTACTACTACGATTTCAAAATTCAGTTTTTAATGGACCTGGACAAATTGTAATTACTCTTACTTTACTTTTTGCTCTTTTTAATTCATAATTAACTGCAACACCTAAACTTCAAACATATGATTTAGAAGCATAATAACTAGCAAAAACAGGACCTGGACTAAAAGCTGCCATACTTCCAATATTAATAACACGACCATAATTATTTTTACTAAAACGTTGAACAAATAACTTTGTTAAAATATGTAAACAAGAAATATTTAAATTAATCATATTTAATTCTTGTTCTAACATACTATCTGCAAATGTTCCTCAAACACCATAACCAGCATTATTAATAACTACTGTTACATTTAATTCTTTTGATAACTCAAATAATTTATAAATATTTTTTAAATCAGATAAATCTAAATCATAATTTTTAACTTGTAAGTGTGGATACTTATCTGCTAATTCTAATATTTTTTTACTATCACGTGATAACCCTAATACGTGATAACCTTGTGCTAATAATGCTTGACAGTAATAATATCCCAATCCTTTAGACGCTCCTGTAACTACTGCTCACTGATTCAAAACAATTACTTTATTTATCATTTATATTAATACTCCTTTTATTTTTAGATATTAAACATTTTTTTACTATTTGAACTAATATAATTATAAGCACTAAAAATACTTAATACTGTAGCAACGTACATTGGTATCATTACTAATTGATTAATTAAACCATATTGATCATTATTACTATGACCATTAACACTACCATTTAAAAATCGTCAATTAATAAAAAATAAAATTGTAATTCCTAACATTTGTAATGCTGCCTTTATTCTACCATATTTATCAGCAGCCATTACTGTACCTTTAGTAGCCAAAATTTGACGAACTACATCAATAATAAAATCACGTAATACCAAAATAATTACCATTCAAACCGGAATTATAGTAGCACATGCCATTACAATTAAAACACCATTAGTTAAAAGTTTATCTGCAATTGAATCAAAAAATTTACCAAAAGTTGTTACCTGATTAAATTTTCTTGCTCATCATCCATCAATAAAATCACTAATGGCAGCAATAATAAATAAAATTGCTGCTATTAACCAACTAATCGGTAAACTATAACTATTAATATTAATACTTGTTATTCAAAGATGATAAAAATTATCATTATCTATTGGACTAATAATCATTAAACTAACAATAATTGGGACTAATATTAATCTTATTAAAGAAATAATATTGGGAACATTCATATTTAAAATCCTTTCATATAAGTTTATTTATAATATTTAACATTATTATGTACTTACCTTTTTTAGCATAATTTATAAAAAGTAAAACTTATATTTTTGATCTATTCATGAAATAAGTATATCGTTATTTTCTATATCTATCAATAATATACATTTATATATTAAAATAAATATTCTTTTATATACAATTTCTTAACTATTGTTTGTTTTTTATTTTTCTGATTTTTCTCTTTCGGCAGCAGCTTGTGGATTTTTTCTTTTCTCAATATAATAGAATAAACCAATATAACTTAAATAATAATCTTTATTAAAATCAATTAAACGTGAAGCATTTGTAACAGTTGCTTGTCCTGCCGGTTTACTTCCTCATTCATAAAACGGAATTAAACGTGTTTTTGCTGGATTATGTTTTGCTAAAAAAATAACAGCAGTATCAAAATCTAATTTCATTAACTCACTACCTGTAATTAATTTTTTACCTTGTAATGATGAATTAATATTATCAGCTTTTTTATCTTTATTACCAGAATGGCTATAATTAATAATTGTTTTTTCACCGAACATATCTGAATATTTATTAGCGGTTTGTAAATCCATAGTTTGCAAAAAAGTATGCAAAATACAGTTATTAAAAATAGTTTCTGCTGTTTCTTTACCATATTTTTGTGTTAATTGTTGTAAATCTTGCATAATCATCATGAAAAAAATATTACGACTTCGTGCAACAGTAATCATTTGTGCCATACTAGCAATCGTTGGTATATTACCAAACTCATCAAATAAAAAGTATAAAGGACGTGGTAATTTAATATCAGGTAAAGTACTTGCATAACGAATTGTATTTTTATATAACTGTGCAATAAACATTGATACAAAAGCATTACGTTCATTACTTTCATCAGGAACAACTAAGAAAACAGCACTTGGTTTTTTTACAATTTCATCTAAATTTATATCATTACTACAACTAATATTTCGCGTCACTGGATCAGTAAATAAACGTAATCCATTAGCAACCATTTGACTAATTGATCCCGCAGTTTCTTCAGCACCTTCTAATGCACCTAAACCAATTTGACGAGCTAAACTATGAGTTGGCATTTTTTTTAGAATTTCAACATATCGTTGACGATTAGTAGCAACAATAGCAGCATTTGACATACTAAAGTATTTTAAAGGAACATCAGGTTGATCTTCAAGTTGTTCTAGCATAAATAACATAATTGATTTAACAACTTGCATCGCTGATTGATTTCAAAATTTTTGTTTTGGATCTGATTCAGGAAATAAAGCTTCAATAATATCATTAATTCATGATAATGCCATTGATTCATAAGTAATTGATTCATTTAAAGGATTATTTTCTTTTTTTAAACGCATTGATTCTACATAAAAATCATATACTTTAACAAAAGGATTTCATGAATTAGATACTGATGTATCACGTAAATTAATAAGATAAACATCGTAACCATTATCTTTTAATATTTTAGAATGATTTTGAAATAATTCTCCTTTTGGGTCAGTAATAACCATTGATGGTTTAATTTTCGATTGGGCATTTAAATATATAGTTGGAATAACTAATTTTTGAGTTTTACCACTTCCTGTTCCCCCAATTACAATATTATGAGCATCAGACTTAATATTAAATTGGATACCACCAATTTTAGTCTTTGTTGTTTGAACAACAATACCGTAATCATTTTCAACAGTTTTTGATAAAGGAAAGGTATTAGCAATTTCAGTGGGTGTTAATCAAGCAGCAGATCCATACACTTTATTTTTTGAATCACGTAAAAAGCGACTTTTATTATGATTTTCACAATAAATTTTATATTTATGAATCATAAAGTAAGATAATAAAACTGAAAATTCAATAAGAAATAGAATTAAAAATATTAATCAATAATTAATAACATCCTGTATTAAAAATTTAAGTGTAAATGGTTGTTGATTATCTCCACTATGAGAAAACATGTTACGAACAAAGACTAAAGCATAAACTAATAAAGTATTTATTAATACTAAAAAGGGTATAACAATTATAATTACTGCTGGTAGTACTCATTTTTTTTGACGAATAAATTTCATTTTTATGTTCCTTTATTTTTTATATATTTTATAATAATTTATATTTTACCCATATTGGGAAATAACACCAGCAATACCTGATATTATTAATAATAAAATACCAATAGTTACATTACGTCTTCAATGATAACTTTTTTTCTTTTTAAATTCATTTTTTGTTTTTTTAAATTTCATGATTATTTCTCCAAGATTTTAATATTTTACTTTTTTATTCATCAGGATCTCCTCTTCTTGCATTCTTTCTAGTGTTATTTAAATTTACAAAATGTTCAACAAAAGCACCCTTAGCCATATTATTTAATCCAACAAAAGGGCTTTTTAAATTATTTTTTGTATCTTGTCATTTAGTACCTTGATCATGAGAATTTTGAAATTTACCAATTCCTTTAGCAACTCCTTTAGTACCTTTACCTAAATAACCTGTTATACCATTTTTTAATAGTCCATTTGCTTTCTTTTGACTACCATCATGATTTCTTCCATTTTTAGCACCACCAAATGCAATTTGTTTCCCAAGTTTTAATGCACCAGCACCACCTGCTGCAAGGCTAGCAAAAGTCCGAGCTTTACCCATAATATTTCCAGCAATAGCTGCTCCATTAGAATCAATAGCACTTTGTACACCTAAGTTTTGTGTTACTAAGTGATTAATAATTTTTTGAGTTCTTAAACAACTAATAGCACCAGCTGTACAAAATAACGTATATAAAACTTGTTTTTCAAGTCAACTAAAATTAGTATTATTAGTAATATCTAATATTGCCTTTGGTAATATTTGAAGAAAGATATAAATAGGTAACATCGTTCCTGGACCAATAATAAACTTACCTATTACCATTTCTTTTCAAACACCCAATCTTTTTCCTTGATCAACAGGCATCATAGAAGCAACAATTGGTGATATTGAAAATAAAAGTAATAAATCAATAATTCTTTCAACCAATGTCATTGATGCAACAAATAATACATATAAAGTAAATCACACCGCAATAATTTCAAGAATAAAGTTTCAATGTTTTAATTGAGAAATAGGTGGCATTGAATAAACACCAGGATCATGCTGAGCAGCATTAGCATCCGGAGCACCAATACCTCATAATAAATCAGCTAAACTAGCATTTTTTCCTAAAGCTGTAATTTGTAAAACTGCCAATAATCCTGTTATTAAATAATTTATAGTACTCATAAAAAATGGAATGAAAACAATTACTAAAAAAGCTAAAAATGTATTTTTTATAGCTTTACCTAATTTTTCTCTAATTGTATGTGTTTCAGTAAATTGAATAATAATTAATTGCATAATAAACATAATAAGTATTACGCCAATTGAAACAATTGCTAATGCTGAAAAAAATACTGGTAAATTTTTACTATTAAGTGGATCTTTAGTAAAATCTCCAAAAACTAAATTAGTTATCGCATCAGTTGTTAAATAATCAAATATGCCGCCATGACCATGATTAGGTGATCTCAATAAAATATCAATTAAATATAATGGTCCTTGAATGAAAATAAGTCAAGGTATAAATAATAAAGCTCCTAGTATAATATCTGTTAGTCAATCCATATTTTCATCTCTTTTCTCTTCATAACTTAATATTAAGTTAATATATAACTTTCTTTAGTTAGCTAGGAAGAATATTTGGATTACCACCAAAAGCTTGCACAAGAGCAATTATTATTGCTGATGCAGTAATGCCAATAATTGGTGCAATTAATGTATACATAAACGCTTTTTTAATCTCACTTCTACGTTGTGGATCATCACCAGCGGCCGCTAAATCTTTTGCCAATATAATTATTTTAAAAACACTAAATGCAATTAAAGCAGCAATTAGCAATCCTGCAACTGCCGAAACATAAGGTTTTGCTACATCAATGATTTTATTTATATCAGGTCCATCTGATAGATAATTAAAAATCATAAGTTTTTCCTCCTTAAATAATAAAAAAATAAAATTATTTACTAATCAAAATTGTTTATAAAGCATGAATTTATCTAATAATATAATAAGCCCTATTTTACTCCTTAAAGAGATAAATTAGGACTTACAGTCAAATTCATATGTTATAAATAATGTTGATACACTTTAATTATAGTTGGTTTTAAAATAAAGTAAATAAAAATTTTCAATTTTATCAACTTATTTTTTATTGTTTTATAAAATTTTTTATTTAAATAAAATCATATTAATAAAACTTATAAGTTTTATTAATATGAAAGTATCTTTATATTTAATTGCTAAATTGTAAAGGTAAGTGCAACTAAATTATTTTTCTATCCAAATATTCGATTGGTGAAAGATAATTTAATATTTTTCTCGGTCTTTGATTTAAAGACAATATAAATTTATGAACTTCATTTTTATTAGTTTTTGAAAAAATAAATTTTTTAGGAAATTTTTCTCTAATTAAAACATTAGTATTTTCATTAGTACCTCTTTGTCAAGGTGAATATGGATTGGCAAAATAAATTTTTACATCTAAATTTTTTTCAAGTTGTTGTCAATTTGAAAATTCTTTGCCATGATCAAAATTAATAGTTTTAACAATGTTTTTAGGAAGAATTGATAAATAATAACTGACATTTTTATTAATAACTTTAGTAGTTCTGTTTTTAACTAATATTGCTAAAGTAAATCGTGATACTCTTTCAACTAAAGTTATTAAACATGATTTGCTTTTGCCTCTTGATGATACTATAGTATCTCCTTCCCAATGACCAAGTGTTATACGATCATTAACATTTATATCTCGTTCTTTAATTGATTTACCATTAAACTTGCCACGATTTTCTTTAGATTTTCGTTTTTTACCTTTTCTTCTTAAATTTTTACTAGTAACTTTATCAAGAAAACCCAAATAAATTCAATTATAAATTGTTTTAAAACTAATAACTCATTGTTTATGAAAATTTTTAATTCTGCCATAAATTGGTTCAGGTGATCAACCTAATAGTAATTTTTGTTGTACATATTTTACTAAATTCTTATTTTTAAACTTATGAAAACTAATATGTGATTGTTTTCGATTTTCAGCTTTATTTTGTGCAATTAATGAAAAATAATGATTATTATCTTTATTTCTATTAATTTCTCGAATAATAGTACTAATACTTCGATTAAGATTTTTAGCTATTTCACTAATTTTAAATTTAAATTTCAATTGATTCTCAATATAAATCCTTTCATCTATGCCAAGATGTTTATAATTCATATAAAAACTCCTGACTTTTTTCTAAACTAAATTTAGCATTATGAAATTTTCATATGAGAATTTTTTGCAATTTTATTTACTTGCACTTACAAGTATAATTCAGCAATTTAAAATAAATTAACAATTATTGATGAAATCGATAATGTATAAAAAATATACTAATTTTCAATTTCTTTATTTTTTATATTTTTAATTGCTTGTGTTTCAGCATCACTAACATTAATATTTAAACACATACGATATAAACTAGAAATAGCAAAAAGACATTCACCAACTTTAGCACGAGCAATAAAATCAGTTTCATTAGCAGAAATGCCACCATATGAAGAATACAATTCATTTAATGCCGCTAAATCATGAGGTTGTAAGTTTAATACTTTTAAATATTGACTTGAGTTAATAATAGCAGTAGTATATTTTTTAATTTCTTCAGAACCAAGAAAATCGTTAATATTTTGTGTAATAATATTTATCATACCTGTATACTTACGAATTCTCTTAACAATTTGATACATAAATAATAATGCTGCTGGAAATTCTTTATCAATAAGTAAATGGGCTTCATCAATAGTAATTGAAATTCATTGTTGTTTATTATTAATTTCATTATCATTTTTATTTTTTCGTACTTCATTTTCAATATATTTCAAAATTAAAAACATTTGAGCGTTAACTAAACGTTTATTCCCTGATTGCGTTAAAGTATATAAATCATAAACTTGTAATAAACTACTGCTATTAATATTAGTATGAGCATTTCATAAATTAGCATCAGTACCACCAGTTGCAAATCTTGATAATATAATTAGTAAATTTTTTAATTCATTTTTACTTCTAATCTCTTCTTCTTTAACCATATCAGATTCAATAATATCATATAAATCTTGAAAAATTGGAAATTGATTTGGTTTTAATAAATGAATTTTTGTTCGAGAAGTAATACCAAATTTTTCATACATTAAATTTACATAAATCATTAATAAACTTGATTCATTTCTCGTTAATCCACCAGTAGCAACGTTTAAAAATTGTTCTAAGAATTGCATATGTGGTGCTAAAATATCACGAGTATTATTATCATTAGTATTATCATCACTCAGTGCCAATGTAATTTGAAATGGATTAATATTGCCAGAAGAACCGTCACCAACATCAATTCAACTTCCATCATGATAATTACATAAATCGCGATATTCACGTTCAGGATCAATAACAATTACTTTATGACCAAGCATAATTTGATAATTTACTTCTTTTTTAGAAGTATAAGATTTTCCTGAACCACTAGTACCAATAATTAATTGATTATGATTTTTACGAGTACTACTTTTAGTTCTTTGATCAAAAAATACTTTATTACCACTTTCATTAAATCCAAGAAACAGTCCTTGTTTATCATTTAATTCTTGATTTAAAAAAGGAAAACTAGCACCTATTGTTAAACATGGCATTTCGTGACCTGTTTCTTTAAATCAATCAGCACTATCTGGCATTACTGATAAAAAAGCTTCTAATTGACGATAATATAATTTATCAAACTTCATATTATTGTTTTTTATTTCGTATTCGGCAGTACTAATATTTTGCTTAAGTTGCTTACGATCAGCACCATTAATTAATAAATACATATTAGTATTAAATATTTTTTCACCACCACCAGCAATTTGATCTAATAATTCATTTAATGATTGATAATGATAATCATAATCTCTTCGTTCTGATAATGATTTTGTCATAAAATTTAAAGTTGCTAAATTTTGCATAGCTTTATTCAATTGTTTTTTAGCACTTTCTTCACTGATACTATTAAAAGTAAAGATTAAACTAGTATTCGGAATATTTACTAAATTTGCTAATCAGACTGCTGAAACTTCAAATGGATAATCATATATGTTATAAACAGTTTGAAAACAATTAGCAAATTCTAAATTATTCTTATGAACTAATAATTCTTTAATCGCTAAATCATTAGTTAAATCTTTACTTTTAACAGTTTCTTCTTTTTTTGTAGTAAACATTTCTTCTAACGAAGTATTTTCATTAGAATTTATTAATTTACTATAAACAACCATCATTTCAAAACAATTAATATCACTAGCTTTAACACCACTACGACTGATATAATTTTTAAAAGCATTTACTTCTTCTTTTAATTTTTCTTGATTTGATGAATAAAAAAATAAGTAAAAAAATGGTTGCGTCATTTCATTTTGATTTTGAATTTCATTATTAGCATTAATTGCTGATATCATTTGAAATTTTCTTGCTAATTTTGCTTTTTCACTAATATTTTCTAAATCAATTTTTTCGAGTTGTTCTTTATAAAAATTAGTTTGTGCAGTTATATCTAAAGGCATATCAATCTTTATTAAAGACATAGAAATATTAATAATTTTAAAAGCTGCAGCTAAATCTTTAATTTTATTTGAGGCTTCTTCATTAGATAATAATGTAATATTAAAACCCTCCAATAATAAAGCTCTAGTATAATTTGTATTTTTCACATTTAATTGCATCACATTCTTACTAATAATTTTTTTAAATGGTACTAATATTTGTGAATTTTTTTCAGATTTATAATAACGATTTTTACTATGAAATTTAAATCATAATAAAATAATTTCTCATCCTTTTTTTCTTGGCTGTCAATAAAAAGTAAGCGGAATAGTAGCACAACCAACTAAAATAACAGCTAATATTTTAAAAATAATATCAATTTGCAATAATAAAATAATAATTGAAGCAAATCCAACTACCATTAAAATAATTAATAAATCAATTAAACCAACACTTCTCCAAATTTGTAATTTTACAAATTTAATAGTTTTAGGAATTAAAAATTTCATTTATCTTTTCTTTTGAAATTTCATTAGAATTTAGCGCTGAATTTGGTTTACTGTTTATTTTCTCTATCTTTATACTATTAACACGCTTCTTAAAGCCACAACGGCTGCAATTAACTTGAATATTTATTCCTTCTAAGTAATCAGCTATCAAAATTACTCTACCACATCGATAGCAAGCAAAAGAATTTTGTGGCTTTTGAGCTAATCGAACAGATGTATACGTATCTTTCATAATCATTGTCTCCTAACTGAATTTAATTTGTTTACTAAACACAATTCAAAGTTATCTTGTTCCCTAAATATTATTAAGCAACTGAAAAAGAAAAAATAAATTTTTGCTATATTTTTAATTTAAAATAACCCACTATTTAAACACTATTTTCTTTTTAAAATCTAGTTTTACTTTAAAAAATAAATTAAATTTTTAAAAGCAAAGAAGAAAATTTAAAAAAATTTTAATAAAATAATATCTATAAAAACTCAAGAAATCAAAGTTTTATACATTTCTTGAATTAAATAAATTTTAACAAATTAACAAAAAATAACAAATTTTTTTTATTTTTCTAACTTTTTATTAACTTATCTAATCCTGGAATATTTGGCATTTCTCCTTTTTTAATCTGACCAGCAATTTGATCCATAACTTTTTTAGTTTTTTCAAATTGGTTTAGCACTTTATTTAATTCTTTTTCTGAACGACCTGAGCCTTTTAATACTCTTGCTTTTCTAGTTGGATAACGTAAAATTTGTGGCTTTTCACGTTCTTGAGCAGTTGTTGAAGCAATAATATATTCTGCTATTTTTAAATCAGTTTCAGCATCACTAATTTTAGCATCACTAATTTTAGCAGACATACCAGGAATCATTTTTACAAGTGAGCCCAATTTACCAATTTTTTGAATTTGCTTCATTTGATTAACAAGGTCATTCAAATCAAATTGACCTAACATCATTCTATTCATAGTTTCTTCAACATCACGAGTTGAAACTATACTTTCGGCCTTCTCCATTAATGTAGTAAGATCACCCATTCCTAAAATACGTTCTGCCATTCTTTCTGGATAAAAAACCTCTAAATCAGTTACCTTTTCACCCATTCCTAAGAACTTAACAGGAATCTTTGTTAAATAAGAAATTGAAAGAGCTGAACCACCCTTAGCAGTACCATCTAATTTAGTGATTATACTTCCAGTAATAGGAATAGTATTATTAAACTCAATAGCAACATTAATTATATCTTGTCCTGCCATACCATCACAAACAAGTAAAACTTCTTTTGGTGAAGTAATTTTTCTTATTTCTGCTAGTTCTTGCATTAATTTTTCATCAATGTGTAATCTTCCAGCTGTATCAATTAATATTACATCAAACTTATTTTTATTAGCATATATTTGAGCATTTTTAACAATATTAGTAGGAGTTTCATTTTTTTGGGAAAAAACTTCAATATTCAATTGTTTTCCTAAAACTTTTAATTGTTCAACAGCAGCTGGACGATAAATATCTCCTGCAACTAGTAAACATTTTTTTTGATATTTATCTGTTAACAACTTTGCTAGTTTAGATATTGTTGTTGTTTTACCAGAACCTTGTAAACCAACTATCATAATAACAGTAGGATTAGTAGATAAATCTAATTCAACATTCTTAGTACCCATAATCTTTGTTAATTCATCATGAATAATTTTAATTAACATTTCTTTTTGATCTAAGCCTTCTTTAATAAATTCACCTTTTGCTTTATTAATAATTTCATTAGTTAAAGTTTTAACCACTCTAAAATTAACGTCAGCCTCTAACAAAATTAATCTAAATTCTTTAATTGTTGCTTCCATATTTTCCATGGTTAAAGTTTTTTTACTTAAATTTTTTTCTAATGTTTTTTGTACTTTTTTTGACATAATGTCAGCAAAACTCATATTTATATTCTCCTCTATTTTTAAGACTATATTATTTTAACACTAAAATAATAATGAAAAAATAAATTAAACATAAAAAAATAAATATTTGAATTAACAAATTATATATTTTATAAAGTTAAAAAGAGAACCTAAGGGTTCTCTAAAAAATAATTAATTAATTTTTTAATTAATTAATTCTGTTGCTCTTACTTCACGAATAACAGTAATATGAATATCGCCTGGTATTGTAATCATTTGTTCTAATTTTTGTTTTAAGTTTCTTGCTAATATATGAGCATCAAAATCATTAATAACTTTAGGATCCACAATAACTCTAATTTGTCTTCCAGCCTGAACAGCATATGCTTTTTCTACGCCTTTAACAGATTTACACAAATCTTCAATTTCTTTAATTCTAGTTATAAATTCTTCTAATGAATTATTTCTTGAACCAGGTCTAGCTGCTGATAATGTATCAGCAGCTGAAACTAAAGAAGAATAAACATTATCTTTTGCAACATCACCATGATGAGAATGAATAGCATTAATAATAATATCACTTTCACCATTTTTTTTTGCTAAAATAACACCATTATAAACATGTGAACCTTCTAATTCATAATCAGCAGCTTTACCAATATCATGTAATAAACCAGCACGTTTTGCAATATTAACATCTAAACCCAATTCAGCTGCCATTGCTCCTGCAAGTTTGGCAACTTCAAAGGAATGCAATAAAACATTTTGACCATAACTTGTACGATATTTTAATCTTCCAATATAAGATACTAACTCTGGTTCAAAACCAGTTAATTTTAACTCATCAATAATTTTTTTACCATCAACTTTAAAACCTTCATTTAATTCCTGCTCATGAAATCTCAAGATTTCTTCAATTCTAATTGGATGAATTCTTCCATCTTTAACTAAATCTTCTAAAGCTCTAGTTGCAATTTCTCTTCTGATCGGATTAAATGAAGAAATTTGAATTGTTTCTGGCGTATCATCAATGATAATATCTACACCTGCTGTTAACTCAAAAGATTTAATATTTCTACCCTCTTTACCAATAATTCTGCCTTTCATTTCTTCATTAGGTAACTTAACATATGATACTGACTTATCAACAATAAAATTACTTGCATAACGTTCTATTGCTTCACTAACAATATTATTGGCTAACTCTTTAGATTGAAGTTTAATATTATATTCATGATTTTTAATAATTTTATTAAATTCTAATGATAATTTTTCTTTTAATTTACTAAACAATTCATCTTTTGCTTCATTTCGACTCATACCAGAAATTTTTTCTAATTCCATAATAATTTGATCAATTTTTTGATGATATTCTAATTTAACATTTTTTACAATTTCACGTTGATGATAAAGATTTTGTGTTTGTGTTTCAATTATTTCTTCACGTTCACTTAATTTGCGTTCTCTTTTATTTAAAAGTTTCTCATATTCTAAATTTTGTTCTTTACGATATTCAATCTCTAAATACAAATCTTTTTTCATTTTACTTATTTCAATTTTTGCATCGGCTCTTGAGGATTGAATTAATTTTTGAGATTCTTTTTCTCTCTTTAAAATATTAGTAAAACTTTGTTGTTCTTTAATTTTTAAATACATTTTTCTAATTAGAAATCCAGCAATTATCCCTACTATCATTGCTAGAAAAATTGATATACCTACTCACATTTCAAACTGTTGACTACTTATATTTGATAATATAGCTAACATATTTTTTTCCATTTATATTTTTCTCCTTGCTGCAAAACACCTACAAGAAAAAGAATCCTTACACTCAAAAACTTAAATAAAATTAAAATTTTATATTTTTTCTTCTTTAATATCTACACACAAATAAGTAGGATAATAATCCTACATTAATTTTAGCATGTTTTTTTTAAAACTTGATTCGTTCCTTAATTTGTTCTAAAAGAAAAGTATTTGTTTCTAAACTTTCTTTTGCTTTTATTTTTCCTTGTCCTAATTTTACATCTTCATAAGTGTATCAGCCACCAGATTTATTAATAACTTCTTTCTCAACAGCAATTGTAATGATTTCACTAATTTTTGAAAATCCTTCTTCAAAACAAAAATCAAGACTTGCTGTTTTAAATGGTGGTGCTACTTTATTTTTTACAACTTTTATTTTTATTTTATGACCAATTATTTGATTACTTTTGATTAATTGTTCACCTTTACGTACTTCTAGTCTAATTGTACTATAAAAACGTAATACTTTTCCTCCGGGTGTTATTTCAGGATTACCATATATAATACCAACTTTTTCTCGAATTTGATTAATAAATAAAACAATACAATTAGTTTTTGCGATACTTCCACTAATTTTTCGTAATGCTTTAGACATTAATCGCGCTTGAGCACCAATTGTTTGATCATTAATATCACCATCAAGTTCAATTTGTGGAACTAATGCTGCTACTGAATCAACAACAATCATATCTAAAGCTTCTGATTTAACAAGAATATCTAGTATTTCTAATGCTTATTCTCCTGAATCTGGTTGTGTAATTAATAAACGACTAATATCAACACCTAATTTTTGACTATACTGACGAACTAATGCATGTTCAGCATCTATAAATGCTATTCTACCATTTTGTTTTTGAACTTCTGCTAAAGCCATTAATGCTAATGTAGTTTTACCTGCCGATTCTGGTCCATAAACTTCAATAATACGACCTTTTGGAAAACCTTTAACACCTAAAATATCATCTAATAATATACTTCCTGAACTAATAACTTCAATATCGCCAATACTAATATCACTTAGTAACATAATAGCACCTTTGCCAAATTCTTTTTCAATTTGCTTAATGGTCTTTTCTAATAATTGCTCTTTTTCTTTAATGTTTATTTCCATAAAATCACCCTACAAAATATTAATAACTCTGTAAGATAATTCCTTTTTAAAATTTAAAAACTTAATAAAATTTTTTTTAAAATAACTACTGCTTTTGCTACTATAGTTGATCTAATTTCGTTTCTATATTACCTGAAATATTTAACACTTCACATCAAACATTATCATTGATAACAATACCTACATATACTAAACCAACCGGTTTATTTTCTAGAGCATTAGGTCCTGCATTTCCAGTAAAACTAATAGCAATATTTGTTTTTAAAATTTTTTGTGTATTTAAAGCCATTTCTATAGCACATTGTTTACTTATTACACCATATTTTTCAATGATTTTTTTTAATTTTAACAATATTGATTTTTTATTCATTAGTATACGTTATAAAACCACCAATAAAATATTTAGAAGCACCAGCAATACTAGTAATCTCTTGAGCAAAAAGTCCACCAGTAATACTTTCACAACAACTAATTCTAAAATTAAATTTATCTAATAAAACTAAAAGTTCAGTCATTTTTAAACCTTCAATCAAATAATTTACAATACAAAAAAAGAATAAAAAAAATCATAAGCCACGTTCTGTTCTTGCTTCTTGCAAGTGCTAACCATTTATCTACTATTGTAAACAATAGTTCGGTTTATTATTCATTTCTAATAAACCAATGCCCCTACCTAAATTTGGGTTTCTCGCTTGTGGGGTTTATCTCGTTCCAGCTTTTAAGTTTCCTTAAAACTCGTCTCTATGACACTTTTATAGACTAGAACCTTATTTAATAAAAAACTTAGGTTTTTGTCAGCCGTCAGAATTACTGCTTAGAGTTATTGTTTTCTCTAACACAAACATTACTTTCATCACAGAAAGTGCGAGCGTGGACTTTCCTCTACATACTAATGCAGCGATTAGCTCATTTTTTATTCTTTTAGAAAAAAATTATAACATATTTATTCTTCATGTACAATACTTTCTAATTTGCTTAACCTCGTAATAATATCAACATTTTCTACACCTTTTTCTTCTAATTTTTGTTTTTCTTGTTTTAAAAATAAAATTTGTGTTTTTAAAACATCAATTTCTTTAAGTAACTTGTAATTATTATTTTCTAAAATTGTATTTTGCTTTTTTAGTTTATTTACAAATTCTTCTAGTATTTCATAATTAGTAGCTACTAAATCAAGAAATAAATCTACTTCTTTAGAATCATAGCCTTTATAATCAACAGTAAATTCTTTATCTATAATATCCTTTTTACAAATATTCATACTTATACCTCCTTTAATTAAAAGGAAAACTATTCCAAAGTTAGTAATATTCTATATGTAAGGGGGAATTAAAATAATGTTTTATGCTAACCGTGGAATGTTTCTTGAAACTATAATTAATTATACTATTGAAATTATAAATAATGAAAAACAAGCACTAATTTTTAAACAAAATCCATCAATTTTATATCAAAACAATAAAATTTTTAAAGAAAAAAGTAATGTTGATTATCATGGAGTTTATCATGGTAAATATTTGTGTTTTGAAGCAAAAAGTACTAAGTCTTTAACATTACCATGAAATAATTTTAAAAAACATCAACTTGAATACTTAGAAAATGCTTTTTATCTTAATGCTATTAGTTTTGTTATTATTTATTTTTCAGAACATAATGCCTTTGTTTTAGTTTTTTGAGAAAAATTAAAATTTTTAAAAGTTCAAAAAAAAGCACTGACATATAAAAAAGTAGAACAAAATGGATATAAATTAGAAATTATATATCCATTTTATCTTGATTTTTTAAAATTTTTAATTTAAGAAGCTAAAGTTTCTGTTTGTTGATTAGTATGTTTTTTAAATTCAGAACTCGCTTTAAATTTAGGTGCTTTAGAAGCACTAATTACAATAGATTCACCAGTTTGGGGATTACGACCTGTTCTTGCTTCACGAATAATAGTTTCAAATATTCCAAATTTTGGTATATTAATTTTACCACCATTTGCAACTTCAACTTTTATCTCTTCAAAAAATAAATCAATAATATTAGTCGCTAAGGCAATTGTGACGTCAGACTTTTGCGCCACTATCTTAATAATTTCTGTCTTTGTTTTAGAATTACTTTTTGCCATAAAATTTCCTCCTAATGTTTTAAGAATTATAATTATAATGTCTATTATAGATATTATTATAACTACGTTATCTTCAAACCAATTTAAAAATGTTACTGGTCTGTAATCAAATTATATAGTAACATTTTATAAAGTGAACCATAAAATGTATTTTTTTTCTAAAAAAATGATAAAATTATTTGAACAATATTTTTTTTACACTTATAAAGCTTAAAAAATAAAAATAAAATTTAATTTTCAATACTGATAATAAAATATTAAATAAATATTTAATTAAAATGCTGAATTATACTTGTAAGTGCAAGTAAATAAAATTGCAAAAAATTCTCATATAAAAATTTCATAATGCTAAATTTAATTTAGAAAAAAGTAAGGAGTTTTTATATGAGTTATAAACATCTTGGCATAGATGAAAGGATTTATATTGAGAATCAATTGAAATTTAAATTTAAAATTAGTGAAATAGCTAAAAATCTTAATCGAAGTATTAGTACTATTATTCGAGAAATGAATAGAAATAAAGATAATAATCATTATTTTTCATTAACTGCACAAAATAAAGCTGAAAATCGAAAACAATCACATATTAGTTTTCATAAGTTTAAAAATAAGAATTTAGTAAAATATGTACAACAAAAATTACTATTAGGTTGATGACCTGAACAAATTTATGGCAGAATTAAAAATTTTCATAAACAATGAGTTATTAGTTTTAAAACAATTTATACTTGAATTTATTTTGGAATGCTTGATAAAGTTACTAGTAAAAATTTAAGAAGAAAAGGTAAAAAACGAAAATCTCAAGAGAATCGTGGCAAGTTTAATGGTAAATCAATTAAAGAACGAGATATAAATGTTAATGATCGTATAACACTTGGTCATTGAGAAGGAGATACTATAGTATCATCACGAGGTAAAAGCAAATCATGTTTAATAACTTTAGTTGAAAGAGTATCACGATTTACTTTAGCAATATTAGTTAAAAACAGAACTACTAAAGTTATTAATAAAAATGTCAGTTATTATTTATCAATTCTTCCTAAAAACATTGTTAAAACTATTACTTTTGATCGTGGCAAAGAATTTTCAAATTGACAACAACTTGAAAAAAATTTAGATGTAAAAATTTATTTTGCCAATCCATATTCACCTTGACAAAGATGTACTAATGAAAATACTAATGGTTTAATTAGAGAAAAATTTCCTAAAAAATTTATTTTTTCAAAAACTAATAAAAATGAAGTTCATAAATTTATATTGTCTTTAAATCAAAGACCGAGAAAAATATTAAATTATCTTTCACCAATCGAATATTTGGATAGAAAAATAATTTAGTTGCACTTACCTTTACAATTTAGCAATAAATAAAATTCGTTTTGAAGGATTAAAAGATTTAACAGGAGCTGTATTATCACCTCATGATGCCTTTCTTGTTTTAAGAGGACTATCAACTTTAGAATTACGATTATGAAGAGCTTGCAAAAATGCAAGAATAATTGCAGCAAGATTAAAAGAACATCCTAAGATTAAAAAAGTATTTTATCCTGGACTAACTAATTCAGCAACAGAACAAGTACTTTATGAACAACAAATGAAATTACCAGGAGTAATGATTAGTTTCGAATTAAAATGTGGATATGATGGAGGAATCAAACTATTAAATAATTTAAAATTAATAATTTTGGCAGTTTCTTTAGGTGGAATTGAGTCATTGATTGAACATCCTGCTTCAATGACACATTCTACTTATAATGCACAAGAATTAGCAGATGCAAATATTTCAGAAGGTCTTGTTCGTCTTTCAATTGGTATTGAATATGTTGAAGATTTGTGAAATGATTTGGAACAAGCATTAAAAAAACTATAATAATTATTTATTAGCAATATGCAACCATCAACAACATATTACCACTTAAACAAAAATCAGTATAACCATTTGGTAAAATAAATGAGTCACCTTTTTTAATACTAGTATCATCAATTATACCATTACCATCCAATACTGAGATTTGCAATCATCTAGTATTAGGATAACTATAATGGTTAATTCCCTCATTAATTAATTTAATTAACTTAAAAAACTTGTTATCAACTAAATAATTATCATGACCATTAGCTTCACTACTATTTAAATCAGGAGCTAAAACAATAGTTGATGCTTCTTTCAAATGCAAATTTCGTAAATTACCAAGTTCATCTTTACGATCATAATCATATAAACGATATGTAATATCTGATGATTGTTGTAATTCAAAAACCATAGTATGTGCCAATAAACCATGAATTTTTAGAGAAGGAACATAAATAAATTGATCTTTTTTAATTGGTATATATTTTAATAGTTTATGTCATTGTTCTTTTGCCAATCATTGATTAAACTGATCTTTGGTTTTAGCATTATGACCCAAAATAACTCTACCTTTGGGTAAACATTCTAATATATACCAACATTCAGTTTTTCCTAAACATTGATGATTTTTTTCTGCGAATTTATCATCAGGGTGAATTTGAACGCTTAAACTATCATTTGCGTCTAAAATTTTTGTTAACAATGGATATTCTTTATTAATCACACTACCTGAACTATCAAGATTAGCAAATAAACTAGGTTGCTGTTTAAACAATTCTGCTAAACTGAATCCTTTATACTCGCCATTTAAAACATAACTCATTCCATTGGGATGAGCACTAACTAATCATGCTTCACCAATTGGTGTATTTTTAGGTAAATCAAAATTAAATTTGTGTGCTAATTTTTGACTACCTCACAATTTGCGAATAAAAGCAGGTTTTAAAAAAATTATTTGTGATGTGCTATTATTCATATTCACTCTCCTAAACTTTGATTATTTGTTCAATTAAACTTTATTTTTACTATTTTTAGATTTAGTTTTTTTACTATTAAATATTTTCATGATTCTTTCATTCATTAATTTAAAAACCTTAATATTACGTGATTGAATAATTAATAATCCACCATATACTAAACAAGTAACAATACTTCCAACAATAATGGCTAAAAAAAATAAAAGAATACTTACCCAAATCACATAATTAACTGAACTAACTGCACCTAAGATAGCAACAATAGGACCACCATGACCAGCAGCATCAGTTAATAAGAAAGCACCAGCAATACTACCAGCAACAGCACTACCAATAATATTACTAATAATAGCACGTTTTGGATCTCTTACTGCAAAAGGAATCGCACCTTCAGAAATACCAATACACCCCATTAACATTGCTGTTAAACCTAATGTACGTTCACTTTCATTAAAGAATTTACGAAAAATCAAAGTTGTTAAACCCATTCCAAGTGGTGCAACAGGAATAGCTGCAGCTACTGCTCCCATAAATAATTGTGAACTAGGATCAGCAGTTATAGTTGTTGAGGCTGCTAAAAAAGCAACTTTGTTAATTGGACCACCCATATCAAATCCAATCATGGCTCCTAGCAAAATTCCAATTGCTGCCATTGCTTCACGTGGCATGTGGGTTAACCTATTTTGAAATTGTTCCATTATTCAACCAATTGGAGCTCCAATTGCATAAATAAAAGTGAAACTAATTAAAAATGTTACTACAATAGGAATAAAGAAAATTGGCATAATTGGAGCAATAGTCTTTGGTACTTTTCAAGTAATAATTCATCTTACTAAATATCCAACACTTGGACCAATTAATAATGCTCCTAAAAATCCAGCAGAAACCTTTGGCTCTAAACCAGCAATTGGATAAACTAATCCTGCTGTATTAGCAACATATGCACTTACCATTGCCGGAACCAAGGCAGCACGTCCTGCAATTGAATTAGCGATAAAACCAGCTAAAATTGGAATCATTAATGTAAAAGCAATACTTCCAGCTTGATTCATAAAATAAAGAAAATGATTATGTGGTAACTTGGAAATATCAAAGTCAACACCATAAACTGCTTTAGCAATACCAATTGATAATGCTAACATAATTCCACCAAAAACAACAAATGGAACCATATAGCCAACACCAGCCATAATATGTTTCATAATTCCCTGTTTATCAGTAGTAAATAAATCATTTGATTTATTTTCTTTTTCCGCTTTTTGTCCCGATTCTGACTTGTTTATTTCATAAGGTTTTGCGTTAGCAAAAGCATCATTAACAATACTTTCAGGATTTTTAATAACTTTGCTAATTTCTACTTTATATAATGGTTTATTATTAAAACGTTCTAATTTTAAATCTGCAACACCGGCCGATACTGCAATAATAACTAAATCAGCGTTGGCAATATCAGTTGCTGTAAAAGCACCTTTAATACCAATACTACCATGAGTTTCAACTTTAATATTATAACCTAAATTTTTTGCAGCAATTTCTAATTTATCTTGTGCAATATAAGTATGTGCTACCCCAACTGGACAAGCAGTAATTGCTATAATATTTTTAGTTTTTTTTGAAGAACCTTTCAGATCTTCACTAATAGTTTTACTACTAGTTTCAACATTAGATTTATTATTAATATTTAGTGATTGAATAATTACTTTTTTATCTTTTGAATTAAATAATATTGATTGAAATTCCGGTTTTGTTAATCTTTGTGCCACTTTTGATAAAATTTCCAAGTGCTCATTACCAGCACTTTTTAGTGGCACAATTAAAGCAATAATTGCTTTAACGGGTTGTTCATCTAGTGCTTTCCAAGGAATTGGCTGTTTAAAACGCATAATAAAAATTCCTGATTTAACAATATCTTCATTACGAGCATGTGGCACAGCAACACCACCACCAAAACCAGTAGTTCCTTCTCCTTCTCTTTGTAGAAAACTATTAACTACTGATTTTTCACTAATATTTTTTTTCAAAAAACCTAATTTTTTAGCAGAAGTTGCTATTTCTTGAAAAGCTTCTGCTTGTGTTTTACAATCAGATTCAAGAAAAACGTGTTCTACTGTCAAAATATCATCTTGTTTAGACAACATACTTCATCTCCTTACTTAATAAATATTCATGACATAATATTAAATTATTATTTTAAAAAAAACAGTTTTTTTATTTAAAAAATTAATTAAATTTTTTAATTAGCTGAATTATACTTGTAAGTGCAAGTAAATAAAATTGCAAAAAATTCTCATATAAAAATTTCATAATGCTAAATTTAGTTTAGAAAAAAGTAAGGAGTTTTTATATGAGTTATAAACATCTTGGCATAGATGAAAGGATTTATATTGAGAATCAATTGAAATTTAAATTTAAAATTAGTGAAATAGCTAAAAATCTTAATCGAAGTATTAGTACTATTATTCGAGAAATTAATAGAAATAAAGATAATAATCATTATTTTTCATTAATTGCACAAAATAAAGCTGAAAATCGAAAACAATCACATATTAGTTTTCATAAGTTTAAAAATAAGAATTTAGTAAAATATGTACAACAAAAATTACTATTAGGTTGATCACCTGAACAAATTTATGGCAGAATTAAAAATTTTCATAAAGAGTGAGTTATTAGTTTTAAAACAATTTATACTTGAATTTATTTTGGAATGCTTGATAAAGTTACTAGTAAAAATTTAAGAAGAAAAGGTAAAAAACGAAAATCTAAAGAAAATCGTGGCAAGTTTAATGGTAAATCAATTAAAGAACGAGATATAAATGTTAATGATCGTATAACACTTGGTCATTGAGAAGGAGATACTATAGTATCATCACGAGGTAAAAGCAAATCATGTTTAATAACTTTAGTTGAAAGAGTATCACGATTTACTTTAGCAATATTAGTTAAAAACAGAACTACTAAAGTTATTAATAAAAATGTCAGTTATTATTTATCAATTCTTCCTAAAAACATTGTTAAAACTAGTACTTTTGATCGTGGCAAAGAATTTTCAAATTGACAACAACTTGAAAAAAATTTAGATGTAAAAATTTATTTTGCCAATCCATATTCACCTTGACAAAGAGCTACTAATGAAAATACTAATGGTTTAATTAGAGAAAAATTTCATAAAAAATTTATTTTTTCAAAAACTAATAAAAATGAAGTTCATAAATTTATATTGTCTTTAAACCAAAGACCAAGAAAAATACTAAATTATCTTTCACCAATCGAATATTTGGATAGAAAAATAATTTAGTTGCACTTACCTTTACAATTTAGCATTACTTTATTAGTTTTAATTCTATTTTCTAAATATCAATCTTTATGCTTTGATTTTAATAAATATGTTGTTACTAAATCATTAAAATAAGTAATAGCAAATAATGGAGAAATAAATATTTCTTGTGCTTCATAAAGTCCTGAAGAAACAATATTAAATGTTCAATCAGCATAAGTCACTAATTCAGTTTTATCTTGTGATGTAACAACTGCAATTTTAGCATTATTCTTTTTAGCAAGTTTAGCTGTTTCAACAATAGTAGCGGTTTTACCTGATAATGAAAAAAGAATTATTACATCTTCTGGAATAATTAAAGAAGCATGCATTAAAATACTATCATCATCTTTATTTAAACAGATTGATCGTAAACAAAACCGATATAATTTATTTGATAAATCCTCCGCACCTAAACCAGAATGACCAATGCCTGCTAAATAAATACAAAGCTTTAAGATTATCATCTATTCAATTAATAAATCTTTGTAATTCCTCATAATTAATCATTGAATCATTTAAATCCATTAGTTTTTTATAATGTTCTTTTAAAACACTACGATCACCAAAAAACTCACGATTTAAAGCTTTGAAAGTAGTTTCTTGCGCAGCTAAACTAATGATAAATTCACGATAACCTTTAAATCCCAATTTCTTAATTAAATTATAAACAACACTATAACCAACAGTATTTTCTTTAGCCAAAGAACTAATAGTAACTTGATCCATTTTTTGACTATTCTTATTAATATAGTTAATAAGAACTTTTTCTTTTTTTTGTGAAATTATTTTCTTCCTTTGATACTCTAGATCAAAAATTATCATTGATAAGCATGTAAAAACTCCTTTTTAAACTAATGTAAAATATTTAAATATTATTATTTTTTAATTATGTGATGAAAATGGATCATTAATATAATATGGTTGCAAATCTTCCATGTTTTTTACTTCGATAAAATATGGTGACAACTTTTGAAAATTTTCCACAATATTACACTTTTCTAAATTTTCAATTATTTTATAATCTAGTAAATCACTAATAATACCAATTTTAGCATTTTCATCTACTAATTGCGGCTGAATAATTATTTTTCCATTATCACATACTGCCAAATAACTTTTATTATTGTATGCTGACAAAACACTTATTGATTTTATTAATCCTGCCTGTAATAATAAACTATTAATAGTAAAAACCGTTAAAAAACTATTCAAAACTTTAAGTGTTTTGACAAAAGTAATTGCTACTCTAATTCCAGTATAACTGCCAGGACCATTTACAATAACTACTTTTGAAATATCTTTTAATTTTATTTTACATTTTACAAGTAAATTAGTAATAGTTGGAATTGCCAATTCTGTTTGTTTTTGTCAAGCAATAAATGATGAACTTGCTAAAATTTTATTAGCTTGCAAAATCACCACTGTTAATTTGTTATTTGTTGTATCTAAATATAATTGATACATAACATCACCTTATTATTTCATTTAGTTGCTATTAATAATTTTCTAATATCTTACATACTTATTATAATATCATGTATAATGTAATTAAAATAGAAAAAATATAGAATTGTGAGTTGATCCATATGGGAATAGGAAAAAATATAGGATTTAAAAGTAAATTTTCTGATTTTTTACTTTGATCTGGACTAATTATTGCTGTTATAGGTCTAATAATGCAATTTGCAATAGTTTTAATTGAGTATAAACCAATAACAGTTGGAACACCTAATCCTCATAATTTATGAACTCCAGATGGCCCATGAGTTGGTATTTGAACAATGATTTCTACCTTTACTATTCAGTCAAATTTTTTAGTTTTTCTTTTCTTTTGTTTTGTATTAACAAATCGTTTTCATGACAATCGCGCACAATTTGTTTTTGGGCGCTTTTCATTAGCAATTACTGTTTATATTACCGTAACTCTTATCGTATTTTTTGCTGTATTATTTAAACCAATGATAAATAATTTAGATAGTAGTAATAGTATTAGCATATTAAATTTTATAAATACATTTTTATTACATTTAATAGTACCAGTGATAGTGATTTTATATTTTATGTTTTCTGCTGGTAAATACTACTGAAAACTTGGAAAACAAACATATCTTTGAATACCAATTATTTCTATTTACATATTTGTATATTTAGGTTATGCACTTGCTAAAGGAAATTTTGTTGGTTTTTTAAGAAAAGGAACAACAGAAATTGATTATTCATTTCCATATCCATTTTTAGATTTTCATAAAAGTTTAACTACTTTCTTTATTTATATCTTTGCAATTTTAATCTTATACATAATTTTGATGTTATTTTTTACTCTTTATAATAATATCCTTTATAAAAAAAATAATAAACCAATAGCGGCTTTAAGAGATACAAATTTTTAATGTAAAATAATTTATAAATAAAGTGTACTAGTTTATAAAATAGTACACTTTATTACTATTATTTATTATTTAAAAAATATTGAAAAATAATTGTAGGGAGGAATATATATTTGTGAAAAGTAAAAATTTGAAATTGTATTATTTTTTTTAAATATTATTTTGTTATTTTTTACCTCCTTTTTCTTAATATATTTTATTTTAAAATTATATAAAAAATCCTTGTATAGCATATATAGTATACAAGGACTTAAAGTCAAATATAAAATTAAAACCGGCATTACTTAAATATTTTCTAAACATTTATAACTGCCATTTTTATTGTAACTCACTAAAAAGAAAAAACAAGTAATAACATTTTTTACACTTATCATTTTATATTTTTATATAAAATATTGTTTTTTAACAAGTACTACTTAAAAATAATAAACTTTATTTTAAATATTTCTTTTTACGAATAATAACAACAACTATTGGAATTATAGTTAAAAAACTAATAATGAAGCCACAAATGATAATAATATTTCAATTATTAACTAACATCTTAGTTGTTAATGATATATTAACATCTCAGGGACGATCTGAATTATTACTTTGTAAATAATTAACATAATTTTGTTTAGTAATATCACCTTGATATTGAATAAATCATGATAAAAACTCACCAGCAGCATTATTTTTTAAATATTCAATTTTAATACTATTATTAGTAGCACTAGTTAAATATTGTTGAAAACCCGCTAATAAATTATTAGTTTTTTCAAAAAAATCAGTACAATTTGGAAAATTAGGTATTTTTGTATTGCTTCTATAAACAGTAATATATTGTTCAGAAGCAGCTTGACGTTGTAAGTCAGATGTATCTAAACCTATACAATAAACTTGAAAATTACTTCCTTGATTAAGAGTTAAATTATCACCATCTTTAATAGGTGTTCCCAAATCATTTTTTGCTTTTTGTAAAGTTTGTGAATCAACTTTTCATTTTAGTCAATGTTGTTGTGAATCACTAATATTTACTTTAGCTTTCTCAATGGCTTTATTCATAACTATTAATGTATTTTTATTATCTTGTGAATTATTTTGAACTAAATATTGAGGTACAATTACAGGATTTTCTTTAACTTTTTCATCACTAATAGTACTAAATTGAATATTTGAACTATTATTTGTTAACTTAATAGTTTTACTATAACCACTATCTTTAACACTAACATTAAAACTAGTTGATTTTAAATGATCATCTGGTTTATGATTTAATATTGCATAACTAATTGAATCATTATCAACAACTTCATCCTTTTTATCATTTATTAATAATTGTTCATTCTTATCATTTTTATTTTTTGCTAAAATAGCTAACATTGGTTGATTAGTATCATTGGTATTACCATTATTAAGTGGTAAAATTGCTAACCGATCTTGAACACTTTTATGACTATTTAAAAAATCATCGCTCGGTTTAATCATATAAGGAATACTAAAATAATTATTAAAATCTGCCCTAGGATTTACCGTTGCAAAAATACCATTGTTAATCTGCGCTGGTAAACTATTATCATGGTAACCAACATAAACATAGCCAAAACTAACAATATCATTAAAACTTTGTTTAGCAACACTACGACCAATAACTTTATCAGTAAAATATTTAATACCATTATCTGGCAAGATATTATTAGCTTTGTTTTCAATTTGTTCCTTAAATTTCTTATTAACATCTTTACTAATATCATCATTTGGATTATTATTAACCTTATTAATAAGGTCTGATCAATCATTAAATTGTTCTGTTATTACTTCTTTATGCAATCTAATAAAATCTTCATAATTATTATTAATTGAATTTCAAGTATTAGCTTCACTAATTAAATTTTTATTTTTTTCCTTAACAGTAATATGAAACCCAGAAAGTTTGTTACTCTCATTAACAGTACTAATATTAGATTGATGATTAGTAACTATCATTAAACTACTAGTAAGAGATAATGCCAAAGCCAAACTTATTGTTTTAAAACTTTTAGTTTTAAAAAAACTAAAAGATAAGAAATTTGTCATTATGATTACTCCTTTTTTACCTATTATTTGTGTTTATAATTATAATATTAAATTAAGCATATTTAATTAAATACTTAAAATCTTAGTTTTAATAAAATAAAACTAAGGATATATAATCAATTATTAAACTTTTTGTTAAATCAACATATATAATTTTAATACTTATATAATTACTTATATATTCATTAAAATTATAAGGATAAAAATTATATCCTTAACATTAATAATAAACTTTATTAGCAAAAAATCAAGATTAAATAATTAATAAGTTAATTTTTTTTAACTTATTAGGTGTTTTAAATAATCAGTTAGTAAATATTAATAGTGACAAGGAAAAACTTGATATACTAAATAAGTAGCATATTCAATCATAATTAAAAATTAAATTTCCTATCAAAAATTTAATTAAATTTAATTCTAATGCTAAATTGTAAAGGTAAGTGCAACTAAATTATTTTTCTATCAAAATATTCGATTGGTGAAAGATAATTTAATATTTTTCTCGGTCTTTGATTTAAAGACAATATAAATTTATGAACTGCATTTTTATTAGTTTTTGAAAAAATAAATTTTTTAGGAAATTTTTCTCTAATTAAACCATTAGTATTTTCATTAGTACCTCTTTGTCAAGGTGAATATGGATTGGCAAAATAAATTTTTACATCTAAATTTTTTTCAAGTTGTTGTAAATTTGAAAATTATTTGACACGATCAAAAGTAATAGTTTTAACAATGTTTTTAGGAAGAATTGATAAATAATAACTGACATTTTTATTAATAACTTTAGTAGTTCTGTTTTTAACTAATATTGCTAAAGTAAATCGTGATACTCTTTCAATTAAAGTTATTAAACATGATTTGCTTTTACCTCGTGATGATACTATAGTATCTCCTTCTCAATGACCAAGTGTTATACGATCATTAACATTTATATCTCGTTCTTTAATTGATTTACCATTAAACTTGCCACGATTTTCTTTAGATTTTCGTTTTTTACCTTTTCTTCTTAAATTTTTACTAGTAACTTTATCAAGCATTCCAAAATAAATTCAAGTATAAATTGTTTTAAAACTAATAACTCACTCTTTATGAAAATTTTTAATTCTGCCATAAATTTGTTCAGGTGATCAACCTAATAGTAATTTTTGTTGTACATATTTTACTAAATTCTTATTTTTAAACTTATGAAAACTAATATGTGATTGTTTTCGATTTTCAGCTTTATTTTGTGCAATTAATGAAAAATAATGATTATTATCTTTATTTCTATTAATTTCTCGAATAATAGTACTAATACTTCGATTAAGATTTTTAGCTATTTCACTAATTTTAAATTTAAATTTCAATTGATTCTCAATATAAATCATTTCATCTATGCCAAGATGTTTATAACTCATACAAAAAATCCTTACTTTTTTCTAAACTAAATTTAGCATTATGAAATTTTTATATGAGAATTTTTTGCAATTTTATTTACTTGTACTTACAAGTATAATTCAGCATTTTATTAAGCATTACTATTTATATTACAATTACAATGTTAGTATTTTGAATAGGTATCATTAGTAATAGCCAAGAAAGAAGTAAATATGGAAATGATATTTATTTATGATTTAAAACAATAATTCTAAATCTAATTATGCCAATTGTTATGATTTTAAATTTTGCTTTATCATGTGGACGTGATTTTTATTCACTAAAAAATCATCATAAACTTTATATGTGATTTATCTTATTTTATCCTTGTTTTTATGTAGTAATGGTAATGGTTCGTGGTGTACTACGTGTTAAACAAGGAGAAAATATTAATACTTGTTATCCTTACTTTTTTTTCAACTACCAAAAATATGGTGTAGGAGTATTAGTTACTGCTATTATTTTTCTGTTAATTATTAGTATTGGTTTACAATACCTTTATTTATGAATTAATAATATACAATATAAAAAAAAGCATGATGATGATAAACCAAATTTTCCAATCATTACTTATCCTTATGGTTTTAAATTATAAAAAAATAAAATAAGGCTTTTAATTTCTAAAGCCTTATTTATATAATTTATTAAATATTTTTAATTATTCATTTACCATAGAAACTACTTCTTCTGGTTTATTAGTAACTGGAAGATATTTACCAATAATTAATAATACACCTGAAGCAATATTAAGTCCTAAAAAAATAATATTAATACCACTAATAAAATTAAAATGTGATGAAAACATAGCTATTAAAGAAAAACCTGCTAAAACTAAAGTTACAATTCCAACAGCTAAACCACTATTAGCATTTCCTTTTAAAACATTATTGCACATGATAATTATTGCAATTGAAAATCCAATAGCAATTAAAAGTCCAAAAATCAATCCAACAATAAATATTGTACTAACTCCTGATGTTAATGAAGTGTGATCATATTTTGTAAAACTGTTAAAAATGACACTACTTGCTGTAGCTAAAATAATTGTAATAATTACACTTCAAATAATACTTATAATATTTGTTATGAATCCAATTTTAGCTCCAATGTATAATTTTTTATCTAATTTCTTTTCAACCTTATCCATTTTTTCTCCTTTTTTCTTAAAATCTTTTTTACATTTTAATATTCTCAATCTTAACATAAAAAAAATTTAAATTTTAAATTAAATATTAACACAATAAAAAAAATTTGGCATCGTGCTATTTTCCCATTGCTGGTATTTTCGCCGCTGGAGTGCTTAACTGCTGTGTTCGAGATGGGAACAGGTGTGACCACTCCGCCATGGACACCAAATAGTTTAGCAATTGCTCCCTAAAAACTAGAAACAGACATCTTTAAATTTGATTACTTTTGATTTGCAATAGAGAATATATTCTTCAATAAATCCTCGATCTATTAGTATCAGTAAGCTGAACATATCACTATGCTTACACACCTGACCTATCAACCTTGTAGTATTCAAGGGATCTTACTTCTTTCGAATGAGAAATCTCATCTTGGAACTGACTTCGCGCTTAGATGCTTTCAGCGCTTATTCATGCCCTACATAGCTACCCAGCTGTGCCACTGGCGTGACAACTGGTGCACCAGAGGTAGGTCCATTCCGGTCCTCTCGTACTAGGAACAGCTTTCCTCAAATTTCTTGCGCCCACGACAGATAGGGACCAAACTGTCTCACGACGTTCTGAACCCAGCTCGCGTACCGCTTTAATGGGCGAACAGCCCAACCCTTGGAAGCGACTACACCTCCAGGATGCGATGAGCCGACATCGAGGTGCCAAACCTCCCCGTCTATATGAACTATTGGGAGAGATTAGCCTGTTATCCCCGGGGTAACTTTTATCCGTTGAGCGACGGCCTTTCCACACAGCACCGCCGGATCACTAAGCCCAACTTTCGTTCCTGCTCGACTTGTATGTCTCGCAGTCAAGCACCCTTTTACCTTTGCGCTCTACATATGATTTCCATTCATATTGAGGGTACCTTTGGGCGCCTCCGTTACTTTTTAGGAGGCGACCGCCCCAGTCAAACTACCCACCAGACACTGTTCTTAGACCAGATTATGGTCTCAAGTTAGAATTTCAATATAGCAAGGGTGGTATCCCAATGGTGACTCCATGCCTACTAGCGTCTGCATATCAACGTCTCCCACCTATGCTGTACAAACTACACCAAAATTCAATATCAAGTTGTAGTAAAGCTCCACGGGGTCTTTCCGTCTAATCGCGGGTAACCTGCATCTTCACAGGTACTAAGATTTCACCGAGTCTATAGCCGAGACAGCGTCCGGATCGTTACGCCTTTCGTGCGGGTCAGAACTTACCTGACAAGGAATTTCGCTACCTTAGGACCGTTATAGTTACGGCCGCCGTTCACTGGGGCTTCAATTCAAAGCTTCGCTTACGCTAACAAATCTCTTTAACCTTCCAGCACTGGGCAGGCGTCACCCCCTATACATCGTCTTACGACTTAGCAGAGAGCTGTGTTTTTGCTAAACAGTCGCCCGGACCTCTTCACTGCGACTCATATTGCTATGAGCTCCCCTTCTCGCTAACTTACGGGGTTATTTTGCAGAGTTCCTTAGCTATAGTTATCTCGCTTGCCTTAGGATATTCTCCTTGACCACGTGTGTCCGTTCTCGGTACAGGCACCATGGTGATGTCTTTAGAAACTTTTCTTGGAAGTATGGCATCAAATGCTTCGTTACTAAGCGAACCGTTCACTCCCCATCGTACTTCAAGGTTAACGATGTGCGGATTTGCCTACACAACCCTCTTTGTACTTAGCCCAGCACTACCAATCACTGGGACATTTTAGCCTTCTCCGTCATTCCATCAGTCACCATGGTGGTACAGGAATATCAACCTGTTATCCATCGACTACGCCTTTCGGCCTCGCCTTAGGTCCTGACTAACCCTGGGTGGACGAACCTAGCCCAGGAAACCTTGGTCAATCGGCATGAAGGATTCTCACCTTCAATCATTACTCACGCCGGCATTCTCACTTCTAAACACTCCACTAGTCCTTCCGGTCTAACTTCGTCGCAGATTAGAACGCTCCCCTACCGCCCACAATATATGTAAACATATATATAGACCCATAGCTTCGGTACAATGCTTAGCCCCGGTACATTTTCCGCGCAGAATCATTCGACTAGTGAGCTGTTACGCACTCTTTAAAGGATGGCTGCTTCTAAGCCAACCTCCTAGCTGTCTGAACAATTCCACATCGTTTTCCACTTAGCATTGATTTTGGGACCTTAGCTGATGATCTGGGCTGTTTCCCTCACGTCCATGGACCTTATCACCCATAGACTGACTGCCAGATATGTAACAATGGCATTCGCAGTTTAATTGCATTCAGTACCCCGAGGTGGGGCCATCATACATTCAGAGCTTTACCTCCATTGCACTAATTCTGACGCTAGTCCTAAAACTATATCGGGGAGAACCAGCTATCTCCAGGTTCGATTGGAATTTCACCGCTAGCCACAAGTCATCCACGGTCTTTTCAACGAACGTTGGTTCGGTCCTCCATTAACTGTTACATTAACTTCAACCTGCTCATGGCTAGATCACCTGGTTTCGGGTCTACGACCACATACTAAACGCCCTATTCAGGCTCGCTTTCACTTCGGCTCCGTCTTTTCAACTTAACCTTGCATGTAATCGTAACTCGCCGGCTCATTCTACAAAAGGCACGCCGTCACCCATTAACGGGCTCCGACTTGTTGTAAGCATATGGTTTCAGAAACTATTTCACTCCCCTCTCGGGGTACTTTTCACCTTTCCCTCACGGTACTGGTTCACTATCGGTAATTGGTTAGTATTTAGCCTTACGCAGTGGTCTGCGCAAATTCCGACAAGGTTCCACGTGCCTCGCCGTACTCAGGATACTATCAAGAGATTTATACATTTCGCATACTGGGCTTTCACCATCTATGGCGTTGCTTCCCAACAACTTCTGCTATATATAAATTTTGTAACTCTTCATAGGTCGAACCTAATAGACAGTCCTATAACCCCAGTCTGACGACTGGTTTAGGCTGCTCCCTTTTCGCTCGCCGCTACTAAGGGAATCGCATTCGCTTTCTTTTCCTCTAGGTACTAAGATGTTTCAATTCTCTAGGTATCACTCTGCACAACTATGAATTCATTGTACAGTACTATCTGATTAAAGATAGTGGGTTTCCCCATTCGGACATCTCCGGATCAAAGCTTATTTCCAGCTCCCCGAAGCTTATCGCAGGTAATCGCGTCCTTCATCGTCTTCCAATTCCAAGGCATCCACCATACGCTCTTAATAATTTATTTTTAGAATATCCTATTGCAAGATAAAAATTATCTTATTTTTTTTAAAAGATGTCTATTATCCAGTTTTTAAAGAACAATTGCTCAGAGAAAACAATCCCTGAAAACTAAACAGAACAAAAGAAGTAATCCAATAAATCATCCATCTATTTTTTCTTGTTGTCTTGGTTTCTTATTAGAAACTAAACTCCATAGAAAGGAGGTGATCCATCCCCACCTTCCGGTAGGGATACCTTGTTACGACTTAACCCCAATCATCAACCCTGCCTTTGGCAGCTCCCTCCTTACGGTTAGGACACCGACTTCTGGCATTGCCAACTCTCGTGGTTTGACGGGCGGTGTGTACAAGACCCGAGAACGTATTCACCGCGACATTGCTGATTCGCGATTACTAGCGATTCCGACTTCATGAAGTCGAGTTGCAGACTTCAATCCGGACTGAGACTGACTTTTTGAGATTTGCTTGACCTCGCGGTTTAGCGACTATTTGTATCAGCCATTGTAGCACGTGTGTAGCCCAGGTCATAAGGGGCATGATGATTTGACGTCGTCCCCACCTTCCTCTAGCTTACACTAGCAGTCTCCTTAGAGTCCCCAACTTAATGCTGGCAACTAAGGACAAGGGTTGCGTTCGTTGCTGAACTTAACCAAACATCTCACGACACGAACTGACGACAACCATGCACCACCTGTATCCTTGTTAACCTCTACTATATCTCTATAGCTTCGCAAGGTATGTCAAGACCTGGTAAGGTTCTTCGCGTTGCTTCGAATTAAACCACATGCTCCACCGCTTGTGCGGGTCCCCGTCAATTCCTTTGAGTTTCACTCTTGCGAGCATACTACTCAGGCGGAGTACTTAATGCGTTAGCTACAGCACTGCCTCATGGCAACACTTAGTACTCATCGTTTACGGCGTGGACTACTAGGGTATCTAATCCTATTTGCTCCCCACGCTTTCGTGCCACAACGTCAGTAATATGCCAGTTAGCCGCCTTCGCCACTGGTGTTCCTTCATATATCTACGCATTCCACCGCTACACATGAAATTCCACTAACCTCTCCTATACTCTAGTAATGTAGTTTCCAAGGCGGTTAGGGGTTGAGCCCCTAAATTTAACCTCAGACTTGCAAAACCGTCTACGCACGCTTTACGCCCAATAAATCCGGATAACGCTTGCCACCTATGTATTACCGCGGCTGCTGGCACATAGTTAGCCGTGGCTTTCTGGTAAGGTATGGTCGATACTAAAATCATTTCCTATTCTAGCACTTCTTCCCTTACAACAGACCTTTACAATCCGAAGACCTTCATCAGTCACGCGGCATTGCTCCATCAGGCTTTCGCCCATTGTGAAAAATTCCCTACTGCTGCCTTCCGTAGAAGTTTGGGCCATGTCTCAGTCCCAATGTGGCCGTTCATCCTCTCAGATCGGCTACGCATCGTTACCTTGGTAAGCCATTACCTTACCAACTAGTTAATGCGCCGCATCCCCATCAATTAGCGAAGCAAATGCTCCTTTCATTATTTATCATTGCAAATAAATAACATATGCGGTATTAGCTGTCGTTTCCAACAGTTATTCCCCGCTAAATGGTAGGTTAGATACGTGTTACTCACCCGTTCGCCACTAAAGTATTGCTACTTTCGTTCGACTTGCATGTATTAGGCATGCCGCCAGCGTTAATCCTGAGCCAGGATCAAACTCTCAATAAAATTGTTTTTGTTAAAAGATGATGTCTGACTTATTTAATTTTTAATAAAAAATTGACGGATTAATTCTTGTTCTATTTAGTTTTCAAAGATCGTTTTTTCTAGTTTGTAACCCATTTATTTTTGGGACAATAACAATAGTACAACATGCCATAATTATTGTCAACCTAATTATCATAAAAAAGCATTATTTTTTTAAAATTAAAATTGCTGAATTATACTTGTAAGTGCAAGTAAATAAAATTGCAAAAAATTCTCATATAAAAATTTCATAATGCTAAATTTAGTTTAGAAAAAAGTAAGGATTTTTTATATGAGTTATAAACATCTTGGCATAGATGAAAGGATTTATATTGAGAATCAATTGAAATTTAAATTTAAAATTAGTGAAATAGCTAAAAATCTTAATCGAAGTATTAGTACTATTATTCGAGAAATTAATAGAAATAAAGATAATAATCATTATTTTTCATTAATTGCACAAAATAAAGCTGAAAATCGAAAACAATCACATATTAGTTTTCATAAGTTTAAAAATAAGAATTTAGTAAAATATGTACAACAAAAATTACTATTAGGTTGATCACCTGAACAAATTTATGGCAGAATTAAAAATTTTCATAAAGAGTGAGTTATTAGTTTTAAAACAATTTATACTTGAATTTATTTTGGAATGCTTGATAAAGTTACTAGTAAAATTTAAGACGAAAAGGTAAAAAACGAAAATCTAAAGAAAATCGTGGCAAGTTTAATGGTAAATCAATTAAAGAACGAGATATAAATGTTAATGATCGTATAACACTTGGTCATTGAGAAGGAGATACTATAGTATCATCAAGAGGCAAAAGCAAATCATGTTTAATAACTTTAGTTGAAAGAGTATCACGATTTACTTTAGCAATATTAGTTAAAAACAGAACTACTAAAGTTATTAATAAAAATGTCAGTTATTATTTATCAATTCTTCCTAAAAACATTGTTAAAACTATTACTTTTGATCGTGGCAAAGAATTTTCAAATTGACAACAACTTGAAAAAAATTTAGATGTAAAAATTTATTTTGCCAATCCATATTCACCTTGACAAAGAGGTACTAATGAAAATACTAATGGTTTAATTAGAGAAAAATTTCCTAAAAAATTTATTTTTTCAAAAACTAATAAAAATGAAGTTCATAAATTTATATTGTCTTTAAATCAAAGACCGAGAAAAATATTAAATTATCTTTCACCAATCGAATATTTGGATAGAAAAATAATTTAGTTGCACTTACCTTTACAATTTAGCATATATCTGATTTGGATTATATCATTTATTTAATAGTTTTTAAATAAAAAATATCTTTTTATATATAGTTAATAAAAATTAAGTTTTTTTATTTATTTAAAAAATTCAGTAAATGATTTTTTGCTATGACGTTCAAGAAATTTATTAAATTCAATTGTTTTTTCATTTTTAATTTTTTCTAAAAATATATTAACTTCTTTTCCAGTACCTAATGGAATTGTATCAGTGTCAATACCTTTTATTTTTTTAATTTCTTCTAAAAATAAATAACGACTAATAATAGTACTACAAGCGATAGCTAAATACTTACTTTCTGCATTAGTAACAAATTGAACTTTATCTTTAATAATTTTATTACGATTATCTTTCATATTTTCAATGTATTTGTAATATGTATCTTCATTAATATATTGATCAATAACTATAGTATCATATTGAATTCTATGTTGTAACATACGAACTAATGCTTGATTTTCTCCTCAGGTTTTAATAATATTGGGGCTATAACCCGCATCAATTCATTGATTATATTTACGATTGTTAATGATTACTGACTCAAAAATAATTGTTTTCATAATATCTTGTGCTAATTCAATAAATTTACTTTGTGATAAGTCTTTATAATCGCGAATGTTAAGTAAACGTAATTTTTCTAAATTACCCGAACCAATATAAGAACTAATAATAACAAGTGGACCAAAAAAATTATTAATACCAAATTCAGCATTGCCAATGACTGGTGATTGATTTTCATCAAGTTGATTTCAAATTCTACGATATTCTGCAATAATATCCTCTTTAGTACCTTTAAAAATAACTTTTTCTTGATAAATTTCAATTGTTATATTATGATATTGAAATAATTCATAACTACTATTTTTATTATCAACTTTATAGTTTTGGTAGTGTTCTTTAATTAATGATTTTTGTTTTTGATTTAAGTAAAATGTCATTAATATACCACCATCTTTTCAAAATTTATTTGATTTATTGAAATTAATATCACACTTTCTTTCATATTAATTATATAATAAAAACAAGGATTTTAGGGTTTTAACCTTTTATTTTATATAAGGAGTTAACAATGCGTAGTGTAGGTATAGATATTATTGAAGTAAATCGAATAGAAAATATTGAAGAATTTGCTAAAAGAATTTTAAGTAAGAAAGAAATTATACTTTTTAATCAATATTCTTTACAACGTCAACAGGAATTTTTGGCAGGAAGATGAGCATTAAAAGAAGCAATTTTTAAGGCATTACCACAAGAAAAGTTAACATTTAAAAATATTGATATTAGTTATAATCAATATAATCAACCAATAACTATCATTAAGAATTATCAATTACTTTTATCTTTATCACATAATGAAACTAATGCAATTGCAATTGCAATTGTTATTTAATAAAAAGAAAGTAAGGTGTTTTATTAAAATGTATATGATTGATTTAATCTCTAAAAAGAAATTAGGACAAAGTTTAAATAAAGAAGAACTAAAATTTTTAACAGAAGGTATTGTCAATGAAACAATACCAGACTATCAAATTAGTGCTTGAGCAATGGCTGTTTATTTTCAGGGAATGACTAATGATGAATTAGTAGAATATACAAAAGCCGTTATTAATAGTGGTGAAACCATGGATTTATCACAAATTACTGGTTTTAGTATTGATAAACATTCAACTGGTGGTGTTGGTGATAAAACTAGTTTAGTATTTGGTCCATTAGCTGCTGCTTGTGGATTAAAGGTTGCAAAAATTTCTGGAAGAGGATTAGGTATTACTGGTGGTACTATTGATAAACTGGAAATAATTCCAAATTTTAAATGTGATTTGGAAATATCAGATTTTATTAAAGTTGTTAATAAAGTTGGTATGAGTATTATTAGTCAAACTAGTAATTTAGTGCCTGCTGATAAAAAATTATATGCATTACGTGATGTTTCAGGAACAGTTGATTCATTGCCATTAATTGCTGCTAGTGTTATGTCTAAAAAAATAGCAATGGGTGCTGATTTAATTTTACTAGACATTAAATGTGGAAAAGGTGCCTTTGTTCAGGATATAGTAACTTCAAGAAAGTTAGCAAAATTAATGGTACATATTGGTAAAGCTTTTAATAAAAAAATTTATGCTATTATTAGTGATATGAATAAGCCTTTAGGACAAACAATTGGTAATGCATTAGAATTACAAGAAGTTATTTTAAGTTTAAAAAATAAAGGGCCAGAAGATTTGAAAATTCTTGTTAGTAATTTAGTAGCTTTAGCCTTATTGGGAGCTAAAAACGTAAAAACCTTAAAAGAGGGTATTGATAAAGTTAATGCTATGTTTACTAGTGAAAAACCACTACAAATTTTTTATGATTTTGTTAAAAGTCAAGGTGGAGATACTAAATATCTTGATAATATTGATAAATTACCACCAGCTAAATATATTATTAAAGTTAAGGCACAATTATCGGGCTATTTAGATGTTACTAATAATTATGCTTTAGGTGAATTATCAGTAATATTAGGAGCAGGAAGAACTACTAAAACTGATATCATTGATCCAGTGGCAGGAATTTATTTAAAACAAATTCATGGTCAAAAAGTTGAAAAAAATAGTGTAATTATGGAACTCCATACTAATAAAGATCAACATTTTCATCAACAATTTTTAGATTTGGCAATTTCTACATTTCAGATTACTAATAAAAAATACGATATTAAACCAATAATTTTAGAAATAATAATGTAATTTAGTTTAAAATTGTTTATAATGTTACAGTATTTTAAAAAATATTAATTAAATGAAATGATAAGGAGCGTTTTTGTGAAATCTTTATTAAAATTACTGGGCACACTTGCTTTAGCAACAACACCAGTTGTAACAGTTGTTGCTTGTGGTAGTGAAAATAATCAAATGACTCCAAAGGATATTCTTAATTTTGCTGCCTCTTTTATTACTGATAGTAGTGTGCAAATTAAGGCTGATCTTAATTTATCAGATGATACCAATATAGGAGAAATGAAAGGTAAAATTTTTAGCGAATTAGATACTTCTGTGCAAACAGCTATTGGTAACTTTTTCTCTAGTAAACTTAAAGAAAGTACCAATGAACATCCAACAAATTGATATCACCCTGATGCACATGTCAAAATTATGGACTATGTTCCAAAAAAAGATAATGATAATGATGAAAAAGACAAACCTAAGTTTGTTTTACCAACTGGTAGTGAATTAGTCAATGGTCATTTATGAGTAAAAGCGGAAATCTCTTATTTAAATTTACCATCAGTTACTAAAGATATTAAAATTACAATTAATAATGATACAAGTCATACTAGTGATCAAAAAAAATCTGATGCAATTAGAGACTTTATTAAAGAAGAAATTATTAAAGGTAATCTAAATATTAATGTTGAAAATTTACCAATAACTGGAGAAATTAAAGGAGCAGAAAAAGAAGAAATTGCTAGAACTCAGTTATCATATATTAAACAAAATTTAAATGTTGCCATTAAAGATAAAGTTCAATATTCTGGTTTAAGTTTAAGTTTTGAATTTTCAGGTGATTTTTCATATGTTCCTAAATCAACTTTATTTAAAATGACAGATCCAACGGTGACCAATAATGATGATAAATCAATTGTATTTAATGGTAATGTTAGTAATATTACTATTGATTTCTTAGTTGGTAATGATGGTAATTCTACTTTTAATACTGGTGATATTGAAAGTACTACTGCTATTAAGATTAACCAAACTTTTGTTGATGCAACAACACAAATTTCAAAAATATTTTCTGACTGAACAGTTGATACAGTAAAGGAATTACCAAAAGCTTCAGATAAGTATTCAGATTATGACAAAGATGGAAAAATAAAAGAACAAGTTATAACAAATGGTTATTTTGCTAATATTAATAAAATTTATAGTATTCTTGTTCCTAAATGAAATAATGTAATAACTATTACTAATCCTGAAAGTAGATTTAATCTTAATGCTAATGAAAAAAATGGTTATTTTAATTTAAACTTTAAATTAGAATATGATCTAAGTAAATTCTTTCCAGATATAAAGACAACTTCAAAATTTGAAATATCTGCTGAAAATATTCATATTACGTTACGTGAAGTTAAATAATAATATTTAAAAATATAATAAATTTTAAAACTTATTTTAATCATTAAAAAATTAAAAATAAGTTTTTTTTATTTATTAAAGATTAATCAAGTACTATTAAATTAAGTTATAATTAATATTAATAAGTATAAAATGATATTGAGGGAACGAGAATAATGTTACAACCAGTAATTACAATTGAATCTTTTCAAGGACCAATGGATTTGCTTTTGCATTTAATTAAAGAAAAAAATATTGATATTTTAGATTTAAATCTAAATGATGTTACTAACCAATATGTTCATTTTATTAATGAAGAATTAATTAAAAACATTGATTTAGTAAGTGAATATTTACCGATTGCTGCTTATTTATTAGAATTGCAATCAAAACAATTATTACCAAAACAAGAACTAGTAGTAGATAGTGCTTATGAAAATGAAGTTAATCGTCAAAAATTAATTGCTCGTTTATTAGAATATAAAAAATTTAAAGAAATAAGTAATTATTTTAAAGAACAGGCTGTATATAGAACCCAATTATTAACAAAAGCACCTAGTAATTTAAAAACATATTTAGTTGATGAAATTACACCAATTTTGGTAAAAAATAATGTTAATAAACTAACACAAGCAATGTTAAACTTATTTAATAGACTACAAAATGAAAATAAATTACCAGTTAATTTAGCATTAAACTTAATTTCAGCTGAAGATCGAAATAAAGAAATTAAACAGTTACTGAAAAAAAATCCCAAGCAACATTTTACTTTAGAACAATTATTTTTTACTAAAACATTAACTTTACATTATTTTATTATTACTTTTATTGCAATTTTAGATCTTGCAAATCATCAAATGTTACATATTATACAAAATAATACTTTTACTGAAATTACAGTAATTTATCGAGGTGAGAAAAATGAATAATAGCAATTGAAAAAAAAACGAAAGATTAGCAGTTTTACAAGGTTTATTATTTATTGCTGGCAATGAAGGTCTTGATTTATTAACACTTGCTGAATATTTAGAATTAACAAAAAAACCAAAAACTGTTGAAAATTTAATTGCATCTTTACAAATGAAATTAAATGATGATGATACCAGTGGTTTAAGTTTAATTAAAGTTGGTAATATTTATAAATTAACAACAAAACCTATTCATTATAATCGCTATCAATTATTAAAACAACAACCTTTAATACGTTTATCACAAGCAGCTTTAGAAACACTAGCTATTATTGCTTATAATCATCCAGTTACTAAACCACAAATTGAAGATATTCGTGGTGTAAATTGTGATTCTATTATTTTTAAACTAAAAAGTTTAAATTTAATTACCGAGATTGGTCGTAGTGAATTACCGGGAAAACCAATTTTATATGATTTAACTGATGAATTTATGGATCATTTTAATATCGAATCTTTAACTCAATTGCCAACTTTGCCTCAATTTAATAACCAAAATGATGAACAAGAAATCTACAACTTTACTAATTAATAATGATTTAGAACGCTTGCAAAAAGTTATTGCTAATTCTGGAGTATGTTCACGACGAAAAGCAGAATTACTAATTATTAATGGGCAAGTAACAGTTAATGGGCAAATTATTACAACGTTAGGTTTTAAAGTTACAAGTAGTGATGTTATTAAAGTTAATAATCAAATTATTAAGCAATCTAATCATATTTATTTAGCATTTTATAAACCACCTAATTGTTTAACAACAGTAAGTGATCCTAAAAATCGACCAACGGTAATGAATTATTTTACTAATATTAATAGTAGAATTTACCCAGTCGGTCGTTTAGATTTTGATACTTCAGGTTTGTTGTTAATGACTAATGATGGTGAATTTACTAATGCTATTATTCATCCTCGTTATAAAATAGATAAGGTATATGAAGTATTGGCAAGTGGTATTTTGTCATCAAATGCTATTAAAAAACTACAAGACGGTATTATTTTATCAACTTCATTTACAACTTCTCCTGCTATTGTTAAAATAATTTATAAAAATATAAAAAAAGAAAATACTTTACTACATCTCACTATTCATGAAGGACAAAATCAACAAGTTAAACGTATGATTAAAGCAGTAGGAAGTAGAGTAATTACTTTAAAGCGTTTACAAGTTGCTAATATTACTTTAAAAGATTTAGCAATGGGTGAATATCGTTATTTGACAGAAGAAGAAGTAACAACATTGATGAAATTGAGTCAAAAGAGTTAAAATAAAAGAATAATTTATTTTTTAGCTGAATTATACTTGTAAGTGCAAGTAAATAAAATTGCAAAAAATTCTCATATAAAAATTTCATAATGCTAAATTTAGTTTAGAAAAAAGTAAGGAGTTTTTATATGAGTTATAAACATCTTGGCATAGATGAAAGGATTTATATTGAGAATCAATTGAAATTTAAATTTAAAATTAGTGAAATAGCTAAAAATCTTAATCGAAGTATTAGTACTATTATTCGAGAAATTAATAGAAATAAAGATAATAATCATTATTTTTCATTAATTGCACAAAATAAAGCTGAAAATCGCAAACAATCACATATTAGTTTTCATAAGTTTAAAAATAAGAATTTAGTAAAATATGTACAACAAAAATTACTATTAGGTTGATCACCTGAACAAATTTATGGCAGAATTAAAAATTTTCATAAAGAGTGAGTTATTAGTTTTAAAACAATTTATAATTGAATTTATTTTGGAATGCTTGATAAAGTTACTAGTAAAAATTTAAGAAGAAAAGGTAAAAAACGAAAATCTAAAGAAAATCGTGGCAAGTTTAATGGTAAATCAATTAAAGAACGAGATATAAATGTTAATGATCGTATAACACTTGGTCATTGAGAAGGAGATACTATAGTATCATCACGAGGTAAAAGCAAATCATGTTTAATAACTTTAGTTGAAAGAGTATCACGATTTACTTTAGCAATATTAGTTAAAAACAGAACTACTAAAGTTATTAATAAAAATGTCAGTTATTATTTATCAATTCTTCCTAAAAACATTGTTAAAACTATTACTTTTGATCGTGGCAAAGAATTTTCAAATTGACAACAACTTGAAAAAAATTTAGATGTAAAAATTTATTTTGCCAATCCATATTCACCTTGACAAAGAGGTACTAATGAAAATACTAATGGTTTAATTAGAGAAAAATTTCCTAAAAAATTTATTTTTTCAAAAACTAATAAAAATGAAGTTCATAAATTTATATTGTCTTTAAATCAAAGACCGAGAAAAATATTAAATTATCTTTCACCAATCGAATATTTGGATAGAAAAATAATTTAGTTGCACTTACCTTTACAATTTAGCTTTAAATATAACAACTTTTTATATTTTCTGGGTTTGTCTTTATATCAAAAACCTTATTTATTTCAATAATATTATCAGCAAAATCTTTTGCTGTTTTTATTTCGTCTTGTAATTTTTTATTTGTAATAATATCATTTTTAAAATTTTTCAGTATTTCAATAAGATTATTTAAGTTTTGAAATTTATTTATTTCTTTAGCAATAGCGTATTTTTGTTTTTCACAGATTTTAATACCGATATCTATTCAATCTTGTAATTTTTTTATTTTTCATTTTTGATTTGAAGTTATTAATGGTGGATTTTGATAATTGTTAATTGCATGATACATGCTTGTGTTAAAAACCATTATTTTTAATCCATTATTACTTAATTCTTGGTGAAAATATTTATTTAAGTTACCTTTATTATTTAAAAGATAATTAATAGCATTATGTGTTCCGCGATCTCAATTTCTTATAATTTTTTGAAAAAAAACTCAACTTTGTATTATTGGATTTATAGGTCTTTGACTTTGAAGAATAAAATATTTAACACTTCTGAAACGAATACTTTCTGATGTAGTTAGAATTACTCCTATTAATGAGCATTTAATTTGATTTTAATTTAAGTTAGAATTTGTTAACAATAAAAAATCATTATGTATTGTTTGTCAAGAATAATTATTATGTGCCTGGAGTCCATTACTTGCTACATAACTTCCTACAAAAGGTAAAGATTGGCAAAAAATATTTTTTATATTATGATTTATTAATGTGCTGTCTTCAAAATAATAATAAGTTGTTTCAAAAGTAAATCCTTGTAGGTATAAACTTTTTGAACAAAAAAATAATTTTAACGTTTTTTGTTCAATATTTACAGTAATTGAAAAGTAATCATATTGTGCTTTTTGATTTATATAATAAAAATCTGAGTTAGCATTTGAACCATATGTATTTGGCATTTTTAATAAAATAGTTTCTATATATAGTTCTTTAATAATATGATTTAATTTTTTAAAAAATATTATAGGATTATCATTTAAAACTTCTAAAATTGTTATTGTATGAAAAATACTTGAGTTGATTATTTCTTCTTCATCAAATTTTTCTTTTTTTTTCAATCTTTTTTTTCAAAATTTGATTTTTTTGGCATATTTAATTTTCCTTTCAAAATAAAAACCCATTTACTTTTTATGAAAGTAAATGGATTAAAAACTAATATTTAGTTATATACAGTATAGAAAATAAAAAAAATTTGTCAACTTTAGAATCTTTTATATTATTTCAAAATAGGTCAAATTTCAAAAAAAGTAATAATAAAAACTTTAATAGTGTTAAAAGCATTTTTTATGTTTTTTAGATAATCATTTATTATTATTTATAGTTTATTTTAAAAATTAAAATAAATGAATTTTTTTGAAAGGAAAAAAAATGAAAGAAGAACATTTAAAAGAGATAAATGAAAAAATATTAGATGCTGAATTATACTTGCACTTACAAGTATAATTCAGCTAATAAAAAAGGTATTGTTAATCAAGGTGAAAAATGAAATATTGGTTGTTTTACTGAAACAAATATTTGACATGTTTTAAAAGAAATGATTGTTAATAGAACATATAGTATTTTTATTTATATAAAAATGGTTATTTTTAAATGTAATCAAATAAATTTAAAAACATAATTTTACTTATTTTAAAATAAAAAATTAAAAAAACTTATTAAATTAAAAGTTAATAAGAATTTTTGTTATATATTTATGTTAATTAAATTATTAAAATGTTTTTATAATTTATAAAATTGAGTATTTTAATTGTAATATTTTTAAATTAGTAGTAAGATAAATTTACAATTTCATAAAAATCCAAATTATTTCTTGTCTAAATTTATAATAAGACTACAACGATTTAATTTATTCCGGATTTTTGACAAACGCCAACAATTTTTTTTGTAAAGAAAAACTTAGAAAATGATAATAAAATATCAAATTTTGTTATTAAAAAAATTAATAAAGATGTACAAAATATTTCGATTTCAACTCCTTCATTAAAAGTACATACATTAAAAATGTAAAATATATAACAAGCTATTTTTTAATAAAATCATTTAAAAATCTAGAATTTAATTTTTTTTAAATTATGATATAATCACTTTAAAATAATTATTAATTTTTTACAATATTTAAATGAGGTATATATATGAAAAAACCATTATCATTTATGGGTGCATTATTATTATCAAGTGCAGTCACTGCTAGTACAACGGCATGTAATAATCTAACTATATTCAAAAAAGATTTAAAAAAAGATTTAACACAAACAGATTTAAAAATTGTACCAGAGGAACATCGAGGAACAATACCTACAGATTATGAATTAAAATCACAACTATTTATTTTAAATCATGAACTTCATACTGATAATATTAAAATTATTAATAAAACCACTAATTATGCTTTTGTTGTTGGTGATGGTATTTTTTATAATCAAGATAAAATTAAAATTACTTATCAAATCCAAACTATTGATATTAGAACAATAATTGTTGATGGAGCATCCATTGGTAATTTTAGTACTAGTGGTCAAAAAACTACTGTGGAAGCTGTTTACAGTCGTATTCAAGAAAAATATTCTAATTTAGAAATGGATCGCCTTAAAATTGACGTTATTTCTAATAAAGAAGCAACTATTACAGGTATTACGGGTGATGATATTATTCCTCTTTATACTGGTAAGGTAACAGTTACATTTAGTACTAATGATAGTGTTGATTTAAGTACTATTATTAATAAAAAAGATTTAACGGTTAAGACTAGTGGTCATGATATACCATCAAATAATGATGTAATGAGAGCATTACGTGTTACTTACCAAGAAAAGTTAGATACTTATTTTATTGCAATAGAAATTACTTCTACTAATAGTGCCACTATTACTAGTACAAATCAAAAAAAATATACTGGTAAAGTAATACTAAGTTTAAATCTTGATATTAGAATTGCTCTTAAAGACGTTATTAATAAGGGATTAGATAAAATTGCTATTATAGGAAAAGTAATAACTTTAGAAGATGTTAATAGTGCATTGAAAAAACAATATTCAAGCTTAAATATGAATGCTATTCAAGTAACGTTGCAAAATAATAGTGTTACTATTAAATCTATTAATCAATATGTATACACTGGTCCTAATGTAGTAATTGATAATTTACTTATTGATTTCAATAGTGTTTTAAATAATAAATTACCAACTTTTAATATTCCTGGACAAAACAAACCAAGTAAAGGACAATTAATTTCAGCACTTAAAACCGCTAACTATAATCTTGATGTAAGCAAAATTATAGTTGATAAAATTACTGATAATAGTGCAGTTATTAATGGTGATGGTAAATTTTATAGCAATGATAGTATTGTTGTTACTTATGATTGTGATAAAACAGAACTTTTAAGTGATGTTTTTAAAAATTTAAATTTAGGAACAATTAAAACTAATGGATTATCAAAACCAAATATTGAAGAAATTAAAACTGCGATTAGTAAAAGTAATCCAAATGTAAAGTTAGATGCAATTAAATTTAGTGAAGATGATATTACTAATCAACAAGTAACTATTAGTGGTGATGAAACTATTTATAAAGGGAAGATAGTTGCTGATTTTACTATTGATAGTAGTATTATTAATAATGATCAACTAAATTATAATTATAGTGAAACTAATAGTGTTGGTTCATTAAAAAGTACTTGAACCAGCCCCGATATTACTCTATTATCTAATTGAACAAATTATGCACCAGATTGAGATAGTTTTTCTAATAAGTTTAGTAAATTAAGTTTTGGTGATAATTCGTATTTTAGTCTTTATTGTAATACTTATACTGATCAAAAATTAAAAGGTTCGCAATTAAGTATTAATACTAATGATATTAATAATGATAGAAACAAAAATATATTTGAGCTTAGTTATTATTATGATGGTGGATTTTGAGGAGCCTTTCTTGAATTACATGGTTATATTCATATTTGACATGATGAAGAAAATGTTTATGTAAGCATTAATTGAAGCATTGATATAGTTAAATGTTTCCGTGATCGAGTATGGAATATTAACTTGCAAGGTGTAACCTTTAGTTAGAATTTAACAGATTATATTTATATAGTTTTACTGTTAATCATATAATTTTGAAATATTAATTTTTATTAAAAAGATAAATGAGAGATAATACTCTCATTTTTAATATCTTTTTATATAAATTAAGTAAATAACTAAAAAAGGATATACAAAGTAAGTTTAAAAATTAAAATTAAAAATTATTAATTTATAATTATTATAAACTTAATATAGTTTTTATTTTAAAATAAATGAGTTTAGATTGAAAGGAAAAAAATGATGAATAGAGGGTAAGAAATAAATATATTAAATGTAGAGATAAGTTTAATTGAACAAAAAATGGCTATTATTAAAAGTAATTTAGAAACTTGTATCAAAAATATAAGTGATAATCAAAGACAAGTATCTAATTATTTAGAACAACTTAAAAGAGAAGAATTAGAACATAAAAATTTATTGTCTTAACCATGTTTAGAAAAAAGTATAATGATAGTAATAAATCCAATACAAGTTATAGTAAATTAACATAATTGAAGTAATTATATAAGTTTTATATTTAATTTATTTAATAAAAAGTTATCATTTCTGATAACTTTTTTATATGTTTATTTATATTATTGAAAATTTCATTTAAGTAATCTTGTTGAAAGTTGGTTTTAAAAATTTTGAAAGTGTTGAAAATCAAATTTAATTTATTCTGTAGGAGCTATTCCACAATCAATTCTATGGATACTTACATTACCAAAATGGATTTCTAAAAAAACTTTTGAATTTGGAAAATTTCCTGTTACTGGTGTTCAAGTGTTACTATCACTAAAAAATTGTGTAGAAATTTTTGTATTTAGTATTTTAACTAGTTCATCAAATTGCTTTTGTTTATCATTAGTTTTAAATTAAAATTTAAAACTAGTAATCGGATTACCTTGTCTAAAACCTTCTTCTGTTGTTAATTTTAAAGTACTTTTATTAAATATAATATTAGTAATAATTATATTATTAATACCTAATTGATTATTTTTGCTTGTATTGATAGTATAAGATGTAATAAGTTTATCAATTTTGTCATCTTTGTTTACAATATCAATTTGACAATTACCGTCACTAACTTGAAAGTCATTTTCATTATTTTCTGTAATTTTACCTGGATTACTATTTCTAACTTTTGCAATTAAATTACTAATTTCATTAACATCATAACTTGAATAATCCTGATTTTCATTACCAGATGTATATCCTAATTCTTGTAAAATGCTGCAGCATGCTCATTTCTTGCTTTATATTTTTTTGAAGTAGAACCTGTAATTAATAATTTATTTTTAAAGAGATTATCGGGTGTAATTAATGAATCATCGGCAATAATTAAATATTTTTCGTTATTACTATCATAACTTAATTTTTGTTGGATTAAACTTATTGAGTTATCTGAATTATATCATCCTAATAATTTTGCATATCTAGAATTTAAATCAGGCACTTTTATTGAATCATATTCACAAGCAATAATTGAGCTTGTGCTAATAGAAGTTAAAGTAATTGCACTCATCATTTTTAATGTTATTTTTATACTTCTCATATTTGTACCCCCATAAATAGTATTAATTACTTTTAATGATTTATAACTATCATTTAGAGTAATATTCTAGTATAAATTATATATTAATTTTATAAATTGAGTTTTATGAGTAAAAGTAGTTTAGTAAATAACACCGATAATATATCATATATTATTGAACAAAAGCATAAGCAATAAAGTAACCAATGAACATTAGATCAAGAATATAAGTGCTGAATTATACTTGTAAGTGCAAGTAAATAAAATCGCAAAAAATTATCATATAAAAATTTCATAATGCTAAATTTAGTTTAGAAAAAAGTAAGGAGTTTTTATATGAGTTATAAACATCTTGACATAGATGAAAGGATTTATATTGAGAATCAATTGAAATTTAAATTTAAAATTAGTGAAATAGCTAAAAATCTTAATCGAAGTATTAGTACTATTATTCGAGAAATTAATAGAAATAAAGATAATAATCATTATTTTTCATTAATTGCACAAAATAAAGCTGAAAATCGAAAACAATCACATATTAGTTTTCATAAGTTTAAAAATAAGAATTTAGTAAAATATGTACAACAAAAATTACTATTAGGTTGATCACCTGAACAAATTTATGGCAGAATTAAAAATTTTCATAAACAATGAGTTATTAGTTTTAAAACAATTTATACTTGAATTTATTTTGGAATGCTTGATAAAGTTACTAGTAAAAATTTAAGAAGAAAAGGTAAAAAACGAAAATCTAAAGAAAATCGTGGCAAGTTTAATGGTAAATCAATTAAAGAACGAGATATAAATGTTAATGATCGTATAACACTTGGTCATTGAGAAGGAGATACTATAGTATCATCAAGAGGCAAAAGCAAATCATGTTTAATAACTTTAGTTGAAAGAGTATCACGATTTACTTTAGCAATATTAGTTAAAAACAGAACTACTAAAGTTATTAATAAAAATGTCAGTTATTATTTATCAATTCTTCCTAAAAACATTGTTAAAACTATTACTTTTGATCGTGGCAAAGAATTTTCAAATTGACAACAACTTGAAAAAAATTTAGATGTAAAAATTTATTTTGCCAATCCATATTCACCTTGACAAAGAGGTACTAATGAAAATAATAATGGTTTAATTAGAGAAAAATTTCCTAAAAAATTTATTTTTTCAAAAACTAATAAAAATGAAGTTCATAAATTTATATTGTCTTTAAATCAAAGACCGAGAAAAATATTAAATTATCTTTCACCAATCGAATATTTGGATAGAAAAATAATTTAGTTGCACTTACCTTTACAATTTAGCATTTTTTGAATTATGGAAATTTGTTGTAAAAAAGACAAAATTTGATAACATATAATTATTATTGAGTTTATATCACCCATTACTTTAAATTAAAGTAAATGGTTTTTTGTTTAAAAAAAGGAGAAAAAAGAATGGCTGATAAAACAAATTTGCAAACATTTCATCAAATCATTAAACAACAAAGAATAAATGATATTTTAAATAAGTCAGAAATTGCTATAAAAGCAAGACATGGGGGCTTAACAATAAGATTTGAAAAAAATAAAAAAAATATAAATAATACTGAATTTACTAGTTCTTTTAATTCAAGTCAAATATCACAAACTAAAATAATTGAAAATGGATCACAAAAGTATAGATATAATTCTGTAACAATTTTAGATCTTGATAAACAAATAGCAAAGAAAATAATAATTGAAGAAGCAAGAGCACACAGAATATTAAATTTACAAAAAGAAAATAATGATGAAACTTTAAAAATTGAATTTGAATTAAAAAAAGCAAAGGAAAATTTAGAAAAAATTAAAAATGCAATAGTTAGTGGTCAATTATTTGGTAAAAAAACGTTAAAGAAAAGAAAAAGAGAATTAGCCAAATATGAACATGAAATTAAAGAAAAAACAACTAGGTTAAGGAAATTAAAACAAAGAAAAGAACAATTAAATGAATATCAAAAGATAAATAGCAATATCCAAAATGAATTAAAAAATGATATTAAACAATTTTTAAATAATGATGAAAAGAACAAAACCAAAATATTAACAAAAAATAGAAAAAAAATAAAAAAACTAAAAATTAAACTTAATAAAATTAACATTCTACAAAAAGAATTAAAATATGAAAATAAAATATTAAAATTAGAAAACGAAATTAAACAAGAAAAAATTGAAAATGGTAAAAAAGTTAAACAAATATATGAAGAAATTTTGACAATAAATAATAATTGTTATTATATAACAACTTTTATACATAATAATCAATCAATTTCAGAAAAAATAATGTTTTTTCACAACTTTGATAATGATAATATACAAATATTAACGCAAACAAAACAATATAAAAATTTAAGTCAATACCAAAATGATCTTTTATTAATAAATAATAATAATAATTTTGATAGAATACCAATCAAAGAGTTTATAAAAGAACAAACAGAATGTAAAGAAAAACCATCTATAGCGGAATTCACAATTTGGGGTGTTATTTCAGTACTTTCTGTTGGTGTTCCAATATTGATTTCTTGTTTACCCTTTGTAAGGAGGGAAATTGCAACAGAATTAAAAGACAAACTTATAGTTGGTTTAATTTCAATTACGCTTGGCTTATTTATTAAAACTGCTGCAACAACAGTTTCAACTGCAATAAAAAAAGTTGATTCATGAATTTATAATAAAATGTTTAAAAATCAAGAAAAAATTGAAAAAGATAAAAAAGAATTTAAAACAATAATTAGAGACTTGACAAGTGATAAAGTAGAAACTCAATTAGAAAGACAATTTAATATTTTAAAACAAGAATTAGATAATAGGAAAAAGCAAAAAATAAATAAACTATTAAGTAATAAAATAACATGAGAAAATCCAGATAAAGCAAAATCAACAGTTACTAATCCTGTTGCTAAAAATTTTGATTTAAGTGTTATAGTTAATTCTTCTGATATACAACCCCCAATTAGTCCAGTAACAAAACAACGAAGTTATTCAATATAAAATATTGTTTTAAAAATAATTTTAATAGTTTTGTTAAAAAGAGTAAAATTATATATTTTTTATATTTACATTTATAAAAAATATATAATTTTACTGAGTATTTAAAGGGTAGAAAAAATATTCAAAAAATAATAAAGGAAGTAAAAAAATATGCCATGAGAACCATATGAAAAATGAAGTACAAAAGATAAAGATTCACTTGCAAAAAAATTAGATGAAGTAAATAATAGTTTTGGAAAAGAAAAAGAAAGAGAAAGACGAGGAAAAGTTGCTGCTACATTCGAAGAAAGTAATAAAAATAAGAACATAATAAATGATAAACCTTTAGTAAACATAGATAATAATGCTACTACTAAAGTTGCAAAATGTATTATTTTATAAATAATTAAAAACTACTTAATTAATTAAGTAGTTTTTAATTTAGTTTCATGATAAAAGAAAAAAGAAATTTTATATTTTAGAAATTAAAGATGATAGTTAAAACTTGTTAATTTGAGTTTTACCTTATGTTATAATCAAATTAGAGGTGGACTATGGAATGCTACTTTACTAACCATAAAACTAATAATATTTTAATATTAGATGAAGAAGATAGTAAACATCTAATTAAAGTATTACGTCATAAAATTAATGATGAAATAGTTATTATTCATCAAGAACAAAAATATTTAACAAAAATTATTGAAATTACATCAGTTATTAAATGCGAAATTATAAAAACAGTGCCAAATAGTAATTCAGAATTAAGATGTAAAATCACATTAGTAATATCGTTATTAAAAGAACAAAAATTTGATTTAGTCATTCAAAAAGCAGTAGAATTGGGAGTTTATCAAATTGTGCCATTGCAGTTAAAACGATGTGTTAGTATTTTAACGAGAACAAAAGCAGAACAGAAAGTTTTACGTTGACAAAATATTGCAAAAGCTGCTGCCAAACAATCAAATCGCAATTTAATTCCGATTGTTACACCCGTTGTTTTTGATTTAAAAAAATTAGAACGATATCGGTCTCATCTTAATTTGGTTGCATATGAAAATTCATCAGAAACTAGTTGGATTAGTCAAATAAATAATAAATTATCATCAATAACAATTATAGTTGGACCCGAAGGAGGAATCACTAAAGAAGAAATTGCAACTTTAACACAACTTAATTTTAGTAATATTAGTTTAGGAAAATTAATTTTACGTGCCGAAACTGCACCTTTATTTTTAATGTCAATCATTAATTATGAAACAAGTTTAAAAAGTTAAAGGAGTACAAGATGATTAGAATTGGTATTATTGGAACTGGAAAAATTGTTCAAAGATTTATAAAGCAAGCGTTAACTAATAAAAAAGTTAAAATAACTTGTATATATTCAAGAAGTTTAGATAAAGCAGAAACATGAGCAAAAAAATATAATATTGCCCATAGTACTGATGATTTAAATAAAATGATAGAACATATTGACGCTATTTATATTGCTTCACCAAATGGTTTGCATTACGAACAAAGTAAATTATTTTTAAATAATAATATTCATGTTTTAGTAGAAAAAACTATTACTTTTACAGTTGAAGAAGTTAAAGACCTAATTTCTTTAGCAAGAAGTAAAAAAATAATTTTATTAGAAGCTTATGTTACTGTTCATTTACCTATTTTTTCTAAATTAAAAAAATTAGTTCATGAAATAAATCCAGAAGTAGTTAACCTTAATTTTCATCGTATTTCTTCAAGAATGCCATCAGTTGAAAAAAGAATATATGATTCTGTTTTTGATAAAGATTTTGGTAAAGGTGCAACTTATGATAGTTTAGTATATCCATTACAATTAGTATTGTGTTTATTAGGTAAAGTAAAAACAGTTAAAGCGATGGCAATTAAATTACCTAATGGTGTTAATTTAAGTAATCATGTTATTTTGAAGCATGAAAATGGAACTATTACTACTATTACTTGTAGTAAAGGAGTAACATCTTATGCACAAAGTGAATTTATAGGTCATAATAGTAGTCTTGTTTTATCACAAGTTCATCCATTAAGTGGAATTAAGGTTTATACTAAAAACGGAATAAAAGAAATCGCAGATAATACTAATGAAGAAAGTTTAATGACATATTAATTAAATGATTTTGTAAAAATGATTAAAAATAAAGATTATTTAAGTCGAGATTATTGATTAAATCATAGTTTAATGAATCTTGAAGTTATTGAAGCAATTATTAAAAGTGAAAATGAATTAGGAGTTGAAGTTTATGAAAAGTAATATTAATTTAAATGAATATATTGATCATACATTATTAAAACCAGAAGCAACATTATCAATGATTGATACATTATGTAAAGAAGCTAAAACTTATTATTTTAAAGCAGTTTGTATTAATCCATTTTATGTTAATCGTGCTGTTACTTTATTAAAAAATAGTAATGTTAAAGTATGTACAGTGGTTGGTTTTCCATTGGGTGCCAATAATAAACAAACTAAAGTAGCAGAAACAATTAATGCGATTAAAGATGGTGCTCAAGAAATTGATGTTGTTATTAATATTGGTGCATTAAAGGATAATGATCAAAAACTTGTATTGCAAGATCTACAAGCAGTTCGTAATGCATGTCCACAAAATATTATTTTAAAAGTAATAATTGAGTGTAGTTTATTAACAACAGAACAAAAAATTATTGCTTGTCAGTTAGTAACTAAAGTAAAAGCAGATTTTATTAAAACTTCAACTGGTTTTGCTAATGGTGGTGCAACGGTTGCTGATATTAAATTAATGAAAGCAAATATTGGTCCTCATGTTGCAATTAAAGCTTCTGGTGGTATTAAAAATCAAGATGATGCAATGGCGATGATTAATGCTGGTGCTACTAGAATTGGTACTAGTAATGGTGTTGCTATTATTTCAGGACAAGAAACTAAGGGTGGTTATTAATTAATGTAAATCAACAATTATATATTAAATATAAAAGAAAGAACAAAATATCTAAAATAGAAAATGAGAAAACAATAATCATTAACTTCATTTATTTATTATCTTTAAATAATTAAAATCAATTTATGAAAACTAATAATTTTGATAAAAATTGATATTTAAGGATTGTTTTTAAAGAAGTTTTTTCTTTAATAGACAAAATTATTTTTGAAAAATGCTTATATTATTTTTTAAAATGATTGATTTTGATAGGAAAATTATTGAAAATAATACTGTTTAAAAATATTTAACATTGAATTTACTAAGCAAAGATAATTAATCATCAATTACAAAAAGTAATCAGAAATAAAAAAGTCTTTCTTAATGATATGGCAGTTTTTCAAAATATTTTACTTAATAATTAAAATATAACAAAAATTGAACAATTCATTTCAATTTTGAATAGGAATTGTTCAATTTATAATAAATTTAAAGATAGAATTAATCTGAATTAGTACTTTGCAAAACAAATATGTACAGGTTTCTAAAAAACCTCTTTCATTCTTTTATTTAGAGATCTTTGCTTTGATAGTGTACTGTAAAATCTCATTTATTTCAATCGCCATCTCTATTTGTTTTGACTACTAAACCTTGTGATCCATCTGTTGGTAATTTTGTTCAAAAATTTCTTATTTCTGGAAAGTTTTTATAAAGAATGTTAAAACCTGTTTCTATATCTGTAAGTCAAATATTTGATTTAGTATTATCAATTCGTGGAAACCTTCTTAGTTCTTCAAAAAGACGATTTTCTGTAGAAACATTTGAAACATAAATATCTATCAAATTTTTAAATGTAAAATAATCAATTCAAATTTTTATATAATTTGCTTTCGTCATCATATACTCTACTTCAAATGCTAAACAATTGGGAATCTCATCTTTTCATTTTGATGAATATTGCTTTTCATTTTGATTGAAAGTATTTTGTTCGTTTTTATTTTGTTGTGACATAATTGTTTTTACTCCTTGTTAATTTTTAATTTATAAAATTTAATTCAGATTTACTTAGATAAAGTTATCTTATTTAAATTAATATTATAATTTAATATATTTTTAAAAAAATCATATAGGGAGATTGTCAAAAATCCGGAATAAATTAAATCGTTGTAGTCTTATTATAAATTTAGACAAGAAATAATTTGGATTTTTATGAAATTGTAAATTTATCTTACTACTAATTTAAAAATATTACAATTAAAATACTCAATTTTATAAATTATAAAAACATTTTAATAATTTAATTAACATAAATATATAACAAAAATTCTTATTAACTTTTAATTTAATAAGAATTTTTAATTTTTTATTTTAAAATAAGTAAAATTATGTTTTTAAATTTATTTGATTACATTTAAAAATAACCATTTTTATATAAATAAAAATACTATATGTTCTATTAACAATCATTTCTTTTAAAACATGTCAAATATTTGTTTCAGTAAAACAACCAATATTTCATTTTGCACCTTGATTAACAATACCTTTTTTATTATTTTTAAAATATTGTTTTTTTTAACTTTTTATGATTATCTAATTCTTTATATAAATAATCAATTAATTGTTCATATTGACCATTATTAATGAAATCTTTGCAATTATTATATTCACTTCAATATTTTCCTTTATTTCCCGCCCATTATACCAAGATATAATGTTCTAATTAAATGGAATTTATCTAAAACAAACTCAGCACCAAGATAATCTGCTACATCTTTAATTCATCCAGCACTATCTCCACAAATAATTATTTTTGCTTGTTCAACATTTTCATAAAATTTTTGACAATGTTCTTTAACAAATTCAGCAGTTTTTTTAACTCCAATTGCTGTTCTTGTTGGTCTAATAATTGCTTTTACTCTTTTATTTTGTACTTTATGATTAATATTATCTGTATATGTTGTTATTAATCTCATAGAGTGTTTTATACCTTTACGTTTAAAATCTCAAAACTTTCGATGTCCATCATCAATTGCTACAAAAATAGGTTGATTTTTTTCTAATTTTACTTTTACTGGATTTGCTTCAATTACTTCTAAATTTTTAAAAACTCTATGAACAGTACTAACACTAATACCTGCTTTTTTACGCTAAATTGTAAAGGTAAGTGCAACTAAATTATTTTTCTATCCAAATATTCGATTGGTGAAAGATAATTTAATATTTTTCTCGGTCTTTGATTTAAAGACAATATAAATTTATGAACTTCATTTTTATTAGTTTTTGAAAAAATAAATTTTTTAGGAAATTTTTCTCTAATTAAACCATTAGTATTTTCATTAGTACCTCTTTGTCAAGGTGAATATGGATTGGCAAAATAAATTTTTACATCTAAATTTTTTTCAAGTTGTTGTCAATTTGAAAATTCTTTGCCAAGATCAAAAGTACTAGTTTTAACAATGTTTTTAGGAAGAATTGATAAATAATAACTGACATTTTTATTAATAACTTTAGTAGTTCTGTTTTTAACTAATATTGCTAAAGTAAATCGTGATACTCTTTCAACTAAAGTTATTAAACATGATTTGCTTTTACCTCGTGATGATACTATAGTATCTCCTTCTCAATGACCAAGTGTTATACGATCATTAACATTTATATCTCGTTCTTTAATTGATTTACCATTAAACTTGCCACGATTTTCTTTAGATTTTCGTTTTTTACCTTTTCTTCTTAAATTTTTACTAGTAACTTTATCAAGCATTCCAAAATAAATTCAAGTATAAATTGTTTTAAAACTAATAACTCACTCTTTATGAAAATTTTTAATTCTGCCATAAATTTGTTCAGGTGATCAACCTAATAGTAATTTTTGTTGTACATATTTTACTAAATTCTTATTTTTAAACTTATGAAAACTAATATGTGATTGTTTTCGATTTTCAGCTTTATTTTGTGCAATTAATGAAAAATAATGATTATTATCTTTATTTCTATTAATTTCTCGAATAATAGTACTAATACTTCGATTAAGATTTTTAGCTATTTCACTAATTTTAAATTTAAATTTCAATTGATTCTCAATATAAATCCTTTCATCTATGCCAAGATGTTTATAACTCATATAAAAACTCCTTACTTTTTTCTAAACTAAATTTAGCATTATGAAATTTTTATATGAGAATTTTTTGCAATTTTATTTACTTGCACTTACAAGTATAATTCAGCGCTAATATAAAAACTCCTTACTTTTTTCTAAACTAAATTTAACATTATGAAATTTTTATATGAGAATTTTTTGCAATTTTATTTACTTGCACTTACAAGTATAATTCAGCTTTTATAACAATAAATAAAATATTTGATTTATTAGTATTTTATTTCCAAAAATTTGAAAAACTTATCAAAAAAAATAGATTTTTCTGATAAATCAATATATAATTTATGAGATACGAAAGTAAGGAGGCAACAGACTATGGCAGTACCAGCAAGAAGAACGTCAAAAATGCGTAAAAATACACGTCGTGCCCATGATAGTTTATCTGCAACAACTACAACTAACTGTTTAAATTGTGGAGCAATTACTAAACCACATCATGCCTGTATGAAATGCAAGGCATACAAAGGTGTAATTATTACTAATCCATTACAAGCAGAAAAAACATCATCAACAGAAAAAAAATAAAATATGAATATATCTTATCTTAGATTATCTTCCTCTTATTTATTTAAAATAATATTTTAAATATTAGAGGTTTTTTTACTTTACAAAATTATTTTATAATAGTTAATAATTTATTAAAATAGACACTATTTATTATTATGAAGTGTAGAGTATGAAAAATAAGGGCTATTATGATTTATTATTAAAGATTAGTGATGATATTACCAATAATTTCCAAACATCACATATTAATGATGAAAAAGAATTAATTAAAGACATTGATCATTATTTAGTTAAACGATAAATTGTAAAGGTAAGTGCAACTAAATTATTTTTCTATCCAAATATTCGATTGGTGAAAGATAATTTAATATTTTTCTCGGTCTTTGGTTTAAAGACAATATAAATTTATGAACTTCATTTTTATTAGTTTTTGAAAAAATAAATTTTTTAGGAAATTTTTCTCTAATTAAACCATTAGTATTTTCATTAGTACCTCTTTGTCAAGGTGAATATGGATTGGCAAAATAAATTTTTACATCTAAATTTTTTTCAAGTTGTTGTCAATTTGAAAATTCTTTGCCACGATCAAAAGTAATAGTTTTAACAATGTTTTTAGGAAGAATTGATAAATAATAACTGACATTTTTATTAATAACTTTAGTAGTTCTGTTTTTAACTAATATTGCTAAAGTAAATCGTGATACTCTTTCAACTAAAGTTATTAAACATGATTTGCTTTTGCCTCTTGATGATACTATAGTATCTCCTTCTCAATGACCAAGTGTTATACGATCATTAACATTTATATCTCGTTCTTTAATTGATTTACCATTAAACTTGCCACGATTTTCTTTAGATTTTCGTTTTTTACCTTTTCTTCTTAAATTTTTACTAGTAACTTTATCAAGCATTCCAAAATAAATTCAAGTATAAATTGTTTTAAAACTAATAACTCATTGTTTATGAAAATTTTTAATTCTGCCATAAATTTGTTCAGGTGATCAACCTAATAGTAATTTTTGTTGTACATATTTTACTAAATTCTTATTTTTAAACTTATGAAAACTAATATGTGATTGTTTTCTATTTTCAGCTTTATTTTGTGCAATTAATGAAAAATAATGATTATTATCTTTATTTCTATTAATTTCTCGAATAATAGTACTAATACTTCGATTAAGATTTTTAGCTATTTCACTAATTTTAAATTTAAATTTAAATTGATTCTCAATATAAATCCTTTCATCTATGCCAAGATGTTTATAACTCATATAAAAACTCCTTACTTTTTTCTAAACTAAATTTAGCATTATGAAATTTTTATATGAGAATTTTTTGCAATTTTATTTACTTGCACTTACAAGTATAATTCAGCATTATAATAATTAGAAATTAATGATTCATCTTTCAAAATTCTTTTTTTCTCCTTTCAAAATAAAAAACCCATTTACTTTAAAATAAAGTAATGAGTTAAAAACTATATTTAGTTTTCAAATAAAGTATACATATTTGACTATTAATTTGGTAAATTTAAATATTTAAATTTACCAAACATTCTTTAGTGAACTTTATTTTATTCATCAGATTTTAATAATTCAATTAAATTCATTTTATTTAATTCATGATTATTGATAATAAATGTTGATATATATATACCACCAATTATGGTAAAACTTACTGGTAATATTCATCATGTTATTGTAAATGGTAAAGCCACACCAACAAAACTAGTAAGAATAGAAATTAAACCATAAATTGCAAGGAAACCTAGGGCAAATCCTACAACATAACCAAGTAATGCTCAAGGTGTAAAAATACCTAAAGTAAAAGAATTAATTTCTCAATTAGTATATCCTTCTGCTTTCATATGAGCCATAAAACGACGAAATTGATCGGTAAATAAATCAGTAATCATAATAACAATTAATATTGAACAAATAATCGTTGTCACAATAAATAAAGCACTAGCACTGAAAGCAATATCTGACATTTTAGTAAGCACTGCTTGTTGTCTTGATAATAAATAATTTTTTTTGACCATTGGTATATTTTGATTACCACTTAAACTAGTGGTTGCATAAATAGTATAATCATCTAAATTTGATTTAAAACTCATTCTTCCAATTAAATCAAAAACATTAGCATTAGCACTTAACTTACCATTAAATCATTGAAATACATCCGTTCCTGAATAATAAGGATTATCATCAATATAACTATAACCCATAATTTCATTAGCTCATTTTTGATCAACATAGGCTTTAGGAGTATCATAAGAATCTTGAATTCCCACAACTTGATATGTATGAAGTGGATTATCATTACCCGTAATATTTTTTCATCATGTTGGCATGTTATTTTTAATATCTGCTTGTAAACTATCAGCATTAATATTATTTTCTTTAGTTAAAATATTATTATTAACCATTCCCATAAATCATTCTGCTGGACGGTTTAATAAAATACTTAATGGATCTTTAGGATCAAATCCATTATATGGCTTTACCAAATCATATGAAAAAGGTCTAATTCATTCACCTGTTGAATCGGAAATACGTGATAAATCAAAATCAATAGTTTTAGCATTATCAGCTGTTGGAATTTTACCCTTTATAGCATGATGATCAATATCAGAAGGCAATTTTAATCAAATATCATTAACATTATTTCAAGTACTAGGTTCATTATTTATAATTGGTTGTCCTTTTTCATCATACATACCATTATACCTAGTGCCGTGGATATCACTATATTCTTTACTATTATCAGATAATTTTATTTTTTGATCACCACGATAATTTCATTTTGTTCCACTTTTTGATCAAATGCCACCATTTGTAGTATAAGAATCTGTTGGTGGTGTTTCACCATAATATCAATTTTCTTTTGATAAAGGAATACTTTTACCATAAATATTTTTATAACATAGAGTATTAACTTGTGGTACACCACTAAATTGTGAACCAACATCTAATCCAAATTTAGATTGAAAAGCACGATTGATAACCATTGGAATAGCATTAGCATTAGCATTATATTTTAAAGCTTTAACTTCATCATTTTTTAATACCAACATCGCAGTATTGGGATTAATACCAATAACATCCATTAGTTCTTTTTTAGCAATTTTTGTACTTTCATCAACACCAACTTTAAACTGTGTTACTAATTCTTCATCTGGTCCATTAATATCACCATTATTAGTAGTTTTTGGATTAAAAGCAATAGTATTATGACCAATACTAAAATAATCATAAGGATCTTCTTTAATATTAGGTCTTGGCAAACTATCAATACTCTGACGAACAAAGCCTGGTAATACTTGCTTTAAAATTTCTTTAATTGCCTCTGGACCAGGTGGCACTCCAGGACTGGGAACTTGCAAAATATTAGGTAATTGGCCACTTGCAAAATTAACAATATTATATGAAAATATTTTTGATGGTGTATTATCTTCTTTACTTAAATCAGTTATTAACTGATTACTAAAATCTTTGCCACCTAATCAACTATATGATCAAACTAAATCATTAAGATCTAATGTCCCTGTTGATTGTTCTTGATAATAAGAGGACATTTTTTTTATAAACTCTGCTCTTTCAGATTCAGGAAAAGATGAATCAAAAGTAAAAATATCAGCAAAATTATTAGTTAATTTTTCTTTTTTAAACAATAATGGATTATATCATCCAACACGTGCCTTTTTCTCATCATAAACAATTTTATCTTCAGGTCAAGGCATAGCACCATAAGTTGGATAATATTTCTCACCGCTTGGTCGATTAAAAAAATCTCATGAATATAATCCATATTTACTCATTGGCATATTCGGCATTGGTGTTTGATACTCATAATAATTTTTATATTTTTGAGTTTTGAAATAATTAACTTTTAAACTATTAATAGTGGCAGGAACTAGTGTTGTTGCTACAATTGAAAGTGAAGCTAAAGTAATAACTACTGAAGTAACTAAAATTTTTTTTCAACTAGTTTTTGATAACGATAATAAAAAGCGAAGACGAAAATTATTTTGTAAAAACTTGCTAGTTCTACTTTTAGGAACACCTAAAGCTAAATCACTATCTTTTTTAATTAAAAATAAAGGATCACGTTTTAAAAGACGAAAGGCAGTTAATAAAGTAACAATTGAAATAAAACCAATAATTAAAACAATTGAAATAAATAATGGAACAACATCAAAGTTAAAAACATTATATGGTAAAACAAATAAAGTATTAAAAATCTCAGTTAAATATACCTGAATTACAAGACCAACAATTCAGCCAATTGGAATTGAAATTAATAGTGTTAATAATGGATATGCCAAATAAGAAATCGTAATTTGTCATGTTTTATAACCTATTGATTTTAAAATACCCATTGAAACTTGTCCATGTTGGATTGCTTTTTTAACAATTAAAGTAGTAATAAAAATAACAACCGTTAGTAAAAATAATACTCCTGCTATTGCTGCAAATAAAAATCCAATTATTGCTGAATTAAATATCTTTTCTTTACTATTATAAAGCGAAAACTGACTATTACTACTTGTAACTACAGGATTTTGATTAATAAGGTATGTAGAAGACGATTGTGGTATTGGAACTGTATTACCATATTTCTCAACTAAATACTTATTATAATCATATTGATTTAAATCACTAACACCATTATCACTAAATATTGTTTTTTGAAAAAAATCATTAAATAAATCAACATCAAATTCATGAATACTATTTTTAGGAACATTATTTCATTTTGTAAAATACATTAAAGTATTATCAGTTTTATCTGCTGTCTTATATCAATTTCCATCATTTCATGCTGAAGGTGTAACATAAGCAATAAATTCAGTTCTTGTATTGGGAATTGGATCTAAGTCACTAATCGTTGGATAAATATCATAAGCATCACCACCAATACCACTAACAATAAAGTCAGTACCATTAATATTAATATGATCGCCTGGTTTATACGCTTTATTACTTTTATTTTTTCTTGCATATTGTGGCGTAATAACTATTTCATTTTTACTTGTTGGTGCAACACCTTCAAATACTTTTAGATTAGTATGATTTAAAGCATTAGGTAAACCAATATCAATAATTTTAGTATTAATTTGAGTATTATTAATTACTCCAGCACTGGCAGTAAATTGATTACGAACATATAAATCACGCATTTGTAATGCTGCAACCGCACGAATTAAATATGAAGAAAAAGCGTCTCTTTCAGTGCCATCACTAATCATATTATAGTTAAAAGGTGAATGATAACCAATAGAAGTATTAGTAAAATTAGTATAAATGTTACTATCTGATTCTGTTGCAGAAAAATTACGATAAATTATCATTCATTGACCATTCATACCATAATCATTATCTAATCTTGGATCAGGTTCAGTTTCCTTAACTACTTTAATAAAAAGTTCATTTCTTTCTGTTTGATCTTGTAAATTAACACTATCAGGAATAGTAGCATCATTAGAAGAAGATCTAAAATTTATTTTATTTTCTAAAATTCAAGTGGTAACTTTATCATTATCAGTCTCCTTTAATATCGGATCTGTTGAATGTTTTGTAATCCATTCCTTAATAAAAGTATTAATAGATTGAAGAATATTGGGTGCTGTTTTTTTTAAAAAAACATCACGATATAAATCATCTGCTGCTGTTTTAAAATGGTTTTTTAAATTCTCATTAGCAGCATTTTTTGAATTTAATAATAATTGACCATAGATGCTTGCTTTAACATTATTATTATTCAAATTAAAAATTAAAGGATTATCTGGGTTTGTTCATCTTATATCATTAAACCCAGTAATATTACCTATATTATCACGAGTATAATCAATAGTTAAGTTATCTTTAGTGATTGGTAGGATTTCTTGATCTGTCCCTATTTTTGTATCATCAAAATAAAGAGCTTTAATACTTTTACTATTAGTTCCATCTTGAACATAAAATCGACCTAACTTTAAACTAAAAGCTTGATTAGCAATTTGTTTAATACCTTGCGACACTGATGAATAAGGTAAAACAGCATCAAACTTAAGATCATTTAATCCTAATTGATTGCTTCCTTCAATCATTCTAACGTACGAAATTCAACTTCCAGTAACCAACGAAGTTGCAAAAGCAGTAAGTAATAATAAAATAACTAATTGTAATTTACTTTTTCATGTAGCAACTAAAGTCTGCTTTAATAGTAACGCATTCTTAAATAAACTTTTTTTTGTTTTTTTATTAGTAGACACCATTTTTTTATTATTCGCTTTTTCGCGTTTATTTAACCTTGCCATTACAGTTCTCCCTAATTCCTGAAATTAAAATTTTACATTTAATTTTAATTATTAAGTTCACATATGGATTAATAATATCACACTTATACAAAATTAATATATAGGATAATTTTAAAATAAATAATAGATAGTTTTTATAATGTTTAATTTTTCTCTGTTTGATATATTACCATATTTAAATTGTTTATTTAAATAAATTTTAAAATTAAAATAACTAATGATACAATTTGTAAGAAATGAATTTAATTATTTTCAGAGTTCAATGTATTAAATTTTAGTAAAATAAAATTGACAAAAATAACACTTTATTTAAGGAGAACTGCTATGAAAAAAGTATTTACCAAGTTAGGAATTATCTTAATAGCAAGTGCCACTATTTTACCTCTATCAGCTTGTACCTTTAATTTTTATGTTAACCGTGTAACTAATAGTATCGCTAAAAGTTTTGCTGACCAAACTTCTGCTTTAATTAAAAGTATGGTTATGTCAAAAGAGTTAGATGCTGATACTAGTAGTACTAATGATGATATTATGGGAAAAATTAAAAATAATAGTATTAATAATTTAACTAAAAATACTAGTTTAGATAATTGAGGTGATTTACAAACACGTTGAGGGGAAAATGGAAAAATTGATGTAAATAATTTTGATCATGATAATTTTTTTAAAGCTTCTGGAACAGGTGAATTAATTAAAACCATCAATAGTAAAAAACAAGTTAATGATGTTTTTTCATCACTTGATTATATTAGAACTATATCAATTATGGCTAACCCACAATTAGAAAATATAGTTGTAGGTGCTGGTATGGACTCCATTTCTAGTTTTTTAAAATCATTACAAGGTGACTTAAGCACTTTACCAGCTGGATTACAATTAGTTGCTAATTTAATTAATAACTATGGTCCTAATTTTTTAAATCCGCTAACTAGAATATTTGGTAATTTAGTCAATGGCAGTTGATCTGATCAACAAACTTCTACACCCGCTGATGAAGAAACATTAATTAAATTTATGAATAATTGAAAAGATGATAGTGGTCAACCTTATAGCGCTTGAAATAATGGAGAAAGATGAAAAATAAGTCCAACTTTAGGTCAACTTCCTGGTCACAAAGTAAGTGATTGAAAGTCAAAACAAGATTATGATTTATATCATGGTGGCACTTTAATTAATTACTTGTTTTGAAAAATGAGTGAAGACAATAAAATTTTTGGTAAAAATGGTAAAAGTCCACGATATTTAGGTGGCGTTCTTTCAGAACATATAACACTTGATGGAAGTTGACTGGATACAGGTAACATAAAAGTTCATTTTGATGATAAAGGTTTTTTTGCTGATATAGAAAGATACCTTCCCTATCTTTTAACTAACCCACTTTATATCTTAACAATTATTGAAGCAATTATTCCTGTTATTAAAAAATGAATATTAGATATGCCAGATATTACTGAAGGTGTTAAAAACTTAACAATTGGTAATGGTTATCCATCAAAGCCAAGTGCTGGTAGCTATAATTTACTTGATATTATTAATACTATAAAATCTTTAATTAGCCAACCAGAAAAATTAAAACAAATACTTCTAACCGTATTTGGTAAAACTACAGCAGAAACTCGTGGTTTTGATACATTTCTTTATGATCTTAAACTTAATTTAACAATACCAAAACCAACTTCTTTACCGGTAAATTTAACTTTAGGAGGACTGATTGGTGATGAAATGTATAAACCTGATGACTTAATTGATACCATTATTAAAGCAATTAATACAGATAGTGTTAAAAATACTATTGATAGCATTACTGATCTAATTACCAAAATTTCAGAACAATATCCAGGTAATGAAGGTATTAATATTGATTTACAAGATTTAGAGAATTTTTTATTTAATAATACTACTGGTCTCTTAATAATTTTTAAAAATGATACTATTGTTACTCTAAAAAACATAATTAATAAAAGTGATGTAACAGCAACCGATGTCGAAGAATTATATAAATCATTAGGTGGGCACATTAATAAAGATGATCCAGAATATCCAACTTTTACTCAAGGTTCAATACTGGATATTTTACAAAAAACTATGCTTGAACCACACAGTCAACTAAATAATATTTTAAATTTATTACTTGGTACTACTGATGAAAGTCATAAATTAGGAATTAAAAATATTATTACTGCTAATAATAATCAATGAATTAAAGATAACTATGAAGTTTATTTTGATGCTGATAACACAACCGGCATTAATAAAAAAATAGGTAATACTTCTAATATTACTATGACTAAAACTACCATCAATAATATTGAAACAATTAATTTAAAATATGATTTTACATATAAAATTAAAAACACTACATATCATTTTATTATCACTGCTATTGATATTGAAAATTTAATTGATTTTCAAGGTATACGTACTTTTAAATTTAAAAGTATTACTTTAGTAAAATAAAAAACTAATTTTAATAATATTATTTACTAGATATTTAATAAAAAATAATAGTTATCATAATAATAATTATTTTTAACTATAAAATATATGACTATATACTATACAATTTTAATTTTAATGCTATACTTAATTAAGTGCTTATTAATCTCATTATATCAGATATTATTATCAGATTTATCAATTAGGCGCCAGAAAGAAGAGGCATTGTTAATGGAAAACAATCAAACAATCGAAGCATTATTAGAAGAAATTAAAGTTTTAAAAGAAACAGTAATTACTATTAATGCAAGTTTAACAACACTTGTAAAAATCACAGAAGAACGTGAAAAACGTTTTGCTGAACGTGGAGCAAGAACACAAGGGGATAGAAATTCTTCTGATCGTGGAAACTTTAGACCACGTTCTGACCGTGGTGATTCTAGTTGAGGAAACAGTGGTGGATTTAGCAGACGAGACCGTGACGACCGTAATCGTAAAGGATAATTTAAACAAATAAAAAAACTTATAACTAAATCTTAGTTATAAGTTTTTTTATTTGTTTAAATGTATAAATTAAATATTAAAAATAACTATTTTAATTTCACTAATTTGTTAATTTTTCAAAATCTAAAACACCATCAACTCAACTATTATTAAAATTAGTATCATGAGTTGTCAATAATACAGTGCCTTCAAATTCTTGCAATGCTTTTAATAAAGACTCTTTAGCTAAAACATCAATATGATTAGTTGGTTCATCTAAAATTAATAAGTTGTAAGGTTTTAATGCCAATGCTGCTAATCTAACCTTAGTTTGTTCACCACCAGAAAGTAAGTTCATTGGTTTCATTACTAAATTACTACGCAAGCCAAAACTTGCTAAAATTCTTCTAATCTAAACATCATTTAATTTAATATCTAACTCTTTTAAATAATTAAATGGGGTAGTACTAGTCATTACTTCAGTCTGATGAAAATATGCTACTTGCATTCGATCATCTAAATTAATATTTCCAGCAAGTGCTGGAATATTACCAGCTAATGTTTGCAAGAAAGTAGTTTTACCAATTCCATTATACCCTTTAACAACTCACTTACTACCAGTCTTAATAACAAAAGTAAGTGGCTTAATTAATGGTTTATGATAACCTATTTCAAGGTTTTTAGCTTGCACAGCAATTGAACTCGTTATTTTATAATACTTAAAATAAAACTTTGGAGGAGACTGGATTTGCTGTTTTTCTAAAACATTAATTTTAGATAATTGTTTTCTTATTGATTCAGCACTTTTAGCAGTTGAAGCACGTGCTGCATTTTTACTAATATAAGTTTCTAATTTTTCAATTAATTTCTTTTGATTTGAATATGCTGATTCATATTGATGATGATGTAAACTTTTTTGTTCTAAAAAACTTTCAAAATTACCAACATAACGAGTAATCATATAATTATCAATATCGAAAATAATATTACATGTTGTATTAATAAAATTACGATCATGTGACACCAATAAAAATGAACTAGGGTAATTTTGTAAAAACTTAGCTAATCAATTAATTTGTTCAATATCCAAAAAATTAGTTGGTTCATCAAGTAATAAAAAATCATCTTCATTTAATAATAATTTTGCTAATAACACTTTTGCTCTTTGACCACCACTTAAACTACCTAAAGTTTGTTCTAAAAGCTGTAAATTAATACCCAATCCATCAACTAAACGACCAATTTTTTTACTAATAGTATCAAATCCTTGGTGTGTCAATTCATCTTGAATTTTCATTGCTTTCGTTAATAACTCTTCACTATAATTATTAGCCATTTCTGCATATAAGTTTTCCATTTGTTGTTCACGTTCAAAAAGTTTTTGATAACTTTCACGTAAATGTTGTAAAACTGTTAATTCTAAATTAACCTCTTGATGTTGATCCAAATACCCAATTTTAATTTTAGGATGAATATTTAAATTAATATGATCTGCAGATACTGTTCCATTAATAATATTTAATAATGTTGTTTTACCAACACCATTCATACCAATTAATGCCACATGTTCACCTTTATTAATTTGTAAAGTGGCGTTTTTATATAAAACTTTTCAACCATTAGCATGTGTTAAATTTTCAATTGTGACAATACTCATCTTATACCTCATTAATATTTTTTTAATTACTTAGTAATAATAACATGAATATTAGCCATAAAATAAGAGAAAAGAGAAAATAGTATTAATTTTATAGATTAAAATTTTATTATTATCAACAAAATTGTTAACTTATTAATTATGTTGAAATAAAGTAAAATGTTTATTTCAAGTATTAGCTGAAATTGGAATATTATTAATACTCTTTGCATCAAATTTTTCTTGAGTTTGATGAGACAATTTTCTATTTTTAATTATATTAATATTTTGTTCAAAACTTGGTCTAATTTCATCAAAAGGTATGTTTTTTTGAGAACTTAAATAGTTTTTTAAAACTCTATAATTGATATTATGAAAATCTATTTCTTTTAAGTCCTCCATTTCTAGTTTTTTTGCTTTTTTTAATTCCACCAAGTTTCACATTTTTTTTAATAAAGGTTTAATTCCATATTCTTTTAGTATCTGAACACCTAATACTGCTACAATTGCTAAAACTACACATCAACCTATAGGCAAAGCAGTAAGTGTTGCTATTCCTAAAGCCGCAGGAGTTCATCAACAAAGCGCCATTGCAAAAGAAATTTTAAGTGCAAGAACAGAAATAATTCCTGAAACAACACCAAAAATAAAAGTTTCAAAGGCAAAAATAAAAAATTTTCCAACTCACCTACCTAATCGTTTACCTAAAGTATTTTTACTTTCTTTAATCTTTTCATCATTATTATTGACACCATTAATATTTTCTTTATTTTTAAAATCGCTGAATTATACTTGTAAGTGCAAGTATAATTCAGCGTCTAAGTTCACTAATTAAGCGACTTTGAAGTGTTCCAAATAAGCGTTCGATTCTACCCTTAGCTTGTGGAATGGAAGTTCTAATAATTTCAACACCTAAATCATTACAAGACTTTTGGAATTGAGTATAAGTATCATTTTCCGTGTTTATTTTGCCAGCATCGATTTGTTTTTTATATCCAAAAACTGTTCTATTATCAGTATAAAATGTTTTTGGTATGCCATATTTAGTTAAAATTTGATAAAAAACATTATAATAACCATCTAATGTTTCTTGATGATCAAATCATAGTCCGACAATATTACCTGTAGCATCATCAATTGCAGCATGTAAAAAAGCTTTTGGTTTATCCTTACAAAATCAATGATGATTACTTGCATCCATTTGAATTAATTCACCAAAATTTGTTCTTCGGTTTCTTGTAGGATGCAAGTTATTTTTCTTATTTTTATGTATTTTTGGTGAAGTAATTTTTTCTTTAATTAATATAGTATAAAGTGTACTATATGAAATTTTAATTTTTTCTTCATTGTTTAATTTCTCATGGAAATGTTGAAAATTAAAATTATAATATTTGGTTTTATATAAATTTATAATCTTAATTTTGATTTTAAAATTTGTTGTTTTATTAGAAATTTTATTTCGGGATTTATGAATAAAACCAACTTTACCTTCTCTATTGAAAATTTGAATTAATTGGTTAATTCTTCTAATAGTTAGGTTAAGTTTATTCTTAGCTTGATGTTTAGATAATTTATTAAAAATAATGTCATTTATAATATTAAACTTATATTTTTCTTTCATAGTCATGCTTCTTTCCATATTTATCACCAAGTATATTTAACTTTACTTTTGGGAAATTTTTGCTCGATAACTAATAGGAAATTATCACTAAATAATGACATAATAACAAATTTCCTTGCAATTTAAATATTATTTGTTATTATTCTTATAAGGATTTAGATAGCCTAGGTCCTTTAAAATTAAGGTAATATGTCAAAACATTATTCAATTATAATATTTTTAAATATAAAAAATTTAAAATTAATCTAAAACCTCTAATTTAAACTCTATAACCCCAATAACCTTAAGTTTTATTTATAAATAACCCCCTTTTTTTTTATAAATGACATATTACCTTAGCAATAATTCTTGTGTAGACAAGAGCTGAAAAGCTCTTGTTTTTTATATATGCTGAATTATACTTGTAAGTGCAAGTAAATAAAATTGCAAAAAATTCTCATATAAAAATTTCATAATGCTAAATTTAGTTTAGAAAAAAGTAAGGAGTTTTTATATGAGTTATAAACATCTTGGCATAGATGAAAGGATTTATATTGATAATCAATTGAAATTTAAATTTAAAATTAGTGAAATAGCTAAAAATCTTAATCGAAGTATTAGTACTATTATTCGAGAAATTAATAGAAATAAAGATAATAATCATTATTTTTCATTAATTGCACAAAATAAAGCTGAAAATCGAAAACAATCACATATTAGTTTTCATAAGTTTAAAAATAAGAATTTAGTAAAATATGTACAACAAAAATTACTATTAGGTTGATCACCTGAACAAATTTATGGCAGAATTAAAAATTTTCATAAAGAGTGAGTTATTAGTTTTAAAACAATTTATACTTGAATTTATTTTGGAATGCTTGATAAAGTTACTAGTAAAAATTTAAGAAGAAAAGGTAAAAAACGAAAATCTAAAGAAAATCGTGGCAAGTTTAATGGTAAATCAATTAAAGAACGAGATATAAATGTTAATGATCGTATAACACTTGGTCATTGAGAAGGAGATACTATAGTATCATCAAGAGGCAAAAGCAAATCATGTTTAATAACTTTAGTTGAAAGAGTATCACGATTTTCTTTAGCAATATTAGTTAAAAACAGAACTACTAAAGTTATTAATAAAAATGTCAGTTATTATTTATCAATTCTTCCAAAAAACATTGTTAAAACTATTACTTTTTATCGTGGCAAAGAATTTTCAAATTGACAACAACTTGAAAAAAATTTAGATGTAAAAATTTATTTTGCCAATCCATATTCACCTTGACAAAGAGGTACTAATGAAAATACTAATGGTTTAATTAGAGAAAAATTTCCTAAAAAATTTATTTTTTCAAAAACTAATAAAAATGAAGTTCATAAATTTATATTGTCTTTAAATCAAAGACCGAGAAAAATATTAAATTATCTTTCACCAATCGAATATTTGGATAGAAAAATAATTTAGTTGCACTTACCTTTACAATTTAGCAAATTAAAAATTGAATGTTATAATAAAAGTTAAGGATCTATTTATAAATATCCTTAATATTTAAATACTTAAGTTACAGAACTCTAATCACTATAAATATAATAATTCTCTTAAAATTAACCCTAAAACCTTATATTTATAATGTTTTCTACACAATTAAATCTGTAACTTAATTATTGTTCGATAGCAAGAAAAAAATCTTGTTTTTTTTATATGCTAATTTTTTAATTTTATATGAAGTTATACTTACTTATTGTTATAATAGTTTTATGAAATTAGGTGAATAAATGAAAAAAGCATTAATTATTGATGGTAACAATTTATTATTTAAAGCATATTATGCTACTGCATACCAAGGAGTTAATCTACATTCGCTACAGGGTATTCCAACTAATGCCGTCTATGCTTTTATTAGAATGTTGATTAAGTACTTAAAATCTAACAACTATGCTAGTGTTTTTGTTGCATTTGATGCTGGTCGTAAAACATTTCGTCATGAAACTTTAGCAACATATAAAGGAAAAAGAAGTGAAACTCCGGTTGAGTTAATTGAACAATTTAATTTAGTTAAAATATTTTTAGACTTAGCACAAATTCCTTGGGGACAAATAAATAATTATGAAGCTGATGATATTATTGGCAGCATTGTTAAAAATAAAGTTGCTAGTAATTATCAAATTGATATTATGAGTAGTGATAAAGATTTATTACAACTATTAGATAACAATATTAAAATTCTTAATCCACAAAAAGGGATGAGTGATTTAAAGGTTATTACTATTTCTACATTTCAATCAGAATATGAATTATTACCTTATCAAGTTACCGATTTAAAGGGATTAATGGGTGATAGTTCTGATAATTTACCTGGCATTAAAGGAATTGGTCAAAAAACTGCTATTAGTTTATTAAAAGAATATGACACATTAGAAAACATTATTGAAAATGTAGAACAATTAAAACCAAATGTTAGTAAACTAATTAAACTTAACTTTAATAATGGTATTATTTGTAAACAACTAGCAAAACTTAATTTAAATACACCAATTACTGGTAATTTAGAAACGTTTAATTATAATGTTGAAAATTTAAATAATGAAAAGTTACAAGACTTTTACAAACAATATAATATGAACTCTTTATTAACACAAGACAATAATCCTAAAACTAATAAAAACAGTACATCTCACGTTCAAATTATAAATAAGTGAAATCAAGAATGAAATTGTGATTCAAATTACTTATGATTAGAAATTTTTGGTGATAATTATAATCGTGATAATATTATTGGTTTTGGTATTAAAAATGAAAAAGGAACATTTTATATTAATAAAATTAATGCAATTAATTGTCCTAATTTTCAACATTTCTTACAAAATAAAAAACTACAAAAAATAACTTGAGATTTAAAAAAGGTTATTATCGCAGGACTACGTTTAAAATTGATAATAAATAATATTATTTTTGACCATATGTTAGCTGCTTACCTTCTTTATGCTAATGAAAAAATATTACCAGAAAACATTGCTGTTATGCTCAATGTCAATGTTAAAGATAATTTAAGCGCTGATGATTTCTATGGCAAAGGTATTAAAAAAAATATTCCCAATGATGAAAAAGAAATAGCTATTTTTTTAAAAAAAAAATTAAATTTTTTAACAGATTCTCATCTCATTCTTATAAAAAAATTAAAAGATACTAATAACTGAAATTTATATCAAGAGATTGAACTACCTGCTGCTTTTGTATTAGTAAATATGGAGTGTAATGGTGTTAACATTGATCAAAAAAAATTAAAACTACTAACTGATAAAACTTTACTAAAAATCCAAGATTTAGAATTACAAATTAAAAAAGAAAGTAATAGTAATTTAAATCCAAATTCACCAAAACAAATTAGTGAATACTTATTTAAAGAATTAAAATTACCTAATTATAAAAAAGGTAGTACTGCTTTTGAAGTTTTAATTAGTTTAAAAAATCAACATCAAATCATCGATATTCTTTTAGAATATCGTAAATTACAAAAATTATATTCCACTTACTTACTTGGTTTACAAAAATATATTTTTGATGATGGTAAAATTCATAGCATTTATAATCAAGTACAAACCAGTACTGGCAGGTTATCTTCATTAGATCCTAATATGCAAAATATTAGTATTCGCGATAAAGAACAAAGAGAAGTTCGCAAAATCTTTATTCCAAGCAAACCACATACTAAAATACTATCCTGTGATTATTCACAAATTGAATTAAGAATATTAGCTCATATTAGTGAAGATGAAAATTTAATTAAAGCTTTTAAACAAAAGCATGATATTCATCGCGAAACTGCAAGTAAAATATCAAATATACCTTTAGCAGAAGTTACTAACGAACAAAGACAAAATGCAAAAGCTATTAATTTTGGCATTGTTTATGGCATTTCTAGTTTTGGTTTATCACAACAAATAGGAATTAAAGTTGAAGATGCTAAAATATTTATTAATAAATATTTTTCAGTTTTTCCAAAAATTAAAAGTTATATTAATAATATAATTGATTTTTGTGAAAAAAATGGATATGTTCAAACAATTTTTAATCGTAGAAGAGAAGTAATGGAAATTACAAATAAAAATAAGGTGATTCAAAATTTTGGTAAACGAATAGCAATGAACATGCCAATTCAAGGTAGTGCTGCTGATATTTTAAAATTAGCAATGAATAAAATTTATGAAGAAATAAAAAAACAAAATATTGATGCAATATTAATTGCACAAATTCATGATGAATTAATTTTTGAAGTTGAAGATAATAAAGTTAATGATGTTATTACTAAAATTACTAAAATTATGTCTAATGTTACTAAATTAAAAGTTCCCTTATTAATTAATACTAGTATTGGTGATAACTGATTTGAATTAAAATAAATTTTTAAAAATTTATTAATATTTAAAACAAATTAGTTTATTATATTTTATTGGAAGGAAAATAAAAATGCCAGAATTACCCGAAGTTGAAACTGTTCGCAAAACTTTACAACCACTTTTAACTAATCATAAAATTATTGGTGTTAGAATTATTTTAAATAAAATTATCAAAACACCAAGTATTGAACAATTCACAAAACAAATTATTGGACAAACAATTAATGATGTTCAAAGAGTTGGTAAATTATTAATATTTATATTAGATGATTATGTATTATTAAGTCATTTACGAATGGAAGGAAAATATTATTTTCAACAAAATAATCAATCAATAAATTGAAAACATGTCTTATTAATATTAGAATTAGACAATAAATACGAATTAAGATATCATGACACAAGACAGTTTGGAACCTTTCATTTGCAAACTAAAAATGAATATCAAAACATAAAACCTTATATTAATATTGGTCCAGAACCTTTTAATAAAAATGTTACTGCTGAATATTTAAAAAATAAATGAAAAAATAAAAGTCAAAGTATTAAAGCAACATTATTAGAACAAAACGTTATGAGTGGTTTAGGAAATATTTATGCAGATGAAGTATTATTTTATGCTAGTATTCATCCGCAAAGTATTACTAAAAATTTAACACTTAAACAATTACAAGAAATCATTAATAAAGCAAGATTTGTGCTTGATAAATCAATAAAACTTGGTGGATCAACAATTAGTAGTTATACTTCAAGCCTTGGTGTAACAGGTTACTATCAACAAGAATTACAAGTTCATACTAGAGCAAAAATGACTTGTTTTAAATGCCATACTATTATTAAAAAAATAAAAATAAACCTTCGTGGAACTTACTTTTGTAATCACTGTCAAATTAAATATTAACTGTGGAAAACTCAAAAGTATATATTAATAAAGAATATTTTTAATAAAAAAAGTGGAATAAATGTGGATAAGTATGTGTTTTAATCATTTCACTTTATTTATATTCTTTATGTGCATATAATTATCATACCATGAAAGAAATGGATAGTAAAAAGAAAGTTAGGGAATGAATATGAACAGAACAATAAATGATATTGATATTTTTAAGTTGAACCAATCAGAATATATTAGTAACGAAGATTACCAAATTTTATTTATGTTATATCAACCAATAATTGGTATTGAAGCAATAAATTTATATTTAACTTTAGTTCAAGAAAAGTTATTAACAAAACGTATTAATCTTGATTTCAATCATGGACGAATTAAATCTTTATTAAAAATAACTTCCACTCAATTACTTGTTGCTTTCCAACAACTTGAATCTGTTAACCTTATTAATACTTACTACTATTCTTTAAAATCTACTTACATTTATCAATTGTGTTCTCCCTTATCTGCTGATGATTTTTTTGCTAATACCCATTTAAACTCAGAACTACTTAAACAATTAGGAACTTTAAATTACGAAAGACAAAAATTTTATTTTTTAAAAAATGATATTGAAATTACAGAAAATTATGTTAATATTACTCAACAGGAAAATACTATCCCTCAATCTTTAAAATTAAAAACAGCACTTAATAATATTTATGCTAAACAAGAGCAAACATCAATTTCTAGACCAATTTATTCATTTCAAAATAAAAATAAAATTAATACTATGAAAGTTAATTTAAATTCTAATGGTAATACAATTATATCTAAAGATAATTCTGATGTTATTAATACCACATTAAATTTAATGCAACAAAAATTACCTGAAGAATATTTAAAAAATTTAACTGGTAAAATACCAACTGATAAATTAAAAACAACATTAGAAATATTAACTAATAACTTTCAATTAAATAATGCTGTAATTAACTGCTTAATTGAATATGTTTGATTTAAAAATAATAAACGTTTAGAACCAAACTATATTATTAAAATTGCTGAAACCTTTCAAGAAAATCAAATTAATAGTATTGATGATGCTTTATCTCATTTAAAACTTGCTTATGCTCGTAGCAAAAAAAATCCACAGCAACAATTTCAACAAGAATCATTATGATCTACTACAGAACAATCAACAACAAATAATTTCAATAAAAAATTAATTAAAAAATATAAGGTTGATAATATTAAAAAAGATATAAAATTAACTCAAGAAGAAATAAAGAATATTTTAAAGGAATTTGATGCCCATTAATTTAATTATTAAAAGACACTATTATTAAGTAAGGAAATGATTATCATGAAACTTAAAGCGACAACTATCTTAAAAGAAAACATTAACAATGCTGAACTTCATGACTTTATTAAAAAAAACAACTTAACTAACAGCAAACTAGAACCATATGTTGATTTATTAAAAACTTATATTGATAGCTACAATTTATGTAAAAAACGAGAGAATCTTAGCAAATGTCTACAAAATGTTAAAGGATATCGTTATAAACTAGTAATGTTACCTAATCAAAAAATAAGTTTAGTACTAACGGATTGTCTTCATTCTATTAATAGATCTGTCCAACAACAAGTACATAATAATTTTTTAATTAAATACTATGATGATAAACTTTTATCACTTTCATGAAGTAAAAATTTTAATGCCTCAACTAATGCAAGAAAAGAAATCATCCAGTATTTACATCAATCTTTAAAACACAAAAGTTATCAAGGTTTATACTTATATGGTGACACAGGTAGTGGCAAAACTTTTATTTTTATCTTATTTGCAAATAAATTAATTCAAAAAAATCAAACTGTTTGTTTTATTGTATGACCTGAATTTGTTATGGACATTAAAAAAAGTTTTAAAAATGATACTGATACTAATCAGCAAATTGAACAATTAAAATCATGTGACTTATTATTTATTGATGATTTAGGCGGTGAAACTGTTAGCGCTTGAGAGCGTGATGAATTATTATTTAGTATTCTTAATGCACGAATTTTACCATTAAAAACTACATTTATTAATTCTAACTATAGTATTAGTGAACTATATCAACATTATTATTTAAAAAATAGTAAATCAGAAGAAATTAAAGTTAAACGTTTATTAGAACGTATTCAAACTTTAACTATACCAATTGAATTAACTATTGAAGAATCACAAACTACCATTGAAAATAATAATAATATTGACAATATTAATAATGAAATAGAATATATACCAATATAAATTTCATAAAAAAATAAAATAATGAAAACTATAATTAAAATAAAGGAAATAATTTACTAATAAAATAAATGTTTTATAAATAAATCCATATTTTATGACAAATATTAACAATATTTGTTTATAATATACCTAGTCATTAATCAATATAAAAAAAAACACATAAAAGGAGTGACTTAATAATGGCAATTAAAATTGCAATTAATGGATTTGGGCGCATTGGCCGCCTTGCCTTTCGTCAATTATTTGACAAAAAAGAAATTGATATTGTTGCTATCAATGATTTAGGAAATGTAGAAGCTCTAGCATATCTATTACAATATGATTCAGCACATAGAACTTGAAAACATGGAAAAATCAAAGCAGACAAATCAAAAAATACTATTAATGTTGATGGTAAAATAATTAAAGTTTGTCAAGAAAAAGACCCAAAAGTATTACCATGAAAAGCCAATGATGTTGATATCGTAATTGAAGCAACTGGACGTTTTACAACAAAAGAATTAGCACAAGCACATATTGATGCTGGAGCTAAAAAAGTTGTGATTTCAGCACCCGCTAAAGGAGACTTAAAAACTATTGTTTATAATGTTAACCATGATATTATAAAAAGTACTGATAATATTATTTCTGGTGCTTCATGTACTACTAATTGTCTTGCTCCTGTTGTTCATACTCTAGAATCAGAATTTGGAATTATTAAGGGATGAATGACAACAGTTCATGCTGCAACTAATGACCAACGTTTACTAGACTTAGAACATTCAGATTTTAGAAGAGGACGTAGTGCTATGTCTAATATTGTTCCTGCAGCTACAGGTGCTGCTGCAGCTATTGGTTTAGTTATCCCTTCTGTTAAAGGAAAACTAGATGGTTCAGCAATGCGTGTTCCAATTATTACTGGTTCAATTGTTGATTTAACAATTGAATTAAATAAAAATGTTACTGTTGAACAAGTTAATGCAGCAATGAAAAAACATAGTAGCGAATCATTTGCTTATAATGAAGATCCAATTGTTTCAACTGATATTATTGGTTCAAGTTTTGGTTCAATTTTTGATGCAACATTAACAAAAGTTATTGAAGTTGAAGGCAAACAAATTGTTAAAGTTTTTGCTTGATATGATAATGAAATGTCATATGTATCGCAATTAGTAAGAACAGTAATACACTTAGCAAAGCTAAAATAATTTTTAAATAGTTTAATTAAAATATTAAACTACAAAAATGCATCTTACCAATTACAAGATGCATTTTTATTAATAGCTTTAAAAATATATTAAAATTATAATATGAAAAAAGGAGATGAAAATTATATGAATAAAAAAACATTAAAGGATCTTGATTTTAAAAATAAAAAAGTTATTGTTCGTTTTGACTTCAATGTACCATTAGAAAATGGTAAAATTACCGATGATACAAGAATAAAAGCAAGCATCGAAACTATTAAGTATTTACAAAATCAAGATGCAAAAATAATCATGTTATCACATCTTGGAAGAATTAAATCTGAAGCTGATAAAGAGAATAATACTTTAGCGCCCGTTGCAAAAAGACTAAGTGAAATCTTAAAAGAAAATGTAATATTCATTAATGAAACTCGTGGTACAAATCTTGAAACAGCTATTAATAATCTTAAAAACAAAGAATTACTTTTAATAGAAAATACTCGTTTTGAAGATTTAAATGGTAATAAAGAATCTACTAATAATCCCGAATTAGGTAAATATTGAGCACATTTAGGTGATGTATTTGTTAATGATGCTTTTGGTACTGCACACCGTGCTCATGCATCTAACGTGGGTATTGCTACTAATATCAAAAATAGTTGTGTTGGTTTATTAATTGAAAAAGAATTAACAATGCTTAATAAAATCACAGTTAATCCAGAACATCCTTTTATAGCAGTACTTGGTGGTGCTAAAGTATCAGATAAAATTGATGTTATCAAACAATTATTAACAAAAGCTGATAAAGTTCTTGTTGGTGGCGGTATGGCTTATACTTTTATGAAAGCATTGAATTATAAAATTGGTGATTCATTATTAGAAAAAGATAAAATTGATATTGCTAAAGAAATTATTGAATTAGGAAAAGGAAAATTAATACTACCTATTGACTTTGTAATTGCTCCGGAATTTAAAGATATCAAAGGTAAAATTACTAATAATGAAAACATTGATGATGGATATGAAGGAATGGATATTGGTCTAAAAACAATTAAATTATTTGAAAATACTTTAATTAATGCTAAAACTGTTTTTTGAAATGGACCATTAGGAGTTTTTGAAATGAGTAACTTTGTTAATGGAACAAAAAATATTTGTAAAACTATTTCACAATTAAAAGGTGCATTTACACTAATTGGTGGTGGTGATAGTGCAGCAGCAGCAGTTAAATTTGGATATGAAAATAAATTTAGCCATATTTCAACTGGTGGAGGTGCTTCATTAGAATATCTAGAAGGTAAGGATTTACCTGGTATTAATGCTATAGAAAATAAATAGTGAAAATATATGATTACTCAAGATCAAACAACAAGTGTTTTTATTCTTATTAGTTTATTTTTAATTACGATGGTTTTAATATTTCAATTATTCCAATTTATTTTTTGATTAATTATTATTTTAAAAACTAAAAAAAATGATACTAAATTAAAACCTAGCTATCAACAAGCATTATCCAATGAAAATATTAATTGTCAAATATTTAAAAGTAAATTTACTTTTAATATCTTAACTATAATTTTAAAAAAAATATTTTAAAATGCTGAATTATACTTGTAAGTGCAAGTAAATAAAATCGCAAAAAATTATCATATAAAAATTTCATAATGCTAAATTTAGTTTAGAAAAAAGTAAGGAGTTTTTATATGAGTTATAAACATCTTGACATAGATGAAAGGATTTATATTGAGAATCAATTGAAATTTAAATTTAAAATTAGTGAAATAGCTAAAAATCTTAATCGAAGTATTAGTACTATTATTCGAGAAATTAATAGAAATAAAGATAATAATCATTATTTTTCATTAATTGCACAAAATAAAGCTGAAAATCGAAAACAATCACATATTAGTTTTCATAAGTTTAAAAATAAGAATTTAGTAAAATATGTACAACAAAAATTACTATTAGGTTGATCACCTGAACAAATTTATGGCAGAATTAAAAATTTTCATAAACAATGAGTTATTAGTTTTAAAACAATTTATACTTGAATTTATTTTGGAATGCTTGATAAAGTTACTAGTAAAAATTTAAGAAGAAAAGGTAAAAAACGAAAATCTAAAGAAAATCGTGGCAAGTTTAATGGTAAATCAATTAAAGAACGAGATATAAATGTTAATGATCGTATAACACTTGGTCATTGAGAAGGAGATACTATAGTATCATCAAGAGGCAAAAGCAAATCATGTTTAATAACTTTAGTTGAAAGAGTATCACGATTTACTTTAGCAATATTAGTTAAAAACAGAACTACTAAAGTTATTAATAAAAATGTCAGTTATTATTTATCAATTCTTCCTAAAAACATTGTTAAAACTATTACTTTTGATCGTGGCAAAGAATTTTCAAATTGACAACAACTTGAAAAAAATTTAGATGTAAAAATTTATTTTGCCAATCCATATTCACCTTGACAAAGAGATACTAATGAAAATACTAATGGTTTAATTAGAGAAAAATTTCCTAAAAAATTTATTTTTTCAAAAACTAATAAAAATGAAGTTCATAAATTTATATTGTCTTTAAATCAAAGACCGAGAAAAATATTAAATTATCTTTCACCAATCGAATATTTGGATAGAAAAATAATTTAGTTGCACTTACCTTTACAATTTAGCATCATTATAAAGTTTTTTTATGTTTTATTATCGATTTTTGGTGGAGGAAATAATGTATAAAATTGGTATTAATCAAAATGAAAAATCAAATTATAAGCAAAAACCTAATGTTAAGCAAGAAAAAAAACATTGGTTTAAAATTTTTTCTTTGTTATTTGTTGTTGTTGTTTTAATTATTACTACTATGATTTTAATAATTGCAAATAATCAATGAAATAGTGCCATAAATACTAATAATTCCAACAACTGAAATCCTAATCAAGATAAAAATTGAGAAGATTATTATAAGAATAATTGTCCAACAAATAAAAAATATAATTTGATAGATTACAAGGATAAATTAAATAATATTAGTTTAATATCTACTGATAAAAAACTAAAAATTTTTTATCTTAGTGATTTATTAAAAAAGATTGATAATGTGTTACAAACAAATAAAATAGATATTCCTAATAATTTTTTTCTACATTTACCAGTAAATCCAGCTATTAATATTAAAATTAATGATGAAAATGCACTTAAAAATAATTTTTCAATAAAAATACCATCTTATAAAGAAAAAATAAAACAATTTAAAATTGAAATGAGTGTTAATCAATTTGGTAGTAATTATGGTTTGCTTCCTTGTGACTTAAATTTCAATTTTAGTGTTGAAAATGATGTTATTCCAGAAAAATTTAATATTTTTGATTTAGACAATAGAATTACAATTCCATCACAAACAATAGTAATGTCAGATGCTACAAAAGGAAATAAAAATGAAATAGAATCTCAAGTCAATAAAATTATTGAAGAGAAATTTTTAGAAGAAATTAATAAAGAAAAATCATTATCAGATAAAGTAACAAAAAGTGATTTTGTTATTAATTATGATTCAATAAAAAATTTTGATAATTATATGATAAAAAAGAAAATAACAGTTGTTATTTGTGCTAAAAATAGTAGTGAAATTATTAAAGGTCAATTAAATATTAATTTTAATGTTCAAGGTAGTTGAACAAAAAAATCATTATCTGTTATTAAAACAGTATTGGAAAATGATGAAAGTGTAATTAATCAATTAATAACTATTAAAGATAATACTAATGTTAGCAAAGTGGATATTCATAATCATATTGCTTTCCTTGTTAGTAAAAAAATAAATGAGTTTGGTAAGCAAAAATGACATCAAGATTTTAACGATCAAGATTATATTATTACTAGTAATGCGATTACTGGAAATTATCAAAAACCAAAATCTATAATAGTAACAATTGTTGGTAAAAATCAATTGCAAGATACTATCGAGTTTTCAATAAATATTCAATTTCAAAATAAAGAACCAAATGAAAAAACCTTTAAAAATAACAATTTTAATGTTAAAGATTTAAATTCTATTGATTTATATCCAAATGTTCTTCCTAGTGGTGTAATATATCCAATTACTTTTAAAGATAATTCTATTTCACTTATTTCACTATTATTTCAAGAAGCTATTAATGATATGAATAATTTTTCTCCTACTAATGACATTAATTTAGAAATGAATATAGGAATTAATATTGATGGCGATAACTATCAAATTCATTTTCAAGAGACAATTAATTTTGATATCATAAAAAAGATAAATAATATTGAACTTGTTAGTGTTTCTGAACAAAATGATAAATATCAGCACTTAAAAAACATTGGTATCATTATTAAATATGATGATGATAAAGAATATAAAATGCTTCATTCCTTGGATGTTAATATTAAAAATAATAATTTAACCTTTATTAATTTTAGTTCTATTGTTAAAATAACTTCACGACGTTAAATTAAAAACAAAGGTGATGAGTATGGATAAGCCACTAGCAACAATATTAAGACCAACTACTATTAATGATATAATTGGTCAAAGTCATTTGATAAATGATAAAAATGGAATTATTAATCGAATATTAAATCAGAAGTTTTTAACATCATTAATATTTTATGGTAATCCAGGAACAGGCAAAACCACTATTGCTCAAGCACTAGCTAATGATTTAAAATGTGAATTTGGAGTATTTAATGCTGCCATTGATAAAAAAGAAAATTTAGAAAAATTAATTAAAATAGCACAAAATACTAAACCTTATATAATTATAATTGAAGAAATACAACGCATTAATCGTGATCGTCAAGATTTATTATTACAATATTTAGAACATGGCAATTTTATTTTAATGGCTTGTACTACTGAAAATCCTTATTTTGTAATTAATCCAGCTTTACGAAGTAGATGTCTATTATTAGAATTAAAGCCAATTAGTAATGAAGAAATGTTATTAGGCTTAAAAAAAATAATTACTAATAATTCATTTTTTAATTTTAATATTAGTGATGAAATTTTGGAAAAAATCTGTAATTTAGCAACCGGTGATTTACGAATAGCAATTAATATTTTAGAAATATTAATAAAATTATATCCTAATGAAATCATAACTATTGATATTATTAATGCTATTATGCCTAAAGCAAGTAATTGAAATGCTAAAGAGGGAAATGAACATCATGATTTAAAGTCAGCATTACAAAAATCAATTAGAGGCAGTGATGTTAATGCTGCTTTGCATTATTTAGCAAGGTTATTAGCAACTGGTGATTATGAAGCTTTATTAAGAAGAATGTTGATTATTGTTTACGAAGATATTGGACTTGCTAATCCTGCTTTAGCAATTAGAGTAAAAACTGCTATTGATACTTTTCGTCAAATTGGTATGCCCGAAGGTATAATTCCACTTGGTTTAGTAGTTATTGAAATGGCACTTAGTGAGAAATCAAATAGTGCTAATTTGGCAGTACAAAAAGCATATAGTGATGTTTTACAAGGAAAAGTATATCCAATTCCTGATTATTTGAAGCATAATTGATCTAAAACATTAAAAAAATCAGTAGGTAAAGGTAAATTATATAAATTTCCACATGATTATGCTAATGATTATGTACAACAACAGTATTTACCAACAAAGTTAAAAGATATGAAATATTATCAACCAAAACTCCATAACATTTATGAAAAAAAATTAAATGAAATTTATAATAGATTTACTAAAAAATAAAATTCTGAGGTGCAAAATAGAATGTTAAAAAATAAACATTTATGGTTGGGACTTAGTTTAACATTAGCAACAACTAATATTGTTGCTAACACTAGTATTACTAATAATTTAACAAGTATTAATAAATTAAAACAAGAAAATAAAAATAAAACTGAAATTACTGAAGTGGTTACTAATACTACGTATGGTAATTTAAGTAATAGTACTATTTTAAATAGTCAAGATAAAGATGGAATATATCATCTTTTTGATATTAAAAGTATTATTGATAATCCAAATTTAGAACCTTATGTAAAAGAAATTTATATTGATAATTTTAAATTAACTTATAACCCTGAAAAGATAAATAAAGATGTTATTAATGAGTTTGATAAAGAAATTGCTGCTATTAATTATAAAGAGGAACAATTAACAAGTACTAATGATTTGCAAATTTTTCAAAAACAAAACTTGAGCAAAATATCAACAACAGCTTATATTTCAAATAAAAAGTCTAAAAGTAATTTTACTTTTATTCAATTTGGTGGTGCTAATACTCATATATCATTAACCGGAACAAAAGGTATTGTTGATGTAATTAAGAACTATGATAATTTAAGTGAAACATTGGGATTATATTATATTGCTCAGTCTCATTTAAAAAATAGTAGGGGAATTTGTCTTGACTTTGTTAAACAATTTATTACTAAAAGTAGTTTAAAAAATAATGAAAGCATTGCAGAAAAAATTGCTGAAAATATTTTCAATAATATGATTGATAGTCCAAATTTAGAATCTGTTATTAATAATTTTTCAATTGAAAATAATAGTAAAAAAATAAGTATTAGATATTTAGTTGACAGTACTGGTAACATTATTAGCGTTGGATATTTACAATATGATAGCAAAAATTTGGATACTAATAATAATTTAACATTAAGTCATAGTTTTCCAAAAGATGGAGGAAAACTAATAGATTATAATTCAGAAATAACTACGCTTTTAAAATGAAGTGATTATGCTGATTCATGAAATAATTTTATATTTTTATATCCAACAATTTTTGCTAATTCGACAGACAGCATAACTTATAGTGTTATGAATAATACAACAACAATTAAAAGTAATGAACTAAACTTTAATACCAAAAAAATTCAAGACAAAGATAATCAATTACCAGTTTGACGAGTAGTAAATCAGCCACCTGCAGGTCATAAATCACAAGGATTAGTTATTTATATATTTATGTGACATGATGAAAACACTATATATCAACAACTTAGAAGTAGTTCTATATCTCGTGCTTTTGATATTGGGCCATCTTTCTCAATAAATATTAGTAGATGAACAATTAGTAACATTATTAATGAATAATTATGTATCATTTTATCAATAAAATTAAAAATTTAATTTAAAACTACTTTAACTATGAAAGGAATAAATAAAATGAAAATAAATAAAGAAGAAACATGAACAGAAGTACAATGAGCGTTGAATAATCTTCATGGTCCAATTAGAGCAGGAGCATTAAGTGCACAAAATTGAAGTAATACGACAACAGGAGTTCTACTAACAATAGCAGGACTTAAGTCTGTTACTAGGGATAGTAATATTGAAAAACGTTACCAATTAATTAAAAGTGGAGTAGCTGATATGTTATATGCTGCATTTGGTGGTTGAGTTATTTGACAAGCATATAATTTAAATGAAACTGGTGGTAGTACAACTACCGAACCAAATTTACCTACTTTTCCTACTTTACCACCAAATGATGAAAGACTTTATTCTGAAATTGCTGAACAATTAACAGAAGATGCTGTAAGTAATGAATTAACTCCAGAAATGATTTCTATTGCATTAAATAAATTATTTACTGGTACAAATGGATTAGTTAAAGTGCTTAGTTGAATATCAGGTTTTGATTTATATAAAATTCAAAAAGTAACAAAAACTATTGAATACTTAAAATCACTTACTACTTTTGCAACTGCAGGCATTAACTTTACAAATGGTAATATTGTGGGAGGAAATTTAATGTCAATTTCAGCAATGATGGATGTTAGTCACACATATTTTTCTACAATGAGTAAATCTAATACTTCAAATAGTAAAGAGGAAATTATTATTAAAATTATTAATGAAAGAAAAGAACACATTACGAAAAGTTTTTCTTTATATAAAGGTATTTTAAGTAATAAATATTTAAAGGAAATATATGAGTATTTAGAAAAAAATAATTGAGATAAGTTTGAAATGAGACATTCAGATAAAACAATTCCTAGTTTTGTTAAACCCGGAAAAATAAAAGATTGAAGACCAACATTGACAAAGTTTAAAGAATGAATAGATAATTATACTCCCGAAAATAAAAAGGTGGAATTAGTAACGGAGATTGAAGATAGTAGTCAACGAGAAAGAATAAAGTTAAAAATTCCTGATTATGAGTTTGAACCGGAATTTGTTACAAATGCAAATAATGATATGCCAGAAGTTATCATAGAACCCAATGAAAGACAACCACTTTTAGGAAGTATTAATGGTTAATTAAAATTAGTTTTTATATTATAATGTTTTTTTAAAAAAACATTATTTTTTATTTATTATTTTATTTTTTCTTGTACAATTATTTTAGAAATGATGAATTTTAAAGAAAGATTAAAAATTTAACTTTGTTTTTAAAATAAAAATATTTTAAAATTGACACTTATTTTAAATAATAATATAATTAAAAATGGTTAAATTTTCTAGGTGAATTTAATGAACGAAAAAATAATTTTAATTTGTACTGTATGTTTAAATCGTAATTATCATACATACAAAAATAAGATTAAATATAAAGAGCGTATGGAACTAAAAAAATATTGTGAACATTGTCAAAAACATACTTTACATAAGGAATCACGTTAGGAGAAATTTTCATGAGTGCAGAAGACAAATCAAAAGAAAAACCAAAAGTTAATCCTGAAAAATTGGCTCTTTTAAAAAGTAAATTTAATATTTTACGTAAAATTAAACCTTTAAGAACAAAAAGAACTTCTGAAGGAAAACCAAGTTTTGATCCACGAACAGCCGATAAAAATAAAAAGGTTAATATTAGCGAAATTTGAGAAAAAGAACGTAAAAATCGTACGCCTGAAGAACGTTTTTATTATAAAAAAGAAGCGAGAACTTATCATAAATATTTTTTCTTATACTTATCAAGAGAAATTAGAAGAACTCGTTGAACACCAAGAAAACAATTAAATAATAAATTTATTACAACAGTATTATTTATTGCTGTCTTAGCACTATTCTTTTATGGAATTGAGCAGTTATTACTATTTGTATTACCTTTATTAAAAATAATGTAAAAAATGGAGATGCCAAAAAATGAGCGAAAGAATAAAAAAAGAAACCCCTTTAGTGAAAACTACATCATTAGAAGAAACACATAAACATCGAATTGAGCAAGCACAATGATATATTGTTAATTGTAACAAAGGTCATGAAGATAAAGTTGCTGCTGATTTGAAAAATAAAATTGAAAAAAAATTAAATTTAAAAGATAATATTTTTCAAGTTAGAGTTGTTAAAGAAGCAATACCAGATAAAGATAAAAAAATAACTGAAAAAAATATTTTTCCGGGTTATATTTTTGTTCATATGATTTTAACCGAAGATACTTGATATGATATTCGTAATACAACAGGAATTAATGGTTTTATTGGTTCTAGTGGTAAAGGTGTACCACCAACTCCACTTTCTACTAAAGAAGTTAATGAAATGTTATATCGTAATTCTAAAAATTCATCACAACCTAAAGTTAAAGAGACCAAAAAAATTATTCGTGATTTTGAGTTAAATGATTTTGTTCATATTACTTCTGGTGCTTTACAAAGCCGAGAAGGACAAGTTATTAAATTAGATGAAGATAAGGGTGTTGCAACAGTTTCTGTTGATATGTTTGGTCGTCAAACCGAAATTAAAGTAGAATATGATAGTTGTAAAAAAATTAAAGTTTAGTTTAAACTATTTAATTTTTATGTAAAATAAAATTAAAATATATTTGACTACTAATTATAATGATGTTATTATTTGTAAAGTACTATTTATATATATAAATAGACTTTAATTATGTTTAAACTTGTGGAAGATTTATTCGTTTGGACCACAGTGAGAATCCATTTAGGAGGAGTTGCTCATGGCAGATAAAAAAAATATTAATCGTGAAGGTATTATTCAATTACCAGCTGGTAGTGCCAAACCAGGTGCTAGTTTAGCATCATTCGGTATTGATATGCCACGTTTTTGTAGAGAATTTAACGATAAAACCAAAGATCAAAAAGATGATGTTAATCCGGTTCCAATTCCAGTTTTTATTACATCATATAAAGATAAAACTTTCGACTTTAAAATAAAAACTGCACCAACAACATTTCTTTTAAAAAGAGCATTGAAACTTGCAAAAGGTTCATCAAATGCTAAATTAACAAAAGTAGGAACACTTACTATTGCTCAAATTACAGAAATTGCTCAAATTAAATTACCTGATTTAAATGCTTATTCTTTAGAAGATGCAATTAAAATTGTTGCAGGAACAGCCAAGAATATGGGCATTACTGTTGAAGATGGAAAGCAAGGTGTTTAATATGAATAGAAGTAAAAGATATCTTGCAGTTGCAAAATTAGTTGATAACACTAAAGTTTATCCAATTGATCGTGCTTTAGAATTAGCTAAACAAACTTCATCATTAAAATTTGATGCAACAGTTGAAGCAGCATTTCGTTTAAATGTTGATCCAAGACATGCTGATCAAATGTTACGTGGTTCTATTGTTTTACCAGCAGGGACTGGAAAAACACAACGTGTTTTAGTGATAACTACTACTAAACAAAAAGAGGCAATGGAAAGTCAAGCTGATTTTGTTGGTGGTAAGGAAATGATTGAAAAAATTCAAAAAGGTTGATTTGATTTTGATGTTATTATTGCAACACCCGAAATGATGGGTGAATTAGGAAAAATTGGTAGAGTATTAGGACCAAAAGGATTAATGCCTACAGCAAAACTAGGAACAGTAACAATGGATGTTCAAAAAGCAATAGCTGATATTCGTAAAGGTAAAGTTGAATATCGTGTTGATAAACAAGGTAATATTCATGTTATTCTTGGTAAAGTGTCATTTGCACAAGAAGGGTTAAAAGATAATTATTTAGCAATTCTTAACACTTTAAGAAAAGTTAAGCCTGCAGCAGTTAAGGGCGCTTATATTAAAAATATAAGTATTACTACGGCAATGGGCCCTGGTATTAAAGTATTAATTGAAGAATAATATAATAATATAAAAAAATCATTAGTAAAAGTACTAATGATTTTTTTATGTTTTTATTCATAATTTTTTTATTATTTAAAAAAATTTTACGCTATAATTTATTTATTGTGATAATACCAATTAATACATTATTTTGGTAAAATAATAAAATAATTAGGTAGTAAAGGAGAAACCTTAATGAAAAATCTTATAAATATTTTTAAGAAACAAAATTGAAGAATAAAAATTGGCTTTTCCTCACTGGTAATTAGTTTGCTTTGTTTAGCATTAGGACTAATTTTAATTGCAACAGCCAATTTTAAAGCCCCAAGTGGAGGAAGTTCACAATATGCTGGAAATGGCTTTCATGCTATTTCTATATGAGGACTTGATAGTTTTTTAAGCAAAGCTGGCTATGATCAAATGTGAACAGATGCTACTAGTGATAAGCTTTTAACTTATCCTCTTGCGCAAGTAGTTGTCGGAATTGTATTTACAGTAATTTTAACTGCTATCTTTCTTGGTGTTAGTGTTTTATCTTTAATATTTGGTTATTTTAAACGTTGATTATATTCTTAGTGTTTAGTAAGTGTTAAATATGGATAAAAATGTAGAATATAAAAAAGTTACATCTTGGGATTGAAAGCAAAAACTAGGATTATTCTTATGCATTTTAACTTTGTTTTTTCTAATAATTAGTTTAATATTATTTGGAACAGCTATTTTTAATGATCATTATAATAATTTTCTTGGTAACGGTTTTTGAAGTTTAAAACACTATGGTATTATTAATTTGTTTTATAATTGAGATCAACTAGATATAGAAGCGGCTAAAAATACTTATGTTTCTCATCCTTTTGAACAAGTTTATTTTGCAATTATTTTTTTAATTATTATTGTACCAATATGTTTTGTTCTTGGAGTTAGTTTATTAGTTAGAGGATGATGAAAGTCAAGAATTTAATATATAGTTACTTCATAAATTTATTTATAGTAAAATTTAATAATCATTATTTCATTAAAAAGGGTGTATTATGATGTTTAATTCTAAAAAAATAATTGTTTTTTTACTAATAAATATTGTGTGAGTAGTAGTTTGGATTATGATAACTATTAGTTACGATAGTTATCATGATCCAATTTTAAATTATGTACCACATAGTAACGATTATTTAACAAATGAACCAACTAATCAATTGGTTCCCAAAGCAAAAAAACCTAAACATGTAGTTATGGTGGGTGTTGATGGTATGGCCAGTTATGCATTAAAAAGTGGTTATAGTCCAAATATGAACTATTTAATGCATCATGGTGCGTATACACTGGAAGCACGTGATGTTTTACCAACTTCTTCTGCTGCAAATTGAGCAAGTGTTATGTTTGCTACAGATCCTATTAAGCATGGTGTTGTTGATCAAGATTTGTGGAATGTTCATCATACTGTTCATGCTGAAGTAAAAGCTGATCAAGTAAGTATTTTTAGTTCTATTATTGATAAGTATGATCCTTCAAAAAAATTATTTGGTTATGCTAGTGAAGGTGAAATGATTGCTAATTTTCAACCCAAAGGCCAAGAAAATGCTGAATTATACTTGTAAGTGCAAGTAAATAAAATTGCAAAAAATTCTCATATAAAAATTTCATAATGCTAAATTTAGTTTAGAAAAAAGTAAGGAGTTTTTATATGAGTTATAAACATCTTGGCATAGATGAAAGGATTTATATTGAGAATCAATTGAAATTTAAATTTAAAATTAGTGAAATAGCTAAAAATCTTAATCGAAGTATTAGTACTATTATTCGAGAAATTAATAGAAATAAAGATAATAATCATTATTTTTCATTAATTGCACAAAATAAAGCTGAAAATCGAAAACAATCACATATTAGTTTTCATAAGTTTAAAAATAAGAATTTAGTAAAATATGTACAACAAAAATTACTATTAGGTTGATCACCTGAACAAATTTATGGCAGAATTAAAAATTTTCATAAAGAGTGAGTTATTAGTTTTAAAACAATTTATACTTGAATTTATTTTGGAATGCTTGATAAAGTTACTAGTAAAAATTTAAGAAGAAAAGGTAAAAAACGAAAATCTAAAGAAAATCGTGGCAAGTTTAATGGTAAATCAATTAAAGAACGAGATATAAATGTTAATGATCGTATAACACTTGGTCATTGAGAAGGAGATACTATAGTATCATCACGAGGTAAAAGCAAATCATGTTTAATAACTTTAGTTGAAAGAGTATCACGATTTACTTTAGCAATATTAGTTAAAAACAGAACTACTAAAGTTATTAATAAAAATGTCAGTTATTATTTATCAATTCTTCCTAAAAACATTGTTAAAACTATTACTTTTGATCGTGGCAAATAATTTTCAAATTGACAACAACTTGAAAAAAATTTAGATGTAAAAATTTATTTTGCCAATCCATATTCACCTTGACAAAGAGGTACTAATGAAAATACTAATGGTTTAATTAGAGAAAAATTTCCTAAAAAATTTATTTTTTCAAAAACTAATAAAAATGAAGTTCATAAATTTATATTGTCTTTAAATCAAAGACCGAGAAAAATATTAAATTATCTTTCACCAATCGAATATTTGGATAGAAAAATAATTTAGTTGCACTTACCTTTACAATTTAGCAAATTAAAGAGATTATTTTTAAATATTTATTTATTATTAGGTTATAATGTGATTATATTTTTTATAAAAATTTATATTTTAATTTTTTTCTTCTAACATTTTTTAAAATACTAAACATGTTTTTTATTTGTGACAGCAATAGATATTTTAGTTATGAGCTTTTATAAAATATAATATTAATTAGATTAATTTTGTTAGATTAGAAAGGATAATATTATGGAAAAAGAAAATCTTGCTAAAGTTACTTTCAATAAAAGAACAGAAAGAAATTCAATAAACAAGTTGAAAAGACAAGCTATTTTTAGCACGACAAATCCATGAAAAGCAATCTTTATTATGGTCACACCACCTTTAATTGCTGTAATTATTTTTTCTACTTATCAAATTTTTGATAAATGAATTGCTACACAATGAGGTGGACAAAGTATTATTGTTCGTTATAATAATTATCAAAATTCAGGAATAATGATAACTGCTGAACAAGCATTAAAAATTATTAATATTGCTACTACTTATGCTGCTGTTCCTTCTTCAATGATGGTTTCCTTTGCTTTAATGGTTGCTACTGGAACAGGTATTAAGTTTTCAATTGCATATGGTCAAAATAAACGAGAACAAATGTCAGAATATTTAGGAAATGGCTTTCTATTATCTTTTTTAGTTTCTATTGTTCTTATGATCATTATGTATTTTAGTTGTCAGAGTATTATTGAATTTCAAGCTGGAAGTGATGCTGGAAGTAATCCAGTAATTAGGGAAATAATAATTAAAGAAGCAGTTAGATTTTCACAAATTTTAATTCTTGCTACACCATTACTTTTTTTTGCTTATTTTTTAGTTTCATTGTTACGTAGTGAAGGAATGATGTTATGAACAATTTTAATTAATGTTGCAGCTTGTTTAGTAAATATATCTTTAGATTTTATTTTTGTTATTCCTGATAAATTAGGAATGGAAGGTACTGCATATGCAACTATTATTGCTTGAGCAAGCATTAATTTATTTTCAATAGGTATTATTTGATATAGTGCCGATAATTTAAGATTTAAAGTAGCACACTTAAAACTTAAATGAGTAATAGTAACGGGCATTTTATTAATTGGTGCAACTTCTTTATTACAAAATATTGCCCAAAGTATTTTGGCAATGGTTACTACTAAAATTTTAAATACATTGCCACCTCCAGACTATCATGGTGGAGGAAGTACTGGTATTCCGGTTTTTGTTCAATTATATGGTGGTATTATGCCTTGGTTAATTTTAATTAATGCACCTATTATTGGAATTACGCAGGGAGCAAGAGCATTAATTGGTTATGTTTATGGTTCAAAGGACTTTAGTCGTGTTTGACAATTGATGTGACGTTTAACTTTATTACTTTTATTGTTGCTAATTGGTTCAGTATTATTAGTAGTAATAGTAGGACAATATATGATGCATTTCTTTGGCGTAGATTTAGAAATGGCAAGATTCTTTAAAGTTTATATCATTATGCAGTTTGCTTTTTATCCATTAGCTACACTACATTATGTTGCTGTTATTTTCTATCAATCAATTAATCGTGGTAAATTGTCATTATTTGCTAGTTTACAACGAACAATTATAATGCCAATTGTTTGTTTAAATTTAGGATATTATGTTGCACATGTTTCTCATAATGGTTTTTATTTTTATTTATTTCTTGGCTTTATTGATTTATTTGCTGCTTTTATATTATTACCATTATTAATTTATACATTTTTAAAATCTAAACCATTTATTCATACAACTAAAGATAAAAAAATGCAAATATCTAATTTATCAGAAAAAAAAGTACTTAATAAAAATATAATAGATTAAGTAATTTATAAAAATATATCTTAATATTAATATATGAAGAAAATAAAAAATACTCATTTAAAACAGAGTATTTTTTTAATTATTTAAGATTAAAAAAGGTTGCTAATTTTACAAATTAAAAGGAATGAATATACAATCTATATTTGATTGAAGTCATTCCTAAAATAAAATATTTATTTACCTTCATTAACTCTTTTTTTTAATGCTTTACAAGAATTAAATTTAACTACTCGCTTTCTAGGAATAGCCATCGGTTCTGAATTTTGTGGATTTACTCCCGGTCGAGCTTTGCGGTATTTAATAGTAAACGTTCCAAAGTTACGTAGTGTTACTTTTTCTCCTTTAATTAAAGCAGTAGCAATTTTATCTAAGATAAATTCTAACACTTCTTTGTATTCTTTTTCTGATAATTCTAATTTTTTTTGTACAGCTCGTGCTATCTGACTTTTTTGCATAAAATTTTCAACCCTTTCTTCACCAATTACCATAAGTATGCTATAAAAACATGCCTTAAATGATACTTATTATTATATAACATTTTTTAAAAAAACCTTATTTAATGAAAATAAAAGACTAGTAAAAAAAATAAGATTTGAATATATAAATTTATATGTTAATTAACATGTGCAAAGCAAAAAATTTTTACATTAATTTTCTTGTATGTTAAAATTCAAAAAATAAGTAAATAACTATTTCGGAGGTACTAAGATATGCAAATGAAAAATTTATTAATACTTATGGGTGCATTAGCCCTAACAACAGTAGCTACTACTTCAGTTGTAGATTGTGGTGATCAAACTGATAAGCAAGATATTAAAGATGTTAAAGTTGATGATCTTAAAACAGCAGTAGATAGTGAAAAAACTTTTGGTGATTTAAATACTAATAAAGAAATTACTGATGCAGTTGCAGCAGCGATTAAAAAAACAACTAAATTAGATGTTAGTGTAGGTACTGATTTTACTTTAACTAATGATAAGAAAAAAGAAGATAAACAAGTTGCTGGTGAAGTTAAATTTACAGTTACAGCACAAGGTGATAAAATTTCAGGAACATTTACATTTACAGATACTATTGAATAAATAATTAATATATATTAATTTAAAATGACATAATTTAAATTGTGTCATTTTTTTCTAATTATTTTTCAAAATTTATTTGACTATTACTATTAAAAACTGGTATTATACTTATTGGACTAAATTTTGATACACTAGGAATTGTGTATATAATTAATTCTTTAAAATCATAAAGGAGGCTCACGATTAATGCCAACAATGAACCAACTATTACGTAAAGGACGTACAGATAAAAAATACAAATCTAAATCACCAGCGTTAAATGTTTCATATAATTCATTAACAAAAACAACTTCTTCAATTAGCAGTCCGCAAAAAAAAGGTGTAGCGCTTGTAGTTACTACAAGAACACCAAAAAAACCTAACTCAGCTTTAAGAAAAATTGTTCGTGCTCGTTTAACTAACGGTATGGAAGTTACTGCTTATATTTCTGGAGAAGGTCATAATTTGCAAGAACATGCTATTGTTGGAATCCGTGGTGGGAGAGTTAAAGACTTACCTGGAGTTAGATACCATGTTATTCGTGGGTATTCTGATACTGCCGGAGTAGTAAATCGTAATCAAGGTCGTTCTAAATACGGAACTAAAAAACCAAAAGATAAGAAATAAGGAGGTAAAACTAAATGCGTAAAAATCAAGCTATTAAAAGAGAATTAGTTGCTGATCCAATTTATGATTCAAAAATTGTTACTCAATTAATTAACGCCATTATGATTGATGGTAAAAAAAGTGTAGCTCAAAAAATTGTTTATAATTCTTTTAAAATTGTTGGAGAAAAAACCCAACAAGTACCATTAGAAGTATTTGAAAAGGCAATTGCTAATATTACACCACAATTAGAAATTAAAACTCGAAGAATTGGTGGCGCAAACTATCAAGTTCCTATTGAAGTTAGTGCTACTCGTAAGATAACTTTAGCAATTCGTTGATTAGTTTCTTATTCACAAGCAAGATATGGTAATAGTATGCAAGATAAACTTGCAGCTGAGATTATGGATGCTGCTACTGGTAATGGTTCATCAATTAAAAAACGTGATGAAATTCATCGTATGGCTGAAGCTAATAAAGCCTTTGCTCACTATAAATGATAATAAAGGAGAGAGAAAATGGCAGAAAAATCAGGTCGAGAATATTCACTAGCAAATACTAGAAATATTGGAATTATGGCTCATATTGATGCTGGTAAAACTACAACAACAGAAAGAGTTTTATACCATACTGGTAAAATTCATAAAATTGGTGAGGTACATGAAGGTGCCGCAACTATGGACTGAATGGAACAAGAACAAGAACGTGGTATCACTATTACTTCAGCTGCAACAACTGCTGTTTGAAGAAATAATCGAATAAATATTATTGATACTCCGGGTCACGTTGATTTTACTGTTGAAGTTGAACGCTCATTAAGAGTTTTAGACGGAGCAGTTGCTGTATTAGACGCGCAAACTGGAGTTGAACCACAAACTGAAACTGTTTGAAATCAAGCAACTAGGTATAATGTACCAAGAATTGTTTTTGCAAATAAAATGGATAAAATTGGGGCTGACTTTGCTCATTCAATTCAAACATTAAAAGATCGTCTTGGTGCTAATGCTCATGCAATTCAATGACCAATTGGTGCAGAAGATGCTTTTGATGGAATTATTGATATAATTGAGATGAAAGCATACCATTTTGATGGTAAACCAAATGAGGATTATAAAGAAATTGCAATTCCTGAAGAACTTAAAGATGTTATTGCAAGTAGACGTGAGGAATTATTAGAAGCACTTTCTCACTTTGATGATGATTTCTTTATGAAATATGCTGAAAGAGAAGTAACGGTTGCTGAAATTAAGACAGTAATTCGTAAAGCAACAATTGCTGCTGAGTTTTTCCCAGTATTATGTGGTAGTGCCTTTAAAAATAAAGGTGTTAAATTAATGTTAGATGCAGTTATTGATTACTTGCCTTCACCATTAGATGTACCTGCAATTAAAGGAATATTACCTGTTTCATCAAAAGAAGTAGAACGTCATTCTAGTGATGAAGAACCTTTCTCAGCGTTGGCATTTAAAATCATGACTGACCCTTTTGTTGGAAGATTAACTTTTTTTAGAGTATATTCGGGAACATTAGAATCTGGTAGTTATGTATTAAACTCAACTAAAGAAAAAAAAGAGCGTGTTGGTCGAATTTTACAAATGCATGCCAATAGTCGTGCCGAAATTAAAAAGGTTTATGCTGGTGACATTGCTGCTATTGTTGGTTTAAAAGATACAACTACTGGTGATACATTATGTGATGAAAAACATGAAGTTATTTTAGAAAAAATGGTATTTCCAGAACCAGTTATTTCATTAGCGCTTGAACCAAAAACAAAAGCTGATCAAGAAAAAATGAGTTTAGGTTTACAAAAACTTGCAGAAGAAGATCCAACATTCCGTGTTTCATCAGACAAAGAAACAGGACAGACAATTATTTCAGGAATGGGAGAACTGCATTTAGACATCTTAACTGATCGTTTAAAACGTGAATTTAAAGTAGCAACTAACATTGGAAATCCACAAGTTGCTTATCGTGAAACAATTAAAGCAGTTTGTGAGCGCGCTGAGGGTAAATATATTCATCAATCAGGTGGTCGCGGCCAATATGGACATGTTATTATTAAATTTGAACCAAATCCAGATAAAGGATTTGAGTTTGTTGATAAAATTGTTGGTGGTAAAGTGCCACGTGAATACATTAAACCAGTACAAGAAGGATTAATTGAATCATTAGCTAATGGTTTAATTGCTGGATATCCAGTTATTGACGTTAAAGCAACATTATATGATGGTTCATTCCACCCTGTTGACTCTTCAGAACGTGCCTTTAATATTGCAGCTTCTAAATCTTTACAAGATAATAAAGATTTATTAAAACCAGTATTATTAGAACCAATTATGAATGTTGAAGTTATTATTCCAGATGAATATTATGGTTCTATTGTTGGTAAAATTTCTGGTAAAAGAGGTACTATTGAAGCAGATGAAATGCGTGGTAACAGTAAAGTTGTTAAAGCTAAAGTGCCTTTATCTGAAATGTTTGGTTATGCTACTGAATTACGTTCAATGACCCAAGGACGTGGAACATATACAATGTCTTTTTCACACTATGAAGAAGCACCAAAATCAGTTGCTGAAGCAGTTGCTGGTAAATATCAAAAAGGAAGAATTACTAAAAAATAAAATAATTTAATTGAAAGTATAATAACTTTACTTTAAAATTATCTTAGTGTTTAATTTAATTAAATAAAAATAAGTATTAATTATTTCCAAGGAGGAAACAAAAATGGCAGAAAAAGAAGTAAAAAAATCAAAGCCTGTATCAACAGGCCCAAAACAAAAATTTGAACGTACAAAACCGCACGTTAATGTTGGAACAATTGGTCATGTTGACCACGGAAAAACAACATTAACTGCTGCAATTACTAGTTATTGTTCAAAACATGAAGCAGATGGATATAAAGGTATGTTTAAGGACTATGCTTCTATTGATGCTGCTCCAGAAGAAAAAGCACGTGGTATTACTATTAATACAGCTCACGTTGAATATGAAACACCAACTCGTCACTATGCACACGTTGACTGTCCAGGTCACGCTGACTACATTAAAAATATGATTACAGGTGCAGCTCAAATGGATGGTTCAGTGTTAGTTGTTTCTGCAACTGATGGTCCAATGCCACAAACACGTGAACACATTCTATTGGCACGTCAAGTTGGAGTTAAAAAAATTGTTGTATTCTTAAATAAGTGTGATATGGAAAGTGTAGACGATGACGTATTAGAACTTGTTGAAATGGAAATTCGTGAATTACTAACTAATTATGAATTTGAAGGTGATGATACACCAATTATTCGTGGTTCTGCAAGAGGAGCATTAGATGGTAAAAAAGAATGAGAAGAAAAAATTAAAGAATTATTAACAGCAATGGATGAATGAATTCCAACACCAAAAAGAGAAATTGATAAACCAGTATTATTAGCTGTTGAAGATGTTTTCACTATTACTGGACGTGGAACAGTAGCTACTGGAAGAATTGAACGTGGAACTTTAAAAGTTAATGATGAAATTGATATTATTGGTATTAACAAAGGTCTTAAAAAAGTTGTTGTTACTGGTATTGAAATGTTCAGAAAATTATTAGATGAAGCACAAGCTGGTGATAACGTTGGAGTATTATTACGTGGAGTTAAACGTGAAGATATTCAACGTGGACAAGTTATTGCTAAACCAGGATCAGTTACTCCGCATACTAAATTTAAAGGTGAAGTTTATATTCTAACTAAAGAAGAAGGTGGACGTCATACTTCATTTAATCCAGGATATCGACCACAATTTTATTTCCGTACAACTGATGTTACAGGAAGTATGGGAGACTTTATTAATAAAGGTGAAAAATCAGAATTAATTATGCCAGGTGATAACGTTACTATTACTGTTGAATTAATTCACCCAGTTGCCCTTGAGAAAGGTACTCAATTCTCAATCCGTGAAGGCGGAAGAACTGTTGGTGCTGGACAAGTTACTGAAGTTATTAAATAATCACATTAAATTAAAAATCTTTATTCTCAAAAGAGAATAAAGATTTTTAATTAAAAATATTTTAGTAGTAAAATTAATTTATAGAAAAGAGATGACAAATCAATGCCTTATGTTAAAGAGCTGGAAAGTCTAATTTTAAATCGTAAATCAATTCGTAATTATGATCCTAGTAAAATTATTAGCGATAGTAAAATTAACGATATTCTTAACTATGTGCGTCATACCCCATCTTCATATGGTTTAGAACCATGAAAAATTTTAGTTATTAGTAATTCTAAAATTAAAGCACAATTGCAACCAATCATAAATAATCAACAACAAGTTAGTACTTGTTCACATTTATTTATTTTATTAAGTTATAGTGGTGAAAATTTCAATACTAGTAATCAATGATTTGTTGATACTGTTATGAAAAGACGTAATTTAACAAAACCACAATACGAAATTTATAAATCAACATTTAATAATTTCTTTGATCATGACAAAAAAACACAAATAAATCATTGGGCACAATGTCAAACTTTTATTTTATTACAAAATCTTTTATTATTATTAACTGCTCATGAAATTGATAATGTTGTATTAGGTGGTTTTAATGAACAACAATTATTAACTTACTTAGAATCAAATAAGATTATTGAACCTAATAAGTATCATGTTACAATTTTAGTGTCTGCTGGTTATGGTTATCCATCAAAAACTAAAATTATTAAAAACGAAGTTAGTGAAATCAGTACGCTTATCAACAAATAGATGTATTAGAAAAGGTATTGCAATGGAAAAATTAAAAATAAATAACTTAGATATTGAATTAAATATTAATGTTATTGGTAAATTTTTAGATAAGATTGAATATCCAATTCTTATTTTTGATTTTGAGACTTTTCGTAATTTATTACATAAAAAAAAGAACAATTCGTATGCTCATGATTTTGAAAAAATTTTTTCAATTGCATTATTAATTATTAATAAAAAAGAAGATTTAAGTGTTAGTAATTTACAAAATAAAAAGTTACATTTGTTCGTTAAAACTGTTATTCCGCAACCAAATATTTTAAATGAAGATTTAAAGCTTGTTAAACATCAGCAACAGTTTTTTAAATTTTTAACTAATAAGTTATTGAAACATAACATTAAATCTTTGATTTTACTTGGTGCTAGAACTGAGATATTAATGCTAAAAAACTATTTGAGTTATCATAATGATGAAAGTAAATTCAAAAATAAAGTTAGTTATTTTTTTCAAAAACATAAAATTTTTGATTTATATGACATTTGAAATAATGATCAAGTTTTAAATTTACCTTTATATAAAAAAGGTTTACATCTTGATGTTGGTGCTACTAAAAAAACTTCAATACTAATTAAAAATAATAATGATTATTGTAAAATATTAAAAGAACAATTTTCATTAACAAATAATAATATTGGAAGAATTATTGATCAATATTTTTTTAATAATATTTGTTTATTACCTAGTTTTACTACGCAAGTAGCAAATCATAATCAAAATGATGTTCTAATTGGCGCTGCAATCTTATCATTACTTTATACTTTTTGTGATAAATATTAAGAAAATAAAAAATATTAATTATTTAAATTAATATTTTTTATTACATTTTATTTTTTTAGTTCAAATTTTTTGGTGTTTGTGAATTATATATTGTTGTATTTGTTGATAAAGGCATTAAATTATTAATTTCATTAACATTCAATCTTGTTTCACTATTTGAACTTACATCTTGAGTTTCTAAATTATCATCATTATTTGTTAATTTAAGTAAATTTTGAAATTGTTCTTCAAGTTCTGTTTTAGATTGACTAATTAAATAAGTATTTTCAAACACTGATTTTTTGCAAGGATATAAATATCCATCTTCATCTCAAATTAAAACATCTTCTTTAGTATATTGTACTTCTTTTTTAGTACCATTTGGACCCCAAGGTAATGATAATTTTCCACTTTTATTATCTTTATTAAGATTAACTATTTTTATTTTAGAATCGGGATTTGCTCAAGCTTCCCCCTTACTTATATTATAATAACTGGAATATAAGTAGTTTTAATTTTTTTTTGGTTAACAACTCAATGTTCACCAATAACTCCTGTAATAATATAATCACCGCGATGACAAGTTACTGTTACTTTTTCTAGTGTTTCAATTTCTAATGGATTATTATCTTGATGTAATTGAAATTCATATTTTACAGTAGGGTTTTTAATACAAAATGTAACATTTTAATTTTCTGTATTTTCTTTAAATAACATATTTTCTCCTTCATCTTTTTGTTTTTTTGAATAAAGACTTTATTTTAAAAATATTTTTGTAATTAAATTATTATATATAATTGTAAATTTATGAGTAAAAGTAGCAATATTATAAATTAAAATCATAATTTTATGATTTACTAACACCCAAACTAATACCTAATATAAGGTGTACTTATGCTATAATTACTATAGTATATTGTTGACTCTTCGTTAAAATTAAGTTTGAAAAGGAGTATTAACTATGAAAATTGGAATTATTGGAGCATCAGGAAAATCAGGACTTGCTTTAACTAAAGAAGTTTTAAAACAAGGATATCAAGTTGTTGCCATTACTAGAAATCCTATTAAAATGCCAATTCTTAATAATGATAATCGATTGACCATTAAAAAAGCTGATCTTACTAATAAAAGTAGTATTAAAGCGGTTGTTAATGATGTTGATATTTTAATTAGTGCTTACGACCCTACTATTGATAATCCCCAAAATATTAATCAGCAAGTTGCTAAAAACTTAATTACTATCATGCATGAATGTCAAAATATTAAAAGGTTATTAATTGTTGGTGGTGCTGGTATTTTGTTAGATGATAAGAACGAAATATTAGTAGAAACAAGTGCATTTCCTGAAGCATGAAAAGAACATGCACAACAACAAGTTAAAGCATTAGCTACTTATCGTAGCAGTGACATTAATTGAAAATATTTTAGTCCTTCTTTATACTATGACCCAGAATTACCAACTTTAGGTAAATTTAAAATTGGTAACAATCATTTAATTGTTAATAAAGAAGGAAAAAGTGAGATTAGTTATGGTGATGCTGCAATTGCTATTATTAATGAGATTAAAGAACAAAAATTTATTAAAAAACGTTTTACAGCGGGTTATAATTAATATTTTGTTTGAAAGGATATTAGACAAATGGTAAAACTTACAAAAGAACAAATTTTACAAAAAACGATAACTCTAAATAATGGTGTCAAAATTCCTCAATTTGGATTAGGTACATATTTAATGGTTGATAGTAAATCTATTTATAATTCAGTAATTTGTGCTTTGCAAAATGGTTATCGTCATATTGATACTGCAGAATATTATAAAAACGAGGAGATAATTGGTAATACAATTAAAGATTTTTTAGCAGAAAATCCAGAAGTTAAAAGGGAAGATTTATTTATTACTTCTAAAATTTGAAATGACAATCATGAATATGAACTTACTAAAGATGCTTTGCGTGGTATCCTGACTCGTTTAAAACTAGATTATTTAGATTTATGTTTAATTCATTGACCAACTAAACAAAGTTTTGAATGTTGAAGAGCCTTAGAAGAATTTTATGAATATGGTAAAGTTAGGGCAATTGGTGTTTCAAATTTTAATAGTTCACAATTAAAAGATTTTTTAAAAAAAATAAAAATAAAACCAGCAATTAATCAAATTGAAACACATCTTGGTTTTAATCAAAAAAACACAATAGATTTTTGTTACGAGAATAATATTGCTGTTACTTCATGAAGAACAATGCTAGGTGGTAGAGCAGATGAAATACCATTATTACAAGAATTAGCAAATAAATACAAGGTTACTACTAGTCACATTGCTTTAAGATGAGCTTGACAATTGGATCAAGTAGTTATTCCTAAATCAACTAATCCAGAGCGAATTATTAGTAATCCCGATATTGGGGGTTTTGAACTAACAGAAGAAGAAATGTTAAAAATTCAAAAATTACCACAAACTGCTTTAGGCCCACAATCTAATGATAAAAAATTTTGAAAAGGAATTATGATGGATTAAATTTAAAAAGGGGGTTAAATAATTGTGATTTGAAATGATACAACTAAGGAATTAGCAAAAAAACTAAATACTAATTTTGTTACAGGTTTAACTGAAGAAGCCGCAGCTCAATTGTTAATAGAAACAGGACCTAATCAATTACCAGTTACGAAAAAAAAGCCAATTTGAAAAATAGTTTTAGCACATTTTATTGAACCATTTGTTTTAGTATTAATTGCATTAGCAATTATTGCTACTGTTATTGGTCAATGACAAGAAGCATTAGTTGTTTTTTTAATTGTAATTGTTGATGCTACTTTGGCTACTTATCAAGAAGTAAAAGCTGCAGCTTCTTTGGACTCTTTAAAGAAATTAGTTTCTTCACAAGCAGTAGTAATTCGTAATGGTAATAAATACGATATTGATGCTAAAGATTTAGTGGTAGGTGATTTGGTTTATTTAGATGCGGGAATGTTTGTACCTGCTGATCTGCGTATTATTCAGTCTTATAATTTACGTACTAATGAATCACTTTTAACTGGTGAATCAACCTTAATTAGTAAAACTACTGAAGCATTAACTGAAGAAAAATTATCAATTGGTGAAAGAACTAATCTTGCTTTTATGTCTACTTCTATTGCGACAGGTAGTGGTCTTGGTTTAGTTTATGCAACAGCAAAAACTTCTGAAATTGGAAAAATAACTAAGTTATTACAAGAAGAAAAAGAATCTAAATCACCATTAACGCGACAAATGTCTTTTTTAATTAGAATAATTTCAGTTTTTGCTTTATTATTAGGTTTAGCTATGTTTTTACTACAATTTTTCTTAATTAAAGTACCTGCTATTAATGCTTTAATTTTTGGAATTGCTTTAACAATAGCAGTAATACCTGAAGGTTTGCAAGTTATTGTCACCGTTTCATTATCACTGGGAAGTTCAAGAATGGCAAAAAAACATGCTATTGTTAAACATTTACCTGCTGTTGAAACATTAGGTCAAGTTGATATTATTTGTTCTGATAAAACCGGAACTTTAACACAAAATAAAATGACTGTTAAAAAATATTATTTAACAAAATCAGTTAATGATAGTAATGACTTTAAAAAGAAAACTAAACAAGAACAATTATTTTTAGATTGTTTAGTATTATGTAATAATAGTGAAGTTAGTAAAAATAAAACTATTGGTGATCCAACAGAAGCAGCACTTATTAATTGATCAGAAACATTAAAGTTTCCAACAAAGGCACTTAGTGATAAACATACTCGAGTTCATGAAATACCTTTTGATTCCAATCGTAAATTAATGTCAACAATTAATGAATATGATAAAGAAACTTATGTTTTTGTTAAAGGCGCGGTTGATAATATGATTAATATTTGTACTCATACGCTTATTAATAACGAAAGAGTAGTATTAACTGCACAAATTAAAAAAGAAATAATTGCAAGTATGGAAGAAATGTCAAATTCAGCATTACGTGTTTTAGGAGCAAGTTATAAAACTGTTAATAATACGAAAGATTATAGTAATATTAATGAAATTGAAAGTAATTTAACTTTTTTAGGATTAGTTGGAATGATTGATCCACCAAGAAACGAAGTTAAAGATTCTTTAGTTAAAACTAAAAAAGCAGGTATTGATACAATTATGATTACTGGTGATCATTTAAATACTGCTGTTGCTATTGGTCAAGAATTAGGTTTGATTGAAAATAAAACACAAGCACTTAGTGGTAATACAATTGATGATATTCCAGAAGAATCATTTAATGCTAATATTAATCAATATCGAGTTTTTGCTCGTGTTTCTCCTGAACATAAAGTTAAGATTGTTAAAGCATTACAGAGTCATAATAAGGTTGTTTCGATGACTGGTGATGGTGTTAATGATGCTCCTAGTTTAAAAGCAGCAGATATTGGAGTAGCGATGGGTATTACGGGAACCGATGTTGCTAAAGAATCTTCACAAATAGTATTAACTGATGATAATTTTGCTACTATTGTTGATGCTATTGAAGAAGGGCGTAATATTTACAGTAAAATTAAAAGAATTGTTATTTTTATTTTAATTACTAATATGGCCCAAGTATTTTCAATTGTTATTAGTGCTATTTTTGGATGAAATGAATTATTGCAACCAATTCAAATTTTATGAATTAATTTAATTGTTGAATCTGTTATTGCAATTCCAATGTCAATGGGACCTAATAACTCTGATTTAATGCTTAGAAAACCAACAAAACGGAATGATAGAATTCTTACTGGTAGTTGAGGATTTATTGGTATTGTTAGTATAATATTAAGTACCTTGTTACTATTAGCTTTTCATTTTTTACCTCAAATTTTACATGAAAATAATAGCGAAGGTTTTGTTTTTGTTTTTGTTATAATGACTAATGCTCCTTTTTTTTATGCATTTTCTTTTGTTTCAGGTGCTAATACAAGTATTTTTAATAAGATTACTTGAAAAAATAAATATATTTGAGTTGCGGCGATTAGTGCTTTTGCTATTAATACTTTTATTATTTTTACACCTGTTGTTAGCAATGCTTTTGGTATTGGTGCTGGTTTTCGTGCAGTTGATTGATTACTTTGTATTGCTTTATCAACAATACCAATGTGATTATTAGAAGTGTATAAAGGAATTAGACTTTTAGTTAATAAATTAATTAAAAAAGAACAAAATAAAGTAAAAGTTAAATAATATAGAATGGAAAATTAATAATGAGAATTATTCCGTATGAATTATTTAGTTATACACCAGATATGAGTTTAACTGCATTGCGTAAGGAATTACTAATGTATGATCATTGTTTAAATAAAAAAATTACAAATATGGCAATGCAACCATTTTTAGATTTGGAACGCAACTACTTTAATTTACTTTTATGTAAATGAGAATTAGAAATGCAAAAACGAAATCATTATGTTAATTCATTATTTAAATGTTATACTAAATACAATGATTTTGAATTTGTTGCAACTCCTGATTTTTTAATTATTGAATGTTGCATACAATGAGATTTAAAAGGTTTTCAGCCATATAAATGTAATTTAAATTGATATGAAATTATGATGATGACAATTAAAAACAAAGATAAAATAAATAAATATTTTTATGAACAACTTTCTTTGTGATATAAAGAAATGTTTATGAAAATTAATAACAATGGTTCTTTTAAACCTAAGAAATTAAATATGAATGTTGTTTTTGAAAAAATAAATAATTTTTTACTAACAGCATAATAGTTTTTGAAAAAAATTTTGATTTTATTTTATAATTTAATTATAAATTACTTTAATAGAATGGAGATTTTATTTTTGAAAAAATAAAATTAAAGATAAAGTATATAAATATGTTGAAAAATTTCTCTTTGAAAATAGAGAAATATGAAATAGATTTGATTTTATTAGTAAAAATTGCTGAATTATACTTGTAAGTGCAAGTAAATAAAATTGCAAAAAATTCTCATATAAAAATTTCATAATGCTAAATTTAGTTTAGAAAAAAGTAAGGAGTTTTTATATGAGTTATAAACATCTTGGCATAGATGAAAGGATTTATATTGAGAATCAATTGAAATTTAAATTTAAAATTAGTGAAATAGCTAAAAATCTTAATCGAAGTATTAGTACTATTATTCGAGAAATTAATAAAAATAAAGATAATAATCATTATTTTTCATTAATTGCACAAAATAAAGCTGAAAATCGAAAACAATCACATATTAGTTTTCATAAGTTTAAAAATAAGAATTTAGTAAAATATGTACAACAAAAATTACTATTAGGTTGATCACCTGAACAAATTTATGGCAGAATTAAAAATTTTCATAAAGAGTGAGTTATTAGTTTTAAAACAATTTATACTTGAATTTATTTTGGAATGCTTGATAAAGTTAATAGTAAAAATTTAAGAAGAAAAGGTAAAAAACGAAAATCTAAAGAAAATCGTGGCAAGTTTAATGGTAAATCAATTAAAGAACGAGATATAAATGTTAATGATCGTATAACACTTGGTCATTGAGAAGGAGATACTATAGTATCATCACGAGGTAAAAGCAAATCATGTTTAATAACTTTAGTTGAAAGAGTATCACGATTTACTTTAGCAATATTAGTTAAAAACAGAACTACTAAAGTTATTAATAAAAATGTCAGTTATTATTTATCAATTCTTCCTAAAAACATTGTTAAAACTATTACTTTTGATCGTGGCAAAGAATTTTCAAATTGACAACAACTTGAAAAAAATTTATATGTAAAAATTTATTTTGCCAATCCATATTCACCTTGACAAAGAGATACTAATGAAAATACTAATGGTTTAATTAGAGAAAAATTTCCTAAAAAATTTATTTTTTCAAAAACTAATAAAAATGAAGTTCATAAATTTATATTGTCTTTAAATCAAAGACCGAGAAAAATATTAAATTATCTTTCACCAATCGAATATTTGGATAGAAAAATAATTTAGTTGCACTTACCTTTACAATTTAGCAATTAGTCGTTCCAACAAAATCAATTGAATTTCATTGAGCAGTAATTTTAACTTTGACTATTTTACTAGTAGTTGATAAATCAATAGTAGTAATTCTATTAATGCAATCTTCATCTATTATATCATATACATAATCAAGTTCTTTGATGACAATATCGTCATAACATATTTTTTGTACAGAATTATTGATGATTGAATCTAATGAATTTTCTAATTCTTCTTTTGTAACAGCATTCGGGTCAATGGCCTCAATTTGACTTGGACTATCAATATTAGTAATTTGGTTTAAATCAGTTCATGATTTTAATAAGCAGTAACTAATTGTAATATTATTTTTTTCTCCTTTAAATTTGGTTCCATTTTTAGCAACAATTTTAATATTTAAATTTAAAGTTAAAAAATCATTTTGTTTGAAAATATCAATAAAGTATAAATCTTTAAAGTAAAAATATTTTTCAAAAATTTTTATATAAACATCATAGTCATTACTTGTAATAGTTTTTAAACCTAACATTGTTACTAATTTTTCTTGTAATTTATTTAAAAATTCAGATTTTATATTTTTTTTAAATTTTAATATCCCTAAATCTATATTATTAGGAATTTTTGTTGAAATATCAATTTTTGTATCTTTTTTTGAGTCTGGTGTATCACAAGCAACTACAGTTAATGGTATTGGTGTTTATATTGCTAAAATTGATAATAATTTTAATAAATTTTTCATTTTATTTTTCTCCTTTAAATTCATTTACTTTCATATAAATTATATAAAATAGAACTTAAATACCATTATATAATATTATTCACGGCAATAAATAAGAATGACAAAAAATTTCTAAAATAAAATGTAAAAATAATTAGTAGTTTTAATGATAAAAGTTATCAAGGTTCAATAATTATTGATATAACTAAACAAACAAATATTTCAGATATTTATATGCAAAATTATTTTGCAGAGAAAAATAAACCAGTAACATCAAATAAACAGCAGGCAATTGCAAATGTTACAGATAGTTTAAAGAAAATTCAAAAAAATGAATATCTTATTAAGTCAATTAGAAGATATGTATAAAGAAAAAAATGATTTTAATCAAAGGATAATGATTATACATTAGGATTTGATAAAAGTCCTTTAATAAAAGGTATTATTGAAGGTAGAAATATATTAGCACATCAATTAATCTTTATTAGTCCATCTCAAAAAATTAGTTATTTTCCTCATTTAATTTCTATTATATATTTAGTTTTGTGATATCTTTATGAAATAGATTACTAAAAATATTTAATGTAATAATAGTTGGAAATTATACATCTTTGCCATTCTTAATTGCTTTAATATCTTTTTTTAACTGCTCTTTTAAAAATTTAATATCATTCTCACTATTTTTTACTTTTTTTAATGCTTCAATTTTAACTTTAGTATCTTTTTTTAATGCTTGAATCTTATCATTTTTTTCAGATCTAATTAACAATTTGGCTCCAACTTTCTTTGTTAAAATGTGTAAACTCTTAAAAGGGTATTTTTTAATAAAAGTTTTTCATCTTCAATTAATTCTTGATTGCGAGAAACAATAACAGTAGCTTGTAAACCACCAGAAATATTAACTGCAGTTCTGCCCATATCAAATAAACCATCTAAGGCACCAATAATACCATAAACAGCAGCATAATAGCTACCAAAACCAAGACCACCTAAAACACCAGCCGTTACAACAGCAGCAGTTCCTGGCACTCCCGCAATTCCTAATGAAGCAACTAGTGTTACAATTAAACCATTAATAAATAAAATAGCGATTGTTCAGTTGGGAAAATTACCAGGAAGGATAACACTAAATCATAAGAAAGATAAAATAATTCCAGCTTGTACTCCAGCACAGCCACTTAAACCTATTGTTGTTGAAAGTGTGGCATTACTGTATCACTACCCTCTTCTTTCACTTTTAAATCTTCTTTTAAGGTATTCATAGCAATTGGTAAAGCGGCATTAGAATACTGAGTTGTAAAACCAGCAATAATTGGTTTCTGTGCTTTTACTAATCAACGATAAGGATTAATACCAAATAAATATAATGATAATAAATGTCATAAGAAAGTAATAAGTAGTGCTAAATAAGCAACCCCAATAATAATGCCAATATTAGCAAGTGCACCAATTGGTTGATTAATAATTGCTGTTGCTAGCATACTCATAACAGCAAATGGCATAATTTTAATAAACATCATTAATATTGAAATAATAATTTTTCACATTGTTTCTAAAGTGTTTCTTGCTTTGTCCATTCGTTCTTCATTATGCTTAGTTAGTTTTTTAATTGCAAATCCAATTAAAGCACCAAGTACAATAATTGGAATAATTAATGTTTGAGTAAAAACACCAATTAAGCTGCTAGGAACGTAACTAATGATAATTTCGAGAATTGTTTTGGCAGTAGTTTTATCGTAATTACCACCATCAGTTAAATTAAAACCTTGCCCAATTTTGAAAGCAATTCCTAGTCCAAAGGCAATAGTAAAAGCAATAGCCACATTTATTAATAAAATAGTAATACCAACTCCTGAAACTTTAGTTATTGTTTTTGAGTTACTATTTTTTTTACTAGTAATTCTAGCGATAGCTAAAAATACTAATGGAATAGTTAACATAGTAATACCAATAATAAAAATAGTTTTTAATAATTCAATTCAGTGTACAATTTCTGCAACTCAGGGTATATAGTCAGGATTAGGTTTTATTGGTGTTCCAGGTAAGTTAGGATAAGTAATGTTATGACTATTAAAACCAGTAATAGTTTGGATAGTAATACCAAAAATTAGTCCTAATCCCATTCCAGTAAAAATACGAATTGGAAATTTAGGTTTAGTTTTTTTAATAAAAATAGAAAGTGCTAGGATAATACTAAAAAAGACAATTATCCCGATTAGACTTTGTCAGTGTGAAATACCAACAAAGTCTCTTAATAAGTTAATATTGTCATTACTAAGAGTTGTCATAGTTGCTACCTCATTCTTTTTATTTTTTATAGGTTATGACGATGTTACTTTTCTGCTTGCTATATGAATAATATCACACTAGTACGAGCAAAAGGAGGTGAATAAACTAAATCTAAATTTTGTAAATCACTGATGTCCATTTTATTTCAAATGGCAGTAGCAAGAGCATTAATTCTTAATGTGGCATGATTATAACCTGCCATTTGTGCTGCCAGTAATTGGAAATTTGTTTTATCATAAAATAGTTTTAAGTATAAAGGACGAGATTGTTTTAAGTATCTTGGTAGATCATAATCTTTAATATAAACACTACCAATTTTATTTTTATCAATCGTATCAAAACTACCAGTTTTTGTTATTTCTAAATTACCAACACGTAAAATACTTGACCCTAAAGTTCCTGGATATTTATGTTCTGGGTTTTTAATATTATCAGCAATAATACGTGCCATTTTATTAGCATTAGTTGCCAAGGGAACATATATTGATGATTTATCAAATTGACTATATATTTGTGCACAATCACCACCACTATACATATTTGAAAACTTTTTTGTAAGATTTTCTTTAGAAGGAATTTGACAGAATTCGTTAATAATAATTGCTTTATTTTTGTTTAATTCAATATTGCTATTTTGTAAAAATTCGTATTTGGTTCAAAACCAACTGCTAGTATTACTAAATCACAAGGTATTGTTTTTCCGTTTTTTTTATCATTTACACTTCTTAAACGCAAATCATTAACATTATTATGAGTCATCATTAGTTCTTCAACTTGATAGTTTAGTAAAATAGTGGCATTGTTTTTTGATTTAGTTTTATGATTAATATTTTTTTTGGTTAGTTCATCATAAATTAATTGACTAAATTCTTTATCAACAACGTCTGCCATTAATCGATCTTTCATTTCAACGATTGTGACATCTTTTTTTTGTTTTAAGCACGCTTCTGCCATTTCCATGCCAATAAATCCACCACCAATAATAACTATTTTTTTAGCATTTTTCATTGCTTTTTTTAGATTTATGGCATCTTCTTTAGTAAAAACATTATAAACATTATGTGGTAAAATACCATGACTAAAAGGTGGCGGAATTTTTGGTTTGGCTCCTGTTGCAATAACTAAGGCATGATAAGATACAACTTTTGCTTTAGTTTTATCGTCTATTGTTTTTTTGACATGAATTTCTTGTTTTGCTGTATCGACTTTAATAACATTTTGATTTAAATGAATTTTAATTTTATTTTTATTATTAGTTTTTTCTGAAAAATCTTTTTTTGTACGGTCATTTAAAAGTTTTTTATCTTTAAATTCATTAGCAATATAATAAGGAATACCACAAGCACCAAGTGAAATATAGTTTTTTTCTTGATAAACATGGATATCAAAGTTTTTATCACTATTTTTTTCACTACGTAATAATTTATTCGCAACTCCCATCCCAGTCGCACCAGCACCAATAATAATAACTTTAATTTTCATTTTTATCATCGCTCCACTCTCATTAATTATAATATATATTTAATAAAAAAATCAATTAATAGTGTTTATCTTAAGTATTGATTCATTTTTGAACAAATTCTAAAGTAGTGTCACTAATACCCTTATCAGTTACTAAATTATATTCATTAACAACTGTGTAGTCTAAATCACCAATTAAAAAACTTTGACCGTGGTTAGCATCAAGGATAGTGTATAATGAACTTTTTTTTGGTATTTCATAGCGAATTTTTTCTTGAAATAATTCGTTAGCATTAGTGTAGTTAATAAAGTGATCATTTTGACCATGAAGAAATAACATTGGCATATCAGGTATTAGTTTTAAATATTTAATTGGTTGTATTTCTTGTAAACCATCAACACCAAATGCTTTTTGTGCTTTTTTACGACTTAATTTCAGCATTAAATTAGTAGGTAAGAAAGCATAGTTGTATAGTTTTTCACTATAGGTACGATCTAAGCGACTAAATGTACAATCAGAAATAATGAATTTTACTTTTTGATTAATTTTATGTTTTGCATATAAATTGCTTCACATTACTACTGTTGCGCCACCTAATGAAAAACCATATAATCCTAAAGCAGTAGTTTCTTGTTTATATGTTTTACAACAGTATTCAATAATGTCTTGTAAATCTTGTGATTCTTTTAAACCAAAAGTTGTTGGTGATGCATCACTTTCACCATGGTTACGAGCATCATATCAAATAACATTGTAGCCAGCACGTAAAAAAATGAAAGATTGTTTAAATATTCAAAATCTTGTATTAGTTATTCCGTGTAATAGAATTATTGTTTTATTATTATTTTCATTTTTAAGGGGACTTTTTAAAAGATTACCGTATAATGTTAAATTGTCAATTGATGTTTTAATTGAAAAAGGAATTATATTTTCATGTTTTTCTAGGTATTCTCAATATTCAAAATACATTGGCCATTTTGCTAATTCAATTTTAACTTTCGGTTGAAATTGTGAATTATATTGCAAGCATGCTTTAAACATTTCAATTGAATTTATATTAACTTTTTGTCTTAATTTTATTCTATTAATACTACTTTGTTTCATTGGTTTTCCTCACATTTTAGGTCATACATTTTAATAGTCGACATTATTTAGTATTGTTGGTTTTGGTTTACAACGAATATATTTTTTATATTTTTTATAAGGTATAAATTTAATATATTTGTATTTGCTAACTACGTGTTGTCCATTATTTTTACTATTTCGTCGTAAACAGGGTTTTACTTTTTTGATTTTAAAAGTACCAAAATTAGGAATAGTAATTACTTTACCTAGTTGGTTAATATTTTTAATTTCTTCAATTACACAATTAAAAACTATTTCAATATCTTGAATGTTAAATTTAGTTTTATCTGATACTCTTGCAATTAATTCTTTTGCGTTCATAAAAATCAACCCTATCTGTTTGCCCATATCCTTTTAATATTATTTTATATTATTTTATTGCTAAATTGCTGAATTATACTTGTAAGTGCAAGTAAATAAAATTGCAAAAAATTCTCATATAAAAATTTCATAATGCTAAATTTAGTTTAGAAAAAAGTAAGGAGTTTTTATATGAGTTATAAACATCTTGGCATAGATGAAAGGATTTATATTGAGAATCAATTGAAATTTAAATTTAAAATTAGTGAAATAGCTAAAAATCTTAATCGAAGTATTAGTACTATTATTCGAGAAATTAATAGAAATAAAGATAATAATCATTATTTTTCATTAATTGCACAAAATAAAGCTGAAAATCGAAAACAATCACATATTAGTTTTCATAAGTTTAAAAATAATAATTTAGTAAAATATGTACAACAAAAATTACTATTAGGTTGATCACCTGAACAAATTTATGGCAGAATTAAAAATTTTCATAAAGAGTGAGTTATTAGTTTTAAAACAATTTATACTTGAATTTATTTTGGAATGCTGGATAAAGTTACTAGTAAAAATTTAAGAAGAAAAGGTAAAAAACGAAAATCTAAAGAAAATCGTGGCAAGTTTAATGGTAAATCAATTAAAGAACGAGATATAAATGTTAATGATCGTATAACACTTGGTCATTGAGAAGGAGATACTATAGTATCATCACGAGGTAAAAGTAAATCATGTTTAATAACTTTAGTTGAAAGAGTATCACGATTTACTTTAGCAATATTAGTTAAAAACAGAACTACTAAAGTTATTAATAAAAATGTCAGTTATTATTTATCAATTCTTCCTAAAAACATTGTTAAAACTATTACTTTTGATCGTGGCAAAGAATTTTCAAATTGACAACAACTTGAAAAAAATTTAGATGTAAAAATTTATTTTGCCAATCCATATTCACCTTGACAAAGAGGTACTAATGAAAATACTAATGGTTTAATTAGAGAAAAATTTCCTAAAAAATTTATTTTTTCAAAAACTAATAAAAATGAAGTTCATAAATTTATATTGTCTTTAAATCAAAGACCGAGAAAAATATTAAATTATCTTTCACCAATCGAATATTTGGATAGAAAAATAATTTATTTGCACTTACCTTTACAATTTAGCATTTAGTTTGCGATGAGTTTAATATTTGATTAATTTTTTAAAATATATTGCTATTTATAATCATATTAGTACTTAATATACTAGTTAAAATTAGTATTACTAAATACTTAATTCTTTTTTATTTTCTTACTAAATTTAATTTATTTAATCTGTCAAAATCTTTATTTTAAATTATAAAACTTTAAAATAATTTTTCATGAAATAACTTTTGGAAATTATTAAAATTTTTAATATTTTTTAGGCAGTGTTTTTTAAATTCAAAATTTTGTTCATAAATTTTTTGTAAAACTAAGTATCAATAGCGTTAATATTTAAAAGTAATAAAAAAGAGATTTAATAATTAGGTTTTTTGTTAAAAATTATCATATAATTAACAATGAACATTTTAATTATGGAGAAAAATATGAATAAGGATATGTATTTAATTAGAGCAGTAGAAATGGCAACAATTGATGCTTATAAATTTATTGGTCGTAAAAATAAGAATGCTGTTGACTTTGCTGCTGTTGAAGCAATGACAATTATGTTAGATAATGCCCCTATTAAATGTCGTATTATCGTTGGTGAAGGTGAGTTAGATCAAGCACCAATGTTATTTGTTAATCAAGAGTTAGGAAAAGGAAAAACTTTAACTTATGATTTAGCAGTTGATCCAGTAGAAGGTACTTATCCTGCTGCTTATAATATTGCTGGTAGTATTGCTTGTTTAGCAGCAGAAGCACCTAATACTATTTTAAAGTTACCAGAAATGTATATGGAAAAATTATTTGTTGGACCCGATTTAGAAGATGCTATTAACAATGAAGATGATTTTATTACTAATATTAAAACTATGCAAAAGATGAAAAAACATAATGATTTAATTGGTATTATTTTAGATAAACCAAGACATCAAAAAATAATTGAAAAGTTGCATGATTTAGGTATTATTGTTCGTTTAATTGGTGATGGTGATGTGCTTGCTGCTATTGATGTTATTAATAAGGAAGCAGATTTTGTTTATGGTATTGGTGGTGCTCCTGAAGGAGCATTAATGGCAGCATTAGCATTAAGTGCTGGTGGCAATATTAAAACTAAGTTAATTTCCTATCAAACAATATGACCCACTGATGAAGATACTAAAATTCGTATTAATATTGAAGATATTGCTATTAAAAAATATAAATTATCATATTATTTTGCTAAAGATTTAGTAAAAGATGAAAATGTCCGTTTTGTTGCAACGGGTTTAACAGCTGGTGGAAGTTTAAAAGCAATTAAATATTATTATGGTAAATATTATTTAAATACTTTTTTTGTTTCACATGGTGTTGTTAGAAATATGGAAGTTACTTATAGTGTTAGTCAGGTTAATAAACTATTGACAAGTGTTGAAAAAATTATGAAAATATATAATAAGTATGTTTAAAAATATTTAAAGGAGAAAATTATGAATGATATTGATCTTTTACCTGCTATCCCAGTTTTAGAAAGTCAACGTTTAAAACTACGACCTATTACTTTAAATGATGCACAAGCATTATTTAATTATGCAAAGAATGAAAATATTACAAAATATGTACCGTGAAAAGCTCATAAAAGTATTAATGATAGTATTGGTTTTATTAATTCTTTATTACAAGAATATAAACAATTAAGTTCTTTAATGTGAGCAGTGCAATTAAAAGATGATGAAACCAATACGATGATCGGTACTTGTGGTTTTATTAGATATTTTACTCATACTAAATGTTTGGAAATAGGTTATGCTTTTAATCCAAAAGAGTGGGGTAAAGGTTATGCCAAAGAGGCATTGTTGACTGCTATTAAGTATGGATTTGAAAATACTAATAGTATTAGAATTGAAGGTAGTTGTGTTAAAGAGAATATTGCTTCAGCGAAAACGATGGAAAGTGTTGGCATGAAGTTTGAAGGAATTTCTCGTAGTAATTTTATTAAAGATGGTAAAGTTAGTGATTGTAAAATATTTAGTATTATTCGTAGTGAGTATTTTAAAAAATAAAGTTTTTTTAAAAAAAGTAGGATTATAGTTTAAAAGTTTTAACCCTCTAGTAGTTAATTTATTTTCTAACGTTTTTTCAACTAAAAATAAAATTAATTTATTCATTTTATCTTCTTATAATTTATATTCTATAATAAAATCTTCATAATTATATTCAATTTCTAAATATTTATTTAATGTAACTTTATTAATTTTTAGCATACTTCTTAATTATATTTGTTAAAATAAATATAAGTATGAAGATTTATTTTAGAATAAGGTGAATATTTTGGAACAAAAATTTACAATAGTTGAAAAAAAATATAATGATTTAAGAATGTTGCCTGTAAACCCTAGAATTCTAGATCTTAATATTAAATTAGATAAAATATATTATGATAACTATTCAATTTTTGTTGAAATTAAAAAAATATTAAATTTAGAAAGAAAAAACTTAGAAGTTTTATATGAATTAATTTCATCTTTATCTGATAGATTTACAGCTTCTAATGATAATATTCATATTATTCCCGATGATAAAGAACAAAATTTCTATGTATTAGAAGGTAACAGAAGATTGATGTGCATGTATTTATTAGAAGAATTTTCTTTCAATAATTCTGAATGAAAAGAAATTAATGATTATATAGTTAATGAATTAGGAAAAGAAAATTCAGCATTGAAAGACAATTGAGAAAAAATTTTAATTTGTATAAATGATTATCAAAAACTAAATGTTCATTATTTTAATAACATTTCTATTACATTAGTTAATAGAAAATTATCTACAGAAGAAGAATTATGACAAATAGTAAATAATAGACATACTGCAGGTAGTACAGGAAAAAGTGCATTTCCTAGACTTCTTTATTTAAGAAGATTAGGTAAAAAATTTTCTGATTTATATAAAAAAAGTAAAGAAATTAATTTTCAAAATAAGGATATTAGGCAGATTAAAAAAGAAATTTTAAAGAAAATTCATTTTAAATATGATAGAACTATTGAAAATTTAAGTAATGATATTAATAAATCTTTATGGTGTACTTGAGTTATTTCAAAATATAAACAAATTAATTAAAAAGAACAGAATAAATTCTCTTTATGGAATATTAAATAAATTATTTGATACGTCTAAAACAGGATTACAATTTAGTAAATATTTTGAATTATTTATTCAAGATTTACTTGAGATGAAAAAAATAGATGAAAATACTAAAAATGATATTATTTCAAATAAATCTTCTATTAAGGAATTAGTTACTGCGAAATATCAAAATTCTCCTAGAAGTATATTTAATGATACAATTCATAATATATATAATATATTTGAAAGTGAAAAAATTTTAAATTTATGAGTAGAAAATATAAAAAATTATATTCATTTTTATAATTGATTTTTAACTAAAATAGGTTGATTTCAAGAAAAAAAATAACAAAATATGAAAGTAGGTGAACAGATGGAATTTAATTCAAACATAGTAATATATGAAAAATTAATTAATAATATCAAATTAGAATTACCAAAAGAAAAAACATGAAAAAAACTTTAGTCGTGTTTGAGGTGATTCTATGCATAGAATTTGTTCTTATGTGGCTATGTTTTCACCAAGTTTAGCCGATTATTTTATTCAAAAGTATTCAGAAGAAAATGACATTGTATTAGATACTTTTTCTGGTAGAGGAACAATTCTTTTACAATCACGTTTATTGAATAGAGAAACTTATGCAATAGATTTAAATCCATTTGCTTATGTACTTTCTCGTGCAAAATCTCAAAGTTTTAAACTTAATGAAGTATTAATTAGAATTAAATATTGAGAAGAAAAATATTGCAAAGATAAAAAAATATATTTCAGCAATTGATAATTTTATTTTAGCTATAACATTAGGATTAATGCATGGTCCAATGAAGAAAAATGGTTAATCAATATATTTTTCCTTAGGTATGAGTAATCACACTTCAATGTCAGTTAACTATGTTAGAAAATATGCATTGAAAAATAATCTTAAAAAACCAAAAGATAATATTTTTGAAAAAATAAGTAATCGTGTAAAACGTGTATTATCAAAAGCTCATTATTGTAATAAAATTGCTAATGTGAAGTTGGGTAATGCTTTAAAAATAAAGGATTATTTTGATATTAAACCTAAATTAATTTTTACATCACCACCATATTTAAATTTAATTAATTATACAAGACAAAATTGGCTTAAGATGTGAATATTAGGATTTAATACTAATAAAGATAATAAAAACATTAAGTTAGATGATAGACATGATTTAGAAACGTATAAAATTTTTATGAAAGAGTATTTATTACAAATTTCAAAAATATGTAATAAAGATACTTAAGTTATTTTAGTAGTTGGTGATGCAAATAATAGAAAAGTATGTAATTATTTTGATATTATGCGGGATAGTATTAAAATTGAAATTCCATTAAGATTAGAAGAAACTTATGAAGATTCAATAATTCAAAAGAAAAAAGCTACTAATTATCTTGGAAGCAAAGCTGGTAAAGCAACAAGAATTGATAAAATATATGTTTTTAAATTAAAATGCTAAATTGTAAAGGTAAGTGCAACTAAATTATTTTTCTATCCAAATATTCGATTGGTGAAAGATAATTTAATATTTTTCTCGGTCTTTGATTTAAAGACAATATAAATTTATGAACTTCATTTTTATTAGTTTTTGAAAAAATAAATTTTTTAGGAAATTTTTCTCTAATTAAACCATTAGTATTTTCATTAGTACCTCTTTGTCAAGGTGAATATGGATTGGCAAAATAAATTTTTACATCTAAATTTTTTTCAAGTTGTTGTCAATTTGAAAATTCTTTGCCACGATAAAAAGTAATAGTTTTAACAATGTTTTTTGGAAGAATTGATAAATAATAACTGACATTTTTATTAATAACTTTAGTAGTTCTGTTTTTAACTAATATTGCTAAAGAAAATCGTGATACTCTTTCAACTAAAGTTATTAAACATGATTTGCTTTTGCCTCTTGATGATACTATAGTATCTCCTTCTCAATGACCAAGTGTTATACGATCATTAACATTTATATCTCGTTCTTTAATTGATTTACCATTAAACTTGCCACGATTTTCTTTAGATTTTCGTTTTTTACCTTTTCTTCTTAAATTTTTACTAGTAACTTTATCAAGCATTCCAAAATAAATTCAAGTATAAATTGTTTTAAAACTAATAACTCACTCTTTATGAAAATTTTTAATTCTGCCATAAATTTGTTCAGGTGATCAACCTAATAGTAATTTTTGTTGTACATATTTTACTAAATTCTTATTTTTAAACTTATGAAAACTAATATGTGATTGTTTTCGATTTTCAGCTTTATTTTGTGCAATTAATGAAAAATAATGATTATTATCTTTATTTCTATTAATTTCTCGAATAATAGTACTAATACTTCGATTAAGATTTTTAGCTATTTCACTAATTTTAAATTTAAATTTCAATTGATTCTCAATATAAATCCTTTCATCTATGCCAAGATGTTTATAACTCATATAAAAACTCCTTACTTTTTTCTAAACTAAATTTAGCATTATGAAATTTTTATATGAGAATTTTTTGCAATTTTATTTACTTGCACTTACAAGTATAATTCAGCATAATATTTTATTCATAATATTATTTTTAAAAATTATATTAAGTTAGTTGTTAAAGAATGATAATTAATAAATGAATTTTGTAAAAAATGAAGTTTTATAAGTAAAAATATAGTTACTCTAACTTATCAATGTTATAATTTATCAAAGGAATAACTAATATTAATTTATGAAAATTTAGATAGAAAGGTGCTATTGCCATTAATATGTTTTTTAAAAGTGTAAAATTCAAGAAGACAAATGATGATTTTGAAACAGATGATAACTCTGAATCAGAAGTTAATATAGAAGGAAAACAAGAAATAATTACACCTTTTAAACAGTATAAAAGTAAAGATAGTAAAAATCTTTTTGCTAAAAAAATGTTATTAAAAAGAAAGCAATTAAAATTAAATAGTAAGAAAAAATTTAGTGTTCATGATTGAGGGATTGATAATACTAATTATGTTTTTATTGATTTTGAAATTGCAAATTCGAATAAAACAAGTGCTTGTCAATTAATTATGATAAAAGTAACACAAGGTAAAATTGTCAAAACTTATAGTTCGTTAATTAAACCACATCCTGAAGAATTTACTTTTTCTCATGTTCATGGAATTACAAATGAAAGCGTATCTTTAATGTCAAATTTTAAAGAATTATGAGTAGACATTGTTACTTTTTTTACTGAAAATACTGTTGTTATTGCTCATCATGCTAACTTTAACATTAATATCTTAAGATCATTAATAAATCATAATGATTTAGAGTGCTCTAATTTTTTTTACATTTGTTCAGTTAAGTTATTTAGAAGAACATATGATTATCCTAATAACCGTTTAAGTGCTCTTGCTCATAGTAATCAAATTAAATTTGATCATCATGATCCATTGGCAGATGTTACCACTTTACATAAATTAATTAATATACATTTCAGTGAACATTACCATTTAAAAACTTTATGTAATAATCTTAATATTAAAATGGGGAGATTATTTGGTGATTTTTTATCTTAATTAATATAAGATGTATTTTTATATATAAAAATACTTTTTAAGTTTAAAGGTATAGTAAATAAAAATTTGCAAATTTAAAAATTAACATTATAATTATACTTATGTAGGGATATTAAGATAAATTATTTAAGTCAAATTGTATACAAAAGAGGTTACAGTTATGGAAAAAGAAATAGATGTTGCATATGTTTTATCACCATTGGATACAGTCACTAATGTTAATGACAAAAGTGTCTTTTCAATAAAAACACATCTTGTGATAATAAATAAAATACTTAAAAGTAAGTAATTACTGGTTTTAAATTAGTATTAATGATTACTAGTTAAAACAGTTGCTATTTTTAAGTGCAGCACTAATTCTTTAAATAATATTTATATCTTGTATAAAATATAATGAATTATAATCGAGAAGATTATTAACTAAAATTCAATTTTTATTTAATAAAAGTCTAAAAAGTACATGAATATTTTGCTTGTTTATGATAACTTTACTAAAGAAATTAAAAATAAAATTTCTTATTTTTGATGTTATTAATTTTGATATGTAATATTTTATGAAATGGAGGTGAAATCAATGAAATATGACTATGAAATTATTGTAATTGGTGCGGGTCATGCTGGTGTTGAAGCGGCATTATCTTCTGCACGAGCAGGTCATAAAACTGCTATTATTACTCTTGATAAAACTAAAATTGCATTAATGCCATGCAATCCTTCTATTGGTGGACCCGCCAAAGGAGTTGTGGTTCGTGAAATTGATGCACTTGGTGGCGAAATGGCTAAAGCAGCAGATGCTACTGCTTTGCAAATGAAACTATTAAATCATTCACGTGGTCCAGCAGTTTGAGCTATTCGTGCTCAATCTGATAAAATTGCTTATTCACAATATATGCAAAATGCAATAAATAAACAAGAAAATTTAACAATTTTAGAAGTTATGGTACAATCATTAATAATTGAAGAAAACACTGCTAAGGGTGTTATTTTAGAGAATGGCGAAAAAATTACAAGTGAAATTGTGATTTTAACTACTGGTACTTATATGACAGCTTTAACTTTACAAGGTCATAATAAGAAATCAGAAGGACCAGATGGTCAAAGAACAAGTAATGGTATTTCTGAACAATTAAAAATTGTAGGCTTTAATATGATACGTTTAAAAACAGGAACACCACCTCGTATTAAAAAAAATAGTATTGATTTTGACAAAACTAATATTGAACTAGGTAGTGATTTACCTTTAGCATTTTCACATGAAACTAAAAATTTTTTACCATTAGCAAAACAATTACCTTGTTATTTACTTTATACAAATGATAAAACTCATACCATTATTAATAATAATTTAGATAAATCACCAATGTATAATGGTGAAGCACAAGGTACTGGACCACGTTATTGTCCAAGTATTGAGGATAAGGTAGTACGTTTTGCTGATAAGCCTCGTCATCAAATTTTCTTAGAGCCAGAATCACTTGCTTTGGATTCAATTTATGTCCAAGGTTTTTCAACATCATTGCCAATTGATGTGCAAGATAAAATGTTGAGAACGTTACCTGGTTTAGAAAATTGTGAAGTATTAAAATGAGCATATGCTATTGAATATGATGCTTTTGAACCAACACAATTATGACCAACATTGGAAACTAAATTAATTAAAAAATTATTTAGTGCTGGTCAAATTAATGGTACTAGTGGTTATGAAGAAGCAGCGTGTCAAGGTTTAATAGCCGGAATTAATGCCCATTTAAAAATAAAAAAAGAAAGACCATTAATTTTAAAGCGTGATGAAGCATATATCGGAGTTTTAATTGATGATTTAGTAACAAAAGGAACAGTTGAACCTTATCGTTTATTAACTTCTTTAGCTGAACATCGTTTATTATTACGAAATGATAATGCTCAAACAAGATTAATTAAGTATGGTTATCAAGTTGGCTTAGTTAGTGAACAACGTTGATCACAATTTAATATTCAACAAACATTAATGTCCAATATTGTTGAAAAATTAAAAACCATTAAAGTTAGTCCCAATTCAGAAGTTGCTAAGTATATTATTAATAATAATTTAGGTCCAATTCCCGATAATCATATTATTGCTTATGAATTATTAAAACGCCCAGGTGTCAAATTATCAATGTTTACTTCACAGTTACCTTTAATAAATGATTTACAATATCATGAATTAATGGAATTAGAAATTACAATTAAATATTCAGGGTATATTAATCAGCAACTAAAAATGGCGCAACAAACTAATAGTTTAGAAAAAAAACAAATTCCTAGTGATATTGATTATGATTTAGTAGAAAGTATTACTGGTGAAGCTAGAGAAAAATTAAAGCGCGTTAGACCATTAACAATTGGTCATGCTACAAGAATTTCTGGTGTTAGTCCTGCTGATATTCAAGTTTTATTATTTTTTTTAAAACGCAAATATCCAAATTTAAATATTTAATAAATTAGCGATCTTTTAATTAAGATCGCTAATTTTATATATTTTGCATAAAGACTACTTATTTCTTCTAATTCATTAGCTGTTTCTTGCATATTTTCACTCTCTGTTAAAATAATAGAAACTGTCTCTGGATTTTCTATATGACTTTTTGATGGGTTATCATTAATTATTACATCTGTTAATTGATTATTAGTGTTATTAATTTTATTAAATTTAAATGTTAACCCACCATGTCTTTCTTTTTTTCTTCCTTTTTTATTTTTAAATGTAGAATTTGATTGGTTTAAAATATCTTTCATTTCTTTTTGTGCTGTTATTTTTTGAAATATTTCTGATTTATTTTTGTTTGCCATTTTAATACCTCCTTTTAACAAAAAAATCCATTTACTTTCCTATAAAAGTAATTGGTTAAAACTTATGTATACTAATAATAATTGTATATTATCAAATTTTATGTATTTTACAATTAATTAATTTATTATTAAAAATAAATATAAAGTATGTAAAATTTATATAAATAAGTCAAAGTTAATAGTAAATAATTTATTTTTTTTGTTTTTTAAAATCATTCAAAAATTAGAATTTCAAATAAATGATCTAGCAAAAGATATAAATAAGAACGTAAATGCGACTAAAAATAAAATTAAAATTCCTCATCATTACATTTTAGGAATAACAAAAGAAAATAACTTTGAAAATAATAACAAACCAAATATTACTATTAATAAAATTAATTGTCATAAATCCTTTTTATCTATATTCTTTATTATTTTTTTAATAAACCGTTTAATTAATTTGCAATAAATTGATTGTTTGATATTAAACTAAGATTTCTTGTATAATTATAAATAATTATTATTAGTAGGTGGTTTTTATGTTTCGACGTTTTCTATTATTCACTATAATTTTGCCAACAATAACTACTATTAGTAGTAGTATTTATGCTTGTACTTGGAATTTAAAACCAACAGTTTTATTAATAACAAGTTATCAACAAGCACAAAATCAAAACATTTATGACCGACTTGTTTATCAAAAGTTACAAACTTTTTATGGTAAAGATCATGTAGTAACATTGTTTAGTTCTCAAGATGATAATTATTATGCATTAATGTTGAGGAACTTTTTATCTACATATAATATCAAAAAAGTTTATATTTTAAATCCTAGTTTTCAAAAGTATATTCCACATCATAGTGAAACTAGTAGTTATTCTACTAAAAACTTAATTAGAGTATTACAACAATTTCAGAATGTTAAATTTTATTTTTTTAATAACATTATTGCTGATACGGTTAAAGTCACTAATAATATTTATGATATTAGATATAATACTGATAACGTAACTAGTAGCCATTTAAATTATGGCAGTAAAATTGCTGAACATTTTCAACAAAATGTTCAGGATGGAATAATAAATAAAAAATATAACTTTGATGTTGATGACAACGGTAAATTGATAGTTAGAATTGGTATTATTAATAATATTGGTATTGATTATGATCAAACTATTTTGAATCAATTTGCTGAGATAATTAATGGTATTGATAATCCAAAAATTACATATAAAATTATTTATGCTAATCCTCATGATAGTTTTGTAACAAGTAATATTTATAGTGCTGATAGTGTTGCCGGTGTTGGTCAGATTGCCCAATCATTATATGAAACACATGGTGTTAATTTTATTATTAATACTAATTATTGATATAACAGTATTATTGCTTATACTGCTAGGTTAATATCTTCCCGTCCAACTTATAGTAAAACTATTAGTTTTATTGGATATAATGTCATTAATAATAATGATTATGTTTATGATGATATTAATTATTTAGCTTTTGGTTTTATGCCTGGTTTGGAAATTTTTGATGAGACATTTAACGAAGAAATTAATCCTAATTTTAAAATTATACCTAGTGCTTCAGAAAGTAAAATCCAAACTTATGGTGTTAATAACATTGATTTTACTAATCAGTATGGAGATATATAATTATGGAAAAAACAATATTGAAGTTACAAAAAATTAGTAAATATTATGATACTCGTGTTATATTTGAAAATGTTAATTTAGAAATAACACAAGAAATTCATGCCATTGTTGGTAATAATAGCGTTGGTAAATCAACGTTAATTAGAATGCTTGCTGGTTTTGAACAACCTTCTAAAGGAAAAATTGTTATTAATAGTTTAAGAAAAGGATGTTATTTTCCTCGTGATCCTAGTGAAATGCTTTATTTTAGAATAGCTTATGCTGGTCAAGAAGATTTTTTCTTAGACAATCTTACTGTTAAACAAAATATTATACTTGGTAATGAACCAACTATTGCCAAAATTTTTCCTAATTGAAAAGAAGCTGAATTTAAAATTAATAATTTAATGGAAAAATATAAAATTAAGCTTAATTTAAATAAGAGAGTATCAACACTTGCGATTGAAGAATTAAAAAAATTATCTTTGCTTCGTGCTTTATTCAAAGAACCTAAAATATTATTGTTAGATGAACCAACTGTTGGTTTATCTGATAGTCAAAAAGTAGAGTTTTGAATGATTTTTAAAACATTTCGTAATGAAGAAATAACGGTCCTTTTCACAACTAGAGATGAAGAATTTGCTAAAATGGTTGCTAACCGAGTATCTTGAATTGAAAACTTAAATATTGGTAAAACAAAAGTAATGAAATTAGAAGAAAATACTAAATTATTTACAACTAATTATTGAGGTAAGATTTTTAATTATAAAAAGCCAAAATCGATAAATTCAGTACCAATGCTTTATATTGATAATCTTTCTTTGAATAAACCTAATATTTCAAATTTTCATAAAATTGAATTTGCAATTCGCCCTGGTGAAATATATGGTATTTATGATTATGAAAACCTTTATAGCGAGGTTTTACTTGAAAGTATAGTACGTATGATTAAAACGCAAACAGGACGCATTTTTTTTCAAGAACAAGAAGTAACTTATTTTAAACCGCAAGAAATTAGTAATTTAGGAATTGATTGAATATCTGGACATTATAGTAATACTGCTATAATTCCTGATGCCACTTTATTTGAAAATTTTACCTTTTGAAATTATAATAAAGAAAAATATGTAACTAAATCCGGAGTTGTCAAAACAGCGGTTGTTAATAAAAAGGTACGAGAAATTATTAAAAAATATCAAATATTTAACGATAATAATATTTTTATTAAAATTAATAAATTATCAAAAGGAGAAATGCAGAAATTTGTATTAGCAAGAAGTATTGAAGAGCAACCACAATTATTAATTTTATCTAATCCATTTTCTGATTTAGATGAAAATTCTTCATTATTAATTATTAAAAAGATAATAGAGTTACGCGAAAGTGGCTCAAGCATTTTAATTATTGATACTGATCCCTACTTATTACAATTATTGTGTCAACGAGTAGCAGTTATTTACCACAAACAATTTGTTTGTAAATTGGAAAATAAAGATGTTAAAGTTGAAATAATGAACAATCCAGCACTATGACATGATTATCCTATTACAAATGAAATAATTGTTAAAACTGATAAAATGTATCAATTACCACAAACAAAGTGAAGTTTGAAAATGAAAAAAATAATTAGAACAATTAATTATTTGAAAAGACCATTTGTCAAAATTACTAGTTGAATTAATAAAAAAATGGAAAATATTAGGTCAAGGTTGGGTTAAAAGATGTTGGAAAATATTAAAAAATGAAATTTTTGATTAGTGGGTACATTATTATTACTAATAACTCTATTTTTTGTTAGTTTATTAATGCTATGTTTACAAGTTAATCCATTATCATTTTGGAAAACTATTTTTATTAATCCTTTAACTAATTTAGTAAGTTTTAGTAATTTAATTGAAACATATAGTATATTAATATTAACAGGATTAGCAGTAGCTATTACTTTTAAGTATCGTATTTATAACTTTGGAGTTAGTGGTCAAATGTTATTTAGTGCTATGGTAACATATGTATTGGCAGTAGCTATTTATAAGAGTGGTGGTCATAGTCAATGAATTACTCCTTTTCTTTTATTAATTGCAGTTTTAATTGGTGGTTTAGCCGGTTTAATTATTGCAATTTTAAAAACTTATTTTAAAATTCATGAAATTATTAGCACTATTTTATTTAATTTTATTGCTTGAGAAGGATATAAAGGTTTAATAGCCAGTAATGTTTATCATAACTTAAACATTCCAACGCAAATTACTAATATTAGATTTTCATTAATTAGTGGACCTTTTAGCATTAGTAATTTATTTTCTGCTGGTATTATTATTGCTATTATTGTCTTATTAATCGCAATTATTATTTTTAATAATCGCATTCTTGGTTTTAAATTAAACGCAATTGCTAAAAATCCCGTTGCTGCAAAATATGCCAGATTAAATCCTCAATATCAGGGTTTAATAATTTTACCAATTTCAGGAGCGATAGCAGGAATTGCTGGTTATCTTTATTTTTTAGGAGTTAATAATAATTTACCTTCGCTTTCTGCTCCAATTCAAGAAGGATTTTATGGGATAGTAGTAGCTGCTTTAGCGGGATATACACCAGGAGTTATTTTATTTTCATCATTTTTTATGAGTTTATTTATTAGTCCTATTGAAAATAATGCTTTTATGTATTTTAAAAATCCAGAAATTGCAATAATAGTATTATCAATAACCATTTACATTATTGGTATTTATCCTTTTATTTGGCATTACTTAACTCATTCTATTGCTATTAAAGAATATTTAATAAGACTAAAAAAGAAGCTAATATGAAAAAAAGAATTAATTAAGGATGAACAACAAAATGTTAAAATTGTTAATGTTGAATCAAAATCTTCAAAAATTTTTAAAAAAAAGAAAATATTTAAAAAGAAAAGGAGAAAAAAATAATTATGTTACTCTCATTTTCAACAATTTTAGTTAATACATTATTATTTGCTTGTCCATTATTATTGTTATGTACAGGTGGAATTTTAAATACTAGAGCAGGAATTGTTAATTTTGGTTTTGATGGTATTATGTGTACTGGTGCTGCTACATATTGTATAATTGTTTCACAATTAAAAAATAATTTTGGTGGTGGAGTTGCAATTTTGGCATTTTTTATAACTATTATCATCGGAATTGTATTTGGTTTAATTCATAGTTTAGCAACCTTATTGTTTAGAACAAATCAATTTTTAGTATCAATGGTTATTAATTACTTTGGTTATGGATTAGCAGTAATTTTACCATTAACATTTACTGGAGAAATAAATTATTCATTAGCAAGTATTTATATTTATCAATTTTCTTGAATTGCAATTTTGGTAACCTTTTTAGCAATTTATATTTTTGCAGCTATTTTGTTTTTAACTAAGCTTGGATTATACATTAGAGGAATTGGTGAGAATCCAACTGCAGTGGCTTTAAATTATATTCATGTTCGTCGTTCTCGATTTTATATTTCGCTATTTTCTAGTTCTTTAGCTTGTTTTTCGGGTGCTTTATTTGTTTATGTACTTCCAAGTACTTTTATTTATAGTAATAATTTTGCTGGTATTGGATTTTTAGCAATTGCTTTATGAATGATGGCACATAGTAGATTTTTTTTAACTTCTATTATTTGTTTTATTTTTTCTTTTTTATATCAGTATATTAATGCTTCACAAACATTTATAGTTATTAGTAATAATATTCCAAGTTGATTATGAGGAATGTTTCCATATTTAATAGCATTAGTATCATTAATGATTTTTCGTCCTAATACAGAATTGGTAAAAAGTTGAGCGCAACCTTATGTTAAAGCAGGTAGAAAATGACAATAAAATTATATGCTAGCAATATTTTAAACCTTTATCAGGTTTAATAAATATAATGTTTTAAATGTTTTTTAATAAATTCAGTTTTTATTTTTATTCTGTATAATAAATTTATTAAGCAATGAAAAAGGGGAATTTTAAATTATGGTAAAAAACTTAAATGACAGTTTTGAGAAATTGATTGAACAGAACAATGACAGTTTAGAAAAAATATTAAAAAAAAGAAAAACATTTAAAAATAATAAGAAAAAAATAATTAATAAAATTTCTAATATTAACTATCAAAAAATTAATGATGATGAAGTAATAAGTTTTAAATCTAAAAAAAATAAATGTATAGTAATGTAAATTAGATTAAAGCATTTATTTTTTAAGAAAATATTTTTTATAATTTGTATAATAATTTTTTAAAAAAAGATTGTTAATTACTAGTATTTATTAATAAATTTATTAGTTGTTATATTAGGAACTTGGGTTTCATATTTTGTTATTTCTTCATACAAAGATTTTGATCATTTAAGGTGTGAATTTAATGGTTTCACATTTTTTAATAATATAGATTCTTTATATTCTTGATTTCCACCACTAAGACTTTGTTTTTTTTGTGCTTCTTGTTGGTAAATTTTTTTTGTTAAATCTTTTTTAGATTTGGTTTTTTGTTCTTGATTTTGATATTTATTAATTAATAATTTTAATATTTTTCTTTTTTCTGGACTTAATGCTTCCATTTTTCTTGGACTTAATGCGGGTATTTGTTCTTTTGTGAGTGCTTCTATTTGTTGATTTGTAAGTCAACTAATTTGTTCTCTTGTCAATCCTTCTATTTGTTCTGATGTTAGTGCTTGTATTTGTTCAATTGTGAGTGCTTGTATTTGTTCAATTGTAAGTGCATATATTTTTTTTGAAATAATTAGTGCTGAGATTTGTTTTGTTGTGAAATATGGTATTTGTTCAATTGTAAATGCTGGTATTTGTTTTTTGGTAAATGATTGAATTTGTTCAATTATGAATCATTGTATTTGTTTTGAAATTATTCCATTTATGTATTTAATTGGAAACTATTGTATTTGTTCTGGTGCAAATGATTGTATTTGTTCTTTTGTGAGTGCTTGGATTTGTTTTTCTGTAAATACTCTATTTTGTCTTGGTGTTAGTGCTTGTATTTGTTCAATTGTAAATCAACTAATTTGTAAAATAGTTAATGAGGGTATTTGCTTTGGTGTTAGTGCTTGTATTTGTTGATTTGTAAATATTTGTATTTGTTCTTTGGTAAATTCTGGTATTTGTTCATAATCAATTCATTGAATTTGTTGTGTTGTGAAAGCTTGGATTTGTGAAACTTTGAATTTCTTAGTTCATTGTGATGTAAATATTCTAATTTTATTGTAGTTAAGTGAACTTATTTGTTTGGTTGTCAAAGCTTGTACTTGTGAAATTTTTAAATAATAAATTTGTGAATTTGTAAATCATTGGATTTGTTGTGTTGTGAAAGCTTGGATTTGTCTTGATGTTAAGATAATAGTTTGTGAAGTTTTAAATGACGCTATTTGATTTTCTGTAAAAGATTGTATTTGCGAGACTGTAAATGCGGGTATTTGTTTTTCTGTTAATGCTTTAATTTGTTTTTCTGTAAAAGCTTGGATTTGTTTTGTTATAAATATTTGTATTTGTATCGGTGTAAAAGTAGAAATTTGTTTTTCTGTTAGTACTTGTATTTGTTTATAATCAAATAATTTAATTTGATTTAGAGTTAATGTTTTTATTTGTTTTTCATTGAGTGCTTGTATTTGTTCTATTGTAAATTTTGATATTTGTTCTGTTGTAAATGACTGAATTTGTTCTTTTGTAAAAACTTGGATTTGTTCATAGTAAAATCATTTAATTTGTTGTGATGTTAATACTGGTATTTGTTTTATTGTGAGTGCTTGGATTTGATCATCATGAAATCATGAAATTTGAATTGGTGGTATTGCTGCTATTTGTTTTGTTGTGAAGTGGGGGTATTTGCTCTGCTGTAAATGGTTGTTTTCATGTAAAATTTTTTATTTGTTTTGTTGTAAAACTTGGTATTTGTTCTTTTGTGAAGTGTGGTATTTGTGCTTCTGTGAATTCTTGTATTTGATCTTCTCTCAATGCTTTAATTTGTTGTTGTATAAATGCTGGTATTTGTTCGCTTGTAAATGCGGGTATTTGCTCAGTTGTCAGTCAAGTAATTTGTCAATCTGTAAATCAGGGTATTTGTTTTTTTCTAAAATAACTAATTTGTTCTTTTGTGAAGTGTGGTATTTGTGCTTCTGTGAATTCTTGTATTTGTTCTTGTGTTAGTGCTTGTATTTGTTCAATTATGAACACAGATATTTGTTTTGTTGTAAAACTTGGTATTTGTTCTTTTGTGAAGTGTGGTATTTGTTCGCTTGTGAGTGCTTGTATTTGCATTTTTGTGAAGTGTGGTATTTGTTGAATTGTTAGTGCTTCTATTTGTTCAATGGTGAATCAAGTAATTTGTCAGTTTGTGAATGCTTGTATTTGCTTGATTGTGAATGCTGATATTTGTTCTTTTGTGAAATATGGTATTTGTTCGATTGTGAATGCTGGTATTTGTTCAATTGTGAATGCTTGTATTTGTTCTTTGGTGAATGCCGGTATTCCTAAATTAAGAAAAGCTGCTATTTGCTCAGTTGTAAATCAGGGTATTTGTTTTGTTGTAAATAAACTAATTTGTCATTCAGTCAGTGCTTTAATTTGTTGTGGTATAAATTCTGGTATTTGTTCGATTGTGAGTGCTTGTATTTGTTCTTTAGTAAATATTTCAATTTGTTTGATTGTGAATGCTTGTATTTGTTTTTTAGTAAATCAAGAAATCTTATCTTTTGTGAATACTGCTATATGCGTTTCTGTAAATTGTGGTATTTGTTTTTAGTAAATCAAGTGATTTGTCAAACAGTAAGTGCTGCTGCTTGTTCGCTTGTGAGTGCTGGTATTTGTTTTTTGGTTAATGCTTTTATTTGTATTTCTGTAAATGATGCTATTTGTTTTTTTCTAAGCCAAGTAATTTGTAAGTTTAAGAATATTATCTTAATGATATAAAACTTGAACAATTAACATTTTATGAACAGCATAATAGTTGATTTATGGGTGAAATAACAGATAACAAAACTAAAATTACTAATCCTTGTTTTAAATATAACATTACGTGAGAAGAAAACAGAAAAGGTTTTAAAATAAATAATCCATATAAACATGATGATTTACCAATTAATTATATAGTTACTTCTTATAAGGAAATTTCAACTCATAATGAAAAAGTATTTTTGTTGAACATGTAAACAAAATAAATTAGATTATTTATTCTTTAATACTAATGATATAAAAACAAGAAAATATTTTTTAAGAGATAAAAATAGTAAAGCAATTTGTTATGACTGTATTTTAAATATTAGGTTAAGTAGGAGGTATAAATATGAATAAAGAAAAAATACTTGAATATCTTAAAGATGAATGAGAATGAAATAAAGAAATGAGAGACGATGAAAAAGTAACTAAACTTTGAAAAAGTTGTTTTAATAGAAGATTAAATCTTATATCTCAATTAAATCAAAAAATTAAAAATGGTGAATTTGATTAATAATGCAATATGACTTAATTATTGGGATTGACCCCGCTGGTATTGGTAATAATGGAATTGTTATATATTCAAATGAAACAAATAGGATTATTTATACAGAAACATTCAACACAACACATGTTTTTGAAAGTAAAAATCGTTATAAAAGAATATTATCAATAATCAAAGAACAATTTTTTGAAAACAAAATATTAGTTATTGTAGAAAATTTCTTTTTAAGTTCAAAACAATTATTAACTAATCCATTAGCAACTCCTAAAATTATTGGTTCATTAATGGTATTAGTACAAGATGTTTTCAACTGAGATTATCTAGAAAACCAACCAAAAAATAAAAATAAAATAACAAATTATAAAGGAAATATAAAATTAACAAAACATGAACAAGATGCATATAAACACATTCAATACTATTTAAGGAATTATAAAAATGAAAGATAAAGCCAATTATGTCAAATTAACAGTAAAACTAAGTAACACTATTGAAGCAAAATATTACGAAAAAGGTAATAAAGAATTATATTATAGTGTTCGTGGTCAATGAAATGGTTTAAACTATGTTACTTTAATTTTTAATAATCCAAAATTTTATAACCGATGTATTTTATTAAACAAAAACGATGAAATTATTGTAACTGGTCAAATTTTTAATACTTTAAACATTCCTAAAAATCGTGTATTTTGTTCAATTAATGTTAAATGATTTAAAAAATGAAAAGAGTAAAAAATGATATGATGAGAAATTTTATTAATAGCACCAATATTAATAACAAGTATAACACTAATAATATTTTTAATATTTATTATTAAAGAATTAAAAAATGAATATAAAGTATTAAAAATATTAAGTGAAATTGCTAATCAAATTGAAAATAAGGAGAATAAATAATGAAATGTTTTCTTTGCATGCACGGAGAAATATATTCTCCAAAAACCTTGTATAAAATAAAAAAATTGAAAAAAATAATTTACCAAGATAGAGATATTGATAGTGAAGATTTTAAGAAAAGATATGAATATCTTTTAAAAAAATTAGGTGATGGTGATAATCAAATTATTTGAATAAATTTATTAATAAAGCAAGAAAGAAATAATAGAAAGGAGAATAAATAATGAATAAAGAAGTATGTTGTGAAGATTGTTGTGTATGTGATAAAAAACATGATTTATTTACTTGTGAAAAAAACTGCTGAGAAAATGTATGTGAACATTTTTATCAAGGTGATAAAGAACATAGAAATAAAGTTGATGAAATTAATAAATCAAGACATAAAAATTGTATTAATAAATAAAGATTTATGCAATATCTTAAAAACACATATCGCTTAAACGGATATTATGAAGAAGTTTATAAACCAATTAAAACCAGAATTAAAGACCGGTGATTTGATAATGACTAATTATTTACTTTCAATTGACCCAAGTATTAAAAATACTGGATTTACTTTATGAAAAAAAGTTTATTTACATGATAAATATGATTTTTGAAATTGAAAACCAATATTTGTTAAAAGTTATAATTTAAAAGAATATGATGGACAAAGAAAATTTTATTGAGATATAAAAGTTAATGATAATGAATTGGATTTAATTATTGAACGTGGTACTTTTAATTGAAAAAATGGTATTGGTTATGAAACTCAAGAACATTTACGTGGTTTTATTGCAGGACAATTTAATAAATTATTAACAAAAGATATGTTAATAAGTCAAAGTGAATGAAAGAAATGATATGAACGTTATGACCCACCTATTTTTTGATTAAGACCTTGAGATAAAGAACTAAGTATATATGTTGCTGAAGAAATTATTAAAGAAAATAATCGAAATATAAAAATATCAAATCATGATGAAGCAGATAGTTTATTAATTGGTTGATATTATTTAAATAAGGAGAATAAATAATGAATAAAGAAAAATTACTTAAATATATGAAAGATATAATTAAATGAACTAAAAAAATTAATTATACAAACTCTGATTTGGACAAAAATATTTTAAATTTATTAATTGAAAAAATAGAAAAAGGTGAATTTGATAATGACTAAATTAACAGATTTATTTGGTCAAGATAAAATAGAAATATTTTCACCAAATCCCAAAGATTTAACAGATAGTAATGATATAAAAGCAATTATTTTATGAAAATATCCTAATGTTATTGCTGAATATTTAGTTGTTTCTCAACCACATGCAAATACTGCTATTTTAGTTGGTGATAACGTTCACTATACAGGTTGAGTTGAAGTGTTTATTAAACCAAAAAATGAAGGAGTAAATGAAAATGCCAAATGACACGAATGTACAATCAAATAACTATACTTTATTAAAAATAATAAGAATTGGAATAAGTCCATTATCAGCAATGATTGGTACAAGTGCTTATTATGGTCAAATTATTGGTAATCCAGTATTAGGAAGTATTAATGCTTTATTATTTAGTAAAAAGTTAGGAATTGATATATGAAACTTAAATCAAATGCCAAGTACTAAAAAGAAAATATTAAATTCAAGTAAAAAAAATATTATTAGGTTTAGGAACTATTGGTTTAATTAATTATGCAAAATTTACAAAAATCAATCCTAATCCTGAACCACCACCTTGATTAACAACTACTACCACAGAAACACCACCATGACCATTATTATTAACTAATGATAATAAACAACAAATGGATTGAGATACATATATTAGTTTAAGTACTTATGGTATATCAAATCTAATTGGTGGGTTAAGTGAACTAATACCTAATAGATTTGAAGTAATAAGAAAAATATGTAATATGGCAACTAGTGTATGTCTAATTTCAAGTGGTGTAGCTATGGGTATAAATAATGATTTTAATAATGCTTATGCAGTACCAACAATAGTTGCTGGTGCAAGTGAAATTATACATAATTTATTACCTATGGAAACTAAAAATCATAATCAAGAAATGCAAGAAACATCATTTACAAATGAAACAAGAAGATTAATTAATAGTGATGCTATTAGTAATAATAGTGGAAGTAGTGATGTTTTATATGAAAGACCAACTACATATGATAGTTTATAAAGGAGATGATAACTAATGAATAAAGAAAAATTGATTGAATATTATAACAATGAAATTCAGACATATAAAGAAAGAATGGAACAATTAAATAAAGAAATATCTTTATTGGTAACTATTATAAGTAATTCAAAATCAATGATTGAAAGAATTAATAATGGTCAATTTGACGAATAATTAAAAATAAATAATTGAAAGGAAATAATTGAAAATGAAAGAATTTTTACATGAATTAATTATTATTGGAACAAGTGTAGGAACATTAATTTGTAGAGAATTAATTGTTTGATTTAAAAGATTTATTACAACTCCAAAAAATATTAGAAGAAATAATAAAGTGATGAAACATCAAAAAAAATTAGCAAAACTTAATGAAAAAATTAATGGAAAAGAAAATAAATAATAAAGGTGTGATTTAAATGTTAGAAAATGAAACTAATGTTGAACAAAATACTGAACATTTAATTGAAAATAATAATTTACAACAAGAGCAAGAAATTAAGATTGTTGAATTAGAAAATAAGTTAAATAAACTTAATCAAGAAATTAAAGAAAAAGAAATAATTAATATATTTAAAAAATATCAAGTTAAAAAAGAATTTTATGAATTTTTAAAATTTAAAACAAGTAATATAGAAAATTCAAAAATTGAAGAAACTATTAAAAAAATGATTAAAGAACAACCACTATTTAAAGAACCAATTAATACAGGTGGTAAACAAGAAACAATATTAACAAATCAAGAAACTTCAATAAAAAGTAGTTTATTAGATTATAAAAAGAAAAATAATTTATAAAAGAAAGGAAAATTTAAAATGCCAAATCCAGTGCCATTTAAACAAAATTTAGATAATACTACAAAATTAGTAGAAACACCTGAATTTATAGAATTTTATAAACAATCAAATAGTCCATGAGCAATTTTTTTTCCAATTGAAATGGTTAATTCTACAAAAATTGAATTTATAGTTAAAAAACCAAAAGACCCAACATTCAAAATACTTCATTGAAATGATAAAAGTAAAGGATTAGAAGTTGGTTATGTTGATACTGATAAAATTATTAAAGAAATTACAAAAGAAGCTAGTACAGGAGAAATGATTGGTGAAGTTGATTTATTTGCAGATAATGGGCAAAATTTACTAGAAAGTATGCAATATGAAGTTGCTAATGATTTAGCAGATTATTTAGCAAATAATGATACAAATACAATTGCTAAATCTGCCAAAAAAGTAATCATTACTGATACAACACCAGTAGGATATTTAAAATCAATGTTATCAGCATGAAATACTTTATTTCCATTAAGAAATAGTAATAATTGTAAATTTTTTATAACAAATAGTCTTTATGATACTTTAGTTTATTTAGCAGATAATAAAGGTTTAATTACTGATAATCAACTAGCACAACAATTAAGATTAAATGGAACAAATTTATATATTAAAGGTGTATTATGTCAAATTGTTATGGATGATTATATGACATTTAAAAATACTGAAAATAAAAATCAAATTATGAATTTTGTTTTAGCAACACCAAAAGCAATGAAAAGATATATGTTACAACAAACTAGTATATATGTTGAAGATATTAAAGATGGTAAAGTTCCAAAAAGATATTTAGTTGGTGGACAAGTAACAGGAGAATCTATTCCTTATATGTCAAACTCAGAAACAGAATCAAGATGAATGTTATGTGGTATTGTTAATAAAAAATATTTAAGTGAAGAAATTACAACATTAACAACTAATATTACTGCTGATACTACTAAAAAGAATAAATTATTAGATACAACAATTAAAAATACAACTGAAATAAATAATTTAAATCCAAATTTAACAACTCCAATTATTAATTATTTTAGTGATGCCCAAGGTCAAGTTGATGTAAGTAATCAAAACCAAAAAGCAGGAGATTTATATGTAGTAATCACTACTAATGACACTGATAAAAATTATCAAGGTTCAACAAATCCTATAAAAATAACTCTTAAATAAGGATAATTATTATGCCAATTGGTACAACTAGTACAGCAATACTTTTAAACATAAATAAACCAAAACATACTAGAACAAGTCAACAACAAGAACATAAAAGTTGATGATGAGAAATTTTAGAAATGATTGGTGTACAAGTAATAGCAGTAGCACTTGCTCCTTTTACTGGTGGATTAAGTGAAAGTTTAGCACTTGGTTTAGGTGCAAGTGATTTACTTGCTAGTATTAGTGCTGTTGGTGTAGAGTTTTTAACTGATTTTACTATTAATCAAGTTTATGATTATTTAAAAGGAAATGTTACACCATTAAATACTTTTTTTAATATATTACCTGCATTTGCTGGACTTAATAGAATTAGTCGTGGTTATCGTACAACTAAATTTATTAGTTTAGCAGAAAAAACTAAAACATTAAAAAAAATTGGTATTAAAAAAGCAAAAAATTTACAAGAAATCATTAGTCAAGTAAGTGAAAAAGAAATTTTAACAGATAAAATTATTGGAAATAAACGTTATTTATTTAATTATAACCATGCTCCAAATCGCGAAACAATAATACAAAATTTAGGTTTTGTTGCTGAAAGACAATATAAAAATAATTTTGCAAAATTAGAAGTACAAGAATTAAAAAATTATTTATTATTACAAAATGAATTAATAAAGTTAAGTCCACAGTTAACTCCTAAATTTAAAATTAAAGATATTGATAAAGCAAACAATTTTTTACAAAAATATAATACTGATGCTAAATTGTAAAGGTAAGTGCAACTAAATTATTTTTCTATCCAAATATTCGATTGGTGAAAGATAATTTAATATTTTTCTCGGTCTTTGATTTAAAGACAATATAAATTTATGAACTTCATTTTTATTAGTTTTTGAAAAAATAAATTTTTTAGGAAATTTTTCTCTAATTAAACCATTATTATTTTCATTAGTACCTCTTTGTCAAGGTGAATATGGATTGGCAAAATAAATTTTTACATCTAAATTTTTTTCAAGTTGTTGTCAATTTGAAAATTCTTTGCCACGATCAAAAGTAATAGTTTTAACAATGTTTTTAGGAAGAATTGATAAATAATAACTGACATTTTTATTAATAACTTTAGTAGTTCTGTTTTTAACTAATATTGCTAAAGTAAATCGTGATACTCTTTCAACTAAAGTTATTAAACATGATTTGCTTTTACCTCGTGATGATACTATAGTATCTCCTTCTCAATGACCAAGTGTTATACGATCATTAACATTTATATCTCGTTCTTTAATTGATTTACCATTAAACTTGCCACGATTTTCTTTAGATTTTCGCTTTTTACCTTTTCTTCTTAAATTTTTACTAGTAACTTTATCAAGCATTCCAAAATAAATTCAAGTATAAATTGTTTTAAAACTAATATGTGATTGTTTTCGATTTTCAGCTTTATTTTGTGCAATTAATGAAAAATAATGATTATTATCTTTATTTCTATTAATTTCTCGAATAATAGTACTAATACTTCGATTAAGATTTTTAGCTATTTCACTAATTTTAAATTTAAATTTCAATTGATTCTCAATATAAATCCTTTCATCTATGCCAAGATGTTTATAACTCATATAAAAACTCCTTACTTTTTTCTAAACTAAATTTAGCATTATGAAATTTTTATATGAGAATTTTTTGCAATTTTATTTACTTGCACTTACAAGTATAATTCAGCATTTTAAAAATAGTTCAATTCATAAATTAGTATTAAAAGCAAATCAAACTTTTAAATATTTTGATATTAAATTTTATTTTAAAAAAGGTTTAAATAAATTTTGAAAAGATACTTCATATTTTGAAAAAATAAGAATAAATATTTATAAATTACAAGAGAAATTCGAAAAATTAGAAAAACAAGCATTTGAAAAAATTAATAAATTAAAAGAAAAAACAATTGATGTATTTACAAGTGCTGAAAAGAAAGCAATTAAACATGCACAATTAATTCCATTAAATTCACCAGTATTTATGGCTTGTAAAATTCAACCTTTATCATTAGATAAATGTGGAATTACTATTTATCATCGTAATCCTAAATATAAACCAATTGTAGTTATTGATAGTATTATCAAAGCAGAAACTTTTGTTATTCAAATACATCCATTTCATTGATATAGATGATATAGCGGTTGATATATTGGATATGGAGTTATTCAAAATAAATGATTAAAAAGTATTGCTTTTTCTCCACCAGTTGTACAACAAATGATTAAAGATAGTTTTAAAATTTATAGGCAAATATTAAGGACAATTAGAACTTATCATAAAGTAGTTAATGTTATTAATAATCCTATTGATAATGTCAATAAATCATTTAAAAGGGTGGGTTTAAAATTCTCAGTTAATACTGTATTTGGTACTGGATTGTTAAGACATTTAGAAAAATTTGCATATAATCAAGTTGTAAAAAAAGGAAAGAAAAAATTACAAAAAGAAATTATACATATATCACATAGAAAAACTAAATCAAAAACCAAACGTTATAAAAAAGCATTTTTTAAGGAATGATAAAATATGATTAACAAACTTTGAACTGGTGTCAGTTTAGAAAATTATAATAACTGATATCCATTAACTGGAACAATTACAGAAACACCACGACAATATATAAATACATGACCAAATGTTGATGATTGATTTAAAACATTTGCTATTCGTGCTCAAAATGATATTAATGCTTATCTTGATTTTATTTTATCTAAATTTCCTTTTGATAGTTTTAAAGATGAATTAATTAAAGAAACTTTAAGAGATATGGTTTATGTTATGGTTGAACATTGAGTATTTAATCGTACACCAATTGAATTTAATGTTGATGCTACTATTCAATTTAATAATGGTAATCAATTTAGTGCAAGTAGTACTCCTACGATTAATATTTGAGATTTAACACCTAGTAGAATGAAAATATGAGCAAGATTAACAGAATTAAAACAAATATTTTCAAATTATAATAATGATGAAATAGATGTTGAAAAAATTGACTTAAAAGCATTTTATACTAGAAACAAAGTTAATGAATTAATTCAAGAACAAAAAGAATTTACATTATCAAAGCAAATAAAATTATATGATGATACCATTAATGGTAATAAAAATGAAACATATAGGGGACCAGTTAAAAATTTAATAAATAAAGGTTATGTTGCAACAGAATATGACTCAAAAACTGAAACTATGATTTTAGATTGACCTAATGAAATCGGAACATTACCACCTGATGTTTTACAAAACAATCCACAAATTGGTGATTATACACATGCACCAACTTGTGATTTTTCTGCTAAACAACAAAAACGAATTACTACAAATGAAAATGAAATTACCAAATTAAATAGTGAATTAATTAAAACAAACGAAAATATTAATGATGTTAAAAATAATTGATTTAATATTGAAACTAGTCCCTTATGAAAAAAAGTTGAAAATAATAATATAGAAATATTTAAATGATATTTTATTAAAATCAGTTATCAATATTCAACAGAAAATAACTTTATGAAATTTTATAAAGTAATTAAAATTTATTTAAATAATGTTTTTAACGAATTTGCATTGTTAAATGTTGATTCCATGACTTATGGAGAACAAATACAAAATAAAAATATTTTAAATATTGGAACTATTTACTATAACAATAAAAAGAAACAATTTAGTGGTGGTGGTAATTCTTATCCTGAACTTGGAAAAATTAATTTAATTGGTGATATAGAAGAAATATATCAATATCAAGGAATAGATACACCAACTGAATTTATAGCAGAAGAAAATACTGAACATGATTATTATACAAAACTAGAAACAAATCAATTATTAGATAAAAAACAAGATAAGTTAATTGCTGGTGAAAATATTAAAATTGATGAAAATAATAAAATTAGTGCTACTTGCGGGAAAACTGATTTAACTGATTATTATAAAAAAGAAGAAGTAGATAAAAAATTAGACAATAAAATGGATAAAGACCAATTCAAATATGCTTTTTCTATAAATACTATTGGTACTGAAATTCCTAATTTAGAAACTACTGATAAAACTGTTGCTGGTGCTATTAATGAAATTATCAAAAAACAACCACAACCAATTCCAATTCCTCCAAGTAGTTCAATTTGAAAAGAAGTAGGAATAAGAGAAAAAAATAAATGAGATAATTGACAAATTACTTATGATTTTATAGTTAATAAAAGATATAAAGTTTATTATTCTTGAAATATATATAATAATGTTTTTGCAATTAAAGAATTTATTATAACTAATACAAAAATAGCAGGTGTAACAATAGAAGTTTTTAACAATAATACTAATGTCTTAGTTTTATCAGTACAACACTCAAAATTTATTACTATTTATTCTTTAAAAGGTAGCGATAAAGGTAATACATGAAAATTAGAAGAATTACAGGAATAAAATTATGATTTGAAAAATTATAAAAATTATTTTAAGTTTAATTGGAGTTTTATTATCTTCTGCTGTTGTTGGTTTAATTATATTTATTATAGTAAAAATTGTCTTAAAAATTAATCAAATATTTTAGAAAGGAGAAAAAAATGAAACCTTTTTGACCAAGAAAAGATAAAACAAATATTAATAATAATGAAGAAAAATCTAAATTAATTTTTTTAGAAAATAAAAGTACACACACTTCTATTTTAAGTTATTTTGGTTTTAATGATTTTAATCATGAGACTTATTTTACTGATTTTGTTGCTGAAAATAATGCTAATTTATATAATGCTCCATTGGATATTAATAATGAAACTATTAAACAATATTTAATTAAACAAGAATTTTATAGAAAGAATTGAAATTCTATTTTTAAATTAAGCAAATTAGGAATTAGTGGTTATTTAATTTATATTGCTAATGATGATTTATATTTTCAAGTAGTAGATATACAGCAAAGAATTTATGATATTACTGGTAAATTAATTCAATGTACTATTTTTTATGATAGTTATCAACAAAATGCACAAACAGTAAGATTATTTGAAGTTTATAAATTAAATAATGAACAAGTAACTATTAATCGTGCAATTTATAGTATTAGTGATAATAAAAAACAATTTCCTTTACCTTTTAAAGAATATAGTAATAATCCTAATTTAGAACAAGAACAAACATTAAATATTAATTATATTCCAATAGCAATTATGAGAAATAAAGCAAATGAGTTAGCAGATTGTAATAAAGTAATGGATAAAATTAAAGCATTAGATGTTATTTATGAACAAATTGTTTTAGATACTATTTTAAATTCACCAAAGTTTATTTTTGACCAAACTTATGGTAATGCTAAATCTACAATGGATGAAGCCGTAAGAACATTAGTTACTAACAACTATATTTGAAAAAATACTGGTGATAATAATGAAAAAAGTGAAAATATTAATATGACAAGTAGTAATTTTAAAGGTAAAAATTTAACTGATATATATGATTGAAATATTAATGAAATATTTAAACGTTGTGGTATTCATATACCAAGTCAAAAGAAATCAGCACAACAATCGGTTCCCGAAAGTACAGCGGTAAATATTTCAACTATTAATTATATTGAACAAAAATTATGACAATTTAATATTGATATTCTTAAATTTATTCAAATATTAGTACGTTTAGATAAAGATTTATTAAATAGTAAAACATTTAATATTAATGATGAACAAGAAATTAATAACTTAACAGTTAAATTAAAATTATTTAATCCAGAAAATAACCAATTAATAGGAGAAAACAATGGAAAAAAACAACAAACCACAAACGAAGTTTCCACAGAAACAAACTAAACTTAATCAAGCAGAAATAGAAAATGATTATTTAATTGATAATATTCCTTATGATTTTACTAATATGATGAGTGCTACTAATGACCCTGATATTAATAGAGCATAAGATGAATTTAAAAAAAGAAAAATTTCTATTTATGAAATTGAACGTTTATTTAAAAATAATGAAAATAATAGTTTAAGATTTTCAGCAAATACTATTAAAATAGGTTTTATTGATATTGATAAAGTATTAAAAACTACTGCTGTTGAAACATCTGATTTTACTATGCAATTAAATCAAAGAGCAAGTACTAATATTAATGACAATACAATTGAATATAGTATGACTGATATTAAAAATTTAATATTTCAAGAAATAAATTTATTAAATCAATTTAAGTTATATGCAGTTAGTATAAATGAACCATTAACTGAAAATAATATTGATAATTTATATATTATTAATAATTATTCAGAACCTTATCAAAATCCAAAAACTAGAAGTACTAAAAGTATTACTATTATTAAAATTAAAGACTTTAAAACAAGAGATGGTTATCCAATTATTATTAAATTACAAAAACCACTAGATAAAGACACCAAAGTTATTGGTTTAAAAATTAAAGCACCTAGAAGCATGATTTTTGGCAATATAAACGTACTTGGTGAAGTCGACAATATGGAGGTATACCCAAAGTTATTTGTCAAAGATAAGATAGCATTTCCGCTATTATCAATGCCTATTGAAACTCAACCAAAAGTTAGAATATTACAACAATGATTTAGTGAACAAATATTACCTTGAAATTTAGCAAAACAATTTATAGGACAAGAAAAATCAGTTTTAGATTTAATTGCTATTGGTGGTGGTAGAGAAACAAGAAAAGAAATTATTAATAATGCAAGAGTAATTAATGCTAAAATTGGTTATGATGTTTCTAAAAATTCAAAAGTATGACCATTATCTGATGAACTAGAATTAAAAGATAAAAAATTAGAGTCATGATTTTTAGTAAGTGACTATAATTTATTTATTTCTACAACAAATAAATTTCATGATGTTGAACTAGAAATAAAAGATAGACCACCAATTGATAGTTTACAAAAAGTATTATTAGATATGTTAACTTATACATATACTTATAATAGAAACTTTGATGGTGCATCATTAAGTAATGTTGTAAAAGAAATGAATGATTTAGATAAAATTCGTGCTAAGTTTGAAGGACAAAAACCAAATGAAGTTATTACTAATTTATTTAAACAATGAGAATTAGATTATCCTAACTATACAAATTTACCACAAGTTAAAATATTAAAACAAATAGTTATAATGCTATCAAAAAATATTTATTCAACCATGTCTATTAATAACGGTTTAAATGATGACTATAAATTATTATTACCTTATTATTTTGAATTAAAATCAAATCCTATACATTCTACACCTGATAAGATTTGAGAATTTAAAGATATAAAAGTAGTATTAAAATCTGCATATTTTGATTTTACAGATATCAATAACATTAAACTAAAAAACAATGACATTAGTCAAAATGAATTATTGAAATTAGATGATAATCAATTTAACTGACTATCCATAACTAATGAATTAGAAAGCAATAATATACCATCATTAATTCCGGCAGATTGAACATTAGGTAATGGTGAATATGGAAAATATTTTACAAGATTAATTATTAATAAAAATAAAACCGAAAATGCTTTAAATTTATATGGTTCAAATAAATCACAATTATTTTCTAAATTAGAATTTTATAAAGAAGTTTTACAAATTGACAATAATAGTGAATTTGAATTACAAATTGAAAATCCAATTAATAACTTAAATCGAATTGAAGTTAGCGGACTATTTGGTGCTGGTAATTATGATTTAATTTTAGTAACAAATAAACAAGAAATAAATTTAAATAATATTAATTTATTTGATAAATATAATGAAAATATTTCTTATATAAATTTAGAAATTTAATTATCAAAATATCCATCTGGATAAATACCATCTCATTTTACTGCATCATCAGTTAATTTATTTGATGCTCAGTAAATAGTAATTTTATGTTTATTACTTACTGGTCTTGCTCAAATAGTTGCCCCCCCAGTGTGCTTCATGGTCGTAATCATAAAAATATGTTAATTGATTATTTTTATTATATGAAACTATTCCTAAGATTAAACCGGTAACACCAGTTATTACAGCAAATGATAATGATATTTTTTGAAAATTTGTTTTTATTCATGTTTTCATAATAAATATCTCCTTTTTTCCTTGATTTTACTTTTAAATTGTACTATTTTTGATTATTTTTACAAGTATGCTTTTAAAAGCAAAATAACGCCTAAATTAAAGGTGTTTATTTTTTTGATACCTATACTATTAATTGTATTGCGCTTATTTATTATATTGCAAATGTGAAGATACTTTTTTTTACAGTAGCATTATTTTTACCCCTAATTACATTTTTATATGGATATAATGCATAAAATAATGCATCATAAGGGTCTTGATACATATTTTTGTCAGGAATGTTAGTTTTGGTTTGGTCATAACGTAATTCTTCTAAACATTGAGTTGTTTTTGGTAAATCATCTTTATTTGCATAAAAGTTTCCATAACTCATAATATTTCTCATTCAAACTACTCTATTAGTTAATCCGGCTTCTTGATTTAAATTTGAAGCATGTTTAATAGCGGTTTGTGTTATTAAAATAGTATTGTGTTCATCAATTAATTTTTGATTTAATCAATCCATTGCTGTTCTTGCTTTATCATCATAAAAATAAATTGCTTGTTCAAAATTTTCAAAATTATCAATTAATCCTAAAATTTCATTAACATAAGCATTAATTTTTTCATTTTCATTTATAAAATCATTTGGAGTAACTACTAATTCACAAATAATATAAGCATCATAATAACCAGTATTATTATATTCTTTAAAACCAACTACCATAAATACAGTATGGTCTTTTGGTCCCGTAGCTCAATCAATACCAACACTATAAAAATCAAATTTATACATTTCTTTTTCTTGATTATAAAATTGTTTTAAATCATATGATTGTCAATATTTTACTGTTTTTTGAAATGGGAAAATTGTTGCATCGCTATCTAAAAATTCAAAACCATAATAAACAGTATTATATTCATCTGGATTACTTTTTTCCATTTCTAATAATGTTCTTTGTTGAATGTCAGGTAATTTATTTCAAAATGGTTGAATAGTAAATCTTAAAACAAATAAACCTAAACCACTAAACATATCTTTATTTTCATAATAAACTTTACCAACTTTTTTAAGATTTTTCATGACTTCATCATTTAATGGTAAAAATGGTGTACAGTATTTTAAATAAAATGGATGATATTTATCATAAGGATTACATGTAAAAGTAATGAAAAAACTTTTATAAAAATAACGAGTAATCTTTTGTCCAAAGGTAGAACTATATATATTTTTATCAATAAATGTTCAACTTCACTCTTTAATAGGTTTATTTGATACTTTAATACGATTACTTCTAAACATAGAGTTTTGTAAACGTTCATATCGATATGTTAATTGTTTTTCAGTTAATGTTTCTTTTTCTTCTGCCATAATAATTTCATCTGTTCTTGAACCTAAAAAACTTGACCCACCTGCTTCTTTTCCAAAAATCTTATTACCATTAGCATAACCAATAAAGTCAATTTGTTGATTACTTGGAAAGATAATACATCCCCCATCCTTAGTAATTTTTCATTTAATGCCATGTGGATTATTAGGTAATAAATTAATATTATATGTATCTAATAAAACTTGACAAACATTCATTAAAGCACCAATTGTAGTTTCACTATGAGTATTTTCATATCTTCTTACTTCTTGAACACTACTATCTCTAAAATTACAACATATAAATAAATCAAATGCTAAACAGTTTCAAGTTTTTCTTGTTCCACGTGCTGTTGGAACAAAACGATAAAAACAATTAGTAGTAAAATATTCTGCTCATTCATCACCAACAAATTCTTTAAAAATATCTCAACTAAAACCATAATTATTATCACTAAAATTAAGATTATATTTTTTATTTAATTGTCCATAACTACTAATAAAAGCCATATTTACTCCTTATTTTTTAAAAAAAATTAAACTTAAATTATTAACAAACAAAAATTAGAAAGGAGCATTAAAAATGTTTATATTACCATTCGCAAATCATTTTGATTGAGACAAACATGATTTTAATCAAGATGAATTAAGTTTAAAACAAACAGAAGAATTATTTGCAAAAATAGATGATTATTTATGAAGTATATGTGATAAATCTGAATATAAATCATATAGATTTAGACAACGAAAATTAAAAGCAAAAAAAGGTTTATTAACTTATAAACGACGTATTTGTACACATTATAACACAAAAACACAAAAAATGGAGTACGTATCATTATTAGATAATTATCTTGGTGTTAAAAAGCTGAATTATACTTGTAAGTGCAAGTAAATAAAATTGCAAAAAATTCTCATATAAAAATTTCATAATGCTAAATTTAGTTTAGAAAAAAGTAAGGAGTTTTTATATGAGTTATAAACATCTTGGCATAGATGAAAGGATTTATATTGAGAATCAATTGAAATTTAAATTTAAAATTAGTGAAATAGCTAAAAATCTTAATCGAAGTATTAGTACTATTATTCGAGAAATTAATAGAAATAAAGATAATAATCATTATTTTTAATTAATTGCACAAAATAAAGCTGAAAATCGAAAACAATCACATATTAGTTTTCATAAGTTTAAAAATAAGAATTTAGTAAAATATGTACAACAAAAATTACTATTAGGTTGATCACCTGAACAAATTTATGGCAGAATTAAAAATTTTCATAAAGAGTGAGTTATTAGTTTTAAAACAATTTATACTTGAATTTATTTTGGAATGCTTGATAAAGTTACTAGTAAAAATTTAAGAAGAAAAGGTAAAAAACGAAAATCTAAAGAAAATCGTGGCAAGTTTAATGGTAAATCAATTAAAGAACGAGATATAAATGTTAATGATCGTATAACACTTGGTCATTGAGAAGGAGATACTATAGTATCATCACGAGGTAAAAGCAAATCATGTTTAATAGCTTTAGTTGAAAGAGTATCACGATTTACTTTAGCAATATTAGTTAAAAACAGAACTACTAAAGTTATTAATAAAAATGTCATTTATTATTTATCAATTCTTCCTAAAAACATTGTTAAAACTATTACTTTTGATCGTGGCAAAGAATTTTCAAATTGACAACAACTTGAAAAAAATTTAGATGTAAAAATTTATTTTGCCAATCCATATTCACTTTGACAAAGAGGTACTAATGAAAATACTAATGGTTTAATTAGATAAAAATTTCCTAAAAAATTTATTTTTTCAAAAACTAATAAAAATGAAGTTCATAAATTTATATTGTCTTTAAACCAAAGACCAAGAAAAATACTAAATTATCTTTCACCAATCGAATATTTGGATAGAAAAATAATTTAGTTGCACTTACCTTTACAATTTAGCAAATAAATAAAAATAAAATAAAACTTATTAAAGAAAACTTTAATAAGAATTTTTGAGTTATAAAAGTAAGTATTATTGTTGACTAATATTTTTGAAGTGTTAAGATTAACTTACAATTGCATATTGAAGTCTAAATTATTCTCGTCTAAACTTATAATTTAAAGACAATATAAATTTATGAACTTCATTTTTATTAGTTTTTGAAAAAATAAATTTTTTAGGAAATTTTTATCTAATTAAACCATTAGTATTTTCATTAGTACCTCTTTGTCAAAGTGAATATGGATTGGCAAAATAAATTTTTACATCTAAATTTTTTTCAAGTTGTTGTCAATTTGAAAATTCTTTGCCACGATCAAAAGTAATAGTTTTAACAATGTTTTTAGGAAGAATTGATAAATAATAACTGACATTTTTATTAATAACTTTAGTAGTTCTGTTTTTAACTAATATTGCTAAAGTAAATCGTGATACTCTTTCAACTAAAGTTATTAAACATGATTTGCTTTTACCTCGTGATGATACTATAGTATCTCCTTCTCAATGACCAAGTGTTATACGATCATTAACATTTATATCTCGTTCTTTAATTGATTTACCATTAAACTTGCCACGATTTTCTTTAGATTTTCGTTTTTTACCTTTTCTTCTTAAATTTTTACTAGTAACTTTATCAAGCATTCCAAAATAAATTCAAGTATAAATTGTTTTAAAACTAATAACTCACTCTTTATGAAAATTTTTAATTCTGCCATAAATTTGTTCAGGTGATCAACCTAATAGTAATTTTTGTTGTACATATTTTACTAAATTCTTATTTTTAAATTTATGAAAACTAATATGTGATTGTTTTCGATTTTCAGCTTTATTTTGTGCAATTAATGAAAAATAATGATTATTATCTTTATTTCTATTAATTTCTCGAATAATAGTACTAATACTTCGATTAAGATTTTTAGCTATTTCACTAATTTTAAATTTAAATTTCAATTGATTCTCAATATAAATCCTTTCATCTATGCCAAGATGTTTATAACTCATATAAAAACTCCTTACTTTTTTCTAAACTAAATTTAGCATTATGAAATTTTTATATGAGAATTTTTTGCAATTTTATTTACTTGCACTTACAAGTATAATTCAGCATTTTAAAAATAGTTCAATTCATAAATTAGTATTAAAAGCAAATCAAACTTTTAAATATTTTGATATTAAATTTTATTTTAAAAAAGGTTTAAATAAATTTTGAAAAGATACTTCATATTTTGAAAAAATAAGAATAAATATTTATAAATTACAAGAGAAATTCGAAAAATTAGAAAAACAAGCATTTGAAAAAATTAATAAATTAAAAGAAAAAACAATTGATGTATTTACAAGTGCTGAAAAGAAAGCAATTAAACATGCACAATTAATTCCATTAAATTCACCAGTATTTATGGCTTGTAAAATTCAACCTTTATCATTAGATAAATGTGGAATTACTATTTATCATCGTAATCCTAAATATAAACCAATTGTAGTTATTGATAGTATTATCAAAGCAGAAACTTTTGTTATTCAAATACATCCATTTCATTGATATAGATGATATAGCGGTTGATATATTGGATATGGAGTTATTCAAAATAAATGATTAAAAAGTATTGCTTTTTCTCCACCAGTTGTACAACAAATGATTAAAGATAGTTTTAAAATTTATAGGCAAATATTAAGGACAATTAGAACTTATCATAAAGTAGTTAATGTTATTAATAATCCTATTGATAATGTCAATAAATCATTTAAAAGGGTGGGTTTAAAATTCTCAGTTAATACTGTATTTGGTACTTGATTGTTAAGACATTTAGAAAAATTTGCATATAATCAAGTTGTAAAAAAAGGAAAGAAAAAATTACAAAAAGAAATTATACATATATCACATAGAAAAACTAAATCAAAAACCAAACGTTATAAAAAAGCATTTTTTAAGGAATGATAAAATATGATTAACAAACTTTGAACTGGTGTCAGTTTAGAAAATTATAATAACTGATATCCATTAACTGGAACAATTACAGAAACACCACGACAATATATAAATACATGACCAAATGTTGATGATTGATTTAAAACATTTGCTATTCGTGCTCAAAATGATATTAATGCTTATCTTGATTTTATTTTATCTAAATTTCCTTTTGATAGTTTTAAAGATGAATTAATTAAAGAAACTTTAAGAGATATGGTTTATGTTATGGTTGAACATTGAGTATTTAATCGTACACCAATTGAATTTAATGTTGATGCTACTATTCAATTTAATAATGGTAATCAATTTAGTGCAAGTAGTACTCCTACGATTAATATTTGAGATTTAACACCTAGTAGAATGAAAATATGAGCAAGATTAACAGAATTAAAACAAATATTTTCAAATTATAATAATGATGAAATAGATGTTGAAAAAATTGACTTAAAAGCATTTTATACTAGAAACAAAGTTAATGAATTAATTCAAGAACAAAAAGAATTTACATTATCAAAGCAAATAAAATTATATGATGATACCATTAATGGTAATAAAAATGAAACATATAGGGGACCAGTTAAAAATTTAATAAATAAAGGTTATGTTGCAACAGAATATGACTCAAAAACTGAAACTATGATTTTAGATTGACCTAATGAAATCGGAACATTACCACCTGATGTTTTACAAAACAATCCACAAATTGGTGATTATACACATGCACCAACTTGTGATTTTTCTGCTAAACAACAAAAACGAATTACTACAAATGAAAATGAAATTACCAAATTAAATAGTGAATTAATTAAAACAAACGAAAATATTAATGATGTTAAAAATAATTGATTTAATATTGAAACTAGTTCCTTATGAAAAAAAGTTGAAAATAATAATATAGAAATATTTAAATGATATTTTATTAAAATCAGTTATCAATATTCAACAGAAAATAACTTTATGAAATTTTATAAAGTAATTAAAATTTATTTAAATAATGTTTTTAACGAATTTGCATTGTTAAATGTTGATTCCATGACTTATGGAGAACAAATACAAAATAAAAATATTTTAAATATTGGAACTATTTACTATAACAATAAAAAGAAACAATTTAGTGGTGGTGGTAATTCTTATCCTGAACTTGGAAAAATTAATTTAATTGGTGATATAGAAGAAATATATCAATATCAAGGAATAGATACACCAACTGAATTTATAGCAGAAGAAAATACTGAACATGATTATTATACAAAACTAGAAACAAATCAATTATTAGATAAAAAACAAGATAAGTTAATTGCTGGTGAAAATATTAAAATTGATGAAAATAATAAAATTAGTGCTACTTGCGGGAAAACTGATTTAACTGATTATTATAAAAAAGAAGAAGTAGATAAAAAATTAGACAATAAAATGGATAAAGACCAATTCAAATATGCTTTTTCTATAAATACTATTGGTACTGAAATTCCTAATTTAGAAACTACTGATAAAACTGTTGCTGGTGCTATTAATGAAATTATCAAAAAACAACCACAACCAATTCCAATTCCTCCAAGTAGTTCAATTTGAAAAGAAGTAGGAATAAGAGAAAAAAATAAATGAGATAATTGACAAATTACTTATGATTTTATAGTTAATAAAAGATATAAAGTTTATTATTCTTGAAATATATATAATAATGTTTTTGCAATTAAAGAATTTATTATAACTAATACAAAAATAGCAGGTGTAACAATAGAAGTTTTTAACAATAATACTAATGTCTTAGTTTTATCAGTACAACACTCAAAATTTATTACTATTTATTCTTTAAAAGGTAGCGATAAAGGTAATACATGAAAATTAGAAGAATTACAGGAATAAAATTATGATTTGAAAAATTATAAAAATTATTTTAAGTTTAATTGGAGTTTTATTATCTTCTGCTGTTGTTGGTTTAATTATATTTATTATAGTAAAAATTGTCTTAAAAATTAATCAAATATTTTAGAAAGGAGAAAAAAATGAAACCTTTTTGACCAAGAAAAGATAAAACAAATATTAATAATAATGAAGAAAAATCTAAATTAATTTTTTTAGAAAATAAAAGTACACACACTTCTATTTTAAGTTATTTTGGTTTTAATGATTTTAATCATGAGACTTATTTTACTGATTTTGTTGCTGAAAATAATGCTAATTTATATAATGCTCCATTGGATATTAATAATGAAACTATTAAACAATATTTAATTAAACAAGAATTTTATAGAAAGAATTGAAATTCTATTTTTAAATTAAGCAAATTAGGAATTAGTGGTTATTTAATTTATATTGCTAATGATGATTTATATTTTCAAGTAGTAGATATACAGCAAAGAATTTATGATATTACTGGTAAATTAATTCAATGTACTATTTTTTATGATAGTTATCAACAAAATGCACAAACAGTAAGATTATTTGAAGTTTATAAATTAAATAATGAACAAGTAACTATTAATCGTGCAATTTATAGTATTAGTGATAATAAAAAACAATTTCCTTTACCTTTTAAAGAATATAGTAATAATCCTAATTTAGAACAAGAACAAACATTAAATATTAATTATATTCCAATAGCAATTATGAGAAATAAAGCAAATGAGTTAGCAGATTGTAATAAAGTAATGGATAAAATTAAAGCATTAGATGTTATTTATGAACAAATTGTTTTAGATACTATTTTAAATTCACCAAAGTTTATTTTTGACCAAACTTATGGTAATGCTAAATCTACAATGGATGAAGCCGTAAGAACATTAGTTACTAACAACTATATTTGAAAAACTACTGGTGATAATAATGAAAAAAGTGAAAATATTAATATGACAAGTAGTAATTTTAAAGGTAAAAATTTAACTGATATATATGATTGAAATATTAATGAAATATTTAAACGTTGTGGTATTCATATACCAAGTCAAAAGAAATCAGCACAACAATCGGTTCCCGAAAGTACAGCGGTAAATATTTCAACTATTAATTATATTGAACAAAAATTATGACAATTTAATATTGATATTCTTAAATTTATTCAAATATTAGTACGTTTAGATAAAGATTTATTAAATAGTAAAACATTTAATATTAATGATGAACAAGAAATTAATAACTTAACAGTTAAATTAAAATTATTTAATCCAGAAAATAACCAATTAATAGGAGAAAACAATGGAAAAAAACAACAAACCACAAACGAAGTTTCCACAGAAACAAACTAAACTTAATCAAGCAGAAATAGAAAATGATTATTTAATTGATAATATTCCTTATGATTTTACTAATATGATGAGTGCTACTAATGACCCTGATATTAATAGAGCATACGATGAATTTAAAAAAAGAAAAATTTCTATTTATGAAATTGAACGTTTATTTAAAAATAATGAAAATAATAGTTTAAGATTTTCAGCAAATACTATTAAAATAGGTTTTATTGATATTGATAAAGTATTAAAAACTACTGCTGTTGAAACATCTGATTTTACTATGCAATTAAATCAAAGAGCAAGTACTAATATTAATGACAATACAATTGAATATAGTATGACTGATATTAAAAATTTAATATTTTAAGAAATAAATTTATTAAATCAATTTAAGTTATATGCAGTTAGTATAAATGAACCATTAACTGAAAATAATATTGATAATTTATATATTATTAATAATTATTCAGAACCTTATCAAAATCCAAAAACTAGAAGTACTAAAAGTATTACTATTATTAAAATTAAAGACTTTAAAACAAGAGATGGTTATCCAATTATTATTAAATTACAAAAACCACTAGATAAAGACACCAAAGTTATTGGTTTAAAAATTAAAGCACCTAGAAGCATGATTTTTGGCAATATAAACGTACTTGGTGAAGTCGACAATATGGAGGTATACCCAAAGTTATTTGTCAAAGATAAGATAGCATTTCCGCTATTATCAATGCCTATTGAAACTCAACCAAAAGTTAGAATATTACAACAATGATTTAGTGAACAAATATTACCTTGAAATTTAGCAAAACAATTTATAGGACAAGAAAAATCAGTTTTAGATTTAATTGCTATTGGTGGTGGTAGAGAAACAAGAAAAGAAATTATTAATAATGCAAGAGTAATTAATGCTAAAATTGGTTATGATGTTTCTAAAAATTCAAAAGTATGACCATTATCTGATGAACTATAATTAAAAGATAAAAAATTAGAGTCATGATTTTTAGTAAGTGACTATAATTTATTTATTTCTACAACAAATAAATTTCATGATGTTGAACTAGAAATAAAAGATAGACCACCAATTGATAGTTTACAAAAAGTATTATTAGATATGTTAACTTATACATATACTTATAATAGAAACTTTGATGGTGCATCATTAAGTAATGTTGTAAAAGAAATGAATGATTTAGATAAAATTCGTGCTAAGTTTGAAGGACAAAAACCAAATGAAGTTATTACTAATTTATTTAAACAATGAGAATTAGATTATCCTAACTATACAAATTTACCACAAGTTAAAATATTAAAACAAATAGTTATAATGCTATCAAAAAATATTTATTCAACCATGTCTATTAATAACGGTTTAAATGATGACTATAAATTATTATTACCTTATTATTTTGAATTAAAATCAAATCCTATACATTCTACACCTGATAAGATTTGAGAATTTAAAGATATAAAAGTAGTATTAAAATCTGCATATTTTGATTTTACAGATATCAATAACATTAAACTAAAAAACAATGACATTAGTCAAAATGAATTATTGAAATTAGATGATAATCAATTTAACTGACTATCCATAACTAATGAATTAGAAAGCAATAATATACCATCATTAATTCCGGCAGATTGAAAATTAGGTAATGGTGAATATGGAAAATATTTTACAAGATTAATTATTAATAAAAATAAAACCGAAAATGCTTTAAATTTATATGGTTCAAATAAATCACAATTATTTTCTAAATTAGAATTTTATAAAGAAGTTTTACAAATTGACAATAATAGTGAATTTGAATTACAAATTGAAAATCCAATTAATAACTTAAATCGAATTGAAGTTAGCGGACTATTTGGTGCTGGTAATTATGATTTAATTTTAGTAACAAATAAACAAGAAATAAATTTAAATAATATTAATTTATTTGATAAATATAATGAAAATATTTCTTATATAAATTTAGAAATTTAATTATCAAAATATCCATCTGGATAAATACCATCTCATTTTACTGCATCATCAGTTAATTTATTTGATGCTCAGTAAATAGTAATTTTATGTTTATTACTTACTGGTCTTGCTCAAATAGTTGCCCCCCCAGTGTGCTTCATGGTCGTAATCATAAAAATATGTTAATTGATTATTTTTATTATATGAAACTATTCCTAAGATTAAACCGGTAACACCAGTTATTACAGCAAATGATAATGATATTTTTTGAAAATTTGTTTTTATTCATGTTTTCATAATAAATATCTCCTTTTTTCCTTGATTTTACTTTTAAATTGTACTATTTTTGATTATTTTTACAAGTATGCTTTTAAAAGCAAAATAACGCCTAAATTAAAGGTGTTTATTTTTTTGATACCTATACTATTAATTGTATTGCGCTTATTTATTATATTGCAAATGTGAAGATACTTTTTTTTACAGTAGCATTATTTTTACCCCTAATTACATTTTTATATGGATATAATGCATAAAATAATGCATCATAAGGGTCTTGATACATATTTTTGTCAGGAATGTTAGTTTTGGTTTGGTCATAACGTAATTCTTCTAAACATTGAGTTGTTTTTGGTAAATCATCTTTATTTGCATAAAAGTTTCCATAACTCATAATATTTCTCATTCAAACTACTCTATTAGTTAATCCGGCTTCTTGATTTAAATTTGAAGCATGTTTAATAGCGGTTTGTGTTATTAAAATAGTATTGTGTTCATCAATTAATTTTTGATTTAATCAATCCATTGCTGTTCTTGCTTTATCATCATAAAAATAAATTGCTTGTTCAAAATTTTCAAAATTATCAATTAATCCTAAAATTTCATTAACATAAGCATTAATTTTTTCATTTTCATTTATAAAATCATTTGGAGTAACTACTAATTCACAAATAATATAAGCATCATAATAACCAGTATTATTATATTCTTTAAAACCAACTACCATAAATACAGTATGGTCTTTTGGTCCCGTAGCTCAATCAATACCAACACTATAAAAATCAAATTTATACATTTCTTTTTCTTGATTATAAAATTGTTTTAAATCATATGATTGTCAATATTTTACTGTTTTTTGAAATGGGAAAATTGTTGCATCGCTATCTAAAAATTCAAAACCATAATAAACAGTATTATATTCATCTGGATTACTTTTTTCCATTTCTAATAATGTTCTTTGTTGAATGTCAGGTAATTTATTTCAAAATGGTTGAATAGTAAATCTTAAAACAAATAAACCTAAACCACTAAACATATCTTTATTTTCATAATAAACTTTACCAACTTTTTTAAGATTTTTCATGACTTCATCATTTAATGGTAAAAATGGTGTACAGTATTTTAAATAAAATGGATGATATTTATCATAAGGATTACATGTAAAAGTAATGAAAAAACTTTTATAAAAATAACGAGTAATCTTTTGTCCAAAGGTAGAACTATATATATTTTTATCAATAAATGTTCAACTTCACTCTTTAATAGGTTTATTTGATACTTTAATACGATTACTTCTAAACATAGAGTTTTGTAAACGTTCATATCGATATGTTAATTGTTTTTCAGTTAATGTTTCTTTTTCTTCTGCCATAATAATTTCATCTGTTCTTGAACCTAAAAAACTTGACCCACCTGCTTCTTTTCCAAAAATCTTATTACCATTAGCATAACCAATAAAGTCAATTTGTTGATTACTTGGAAAGATAATACATCCCCCATCCTTAGTAATTTTTCATTTAATGCCATGTGGATTATTAGGTAATAAATTAATATTATATGTATCTAATAAAACTTGACAAACATTCATTAAAGCACCAATTGTAGTTTCACTATGAGTATTTTCATATCTTCTTACTTCTTGAACACTACTATCTCTAAAATTACAACATATAAATAAATCAAATGCTAAACAGTTTCAAGTTTTTCTTGTTCCACGTGCTGTTGGAACAAAACGATAAAAACAATTAGTAGTAAAATATTCTGCTCATTCATCACCAACAAATTCTTTAAAAATATCTCAACTAAAACCATAATTATTATCACTAAAATTAAGATTATATTTTTTATTTAATTGTCCATAACTACTAATAAAAGCCATATTTACTCCTTATTTTTTAAAAAAAATTAAACTTAAATTATTAACAAACAAAAATTAGAAAGGAGCATTAAAAATGTTTATATTACCATTCGCAAATCATTTTGATTGAGACAAACATGATTTTAATCAAGATGAATTAAGTTTAAAACAAACAGAAGAATTATTTGCAAAAATAGATGATTATTTATGAAGTATATGTGATAAATCTGAATATAAATCATATAGATTTAGACAACGAAAATTAAAAGCAAAAAAAGGTTTATTAACTTATAAACGACGTATTTGTACACATTATAACACAAAAACACAAAAAATGGAGTACGTATCATTATTAGATAATTATCTTGGTGTTAAAAAGCTGAATTATACTTGTAAGTGCAAGTAAATAAAATTGCAAAAAATTCTCATATAAAAATTTCATAATGCTAAATTTAGTTTAGAAAAAAGTAAGGAGTTTTTATATGAGTTATAAACATCTCGGAATAGATGAAAGGATTTATATTGAGAATCAATTGAAATTTAAATTTAAAATTAGTGAAATAGCTAAAAATCTTAATCGAAGTATTAGTACTATTATTCGAGAAATTAATAGAAATAAAGATAATAATCATTATTTTTCATTAATTGCACAAAATAAAGCTGAAAATCGAAAACAATCACATATTAGTTTTCATAAGTTTAAAAATAAGAATTTAGTAAAATATGTACAACAAAAATTACTATTAGGTTGATCACCTGAACAAATTTATGGCAGAATTAAAAATTTTCATAAAGAGTGAGTTATTAGTTTTAAAACAATTTATACTTGAATTTATTTTGGAATGCTTGATAAAGTTACTAGTAAAAATTTAAGAAGAAAAGGTAAAAAACGAAAATCTAAAGAAAATCGTGGCAAGTTTAATGGTAAATCAATTAAAGAACGAGATATAAATGTTAATGATCGTATAACACTTGGTCATTGAGAAGGAGATACTATAGTATCATCACGAGGTAAAAGCAAATCATGTTTAATAGCTTTAGTTGAAAGAGTATCACGATTTACTTTAGCAATATTAGTTAAAAACAGAACTACTAAAGTTATTAATAAAAATGTCATTTATTATTTATCAATTCTTCCTAAAAACATTGTTAAAACTATTACTTTTGATCGTGGCAAAGAATTTTCAAATTGACAACAACTTGAAAAAAATTTAGATGTAAAAATTTATTTTGCCAATCCATATTCACCTTGACAAAGAGGTACTAATGAAAATACTAATGGTTTAATTAGATAAAAATTTCCTAAAAAATTTATTTTTTCAAAAACTAATAAAAATGAAGTTCATAAATTTATATTGTCTTTAAACCAAAGACCAAGAAAAATACTAAATTATCTTTCACCAATCGAATATTTGGATAGAAAAATAATTTAGTTGCACTTACCTTTACAATTTAGCAAATAAATAAAAATAAAATAAAACTTATTAAAGAAAACTTTAATAAGAATTTTTGAGTTATAAAAGTAAGTATTATTGTTGACTAATATTTTTGAAGTGTTAAGATTAACTTACAATTGCATATTGAAGTCTAAATTATTCTCGTCTAAACTTATAATTTAAAGACAAATTTGAATATTATTGACAACATCGGTATGCTCCCTTTATTTTAATAAATAGTACTTCTCTTTTCATTTTATTTATGAAATGTGGTTTATATGTATTTATTGATTTATTAAATAAAACCTTTGATAATTCTTGTGATTTTAGAAAATTTTGATATATTTCTTCAAGTTTGTTTTTATGTTCTTGGATAGGATTTGTTCAATTATTAATTTGTATACTGATTAGGTTTAATGAATTATTATTAATAGATTTTGTTAGTTCGTTTGAAAAATTAAGTAAAATTTTCATTTTTTTATTTTTCCTTTCAATGATATAAATTAAAACATAAAAACTCATTTACTTTAAATTAAGCAATGATTTAAAAAACTTTTATAATTTTTTAATAATTATTATTATATGTGTTAATTATATTTGAGTTTAAAGAAAATACAACGAAAATGATATTTTAAAGGTTTTAAATTATTTTTAGTAATATTTAATTTTGAAGGATAGTAGTTATGTGATAAAATTTCAAACATATACTAAAAAAACATTATAATTAAATATAAAAATATAATTAAATATAATTTAATTATTTAAAGCATTATATTTATAGTCTACTTTAAATAAAGTATTTTATTAAATTATTGATTTAGGAGTAAGCAATGAATAAAAATTGAGCTATAGGTTTAACTAATTTAACTTTAACCCCAATAATGGAACAAAAATTAAGTCAGTATTATAAAATTTTAATTGCTGAAAATAAAAAATATAACTTAACAACGATCATTGAAGAAATGGAAGTTTATTATAAACATTTCTATGATTCTCTTTTAATTAGTAATAATATCATTTTGGAGGATCAAAATATTTGTGATGTTGGTAGTGGTGCTGGTATACCAGGAATAATTTTAAAAATTTGTTTTCCCAAATTACAATTAACTATTATTGAATCAAATACAAAGAAATGTCAATTTCTAAAAACAGTAATTACTGAACTAAACTTAGAAAACGTTTATATAATTAATCAAAGAGCAGAAACATTTGCTCATCAATATCGTGAAACATTTGATATTGTAACAGCAAGAGCATTAGCACCGCTAAATATTTTAAGTGAATTATGTTTAGGATTAGTTAAAGTTGAAGGATTATTTATTGCTTATAAGGGTCTTAAAGTTGAAGAAGAACTTGCGTTGGCACAAAATAGTATTAACACAATGGGTGCAAAGTTAATTAATCAATTTACTGTTCAATTACCAAACAACTATGGTCAAAGAACAATCCTTCATTTTCAAAAATATAAATTATGTGCTTTAAAATATCCAAGACCTTATCAACAAATTAAAAGTAAACCTTTGTAAATAATATTAATTAAAATTAGTGTTAAACTTAATTAGTAGGATAAAATATTAGTCTATTAATTTAGAAAGGTAATTATTATGGGCAAAATTATTGCAATTGCTAATCAAAAAGGTGGAGTTGGAAAAACAACTACTGCTACTAATCTTGCTGCAGGTTTAGGTATAAAAAATAAAAAAGTGTTACTTATTGATTTGGATCCACAAGGTAGTGCTACTATTTCAATGGGTTTTGCTGCTGATAAAGTTGAACAAGATATATATGATGTTTTAGTACATGATGTTCCATTGGAAAAAGTAATTAAAACTGAAGTTTGTCAAGGAGTAGATTTATTACCATCAACCATTTCTTTGGCGGGAGCCGAAATATTTTTATTAGAGCAATCTCGTAATAAAAGAAATATTTTATTAGAAAAATTAGAACCCGTAAAGGAAGTATATGATTTTATTATTATTGACTGTCCACCTAGTTTAGGATTAGTTAATCGTAATGCTTTAGCTTCAGCTAATTCAGTTATTATTCCATTGCAAGCTGAGTTTTATGCATTAGGTGGTTTGGTACAATTATTATCTACTATTCGTTTAGTACAACAATTATTTAATCCCAATTTAGAAATTGAAGGGATTTTATTAACTATGGTTAATATTAGAACAACTTCTTCTGTTGAAGTTATCAAAGAAATTCAAAAAAATTTTAGAGAAAAAGTTTATAAAAATTATATTCCGAGAAATGTAACTATAAGTGAAGCACCAAGTCATGGTAAAAATATTTTTAGTTATCGGCCACGTTGCAGTGGTGCTATTGCTTATCAAAGTTTAGTGAATGAGGTGTTAAATAATGTCTAATGATAAAAAAAATCGTATTTCTGCTAAAGGCTTAGCATCAATTTTTGGTGAAGGTTTAAATGATTTGATAACTAACATTGAAAGTTCACCAGAAATTGCTAAAACTTTTTCACAAACTATTTCTCTTGCAAAAATTATTCCTAATCCATATCAACAGCGTGTAGTATTTAATGAACAAGAAATTAAAGAACTAAGTGATTCAATTAAAATTCACGGTTTAATTCAACCAATTATTGTTAAAAAAACGATAACAGATGGTGTTTTTCAATTAGTTGCTGGTGAGCGTAGAACTAAAGCTGCAAAATTAGCAGGTCTAACAGAGATCTCTGCAGTAACTATTGAAGTAACAGATCAACAATTAATGGAATTTGCTTTGATTGAAAATATTCAACGTGTTGATTTGAATCCTTTTGAAGAAGCACAGGCATATCAAACTTTAATTAGTAAAATGAAATGAACTCAAGAACAACTCTCACAAAAAGTTAATAAATCACGTAGTCACATTGCTAATACTTTACGAATTTTGCAATTGCCAGTAGAGATTTTACAAATGCTTGAACGCAATGAATTAACAATGGGTCATGTTAAACCGTTATTAAGTTTAGGCACTAATCTTAATTTAATGGTAACTATTGCTAAAAGGGCATATAGTGAACAATGGAGTGTTCGTAAGGTTGAAGATGTTATTAAGATGCAACAATTAAGTTTAAATCAAAAACAAAATGTTAATAAAAAGTCAGATCTTCATTTAGTAGCATTAGAAAATACTTTATCAAGAACTTTAGATACTAAAGTAAAAATCAATAAAAAACAACTAATCATCAATTATAGTAATCATAAAGAATTAAATCGAATTTTAGAATTTTTAAAATTAATATAAATTTAAAATGAGTATAAATGTTTTAAAACATTTATACTCATTTTTTATCTTGTAAATTTATTTTATGATATTTCTCTAAAAGGAAATATTAATCCTGAATTAGTATAGATAATTAAGTTTGTAATAAAAACAAATAAGATAGACAAACCAATTGCAATTTTACTTATACCTAGTATGATTAATAACTTTTTTGATATATCATGAGTATAAGTTAAAAGTTTCTTTTCTATATTTTCCTCCTAAAAGTTATATTTATTTTTAAGCCTTACTTATTTATAATTATATACTATTGTAAAAGTTTTTATCATTATATTTGATGTTATAATGTTATTTAAAATAATTTATTTTAACATTGAAAGGAAAATTAAATATGCCAGAAAAAGATAAGAATACGTTATTTAAACGTATTATTTTTAGAAAATATAAAGATGAAATTGATTGAGTAAAAATGATTAATTGTTTGTTTAAAAAAAGAAAAATTTTTGAAGAAGATGTAGCAATTTTAACCGAGTTATTTAATGAAAAAAATAATGATTGATTAAAAAAGTTTAATATTTCTGAGGAAGATGCAGTAATTTTAACTAAATTATTTAATCAAAAAATTAATAATTGATTAGAAAAAGAACAAATTTCTGAAGACAATGTATTGGATTTAACTGATTTGTTTAATGAAAAAATGAATATAAATGATGAAACTACTAAAGTTATTGAAATTGCTAAGTTACTTAAAAAGGCAGAAGATTTAAATAGTATACATGAAATATTAGATGAACTTCCTCCACGTTATTTTCTTGTTGATAACTGAGAAGATACTGATGAAGAAGATATTGAAAATGAAAGTAAAATAATGACTTCAGAAAATAGCTGTTTAAATAAAGAAGAAACTGTATCTATTTCCAATAGTCAAAAAGCATTTTCTAAACAAGATATTATCGATAGTGGTATATGCTTAGATACTAGTTTATCTACTTCTGAATTATTGAGATCATTTACTGCTATTTAATTGTAATAGCATTAATATAAATAAATTAAAAAAATTAATTATACTAAAATTAGTAATTAAATTAAATATTAAAGATATTGAAATAGTTTTTAATTGTATTTTTTTTAAAAATATGTATAATTAAGCAATTTATATGATACGATGTAATCATATAAGTAAAAGAAACAGGTGTATATTATATGTTAACTGCTGGTATCGTTGGTTTACCTAATGTAGGTAAATCAACATTATTTAAAGCCATTAACAATTCACAAGTATTAATTGAAAATTATCCTTTCGCTACTATAAAACCAAATATTGGTAGCATTCCAGTCAATGATTCAAGAATTTTAAATTTAATAAAAATCTTTAATCCACAAAAAGTTGTACCAACAATTTTAGAATTACATGATATTGCCGGACTTGTCAAAGGTGCTAGTAAAGGTGAAGGATTAGGTAATCAATTTCTTGCTAATATTAGAACAGTTGATGCAATATGCGAAGTTATTCGTTGTTTTGATGATATTAATGTTAGTCATGTTGAAAATAAAATTGATCCAATTAATGATTTTGAAATTATTGAATTGGAATTAATGTTAGCTGATCAAGAAGTAATAAGTAAACGAAAAGAAAAAGTTCGTAAAAAATCGCAAATAACTAGAGATAAACAAGGTATTGCTGAGGTAGCTTTATTAGAAAAAATTAATAATGAATTAAACAATGGTGTTGCTATTCGTAATCAAAAGTTAAGTTCAGAAGAATTACTAATGATTAAACCTTATAATTTTTTAACTGCTAAACCAATAATTGTTATTGCTAATATTAATGAAAAAGATTTAATAACTAAAACCAATAAATATGTTGAACAATTACAACAATATATGAGCAAAAAAAATATTACTGTAATTGTTGTTTGTGCTAAGACAGAATGTGAACTTTCTGAATTAGAAGCAGAAGAAAAAAAAGAAATGTTTAAAGAGTTAAATATTTTTGAATCAGGAATTGATCAAATTGTATTAGCAACTTATAAACTATTAAATTTAGGTACTTATTTTACTGTTGGACCCAAAGAAGTTCATGCATGAACTTTTATTAAAGGAATGAAAGCACCAGAGTGTGCTGGTATCATTCATACAGATTTCATGAAAGGTTTTATTAGACTTAAAGTTTATAATTATCAAGATATAGAATTATTGGGTAGTGAAAAAAATGTTCAGGAAAAGGGAAAAATGAGAGTTGAAGGTAAAAATTATATAGTTGAAGATGGTGATATTTGTCATTTCCTTTTTAATGTTTAGTTTTAAGATAATATTAATTATAAAAAGGTTATAGTTTTGTTATAATTAATTTGAAAATATACTAGCAAGAAAGGAAAAAATTATTATGTTAAAAAGTAATTTACAAAATCCTGATTCTGAAATTCAAGAAAACAATTATGTTCCAAATAAAAAAACTAAAAAGTTTGATGTTCTTAATAAAATAAAAGTTTCAAGGGCTTTACTTTTTTGATCACCAATTGTGCAAATTATTGGTAGTATTGCTTTTTTAATACTATTAATAGTTAATGCATTTGTTGGGCAAAAAATGGGGTTTGAATTTAGTAAACTGCAATTAGCTTTATCATTATCATATGTTGGAATTGCAATTTTAGTTAGTATTATTTGTTTTATGATACCAGCAAAGAAACTTAAAAAGAAATCTTCATTTAGAATTACTGCTATTTCAACATTAATATTATCAACATTAATGTTAAGCGGTAGTCTAGTTTTTTGATCAATACCAGTATTACTATTTTTTTCATTAATATCATTAATTGTATGAATATGTGAAGTAATAGCAGCGATTATTTTAATTTTAGTAGTTGAAGAATTGCCTAATGAAAAATAAAGTAGGTGAAAATAATGAAAATTAAAGATTTAGATAATATTAAAAACAAAGAAACATATTTTATTCCACATGAACAAAAGACTAAAAATTCATATTTTGTTTATTTGGCAATATCAATAGTTCTTTTTTTATCAGTTTTTATTTTTTCTTTATTTGCTGCTATTAATGTATCAAAATATAAATTATATAATGTAAAACTTACTGATTTTAATTATCCTATTTTGAATTTATTTTATGCTCCAATTGTTTGTTTAATTGCAATTACTGTAAGTATGATTTTATTAATATTTGCTCCTAGAGTAAGTATTGTCTCTTCAAAGTATAGCAGTAGAATGTTTTATACTGCTTTTTGATTATTAATTCTTAGTGTAATGTTAAGTTCAGAAGTACAATTAACTTATATTTCACAATCTGGAATATTATATAATGAAAATTATCATTGAATTAATCCAATTATTGCAAGAATATTTATTATTTTTAGTCTTTTTTTAATTTTGATTACACAACTATTTTTTTGAATTATGCGTAGAAAGTTTACATTTATGAACTCAGATTATGAAATTTATACTACTAGAAGTATGGAAAAAAAACAAAGACGAATTAGAAAACAAGAATTAAAAAAAATTAAAAAACAAGAAAAGGAATTTAGTAAAAAAACTTTGAATATTAAATAAGGGGGGCAGATTTATGAGAATTCGTAATTGGTGGTTTATTAGTTTTTATTTATTATTAAGCACATTTATTATTTATGAATTATTTTTTTTAATTGCTTTGTCAAAAAACACAGCTTTAAAAGATTTATATTATTATGGTTTTGAAATTGCAGAACCTTCACCAAGTTTTAATCCTTCAAGTTATACTTCAATTTATTATTTACCAGTAATAGGTTTAGTTGTAAGCAGTTTCGGTTTGATTAGTTGTATTTTTACGGCAAGAGTTTTTCTTGAAAAATCTCCTCGTTTTAAATTTGTATTTTTAGTTGTAAACTTTATAATTTTTGTTGTTGGATTTTTGATAAGTTTTTCTGGTCAATTGCTTTATTGTGAATGAAGTAATGATAGTGCACAAATAATACCTAATAGAGGAGGAACGATTGAAGTACCAAGCTTTTATTATAGAAATTGAGTTTCTTCAACTATTGTTTGATCAATTTTTGGTTTTTATTTTGCATTACTTGTTGCAGCAGTTATTTTATTACTTAAATTAAATTTAATTAATGTTCAAACATATCACTTTTATCGTCAACGTATTGAAGCAGCAATTGATTTTGAACCAGAATTAAAACAACCATTACCAAGTTCTAATGAATTTGATCCAAATGATACACAGACTATTACAATTTTTCTTGATGAAGAAGTAAATGAAAAATTACAATCTAAAACTAATCGTAAAAAAATAATGAAATCCTCTAAAAATAATAATAAAAAATTAAATTCTAAAAAAAGACTAATAAAGTAGAAAAAAAAGTTAATCAGATTAAAAAATCTTAAATTAAATAAAGATGGTGAAAATATGAAAATTCGTGTACGATATGCACCTAGTCCTACTGGGTATTTACATATTGGTGGTGCTAGAACAGCATTATTTAATTATTTATTTGCAAAAAATAACAAAGGAGATTTTATAGTTAGAATTGAAGATACTGATTTAGAACGTAATATTGAAGATGGAATTAGTTCACAATTAGATAATTTACGTTGAATGGGAATAATTCCTGATGAAACTATTGATTTATCAGGTAAATATGGTCCTTATAAACAAACTGAACGTTTAAATATATATATTCAACATGCATTAATACTAATAAAAGAAAAAAAAGCATATTATTGTTTTTGTACACCTCAATATCTAGAAGAAATGCGTAAGAAACAAGCAGATAAAAATATTTTAGCTTTCCAGTATGATGGAACATGTTCAAAATTAGAGCAGTCTGTAATTGAAGAAAATTTACAAAATAAAATTTCATATGCTATTAGAGTTAAAATTCCCACTAATAAAAGTTATAAAATTAAAGATTTAGTTCGTGGTAATGTTGAATTTAATTCAGTAGACTTAGGAGATTATATTATTATTAAATCAAATGGAGTGGCTACTTATAATTTTGCTGTTGTTATTGATGATCATTTAATGGAAATAAGTCATGTTTTTCGTGGTGAAGAACATTTGTCAAATACACCAAAACAATTAGTTATTTATGAATATTTTAATTGGAAAATGCCAATTTTTGCCCACTTAACATTAATTGTTAATAATAAACGTAAAAAATTATCAAAACGTGATGGTAGCATTATCCAATTTATTCATCAATATCGTAAAGAAGGATATTTGCCAGAAGCAATTTTTAATTTTATTGCTTTATTAGGATGAAGTTCGCATGAAGAAAAAGAAATTTATACTAAAGAACAATTAATTAAATTATTTACCCCAAAATATTTAAGTAAAGCACCAAGTATGTTTGATCCAGAAAAATTAGTGTGAATGAATAATTATTATATTAAAAGATTAAATGTTGAACAATACTTAGCTTTAGTTACACCTTTTATTAAAGAAAAATATAATTGAAATAGCAAAACTATTGAATGATGAAAAGAAGTATTATTAATTTATCAATCACAGTTAGAATATGGTAGTCAAATTAATGAATTGGTAAGTTTATTTTTTAAAAATAATTTTAAGGTAGATATAGAAGCAAAGACTTTTTTGAATGATAATGAATGTAACCTAGTTTGTACAGCATTTATTAAAAAGATTATTGATTGTAAAAATTGAACTAGTGATAATATTAAAAACATTATTAATGAAGTTAAAAAAGAAACTAATGTTAACGGTAAATTATTATTTATGCCAATTAGAATTATTACAACAGGACAAATGCATGGACCTGATTTAGTTAGCACCATTAAACTATTAGGTTATGATACCATTATTAATAATGTTAAATTAAATTTTAAATATTAAAGAAAAATAAATATTATTACTTATATAGAAAATATAATATTTGCTTTTGTTATAAATAAAAATTATAAAATTGTTCTTTTTACTCAAAATAATTACTAAAATAGAAGAAAAATTTTATATTATGTTACTATTAAAATAAAAAATTAATAATACCTAAAATTTATAAGATATTAATGAGAGGTTAAAATTTATGTCAAGCAATAATTATAAAGTAACTTTTATTCGTGACGCTATACACAAAAATATTAATATCAGCGAACCCGTTATTCAGGCGTTAATATCTTGTAAAGAATTTCAAAGATTAAGATGAATTAATCAACTTGGTGGTGTGCAAATTGCTTTTCCTAATGCAACTCATACTAGATATGTTCATAGTATCGGTGTTTACCATATATTAAATCGTGTTCTTAGTGAAGTTGAAGGTTCTTCTTTATTAACTAAAGAGGAAAAAACAAACATTAAAATTGCTGGTTTATTACATGATTTAGGACACGGTCCTTTTTCACACACTTTTGAAAAAATCATAAACCTTAATGTTAATAAAAAAGAAAATTTTACTCATGAAGATTATACTTGTGCTATTATTAATGATAATAGTACTGAAATTAACATGATTTTAAAACAATTTAATATTAATATTAATGCTATTATTGGTATCCTTAAGAAGGATTATAAAAATTATCCTAAATATCAAATTCAATTGGTATCATCGCAATTAGATTGTGATCGTATTGATTATTTAATGCGTGATGGATATTTTACAGGAGTTGGTTATGGAAGTATTGATATTGATTGAATTATTACGAATATGATAATTGATATTAAAGAGGGTTTAGTTTTTTCATACAAGGCAATTTCTGATATTGAAAATTATTTAATCACAAGGTTCCATATGTATTCTCAAGTTTATTATCATAAAAGCGGAATTCTTTTTGATCTTAATTTACAAAAATTATTTTCAAGAATAACTGAATTATATTTTGATAAAACTTATTCATTTAAAGTCAATATTCATGATTTTATTGCTATTTTTGAGGGAAAAAGTGTTGAAATACAAACATATTTAAATTGAACAGATGCTACTTTAATTAAGTTAATGCAAGATATTATTAATTTTGAAAAAGATAATGAGTTAGTAAAAATATCAAAAGTAATTTTATTTTGTTTTAACTGAGAAAATGAATTGTTGTTATTAACAAGTCAAAATAACACTAATGTTATTGGAGTTAAACAAGATTTAAAAAATGTACTTTATTATTTTAAAAAAGATCCAATTATTATTAAAACAAAAAACGAAGAATATATTACTTTAGAAAAAATCTCACAAATTTTGCAAGATCCAATTAAAGCACCAAATACAATTTATTTTTTAAAAAAGAAATAGAAATTTAAAAGTATTATAAAATGAGGTAATTATGAAAATTTTAAAATCAATTAATAAAATTTTTGAGTATCCAAATATTTTAGATTTAACGCCAGGAGATTTTTACTTAAATTCACATGAGTATCATTTAGCAACGCAAGAAGTAATAGTGATATTGGGTGTATTAATTAATAAAGAAAAAATTGAAAATGCTATTAAAACTTTAAATTTTACTTGAATAAATTTTAAAGAAAAAGTAATTGTTTATTTTTCTATTTTTGCCTACCTTATAATAGGTAATGAATATAATGATTTAAAATCAGTTAAAATAAATCAAATTAAATTTAAAGATAATACGTTAAAAATTAAATTTAAAGAAACATTACTTACAATGATTAATAAGTTTCCAAGAACTTTGCATTTAACTAATGTTTTGGGTAATGATAATGATCGCGCTAATATGTATGCAGTTAACGCTATTTTAAATATTAAAAAAGGGATTGGATATGATAATTTTCATATTACTCTTTTTTCAGTATATCAATCTTTAGAATTAAAATTAAAGCATTGTTTAAGAAAATATATTCAAGTTGAACCTTCAGCTAGTAAGAAAAAATTTAATTTTCATAATTTAATACGATTGATTAAATTAATTAGTACTACAAGAGTTGAAAGTGAGGAAATGAGTAAAATATTATTAAACTTAAGAGAACGTTTGCGTTATTTTGAACAAATTAATCCTGGCGGTCAAGCAGCAAGATATGAAGCTGAGATAAATCATAATTATTTTCATAATTTAAATTCGTATATAATTAATGAACAAGAATTACTAAGTAATTTTGTCAAGGCTTTAAGTTTATTACAAGAATTATATTTAAAATTAATAGAATTATATAAAGATGATAATACTAAAGTTAAAATGCAAAAAAAAATTGATTTAGAATTAGTTAAAGTTTCAGGAATTAAAATCGAAGATGATCCAAAAAAAATTAATGATAAATTAAGAAATGTGCTTGATAATCAAATTTTTGGTAACTATCAAGAATTAATTGATTTAAATTACAATGATGTTGCTATTTTGGAATTTTTAATCAGAATTGGATTTATACAGTATGTTAATGATACAATTGAACAACTTTTATAAAAAAGTATTTATTTTTACTTTTTTATATGATATAAATTAAATTTATGAGTATAATATTTTAGATATTGAAAGGGGTCTGAATTGTGGACAGTTATGTTATTAATGAACTCACTACTATTATTCTTGATGCAGTAGCATTTGCAAATTATGAAATAGAATTGAATCAGGTTGTTATTGAAATTAATAAAAATAATGACTTAGGTGATTATTCTACATCAATAGCAATGATATTAGCAAAAAAATATAAACAAAAACCATTAGACATTGCTGAAATTATAGTTAAAAATATTCATCAGAAACACCCATTAATTAAAAAAATTGATTATATTACTCCTGGTTTTATTAATATTAATATTAATGTTGAAGTATTTAGTTTGTTATTAATGAAAATTATTAATGAGAAATCATTATATGGTCAATCTAATAAAAAAAATATTACTTATAATATTGAATTTATTAGTGCTAATCCAACCGGACTTTTACATTTAGGACATGCAAGAAATGCGGCTATTGGTGATAGTTTAGCTAATATATTAGAACATAGAGGATATAATATAGTTAGAGAATACTATATTAATGATGCTGGTAATCAAATTAATGTTTTGGCCAATTCAATTTTCATAAATTATCAAAATCTTTGTGGCAATGCTGTTGAATTACCAAAAGAAAGTTATCGTGGTTCTGAAATTTTAGCTGCTGCACAATCATTTTTGAAATTAAATGGTAATAAATTTGCAAATAAACCTTTTGATGAAACTTCTTCTTTAATTTTTAAAGAATTTGGTATTAATTATATGCTTTCAGAAATTAAAAAAGATTTAAAAAAATTTAAAGTTAAAATTAATATTTGATTTTCTGAATCATTTTTATATAAAGAAAATATTATTTCTAATTTAATCAAACAATTTGAAATGCAAGGCAATACTTATCAACTTGATGGTGCTATTTTTTTAAAAACTACTTTATTTGAAGATGATAAAGATCGTGTAATTGTTAAGAAAGACAAAACTTATACATATATGCTTCCTGACTTAGCTTATCATCATATTAAATTTCAACGTAGTGATATGTTAATTAATATTTGAGGAGCAGATCATTATGGCTATATTCCACGAATTAAAGCGGGATTATATATGCTTAATAATGATGCCACTAAACTTGATATTTTATGTATGCAAATGGTAAAGGTTATTGATAATGGTAAAGAACAAAAAATGTCAAAAAGAGCAGGAACATCAATAACTTTAAGACATATGATAGATTTAATTGAAAAGGATGCTTTACGTTATTTTTTAGTATCAAGATCAGTTGAATCACATCTTGATATTGATTTAGCACTTGCTAAACAACAATCTAACGAAAATCCTGTTTATTATGCTCAATATGTTCATGCGCGTATAAATCAAATTATAGAGAATTATCCAAAATTTGAAATTGCAAATAGTATTAATTTATTAACAGAACAAAAGGAAAAAGAATTATTGATTACATTAGATGAATATATAATTATTTTGCAAAAAATTGAAAAACAGCATCAACCACATTTGCTTACAAATTATATTCAAAAATTAGCTAAGTTATTTCATTCTTATTATAATAAACATAAAGTTATTAGTGAAGATCAACAATTAACAATTCAACGATTAACATTAGTTTTAGCAATAAAACAAATAATGGCAAATGCTTTAAATTTAATTGGTGTGGATGCGCCTAAAAAGATGTAAAAAATATATTTTTTATTATTTATAATATACAATTTAGAAGGTGATTAAGAAATGCAAAACAAACAAACATTAGTAGAAGTAGCATATAGTTTTTTATGCAAAAAGAAAAAAAGCAGTTTTAATGAAATTTGAACACATGTTAAAAAAAAATGTAATATTTCTAAAGAAGATGAAGAAAAAATTGCTGGTGAAATTTATACTGGAATTATTTTAAATACCAATTTTTTCTTAAAAAATGATAAACTTTGATATCCACGTAATGAAGTCTCATTAGAGGAAATTAAAGAACATATGACAAGAGTAGAAATTCCAAGTAATACAAAAGAAGAAATTGATAGTACTGAAACAGTTACAGATAATGATGAAACTATAGATTTAAGTGAAGACGTAGAAGATGAAGATGATGATTTAAATACCATTAGTATTCAACCATTAGAAGATAGTTATGATGATGAATAATAATGATATTATTAATTAATATTTAGGAGAAAACTAATGAATTCAAAGTATATATTTATTACTGGTGGTGTTGTATCATCTTTAGGTAAAGGAATTACAGCAGCATCGCTTGGGCGTATATTAAAGCAAAAAAATATTAAGATTTTTATGCAAAAATTTGACCCTTATATTAATGTTGACCCAGGTACTATGAGTCCTTATCAACATGGTGAAGTATATGTAACTAGTGATGGTGCTGAAACTGATTTAGATTTAGGTCATTATGAACGTTTTATTGATGAAAATCTGACTAGAGACTCCAATATTACTGCCGGAAAAGTATACCAAACTGTTTTAAAAAAGGAACGCGATGGTTTTTATGAAGGGAAAACTGTACAAGTTGTACCACATGTTACTGATGAAATTAAAAAACATATTTTTAATTCCGCAATTAATAGTAAGGCTGATGTTATTATTACCGAAATTGGTGGAACAGTTGGTGATATTGAATCATTAGCTTTTATTGAAGCCATTAGACAAGTTAAAAACGAAAAAGGTCATGAAAATGTTATTGTTATTCATACTACATTAATTCCTTATTTACATTCGGTTGGTGAATTTAAAACGAAACCCAGTCAACATTCAGTAAAAGAAATATTATCATTAGGTATTCAACCTGATATTTTGGTTTGTCGTAGTGAAACTATGCCACCCGATCATATTTTTGATAAATTATCTTTATTTTGTAATATTAAACGCAGGCATGTTTTAGCAATTCCTGATTGTGATAATATTTATAAAGTGCCATTATCTTTAGAACAACAAAAAATTGATGAAGTAGTTTCAGAATTATTAAAATTAAATAAAACTAAACCAGATATGTCAGAATGACATACAATTGTTAAAAAGTTAGATAATATTAATCAAGAAGTTACTGTTGGTATTGTGGCAAAATATTCGAATTTAAGTGATGCTTACTTATCAGTAATTGAATCATTGAAAATTGCAGGTTATAGTCTTAATACTAAAGTTAATTATAAAATTATTAACGCTGAAAGTTTAGATAGTAAAAACATTAATTCTATGCTTTCTCCTTTCCAAGCAATAATTGTTCCTGGTGGCTTTGGTAATCGTGGTGTTGAAGGCAAAATCAATGCAATTAATTATACTCGAGTTAATAAAGTTCCTTTCTTGGGATTATGTTTAGGTATGCAGTTAGCTTGTATTGAATATGCTCGTAATGTATGTAATTTACAAGATGCTAATTCTACTGAATTTAATGAAAAAACTAAAAATCCTATTTTTGATTTATTACGTGGCAAAAATAAAAATGATCAAATCGGGGGAACTTTAAGATTGGGTAATTATCCAACCACTTTAATTAATGATTCATTAGCAAAATCTCTTTATAAACAAACTATTATTATTGAACGTCATCGTCATCGTTATGAATTTAATAATAGTTATAAAACATTACTTGCAAAAAATGGATTAATTTTTAGTGGTATATATAATAAAGAAGATTTGGTAGAAGTGATTGAGTTGCCAAAAGAAGTACATCCATTCTTTATTGCAAGTCAGTTTCATCCTGAGTTCACATCAATAATTAATAAACCAAATCCTTTATTTTTAGGATTAATTAAAAGTATTATTAAAAAATAATGATAAAGTAAGAAAATTTAATTTTAAAATTGTTATAATTTTTATGAATTGTATATTCTCAAAATATATATGCAACTAGATTTTTTATGAAAATATATAATATAAGGTTATAATATTTTAAGAAAGAAGGAAAAGAAATGAATAAATTTGTTAGTGCAAAAAATATGATTGATAAAGCAAAAGCAGGTAAATATGCCGTTGCTCACTTTAATATTAATAATTTAGAATGAACAAGATCTATTCTTGAAGTTGCACAAGAAACTAAATCATCTGTTATTTTAGGTGTTTCAGAAGGTGCTATTAAATACATGGGTGGATTTAACACAGTTGCTAGTATGACTTTAGCGCTATTGAATGATTTAAATATTACTATTCCAGTGGCATTACATTTAGATCATGGTCAATCAGTAGATTCTTGTAAGAAAGCATTAGATGCTGGTTTTAGTTCTGTTATGTTTGATGGTTCTCATTTAGATTTTAATGAAAATATAAAAGATACCAAAGAAGTAGTTGCTTATGCTAAGAAAAAAAATGCATCTGTTGAAGCAGAAGCAGGTACTATTGGTGGTGAAGAAGATGGAGTTATTGGTAGTGGTGAGATTGCTAGTGAGGAAGATTGTAAATCATTAGCAGCTTTAGGAATTGACTTTTTAGCAGCCGGAATAAATAATATTCACGGAAAGTATCCTAAAAATTGAGATGGTTTAAATTTTGATGTGTTAAAAAATTTATCAGTAGCTTCAAATAAGCCAATGGTATTACATGGTGGTTCTGGAATTCCAAAAGATCAGGTTAAAAAAGCTATTAATTTAGGAATTAGTAAAATTAATGTTAATACTGAATTACAAGAAGTGTTCGCCGCAGTTATTGAAAAATATGTTACGGAAGGAAAACTTAATGAATATAAAGGGTTTGATCCTAGAAAAATTTTTAAGCCAGGAATGGAAGCAATTAAACTTAAAGCTAAAGAATTATTAACAGAATTTCGTTCATTAGGAAAATCTTAAAAAAATGGTCATATTAATAATAATATGACCATTTTTTTAAGATTTTCCTTAAATTAAGATAAATTTCAAATATGAAAATTACTTTTATTATCAATAACTTGTGATATTTTTTCATTACTTAAAATATCAATTATTACTTCAGCCTTAATAGCAACTTTCGCGTCTAACAGACCACCAATTACGTTAAAATTATCATCACCAAAAGTAGTATGGCAATGAATAATTGGTTTATTTCTATCTTTTTCATCTCAAATGATTGTTCCAATTGTTGATAACAATTCATATTGTTCAAGAAAAGTTTTTTTACATAATCAGTACTTTTTTTAGGAATATAGCCTAAAGTGACATTAGTAATAGCACCAATCATTTGAAATTGTGCCATTCCTATATTTTCTTTAATAGCAAATTGCTATAAAGTTTTAATAATCATTTCATCTTTTTCAATAATTAATGCATACTTATTTCCGATCATTTTTTTAATTTTCATAATAAGAATCTCACCTTTCTTTTAGCAGTATTTTAACATATTTATTAATAGCAATAATGATTAAATTTGATTATTATAGGAAAAAATATTTTTCTTTTTGTAATAAAAATTATTTTAAAAAGAAAATATATTAATTTTAAAATTAATAGGTATAATAAAACTAATATTTAAACTAAGGAAGTGATAAAGTTGAAAACTAATGGTTTAGTAATTGCTATTGGTAATGATCATACCGCTTATGAATTTAAACAACCAATTATTAAATTTTTACATACAGAAGGCTATCAAATTTTAGATTTAGGAACAAATAGCAGTGAGCCTGTTGATTATCCTAATTTTGGTTTTAATGTTGCTAATGCTATTGTTAGTAAAAAAGCAGATTTTGGTATTGTAATTTGTGGTACTGGTATTGGTATTAGCATTGCTACCAATCGTATTAATGGTGTTCGTTGTGCCCTTTGCTATGAAGAAGAAACAGTAAGATTGGCAAGGCTTCATAATGACGCTAATGTTTTAGCACTAGGTGCTAGAATTATTTCTGATTATAAAGCAGTAGAACTTGTGAAATTATTTTTAAATACTAAAACAAGTGATGAAAAAAGACATCAATTAAGAGTTGCAAAACTAAAATAATTTTACTATTAAATTATTAAAGAGAGGATGTTTAAAAATGGATAAATCTTTTAATAAGGGTCTTGACCCAGAATTAAAAAAAATTGTGAAAGATGAATGACAACGTCAACAAAATCATATTGAATTAATAGCTTCAGAAAACTATGTATCACCAGCTGTACTTACACTTGCTGGAACAATATTAACTAATAAGTATGCAGAAGGTTATCCGGGCAGAAGATATTATAATGGTTGCGAAAATGTTGATAAAATTGAAAATTTGGCAATAGAGAGTTTTAAACAATTATTTAATTGTAATCATAAACCAGGTCAATGTAAAAAAGGTAATTTTCATGCTAATGTACAACCTCATTCTGGTAGTCAAGCTAATGCTGAAGCATATGCTGCTATATTACGTCCAGGTGATACTATTCTTGGTATGGAACTTGATGCCGGTGGTCATTTAACTCATGGTTATAAAATTAATTTTTCTGGTAAAATTTATCACGGTGTTAATTATGGTGTAAGTAAAAAGGATGAATATTTAGATTATGATGAAATTTTAAAAATTGCTAAAGAATGTAAACCAAAAATTATTGTAGCAGGAGCTAGTGCTTATTCAAGACTTATTGATTGATCAAAGTTTCGTAAAATTGCCGATACTGTTGGAGCATATTTAATGGTTGATATGGCGCATATTGCTGGATTAATTGCTGCTGGATTACATCAAAATCCTATTTGTTATGCTGATATTACAACAACAACAACTCATAAAACATTAAGAGGACCACGTGGTGGTGCTATTCTTTGCACCGAAGAATTAAAAAAGAAAATTGATAGTGCGGTATTTCCCGGTAATCAAGGTGGGCCATTGGAACATATTATTGCAGCAAAAGCACAAGCTTTTTATGAAGCATTAACGCCAGAATTTAAAACTTATCAAATGCAAGTAATTAAAAATGCTCAAGCATTAGCGAAAACTTTTCTTGATGCAAAATTTCATGTAGTGGCGGGTGGAACTGATAATCATTTATTAACTGTTAATGTTACTAATATTAACGGTTTAAATGGTAAAGAAGCTGTTGATATTTTAGAAAAGATTAATATTGTTGCTAATAAGAATTGTGTTCCCTTTGATCCTTTACCAGCTGTTATTACTAGTGGTGTTCGTTTTGGTAGTCCAGCAATGACAACGAGAGGTTTTAAAGAAGAACAGTTTATTGAATTAGGAAAGATTATTATTAGTGCTTGAAAATTACCTAAGGGTATTAATGATGATGGTTTAAATGAATTAAGAAAAAAAGTTGATATGCTTTTAAATAAATTTCCCATTTATGAAAATATAAAATTACCTCAATAATAAAATAATTATTTTATGTTTGGAATATTAAAATAAGTTTTCTGTTAATTAACAGAAAACTTATTTTATTTTTTTGAATCTTTAATTTCTTTCATTTTTTCAATAAAATTATTATCATATTTAACCGAAGATTGTTCTTTAATAAACTTTATTAATTTTGAAACATCTTCATCACTAATTCATGGTGCTTGTAAACGATTGATATTATTTTGTCCTGGAGCTAAAAATAACATATCGCCTTTACCTAATAATTTTTCTGCTCCAGCAGTATCAAGGATTGTTTTTGAATCAATTCAAGATGCAACTTTAAAAGCAATTCTTGATGGAATATTATTTTTAATTACGCCAGTAATTACATCTACTGATGGTCTTTGTGTTGCTATTACTAAATGAATTCCTGCTGTTCGACCCATTTGTGTAATTCGCATGATCCCTTCTTCAATTTGTTTGCTTGCTTGTACCATTAAATCTGCTAATTCATCAATAACAATAATATAATAAGGTAATTTATCAATTTCTTGACTTATTTTTTATTATAACTTTCAATATCACGATTTCCATTTTTTGCAAATAGTTGGTATCGACGCATCATTTCTAAAATTACTACTTGTAATGCTGCTGGTGTTTTGTTTGCTTCATTAATTACTGGAATAATTAAATGTGGGATATCATTATAAATTGCTAATTCTACTCATTTAGGATCGATTAATATTAGTTTTATTTCATGAGGTTTGTATTGTAAGAGCAAAGAAATTAGTAAATCATTAATAAAAACTGATTTTCCTGAACCAGTACTACCAGCAATTAATAAGTGGGGTATTTCTTTTAATGAATGAAAGATGTAATCACCAGTAGTATTTCTACCAATACTAATTAATAATTTTTTATTTTTATATTTTTCGCTTATATTTTCAAATTGTTCTTGCATATTAGTTGGAACAATATTTTTATTACTAACTTCAATTCCAATCATTGATTTACCAGCTATTGGTGCTTCGATTCTAATATTATTATTTGCTAAAACTAGTTTTAGTTCTTCTTCTAAGTTAGTAATTTTGTTAATTTTCATTCCTGAAGTGATTGAAAACTCGTATTTTGTTACTGTTGTACCAATAGTAAAATCATTTACTTTTCCTTGAACAGAAAATTCTTTAAATAACTGATTAATTTTTTCTTTATTTTCTAAAGCATATTTTTCATTTTCTTCTTGCTTTTTTATTAGATTATCTGATTTTTTAGTTAATTTTAATGTTGGTAAAATATATTTTTGATTAATTATAGTTTGTTCAGGAAGAAAAGCTTTTGTTTTTTCTTGATTGTTATTTTGTTTTTCAATTTGATTAATAATTTTGTTTTGTTCTTTAAATTTTGTTTCATTATTTTCTAATTTTTGATTATTAATTTTGTTAATATTGTTATTTTCTTGTAATAATTCTTTATTGGTTTCTATATCAAAGTTTATTTTTTCGTTTTTTACTTTATTGTTTGATAAATTTTCTTTTGTAAATTGTTTAGTTTCTAATTTAGATTGCTTATTATTGTTTTTTGCTTGTTGTTTGTTTATTTTTAGTTCTTTTTTTAGATTATTGATTTTGATAGTATTATTTTGTGCCAAAGTAAGTTTTTTTTGTTTTTCTTTTGCTTTTTCTAATTTATTAATTTTTTGATCTTTTCGCTTAACTTTAAAATCTAAAATTGTTTCTTTGATATGATTTGAAATAGTGATAAATAAAATTAAGGAATGGTTAAAAAATAATCAACTAAAACAAATAATAATCATTAATATATTTAATATAAAATTAACAAAAAAAGTTGTGTAACCTAAAAATTCTAATATAGTATTACCAATTAATCCGCCAACAAGATAAGAGGGAAAGAAACTATCAATAGTTCAATTATTAAAGGAAATAGGTGATTTGAAAAATCCATGATAATTATTAAAAATAGTTGAATTTCATCAAGATTGATAATAATCATTAATTAAATTAATATGAAATTTATTATTAAATCAAATATTATCATAATGACTAATAATAGTAATAGTTTCAATTGTTCAAGCGCAGCATATAATAGTAGTAATTATTGCTCAAACAAAGGAAGCTTTAAATTTAAAATAATAATTAAAACAAAGTGGAATTAAAGGTATATATAATAATATATAAATTAAATATTTGCTTCATCCAAATAAAAAAGAAAATATAAAGTCGTCTAAAAATTTACCAATTGGTAGTAGTCTTAATAAACCAAAAGATTAATGCTGAATTATACTTGCACTTACAAGTATAATTCAGCATTAATCTTTTGGTTTTTTTTCAAAATCTTCTCCATCTTTTTCTAATCCTTTGATTGGACAAAGTAGAGGATAATTTTCTTTACAATAATCACAATGTCATTTTTTCTTTTTGAAAATTTCTTTAAATTTTTTAAACATTATATTTTTTCTCTCTTTCTTTTCATTATTTTTTTGTAAGTATATTTTATTCTTGTTCAAGTTCTGTTCATGAGCCAGTAGTGTTAGTTACTACTTTTCATCATGTATTACTATTTTCGAATTTAGTTTTTAATTGATTAAAATTCTCAATAATTTTTTCAGATAAAGTATATAAATCTTTGTTTGAGATATAACCTTTTCAACCACTTGCATCTCATTCGGGAAATCTAGAAATAATATTAAAAATTTCAGTTTTATTTTTATTAGTATTTAAAATTTTTTGTCATTCATATCGACTTAATGCAATTTTTAAAGTATCATGTCATAAAAATTTATAATATTTTTCTATTATATTTTTATCGTGAGTATTTGGTGAAAATTGTGGCTTTTTACTAAACAAAGTTCCAAAATAGTAACATAGTTCAACTCCGTATGTATTGTATCCACGTATACTAGTTAAAGATTTAAGAATATTCATTAATACCTCTGATAATTTATATATGTTAGGTTTTGCTCAATTATTTCCTTGATAAGGAAATTTTATGGTATCGTAGTATATTTTTTCTCTTAATTTTTCAAGGTCATTTAAAGAAAAAAGTTTAAATCAACTATCTAAAGTACTACTTTTTATATAAAATAATGTTGCAGGACTTTTTGAATTTTCTTTTCAGACAGTACAAATTTCATCTTTTCCATCATATTTTATTGGTTCATTTTTTAAAATATTTGTAGTTTTAATTTCGGTGTTTAAAATAGAATTTAAGTTTCCAATTGATGATGAAACCGTTAAAAACTTACTGCTGTTAATAGTGTTTTCATAATCATTCCCCCTTTTTAGTTTTTTTACTTTATATAAAAATTATTTTAATTATCTGTTTAAAATTTTACTATATTCTAAGTAAAATAAAATATAAACGATAATAAGTCAATTTTAAACATTGGATTTATTTGATAACTAAACTTTAAATTTTTTAAGAAATTTATTATAATTTTTTATACTTATAAAAATCAAAAAATAAGTATAGTATTTATATTGTTTTATAATAATTTTAATTATATAAAAGTTTTATTATTATTTTATTTAAAATAATATGTTATTGTATATAGAATGTTTTAAATGAATATAAAGTTATGTTTAAATTAAAAGCGCCTTATAAACCAACAGGTGATCAACCTGAAGCAATTAGAAAATTAGTAGTAGCTATTAAAAATAATATTAAATACCAAGTATTATTAGGAGCCACTGGTACGGGTAAAACTTTTACAATGGCCAATGTTATTGTGCAAGTGCAAAAACCAACTTTAATTTTAGTACATAATAAAACATTAGCTATGCAATTAGATGGAGAATTGAAAACTTTTTTTCCTGAAAATCGCGTTGAATATTTTGTTTCATATTTTGATTTTTATCAACCCGAGGCATATTTACCAAAAACCGATACTTATATTGATAAAAATTCTAAACAAAATCAAGAAATTGAAATGTTAAGATTAAGTGCTTTAAATGGTTTATCTATTAGTAAAGATGTTATTGTTGTAGCATCAGTAGCAGCAATTTATGGTGAACAAGAACCAACAGCATATAAAGATAACTTTTTTGAATTGAGAAAAGGACAAAAAATTAATAGAAAAGATTTATTATTAAGACTAATTAAAAATGGATATGTACGTAATGATATTACATTAGAACCGGGTAGTTTTAGTGCAAAAGGTGATTTAATAAAGTTAGCTCCATCTTGAAATGATCAATTTTATTTAAGAATTAGTTTATTTGGTGATGAAATTGAAGAAATAGCACGTATTGATACATTAGGCGCTAATGTTTTAGAACGTTTTCCCTTTATTACAATTTTTCCTGCGCAAAATTATATTACTAGTAAAAGTCGTGTTGATCAGGCAGTTATTAAAATTACTGAAGAGTTAAAAATAACATTAGCACAACTAAGAAAAAATAATATGTTAGTAGAAGCGCAAAAATTAGAACAAAGAACAGAACACGATCTAGAATCCTTAAAAGAATTTGGTATTTGTAGTGGTATTGAAAACTATTCTCGTCATTTAGAAAATAGAGAAGTGGGTTCATCACCATATACTTTAATTGATTTTTTTCCAGATGATTTTTTAACAATTATTGATGAATCTCATATGACATTACCGCAAATTAGAGGAATGTATAATACTGATCGTAGCAGAAAAGAAACATTAGTAAAATATGGCTTTCGTTTACCTAGTGCTTTGGATAATCGTCCTTTAAATTTTAATGAATTTTCTAATAAGTTAAAGCAAGTTATTTATACTTCAGCAACTCCTGCTGATTATGAATTATCTTTAATTAAAAATGAAGTTGAACCCTTTAATGTACCAGTTCAACAAATTATTCGTCCCACGGGTTTATTAGATCCAACAATTGAAATTAAACCAACTAAAAATCAAATGGAAGATATTATTAATCAAATAAAATTACGAACAAAAAATAATGAAAGATTATTTATTACTACTTTAACAATTAGAATGGCAGAAGAATTATCAAATTTTTACAAGAACAAAAAATTAAAGTTGCTTATATTCATAATGAATTAAAAACATTAGAACGTACTAAAGTTTTGTTAGTTTGTTAGATTTAAGAAAAGGTGTTTTTGATGTTATTGTTGGTATTAATTTATTACGTGAAGGATTAGACGTACCAGAAGTGTCATTAATCTGTATTTTGGATGCTGATAAATCTGGTTTTTTACGTAATACTAAATCATTAATCCAAACTATTGGTCGCGCAGCACGAAATGTTAATGGTCATGTTATACTATATGGAGATATTAAGACAGAGGCAATGACACAAGCAATTGAAGAAACGCAAAGAAGAAGAGAAATTCAACTTGCTTATAATAAAAAACATAATATAGTACCAGTTACTGTTAAAAAACCATTGAGTGAAATCGTGAGTACTAGAGAATTAGATGTTGATTTAAAAATTTTAAATTCAAGTAAAGGTAAAACAAAAATAGCTGCTAAAACAAAGATAATTGCTGATTTAAGAGTTGAAATGTTACAAGCAGCTAAAGATTTAAATTTTGAAAAGGCAGCTTCACTTCGTGATTTAATTTTGAGTATTGAAAGTGAAAAATAAAGGAGTAAAATAAGTTGATCGATAAAGCACAAAAAGGTATTTTGATAAGTCCAAATACTAAAATTAATCCTCATATACCAACAATATTTTTAATAAAAATTATATTACTAAACCTAAAATTTTTATTGGTGATTATACTTATTATCATGATTTTAATGGCGAACAAGCAGCTATTGATTTTGAAAATAAAAATATAATTTATCATTTTCTAAATATGATAGATGATGAATTAATTATTGGTAAATTTTGTTCAATTGCACAAGGTGTTTTATTTATAATGAATGGTGGCAATCATAATTATTCTGCAGTTTCAACATTTCCTTTACCATTATTTTATAAATCATTAAATTTATCAGAAGTTACAGAAAAAGATAAATTAGATAAATTTCCGATTAAATCACCAACAGTGATAGAAAATGATGTTTGAATTGGTCATGATGTGACAATCTTAAGAGGGGTAACTATTGGTAATGGGGCAGTAATTGCAGCTAAAAGTGTAGTTACAAAAAATGTACATCCTTATGCTATTGTTGGTGGTAATCCTGCTAAAATTATAAAATATCGTTTTTCTAAAAAAATAGTTCAAAAATTACAAAATATAAAATGATGAGATTGATCTATTGAAAAGATTGTTGAAAATTCGGATTTGTTAAAACAAAATTTTTATAATAAAATATTACAAGAACTTGTAAAAGAAAGTAATAGTTTAAATAAAATAAAGGGGTAATAAAAAATATGAAAAAATATGGTTATTTAACTACTAAAATAGGTTTAATTGAAATCATAGTAGTTGCAGAACAAGTAGTAAAAGTTAGCTTCGTTAATACTCGTCAAGTTGCTAAGGATAGTAGTAATATAGTGGTAGTTAATTGCTTAAAACAACTAGCAATGTATTTTGATAAAAAATTAAGTGATTTTAACTTACCAATAGCTTTAAAAGGAACTCCTTTTAAAAAATTAGTATGGAGTAAAACTTGTACTATTCAATTTGGGACAACTTTAACTTATCAAGAATTAGCGCAAAAGATAGGTTATCCAAAAGCAAGTAGGGCAGTGGGTTCAGCTTTAAGTAAAAATCCATTAGCAATTATTGTTCCTTGTCATCGTGTTGTTAATAAAAATAAGAATATTGTTAATTATCTTTATGGTGCTCATATTAAAAATTTTTTATTAGCACAAGAAAGTAAATAAGGTATAAGATTATTTTTTTATGATTGATTATCTTTTTTTGATTTTTAAAATTGTTAACAATTTTAACTACATAATTTTTAATATAGTAAACAGGATATCCTGCTAACATAACAGCAATTAAAATTAGTGAATTTCATAATGCTCACATATTATTATTTTGTGTACCATAATAATACATTGCCAAAAATGATCCAACAATAGCAATTATTGCTCCTAAATAACCAATAATAATGAAAAAGTAAAATCAAAAATTATTAAAAATCTTTTGGTAGTCTGGATGTTTGCGCCTTAAAAAGATAATGACTGAATTAACAATTAATTTTAAAAAAACTAATAGCAATAATAAAGTAATTAGTTACTTCATACAATTGATTTCATAAAATATAAATTAAAGCAGCAAATATTAATAGTAACATAGCAGCTCATGGCATATTAGTTCTTTTAGTTGTTTTTTGAAAAAATTTAAACAAATCTTTTTCTTCACTCATTTTAAAAATTAAACGTGATTGATAAATTAGAAATGCATTTAGTGAACCAACAAATAATAAAATTGCTAGTCCTGAAAAAATATAAGCTAAAACATGAGGAATATTAGGATTATTGATAATAGCATAATATCAAACGTTACTAAATCCATCATTTTATCTAATCATGAAAGTGGTTCATTAATAGTTAACAAAGCAATTAATAGTATTAAATATAAAAAGATAATTAGTCCTGTTGCAACAATTAAAGTTCAAAGTACTTTTTTCTTGGATTTTCTACTTCTTCAGTAACATAAGTTATTGCTTCAATTCCTGAATAGGCAAATAGTGTCATTGTTGTTGCTGGTAATAAAACATAAGTTGCAAGAAAAATTTTTGATAAATCTTTTTGAACTATTTCACTATTAAAGCTATCTGTATTGCCATAAATCATAGCAATAAATAAAACAAAAGTAATTGGTAATCCTTTTAAAATTGTAAAAATAATTTGTGTTTTTCCAGAACTATTTTTAATAAATATTTGGACTATAGCTAATGCAAATAAAATTAAAATTCCAAATAATTTTATCAACCATTGGTTAGTAATATGAGCTAAAGTACCAATAATATTACCTAATGCTAAAGTAGCAGAAGCAACGGCAGTAGCACTAACCATTAAAACTAAAATCCATCCCAATCAAAACGAACAAGCCATTCAATTTGCTTTTTTTAATCAATAATAAGCACTTCCATTTCCTGGAAAAGAAATAGCAGTTTCTGCTAGTAATAACATTTCTGGCAAAATTAAAATACCGCCTAAAATTCAGGCACATATCATTAAAATCGGATTAAATCCACTTTGAAACGCTACTTGTCCAAATGAAATTAGTACTGATGATCCAACTGTGGCAGAAATTGCCATCATTAATATTACTCAAAACGAATACTTCTTTTTTAATTTCATGTCTTTTTCCTATCTCTATTTTTTTATTTCGTATGTATTGATAAAACTTTTTATTTTATTAATGTAAGTTTGATAAGCATTTGGTAAGGTTTCAATATGATCAATATTTTCCAAAAATAAATAATCATAATTTTTATAATGGAGTTTAACTTGATAATTATGAATGACATTAGCCATGAAAAATGGGACAAAATTATCTTTTTTACCGTGAATTAATAAAGTAGGAACTTGAAAACCTGTTTTGCTTTTTTTTAATAAATCATATTCTAAAATATTTGTATTTGTAAATTTTTGATATCTTTTGGCTAAACCATTACTAATTAATCATCAAGGTTTTTTATAACGATATTGCATGACGTAACGAAATTGAACAAGTAGATTAGAGAATCCACAATCAGTAATTGCCCAGTTAATTAAATTGGTTACTTTATAATTAAATAAATAATAATTAATTGTTGATGCACCCATACTATTACCAATTAAACCAATACTGCTAACTTGATAATTATCTTTTATTCAATTAATTAAACAATTAATATTTTCAGCACAAGTAAGACCAATGTCACTATATTGGCCATAAGTTTTACCGTGAGCAACACTATCAAAAGTTAAAATATTGTATCCTTCTTCATAAAATCATGACACTAATCTTAATGCTAAATATTTATTTTCTGTTCAACCATGAAAGCCAATAACTCATTTATCACTTTTCTTTTTTTGAATGACAGTTAGACAACTAATGTTTTGATTATTATCATTTTTAATGGTAAATTCTTGATAATTTTCTTTTTTTCAATCAATTGGATAGCCATATTTATTAAGATCTTTAATTTGACAATCATATTGATGATAATTAAAACTATTAATATCAACTGTTTGTTCGTTATTTATTTTAAATTTACCTTCTTTTTGATAAGAAAAGCAAAATTCTAAAAATTGTTTTTGATATTTTTTTGAATAAAAATAAACAAAAGGAAATAATAGAATAACTAATAAAATTTTGCTAAAATAATAACAAAATTTTTTATAACCAGTTAATAAAATTTTTTGATTCACAGACGTGTTGATTACTGTCATTTTTTAAGCCTTTTCTAAACTACTAAACTACTAAACTACTAATTATTTTACACTATCTTATCAAATGTTTAAAATATTAATGTATGTTAATTTAATTATTTTAAAATAATTAAATTAATAATTTTTAATATTTAATTTTATTAATAATTGCTTTCTAGGAAAGTTTATTGTATAGTAATGTTTTCAGTTGTAAACTTTAAGTGAGATTTATTTAAAATTATCTTTAAATAAATCTTATTTAAAATTGAAACAAAATAATATTTTCAATAATTTTCATTATTAATAAAAATAGTATACGATAATTTTAATAAAAAGGAGGATACTTAAAAATGATAAATGAAAAAAATAAAACAGTAGAAGAAGATAGTTGAGAAAGTGTTACTACTGTTAATGTTGATGATAGCGACTGTCAAGCAAAAATGGAAAAATTAAATAAAAAATTGCAAGAAACAGCTAATGAATTAGAAGAAATAAGTAGTCTTTATGCAAAATCAGTAAAAGAATCATTAGATAAATCCAAAAAAAATAAAGAACTAGAAGATAAAATTGATGAATCGGAAGAACAATTAAAAGCATGTAGAGAAAAAAATAAAAAATTAGAAGGTCTTGAAGATAAAGTTAAAAAATTAGAAGAAGATTTAAAAGAGTGTAGAGCAAAAAGAGAAGACTTGGAAAATCAATTAAAAGAATGTAAAGCAAAAAGAGAAGAACTAGAAGCACAGTTAAAAGATTGCCAAGAAAAAAATAAAAAATCAGATGAAAGTAAAAGACAATGAATTCCTGGTGAATATAAATGAATGCCTGTTGGATCAAAAATGCCAGAAGGTTGAGTAAAAGTAGATCTTGCTAAAGGTTTAACAATAGTTCAGAGTGATAAAGAAGGAAAAACATTAGGAAGTGTTGGAAAACATAATCATACATTTTTAAATAATGCTCAGGTATGAACCACTCCTGCTTCAGCAAGAATAGCTTTTATTAATGAAAGAACTTCAGGATCATTAGGTTCTAAATATGTACCATTCTTAGGTAGTTATACTCATCTTTGAGGAAGTAAAACAACTGCTGATACTGGAAAAGGTATCTCTAATACCGAGAATAATTTAGCTGCTGGAATATTTGCTGAACTTTGACAATATCAAGGAGAAAATAGTAGTAGTTAAAGTTAATAAAAAAGAAAGAAAAAAATAAGATAAATAAAGTTAATGGATAAATTTATATAATTTAAGTAAATAAAATTATTCCAATTATTTTTTATTAGAAAAAAATATTGGAATATAACATTTTTTAGTAATAATTAATTCTATTTTTTAAATTTTATTGCTAAATTGTAAAGGTAAGTGCAACTAAATTATTTTTCTATCCAAATATTCGATTGGTGAAAGATAATTTAATATTTTTCTCGGTCTTTGATTTAAAGACAATATAAATTTATGAACTTCATTTTTATTAGTTTTTGAAAAAATAAATTTTTTAGGAAATTTTTCTCTAATTAAACCATTAGTATTTTCATTAGTACCTCTTTGTCAAGGTGAATATGGATTGGCAAAATAAATTTTTACATCTAAATTTTTTTCAAGTTGTTGTCAATTTGAAAATTCTTTGCCACGATCAAAAGTAATAGTTTTAACAATGTTTTTAGGAAGAATTGATAAATAATAACTGACATTTTTATTAATAACTTTAGTAGTTCTGTTTTTAACTAATATTGCTAAAGTAAATCGTGATACTCTTTCAACTAAAGTTATTAAACATGATTTGCTTTTACCTCGTGATGATACTATAGTATCTCCTTCTCAATGACCAAGTGTTATACGATCATTAACATTTATATCTCGTTCTTTAATTGATTTACCATTAAACTTGCCACGATTCTCTTGAGATTTTCGTTTTTTACATTTTCTTCTTAAATTTTTACTAGTAACTTTATCAAGCATTCCAAAATAAATTCAAGTATAAATTGTTTTAAAACTAATAACTCACTCTTTATGAAAATTTTTAATTCTGCCATAAATTTGTTCAGGTGATCAACCTAATAGTAATTTTTGTTGTACATATTTTACTAAATTCTTATTTTTAAACTTATGAAAACTAATATGTGATTGTTTTCGATTTTCAGCTTTATTTTGTGCAATTAATGAAAAATAATGATTATTATCTTTATTTCTATTAATTTCTCGAATAATAGTACTAATACTTCGATTAAGATTTTTAGCTATTTCACTAATTTTAAATTTAAATTTCAATTGATTCTCAATATAAATCCTTTCATCTATGCCAAGATGTTTATAACTCATATAAAAACTCCTTACTTTTTTCTAAACTAAATTTAGCATTATGAAATTTTTATATGAGAATTTTTTGCAATTTTATTTACTTGCACTTACAAGTATAATTCAGCTTTTAATGCACCAAGTGGAGCGTGTTTTGATTGTAAAGGCTTGGGAGTAAAATTAGAAGTTGACTAATAATTATTAATGCCAGATTTAAAATTATCAATTAATGATGGTGGCATTGAGTATTATAAAAACTTAGTTGGTACTAGTAATTTAGAATGACAAAAATTAAAAGTTCTTTGTTATCATTATTTAATTGATTTGAATCAACCATTAAAAAATTTAACAAAAACACAACTTAATTATATTATGCGTGGTAGTGATGAAGCCATTACTTTTAGTATTACTTCGGCAAATGGTCGTAAATATCCTAATCATGATTATATTGAAGGCATTGCCACTTTAATTGAAAGACGTTTTTTAGAAACAACTAGTGATTTTGCCCGTGATTATTATCGTAAATTTATGAGTGAACGTACTTGTTTAACTTGTCAAGGAACAAGATTAAATGAATTTGCACTAGCAGTTAAAATTAAAGATGAAAATAATAAAGAAATGAATATTAGTCAATATACTGATTTAGACATCGAAGAAAGTTTAACATTTATGTTAAATATTAAATTATTACCTTATCAACAAGAAATTGCTAAATTAATATTAGTAGAAATCATTAATCGTTTAAGTTTTTTAACTAATGTTGGTTTAGGTTATTTAAACTTATCACGAATGGCACAAACTTTATCTGGTGGTGAATCACAACGAATTCGATTAGCAACTCAAATTGGTTCACAATTAACGGGAATATTGTATGTTCTTGATGAACCTTCAATTGGTTTACATCAACGTGATAATGTTAAGTTAATTGAAACTTTAAAACAAATGCGAGATCTTGATAATACATTATTAGTAGTAGAACACGATGAAGATACAATGTGAGCAGCAGATTGATTAATTGATATTGGTCCAAAAGCCGGAATTTATGGTGGTGAAGTAATTGCTGAAGGTACACCACAGCAAGTTGCTAATAATCCTAATTCAATTACTAGACAATATTTAAATGGTGAAAAATTTATTGCATTACCTAAATCAAGAAGAAGTGGTAATGGCAAAGTTATTGAAATTCAAGAAGCACAAGCTAATAATTTACGTAAAATAAATGTTAAATTACCTTTAGGTAAATTTATTTGTGTTACTGGTGTTTCAGGAAGTGGTAAATCAACGCTTGTTAATGATATTTTATATACTAGTATTCAAAAGTATTTAGGTTTAAAGGGACAACGACCAGGAAAACATAAAGCAATAAAAGGGACTGAATTTATTGATAAAATTGTTGCTATTTCGCAAGAACCGATTGGCAGAACACCAAGGAGTAATCCTGCTACTTGTACTTCAGTTTTTGATGATATTCGTGATTTATTTAAACAAACACCAGAAGCAAAAATTAGAGGATATGCTAAAGGTAGATTTTCATTTAATGTACCAGGAGGAAGATGTGAACGTTGTTCTGGTGATGGTGTTATTAAAATTGCGATGCATTTTTTACCTGATGTTTATGTAACTTGCGAAATTTGTGAAGGAAAACGTTATAATAGTGAAACATTACAAGTTAAATATAAAGGTAAAAATATTTATGATGTACTAGAACTGCCTGTTGATTTAGCATTAACTTTTTTTGCTAATCATCCAAAAATCCATAAAAAGTTAGCAATGATACAAGAAGTGGGATTAGGATATGTAAAATTAGGACAACCCGCTACTGAATTATCTGGTGGTGAAGCACAAAGAGTGAAACTAGCTAAAGAATTACAAAAACGTGCTACTGGCAAAACTATGTATATTTTAGATGAACCAACTACTGGTTTACACGTTGATGATATTAAAAGGTTAATTGAAGTTTTAAATAAAATTGTTAATCATGGTGATACTGTTGTTGTAATTGAACATAACTTAGAAGTTATTAAAGTTGCTGATTACATTATTGATCTAGGACCTGAGGGTGGAAAATTTGGTGGTGAAATCATTGCTACAGGAACACCAGAACAAGTAATAACAAATCCTAAGTCTTATACTGGACAATATTTAAAAGCAGTTATTAATCGCGATTTGAATAGAAAATAATTAAAATATTTTCTGTAGTATTCTTGAATTTTAACAAAAGAAGTGGAGAAATAAAATGTCTTTAGAAGTAGTACCAAATTTAAAAGAAATACTTATAAATTCAACTATACAAAATGTTAAAAGTAATATAATAAAGTTAAAAGAAGTTTTTAGTACTTCTTCTAATATACAATACTTAGAATATTGATTTATTTTTTTTGAAAAAGATTTTTTTTAAAAATTTAAAAATAATGGAAAAACAGTATCAATGAATGCAAAAATTTTTAGTGAAAGTAAAAGATGAAGTATTTAATGATGAAAGAAAAGAACTTGAATTTCTTTCTTTTAAGTTTGAAAAAGAAAATTTTTTTCCATGAGATAAAGAACTAGAGTTTGAATTACTTGAATTTACTTTAATGTGAGAGGAACAAAAACAGAAGGCAAAGGGTAAACTTATTGATAAAATTACAGCATTAAAAATAGAATTAAATTGTAAATTAAGTAGTAAAAAATGAGAATTAAAAGAAAAATTATATAAAATTAATAATCAACAAGAAATTATTTTAAATTTTCATAATAATAGTCTTAAAAAATTAGAAGTTTTTCAAAAACAGAAAACAAGTAAGATTTTTAAATTTAAAAGTAAATTAGTTAAGTTTTTCACTTTTGGTTATTATAATTTTGAAATAAGATTAGTTAATAGAATAGAATGTGAAAAAGTTGTTTTAAATAATCAAAAAGAGCAACTTTATAAAATTGGATTAAAAATTTGTAATATCAAAAAAAGTTTGAATAAAGTTGAAATAAAAATTAGAAAAAAAGACAAAGACTTAATTTATTTAAAGAAAATATTGTCTCTTTTGTTAAGGAAATAAATTCAATTAATGTACAAAATACTGAAATTTCAACAAATAATAGATTAATAACACAACTATAGTTATTATTTTTATTTGTAATCTAAAATTGGAGAAAATTATTTCCATTTATATGATAAAATCTTACTTATATATAGACATGAAAGGATTTGTCACTTTGGAAAAAAGAGTATATTTTTTAAAGTTTAATAAAAAAATTCTTAAAATGGATTTAATAAGTTTTGGAACTGGTTTAATAGGTATTTTTTTGGGAATTCTAAGTATTTTAGCATTACAACCTTTTTGAGATAATGATAAAGCATCACTTTGAATAACTGTTGTTGCAATTTTTTTTGATATTACTAGTTTTACTTTAGCTTTTCTACCTTTTTTCTTAATGTTCCGTTTAATTAGATTAAAGAAAACTTTGATAAAACAAAATATGAAATTATATCGAAAAGATCAATTTAGTATTTCGCTTGATTTTATTAGTTTTTGTTTAGGTATTATTGGAACAAGTTGCGAAATTATTAGTGTTATTGTGCTTTTACCTCAATTTAATGATAATAAAGTTTTTTCATATCAAATTACTATTGTTGCTGTTGTTTTAAATATTATTAGTTGTATTACTTGTTTAATGGCAACATTAATTACTATTAATATTATTAAAGATTATAAACAAAGAGGAAATTCTATTATTTAAATATGATAATGTCCACTTTTAGCATAATTATTTTTTGTACTATGACAAGCTAAATCAATTATGTTAAGATATTTTCAGTTTAAGTTTATTGTTAGAAGGAGAAGTCATGAATGATAATGAAAAAATAAAAGGTAATTTTTATGTTCTAGGAGATAGTTTATCAGACACAGGAGCATTAGTAAGTGGTTTTACAGCTCTTTTTAAGCATTTAAAAATACCTAAAATAGTTAAAATGTTACCACCATTTTATAAAAATTCTTTTTCTAATGGTCCTGTGGCAGCACAAATTATTGCCGATTATTTGCATATAAATTTAACTTCTGCTTGAAGATTTGACCTTTTTTTATTTGCTGATGAGCAAATTGGTAATAATTATGCAGTTAGTGGAGCTTTAGCTAGTAGAAAAAAAAGAATTAACAGTAGAAAGTTTTGTTATTAATCATTTTGATATTATTCATCAAGTAGATGCTTTAATTAGTCAGCATCATATTAATAGCAATGATATAATTTTAGTAGAGTTTGGTGGTAATGATATTTTATATGCTTTTAAACAATCATTATTAAACGACTAAGAAGAAATTATTAATAAAGCAGTTGAGTTAATAAAAAATGCTTTAACTAAATTGATAAATAAGGGTGCTCAACGTATTTTATTATGTAATGTTCCTAATATGAGTATTATCCCTTTATTTAAAAATAAAGAAAAAGATAAGGAACGTATTTTAAATTTAACTACTAATTTTAATAAAATGTTAGATAGTGTTATTGAAGAATTAAATAAAAATAAAAAAAATATTATTAAATATGATATGTTTGCAGTGATAACAAATGCTATTAATAAGTTTAAAAGTTTGAATATTAATAACGCTAAATTGTAAAGGTAAGTGCAACTAAATTATTTTTCTATCCAAATATGTAGATTGGTGAAAGATAATTTAATATTTTTCTCGGTCTTTGATTTAAAGACAATATAAATTTATGAACTTCATTTTTATTAGTTTTTGAAAAAATAAATTTTTTAGGAAATTTTTTTCTGATTAAACCATTAGTATTTTCATTAGTACCTCTTTGTCAAGGTGAATATGGATTGGCAAAATAAATTTTTACATCTAAATTTTTTTCAAGTTGTTGTCAATTTGAAAATTCTTTGCCACGATCAAAAGTAATAGTTTTAACAATGTTTTTAGGAAGAATTGATAAATAATAACTGACATTTTTATTAATAACTTTAGTAGTTCTGTTTTTAACTAATATTGCTAAAGTAAATCGTGATACTCTTTCAACTAAAGTTATTAAACATGATTTGCTTTTACCTCGTGATGATACTATAGTATCTCCTTCTCAATGACCAAGTGTTATACGATCATTAACATTTATATCTCGTTCTTTAATTGATTTACCATTAAACTTGCCACGATTTTCTTTAGATTTTCGCTTTTTACCTTTTCTTCTTAAATTTTTACTAGTAACTTTATCAAGCATTCCAAAATAAATTCAAGTATAAATTGTTTTAAAACTAATAACTCACTCTTTATGAAAATTTTTAATTCTGCCATAAATTTGTTCAGGTGATCAACCTAATAGTAATTTTTGTTGTACATATTTTACTAAATTCTTATTTTTAAACTTATGAAAACTAATATGTGATTGTTTTCGATTTTCAGCTTTATTTTGTGCAATTAATGAAAAATAATGATTATTATCTTTATTTCTATTAATTTCTCGAATAATAGTACTAATACTTCGATTAAGATTTTTAGCTATTTCACTAATTTTAAATTTAAATTTCAATTGATTCTCAATATAAATCCTTTCATCTATGCCAAGATGTTTATAACTCATACAAAAACTCCTTACTTTTTTCTAAACTAAATTTAGCATTATGAAATTTTTATATGAGAATTTTTTGCAATTTTATTTACTTGCACTTACAAGTATAATTCAGCATTTTTTGTTAATAATAAACTTTCTGTTGATATATTATATATAATTATATTATGTTTAAAATTAATCAAAAATTTTAATTATAAAAGGTAGGAAATTAAGTATGGAAAACCTTAGTGTTGGCGAAATAATAACAAAATTTAATTTAACAATTTTATATATTAATCCCAAAATTCCAATTGAAAAAAGAATTATTACTAATATTGGTACTAATCGTGGTGGTTTAGAGTTAACAGGATTTAAAACTAAACAAATCTCACGTAGTCGTCGTATAATTTTATTAAGCAGTAAAGAAAGCGAATATATTTCTTCTTTACCAAAAACAGAATTTAAGAACCATTTTAGTAATATTTTAGAAGATCATATTCCTGCTATTTTTGTAACACCTAATTTTAAATTTAAAAAAGAATTATGTGACTGTGCTAAAGCGATTAATTCAACAGTTCCAATTATTGAAGTATTATTTTTTACTTCTGAATTTGCAGCAACAGTTTCTACGTATATTGTTGAACGTTTATCTGAATCTAAACGTTTACATGGTACTCTAGTAAATATTTTTGGTTATGGTGTCCTAATTACAGGTGAAAGTGGTATTGGTAAATCAGAAACAACATTAGATTTATTACGTAATGGGCACTTATTTGTTGGCGATGATAGTATTGATATTTTAAAAGTCAACAATAAAATTGTAGGAAAAGTTAATCCGATTATTAAAAATTTAATTGAAATTAGAGGAATAGGTATCCTAGATATTACCAAAATGTATGGATATCATGTTATAATGCATGAGAGTCAAGTAAATTTAATTATTAATTTAATTAGAATTGAAAATGATGGTTGAACTAAAGTTGATCGACTTGGTGATCACAATAACTTTGATGTTTTTTTTGAAATTAAAGTGCCTAAAATAATTATTCCTGTTAGTCAAGGAAGAAATTTAGCTGATTTAATTGAAGCAGCAGTTATTAGTTTAAAGTTAAAAGATGAAGGTCAAGACGCTACTGCTAGTTTTCAAAAACAAATAATTAGAAATTTAACAAAAAAGAAATAATTTAATTATTAAATTATCAAAAAGGAAAAAATATGATTAATGATGATGGATACAATAGTTTAATTACCGATATTCCGGGAACGGGAATTCATATTTATTCAGTATTAATGGCAATAGGTTTTTTAACTGCTGTCATTGCTTCATGAATAAAATTATATCGTCGTAATATTCCAACTAAAACTTTAGAATGAGGAACATTAGTTATTGCATTAGCAGGATTAATAGGAGCAAGAGCATGATATGTTCTTAATAATACTAGCACAATTGAAAATTCACTTGATGTAGTTGCCGTTTGAAGAGGTGGTATGGCAATTGAAGGAGGCGTTACAGTTGGAATGATAGTAGGGTTCTTTATTTTTTATCGTACTTCAAAACAGTTACAAATTTCAATGTTAGTTTTTATTGATTGTATTGTTCCAAATATTTTATTAGGTCAAGCGATTGGTAGATGAGGTAATTTTTTTAATCAAGAATTACTAGGAACTGATGTTGGTCATCCTTTCAGTTGATTACCAACATGAATAAATAATCATTTACATTATGGTTTTAATAGCGATAATCGAGATCCTGTTGCTGTTTATCGTCAACCTTTATTTTTATATGAGTCATTATCTTCATTATTTGGTTGATTCTTTTTAACGTTTTTTGTACCAAAAACAGGACAAATATTTAGTAAAAAACCATGAAAATTAGATTCTTCGCAATTTATTTCGCCTTTAAAGACTAATCCAATTGTTGGAAAAGATTTTTTAAAACCTTGAACGGTTATTAAAAAAATTCATGGATATCGTAAATTTAAATATGAAAGTTGAAAACAAGCATATTTTGATTTTACACCCAATAAGAATAGTGTTAAAAGTGTTGAAAAAATACCTTGAAAAGATGTTAAAACACATTCAAAAGTTAAATCAAAGATAAAAAAATGATATTTAAAGATTAAATATAATATGCAACCACATTCTAAATCTTTAAATACTATGTATAATCCTAATAATTATCGAGTAACGTATGCAGGAGTATCAGGTATTTTATACTTTGTCTTTTATGGTATTATTAGAATGATTTTAGAACCACTTCGTGATAATAGAGACATTATGAAAATTGCCAATGTTTCAACTTCAATGATAGTTTCTGGAATGTGAATTATTTTAGGTGTTATTTTAGTAATATTTGCACAAATTATTGCACCATCAAGATTTCGTAAAGGAGAATGATTATATGAAAAATCATACTAATAAAGAAAATAAATATGATTATGATTTAGTAGTTATTGGTGGTGGTCCAGCAGGAATGACAGCTGCTATTTATGCACAAAGAGCAAATCTTAAAACTGTGATTATTGAAAAATATATTGTTGGTGGAAAAATGATTAAAACTTCTGAAATTGAAAATTATCCGGGTTATGACTATATTTTAGGGCCTGAATTATCAGAAAAAATGCAAAAGCAAGTTGAGAAAATACAAGTTGAATTTGTTACTGATGAGGTTATTAAAATTACAGATAGTGAAAATCATAAAATTAAAACAGTCCTTTTAAGTAGTGGTGATGTTCTTATTGTTAAAGGAGTAATTATAGCTACTGGTTCATTAGAACGTAAAATTGGTGTTCCTGGTGAAGAAGAATATGCTAATCGTGGTGTTTCTTATTGTGCTGTTTGTGATGGTGCTTTATTTAAGAATAAAATTATTAGTGTAGTTGGCGGTGGTTATGCTGCTTGTGAAGAATCTTTATATTTAACAAGATTTACTAATAAAGTTAATCTTATTCATCGTCGTGATCAATTTCGTGCTGATGATAAAACCGTTAATAAAGTTAAAAATAATGAAAATATTAATTTAATAACTGATCATGTTGTATTAAAAGTATTAGGTACTGAGGATAAGAAAAAAGTAGGTAAATTAGAAATTAAAAATATTAAAACTAAGGAAATTAGTGAAATTACTACTGATGCCTTATTTCCTTATATTGGTTCTGATCCTGTTACAAAATTTGTTAAAGATTTAGATATTTGTGATAGCAATGGTTATATTATAGTTAATGATAAGTGTCAAACTAAAATCCCAGGATTATATGCAGCTGGTGATGTAATTGCTAAAAATTTAAGACAAATAGTAACTGCTGTTAACGATGGAGCGATTGCAGCACAATATTTAATAAACTTTATTGATAATTTTAATGAATAAAGTGTACAATTGAGGTGATAGTAATGATATCATTTACAACAAGTGTAAAAGATGAAATCTGTCAAAAAAATTTTAAAAATTGTTGTCAGAAATCTTTGCTATCAGCATATTCGCTTATTAATGGTAAGATTACAAATTCAGATAAAATAAATAATGAGATTATTATTCATAGTTTTCATAACAAAACCACTAGGTTAATATATAAATTTTTAAAAAATCAATATAAAGATGTAAAATTGATAGTTATGGTGGATGTTTTAAATAAATTTGAGCGTCCAAAGGTGTATAATATTCGTATTAATAATAAAATTGATTTTATTATTAATGATTTAATGCTTCAAGATAAATATCTTTTTATTGAGAAAGAAGCTATGCACCAGCATATAATAATAAAAGAGCATTGTATAAGAGCGTATATCGCAGGAATCTTCCTTGTAGTTGGCAGTATCAATTCTCCTTCAACACCTAACTACCATTTGGAATTACAATTTCATAATGATATGTTGGCTAAAAAAATTAAAAATATTTTATTACAAATTTTTAAATTAAACTTTAAAATAATAAAACGTCGTAATAAAACGGTGCTTTATCTAAAAAAATCTAATGTAATTTCTGACTTTTTAAAAATAATTGATTGTCCACAAGCAGTTTTCGCTTTTGAAGATAAACGCATTTCACGAGAATTATTTAATAATATTAATCGTTTTAATAATATTGATATTTCTAATCAACAAAAAATTTTAAATGCTGGAGACCAGCAAGTTATAATGATTTCTGTTTTAAAGGATAAAAAACTTTTCAAAGCGTTGTCATTAAAAGCTCAAATTATTTCAAATTTAAGATTAAAAAATCCTGAAGCATCACTTTCAGAATTGGGTGAACTTTACTATCAAGAAACTGGTTTTGTCATTACTAAGTCTGGGGTTAATCATTTAATTCGCGAAATTAAGAAAAAGTATCAAGAAACATTGTAAGTTAATAATAAAAAGTATAAGAGGAGGCCATACAATGAAAAAGAAAGAAATTTTAAGCAAAGGTCGTCAAGATTTATTGAATGCTTTTGGAAAACGAATGAAAACTTTACGTAATCAAAAAGGTAGAAAATTTTCACAAGAGAAACTTGGAGAAGCAAGCGGCCTACATCGTAATTATATTTCTGATGCTGAAAGAGGAACAAGAAACGTATCTTTAGTTGCAATCTTAAAAATAATTAATGGGTTGGATTCATCTATTAGTGAGTTTTTTGCTGTAGGGTTTGATAATATTGATACTTCAAATTTATATGACACATTTAGTGTTGAATAAAATCAATTTAATACACTTTTAGTAGTACTTTATAAATAAGTACTACTTTTTTATTATTTTATTTTTTATTAAAAATAAATTTGAGAAAAGTATTAGTACTTTTTATAAAATTAATTGATATTCACTAGTAATTTTTTTATCTTAATGAAGATTATGAAAATTATTCACTTTATATTATGAATAATTAATCATTAAAATGTTATAATTTAATTATTGATTATCATTAAGGAGTTATTATGACAATAGAAAATACAGAAGTTGAAATTGAAAATGTTACTACTAATGTTGATAATGCTAAAAAATAACCTTATCAGTTAAGTAGTATTATTTCACCTATATTTGGTCTTAATCATCAAAAAATAACTACGATTCCAATTAATATTAAAAAAGCTGATAGCAGTTCTAGCACTATTGAGCAATATGTTGATAAAAAACTAAAGAAAATATTTTTCGTGAAAAAGAAGTAGCGTATAATAATTCTAGTAATCTTGATAATACTAGAATTGCACAAATTAAAAAAAATAGAGAACAACAACAAATATATGATAGTTTACCATCGCGCTATCTAGAATTTCGCGATAAAATATTTAAAGAAACTACATCTATTAATTACAATAATGCAAGTAATAATAACGATACAGTTATTACAACTATTGATTTGTTAGTTGATGATATTTTAGATGAAAATAAATAGGAGATGCTATGAATAATATAATAAAATCCAATATTATTGACGAATTAAAATGACGTAATATCTTAAAAGATATTAGTAGCATAGATAAAGTAATTAATGCAGGAAAATTAGGAAAAGGAATATATTGTGGTTTTGATCCAAGTAATGATTCATTACATTTGGGTAATTTACTACAAATTATTTTATTGCATCGTTTTGCTATATTTGGTTTTCAACCAATTGCTGTTATTGGTGGTACAACGGCAATGATTGGTGATCCAAGTGGTAAAAATAAAGAACGTAATTTATTAGATGAAAATGTGTTACAAACTAATGTTAGAAAAATAAAAGAGCAGTTAGTGACATTATTAAATTATGAAAATATTGATAATTTAACATCATTAAAATTAATTAAAACATGTAATTTATTAAATGATAAAGAATATGAAACATTAGAGATGATTATTAAAAGTATTAATCCAAATAATCAATATCAACAGACTTTAAGTAGTATTTTAAAAACATTGCCCTTACCTTGAGAAGAATTAGGATTATCAGCATCATTACTAAAAACTTTATATGAAATTTGTAATTTTGATCAAAAGTGAATTACTATGAAAAGTGATTTAAATAATCTTTCCTTTAAACAATTGTTAAATTATTGTGATAGTTATGTAGAAACTTGAATTACATTTTTAAAATTACCATTGGGAACATTAAACAATAAAATTAAACCAATTAAAATTATTAATAATCAAACATGATTAGACCCACTAACAATTACAACTTTTTTGCGTGATATTGGTAAGCATTTTAATGTTAATCAAATGTTAGGCAAAGAAATGATTGCTAATCGTTTAAATTCTGGAATTTCTTATACTGAATTTTCTTATATGGTATTACAAGCGTATGATTTTTATCATTTATATGAAAAAGAGCAATGTTATATTCAATCTGGTGGTAGTGATCAATGAGGAAATATTACTTCCGGTTTAGATTTAATTAGAAAACAAAAAGGTGATGAACATCATGCTGCCGGTATTACTATTAATTTATTAACTAAATCTAATGGTGAAAAATTTGGTAAAAGCGAAAAAGGTGCTATATTTTTAAATAGTGAAAAAAATTCGCCTTATGAGTTATATCAATTTTTATTTAATCAAGAAGATAAAGATTTGCCTACTTTTTTTAATTCTTTAACTTTATTTAGTGAAGAACAAATAGCAAAAATTTTAGTAATTCATAACAGTGATGTTAAGCAACATTATGGACAAAAGATTTTAGCAGCTTTATTAACAGTATTTATTCATAAATTAAATGGATATTTTAGTGCTATTAATATTACTAATGCTTTTTTCCACGACCGGATTCATCAAATGAAATCATCTGAGATTTTACAGGTTTTAAAAGATGTACCACATTTTAATCTTAATCATAATGAACAAATAATTGATTTTTTAGTTAATAATCAAATTTGTAATTCAAAAAGAATAGCAAGAGAACTAATTATTCAAGGTTCAATTGTTGTTAATGGTGAAAAAATTACCAATATAAATTTTCTTATTAGTAAAAAAAACGCAATTAATAATCAAGTAACAGTTATTAAAAAAGGTAAGCGTCATTATTTTATAGTTGTTCATAAATAAGGAAGGGTATTTAAATATGATATTTATTAATGTTTCTCCATTATTATGGGATATTATTATTTTTGCTATTATTATTTTTGGTATTGTTACTGGCTTTTTTATTGGGGGAAGAGCATTAACATTTATTAGCGCTGGTAATTTACTTAGTATTTGTTTAATGTTGGCATTTAAACCAATGTTAATAGATTCTTTTAAAAATATGGTATCACCATGGTTTAGTGACCTTAGCGGTAGTTTTGCTTCATTTAAGAATTTATTAACTGATAATATTGGATTTTTGATATATGCTATTGTTTGAATTATTGGTATTAATATTTTATTTTGAATAATCTATATTATTTTATATTTTGTACTTTTTAATAAAAATAAAATTGAACACAAAGCAATAAATGCTACAGCAGGAATTTTAATTAATTTTATTAGAATGAGTATTTTAGGTAGTATCATAATAATTATGATGGGTATTAGTGTTTTCGGTAATAAATTATTAAGTTATGGTGTTATTAAAAATGAAATACAAACAACTTCTGTTACTCATAAAATATTTAGTAGTATTGATAATAATCTTCCTTTTTTAAATGTTAATGTAACAGACATTAACACTGTTATTGATTTATATCAAAATAGTGAAACATTAAAGCAGAGTATAAATGAATTAAAAAATAATACAACTTATGAGGAATGTTACAGTACTGTTGAAAAGTTAAAAATGATAGGTATATTAAGAGTAGATGAAACCGATAAAATTGCTAATGCTCTAAAAGAAATGGAATCAACAGGTGATATCAATGCTAATAAAAAAATAATTATAGAACTCTTGCAACAACACGGAGTTGATAATTTTTTAGATGTTAATTATATGGTATTAGTTTTTAATGCTTATGCTAATATACTTAATTTATATTCGGAAGTAGTACAAGTATTTGATAATAATTTAAAAGATATGCCAAGAATAGATACTACACTTCCAAAAAATATGGGTCGTTATAATCTTTTAAAGCCTAAAATTTCTGCTTTTACTAATTCAATTAAAGATGTAATAGTAAGAGAACATATTATTCAAAATTTAAAAAATATTTATAATCCGTTTTAATAAAAATGCTAAATTGTAAAGGTAAGTGCAACTAAATTATTTTTCTATCCAAATATTCGATTGGTGAAAGATAATTTAATATTTTTCTCGGTCTTTGATTTAAAGACAATATAAATTTATGAACTTCATTTTTATTAGTTTTTGAAAAAATAAATTTTTTAGGAAATTTTTCTCTAATTAAACCATTAGTATTTTCATTAGTACCTCTTTGTCAAGGTTAATATGGATTGGCAAAATAAATTTTTACATCTAAATTTTTTTCAAGTTGTTGTCAATTTGAAAATTCTTTGCCACGATCAAAAGTAATAGTTTTAACAATGTTTTTAGGAAGAATTGATAAATAATAACTGACATTTTTATTAATAACTTTAGTAGTTCTGTTTTTAACTAATATTGCTAAAGTAAATCGTGATACTCTTTCAACTAAAGTTATTAAACATGATTTGCTTTTACCTCGTGATGATACTATAGTATCTCCTTCTCAATGACCAAGTGTTATACGATCATTAACATTTATATCTCGTTCTTTAATTGATTTACCATTAAACTTGCCACGATTTTCTTTAGATTTTCGTTTTTTACCTTTTCTTCTTAAATTTTTACTAGTAACTTTATCAAGCATTCCAAAATAAATTCAAGTATAAATTGTTTTAAAACTAATAACTCATTGTTTATGAAAATTTTTAATTCTGCCATAAATTTGTTCAGGTGATCAACCTAATAGTAATTTTTGTTGTACATATTTTACTAAATTCTTATTTTTAAACTTATGAAAACTAATATGTGATTGTTTTCGATTTTCAGCTTTATTTTGTGCAATTAATGAAAAATAATGATTATTATCTTTATTTCTATTAATTTCTCGAATAATAGTACTAATACTTCGATTAAGATTTTTAGCTATTTCACTAATTTTAAATTTAAATTTCAATTGATTCTCAATATAAATCCTTTCATCTATGCCAAGATGTTTATAACTCATATAAAAACTCCTTACTTTTTTCTAAACTAAATTTAGCATTATGAAATTTTTATATGAGAATTTTTTGCAATTTTATTTACTTGCACTTACAAGTATAATTCAGCAAAATAAAAAAATAGTTGAGGAATTTAATTTTTACTTATAACTGGAGTAGTAATTTTTCTTTGTGTTTTAAAAAAAATATGATATTATTACCTAGTAATTTAATAAATGTTCTTTCCTATTATAGATATTTTCTATATTAGGATTTTTATTAAGTTAATTTTAATAAACAAAGGAAGATAAAGAATATGTTAGATGATTTATTAATAAAAACATTAGAAAACACACCTAAAGAATATAAGAAAAATATGATTGACAGTTTCAGAATAAATATAGGTAAATTAATTAATAATATTAATGACTATATAGACGTTGAAGAGAAAATTTATAATGCAGAAAGTAAAGCAGGATATTCTGTTTCTTATAATCCTTTTTATATGTCACTTCAACATCGAATTAATATCCAACTATTAAAAGAAATAGTAAATGCTCTTAATAATGTTGATGAATTAGAAAAGTTTAAAAAATTAGAAGAAATATATAAAGAATTAGTTACTAGAAAAGAAGAAATTGAAACACCAAATTCAAGATGAAAGAATGCTAATAAATATAAAGAACCTAATAATCCTGACTTACAAACAAGAATTAATCAAATTTTAGAAAATGGTCCATTAACAAGACAACAAAATTTTATTGATGCAGCAAATCAAGAACATATTCCTAATAATGGTAATGGTTCAAATAGTTTTCATAATGTTATATAATATGAACCTATATTAAGTTCATTATTTATAGAGAACATATAAAAGTTACCCCAAAGGGTAACTTTTACAATATTTTATTTTTTATTAAATCAATAGTATTTTCTACTTGTTTATTATTACTTTCTTTTTTGTCTTTTGTTTTAATAAATCGATAAGTACTAATGATTAAAAAACCTATATAAATTAAATAAGATATCGTTAATACTGATATTAGTAAAATATTATCATAATAATTTTTAGTAAAAAATGAAAATATGTTACTAAAAATTAAAGGAATTATAGCTATTCATAAAATTAAATATTTCTTTTTGTTTTTACTAATTCCTAATCAGCCAATAGCTGTTATCATAACAGCTATCACAAAAGTAATACTAACTATTTTTTCAGAAATTTCATTTTTAATCATTTTTATTCTTCCTTTACTCATCTATAATTAAAATTATATCATTTAATTTAATTGACATAGTAGTTGTAGAAAATTAATTGTTACTTTTTTTTTAAGGAAATTGATTAATAGATAATTAATTTATATTTTATTTTTTCAAAAATAAAAAAAATAATAAATGCTTTTATTGATATTTACCATCTAAAAAATAAATCTGTTATCAATTGATAACAGATTTTAAATTAATTATTAATTTTAAGCACGTCCATATGATTCAACAACTAATGCTTCATTAATATCAGTATTTAGTTCGTCACGTAGTGGATGACGTACATATGTACCAATAAATGTTTTTTTATTGAATTCAATAAATGGTAATGTTGAAGCATTAGCGCTTAATGCTTCAATAATTTTTGCATTTTTTTGTGCTTTTTCAGTAATAGTAATTTTATCTCCTATTTTAACACGATATGAAGGAATATTAACTTTTTTACCATTAACTAAAACATGACCATGATTTACTAATTGACGAGCACCTTTTCTTGTTAAAGATAAACCTAAACGAAAAACAATATTATCTAATCTTGATTCTAAGAATACCAACAAGTTAGTACCAGTAACACCATGAGTTTTTTTTGATTCATCAAATAAATTTTTCATTTGACGAGAATTTAAACCATAAGTGAAACGAATTTTTTGTTTTTCTTGTAATTGTAATCCATAGTTAGAAAGTTTAATTCTTTTTTGACCGTGTTGTCCAGGAGCGAATGTTCGCTTTTTTCCTTTTGCAAATTCTTTACCAGATTCAAGAATTGAGAAGTTTAATCTTCTTGATTTTCTAAAAACCGGACCATTATATCTTGACATAATAAAAACCTCCTTGGAATGTATACAAACACAAAGAGACTTTAATAAGTTCTCATTAAGATAGTTTACAATTCGCCAGAACAGCACTGGTTACTATTAAGATTAATAGAAAATTCTACTAATAAAAAGAATAATCTTTGAGGGTAAACTATTTGCAACTTAATAATACTTATTTGCTGCTTTCGTGAATGCTTGTTAATTATAGGATAAGTAATGTTATTTGTCAAATATTATTTTTCATTTTTGCAATTAAATATCATTAAATTTTAGTTATTATTTTTTTAAAAAATAATTTAAATTTATATAATGAAATTTAGTATTTAATTTAAAAAAGTTAGTTATTGAATTTTGGTATTTTTTGTCATCAGTTATTCCTGAATTCCAGAAAAAGTCAATATATTCTATGACTTTTTCTGGAATTCATTGTGAAATATCTTGATTAAATTTTTTTGCGTCATAGAACATAAAATTCATATCTGTTACATTTGAAACATTTCAACCGGAAATGTTTTGATTAAATTTTTCGGCACCAGCAAACATACTACGCATGTCTGTTACTTTTTCTACATTTCATGTTGAAAGCTCTTTATCAAATTCAAGAGCGTTACAAAACATGTAACTCATATCTGTTACTTTAGAAGTATTTCAGTTTGAAATATTTCCATTAAAGTATTTTGCATAGTAAAACATGTAACTAATATTTGTTACATTAGAAGTATTTCACTTTGAAAGATCTTGATTGAATTTTGAAGCACCACCAAACATATTATGCATAGTTGTTACATTTGAAACATTTCATTTTGAAATATTTTGATTGAATGATTGTGTAAGAGAAAACATTGATGTCATGTTTGTCACTTTTGAAGTGTCTCAGTTTGAAATGTCTTGGTTGAATTTTGAGCTACCAGAAAACATTTCTTGCAATGATGTTATTTCTGATGGTAGTTTGTCAGGTACTTTTTCAATTATTCTTGACATTTTAACCACTTGAATTTCACCTTGTTGATTTTTATAAAAACCAATTTGAACAACCTCTTTACTTTCTATATTTGACAAATCTTCTATATTAGTTTTTATTTCTTCTCCATTTTTATTTTTGTAAATTGTATCTTGTTGTGTTTTGTATGTTTTTAATAATATTTTCATTAATAAAACCCCCTTTTTATTTACTTTTAATATTTTTTAGATAAATATAATTGATAGACTTATTATTTTAAACTTATATTTATGAATTTATATAACTTTTTATTATTATCTTAAGATTTATTTAAAAATATTTACTTTTAATTTATAATAATATTTTTATTTAAGTTCATAATTATGATATTAAAGATAAGTAATATAGTTTTGATAAATCTTAATTAAAGTTTATATGTGAAAAAATTAATATACAATAAAAAATATTTAATGTTAATTATTATGAGTAAACTTGATTAAAATTTTTAATTATTTATTTTTAATACCATTTTTTATTTATTGACTAAAAACACCCATACTATCATTTTTATCTCATGAACCAATTCTATTTGTAACAAGTCTTATTCCTTGATCTTCTGGTAGTCTTTTAAAAAAATTATTTATTTCTTGAAAATGATCAATAATAACTTTTATTTTTGTATAAATATCATCTTGACTTATACTACCACCCAATCCAGTATCGTCTTCTTTTGCAAATTTATTGATAATTTTAAAAAATAATTGTTTAAAATTTTCTTGTTTTTCAGTATTATAGATATTTTGGATATGTAAAAAGTTATCATAACTAATTTTTACTTTTATTCAATCATGTGCAGCAGGACGATAATCTACTTCAAATAGATTTTTATTATTAAATTTGTATAAAAATTTGTATAAATCATTAGCAATTTGTTCTTGAACTCATTTTGTTGGATGAAATTGATCTAAAAAAAATAGTTATCAATATTTTGTGAGTTTGCACCAGAAACATATTGAGTTTGTAATATTCCATTTTTTCCAAGAGTATTTATATCAATTTTAGTAGCATTTGAATCTTGGTATTGACTTCCTCTATTTTTGAATTGTTCAAATAGTTTATTAAATTTTGAAAAAACATCATACTCTTTAATATTTGTTTTTTCAAAGTTTTTATTTGCTTTTTTAATTTCTTCAGTTAATTTTAAGTTAAATTTATTTACAAGATTTGTCATTGGTTGTTGATTAATAGTTTCTTTATAGTTAGGAATTAATCCCATATCAGCAATATTTGTTATAACTATTTTTTTAATATTTTTATTAATTAATTCTGTTAAATCTTCATCAATTTTATTAATAATTTTATTAATAGCATTATCAATATCAGTAATGTTATGATCAATTATTCACATTAAATCATTAGTTCCAATGTTTATAAAAACTAAATCATCATTATAAAAATCACTATGTTGTTTTATTAATGATTTTATTTGCTCATCAAGTGAAAATTTATTTAAAAATAAACCTTCAAGACCATAAACTTTTTCTATAAATGTTCCACCAACAGCGTAGTTAGTACCTATTTGTGAAAAATGTTGACCATTTAATGCTATAAAGTCTCATCCAGCTGTAACTTTTTGTTTTAATTTTTTACTAATTAATTCGGTTGCAACAGGGCCATTACATCAAGATCGATTTTGATAATAAGGAGGTTTTAATTGTACATCATGAGATTTCATAAGTTCCTCTGGGAGGGGAATATTTTGAAAAAATTGACTTCCTGCACCAACCAATGCTCCTACATCTGATAAACTGTCTCCTAAAGTATAAAAATTATTTTGAAAATTACTTGTATTATAATTTGCATTACTTAATGTTGAGATTATGTTTGTCATTAGTTTTATTAAATTTTTCATAGTTATTTATTCTCCTTTTAATTTATTTTTAGTTTTTAATTTATTGTTTAAATAATGATATATTTTGGTATATATTTTTTAATTTGTATTTTTGTAGAATTAAATTAAGACTTATTTAAAAAGTATTTTAAATAAGTCTTAATTTAAGTTTATAATTGAAAAAAATAATATATAATAAAAAAATGTTTAATGTAATTATTTTTAGAAAATAATACTATATTTTTAAAAAATAAATATTTTTATAAGAGTTAGTTATAACTTTTAATTATTTATTTTGTAATCGATAATTTTGTGTAAAAATAATTATTAAATCTTTGATAATACTTGTTTTTTTAAATAAGTTTCTATATAATTATTAATGCTTTAAGCAATGTAGTCCCGGTAAAAATTACACTGTAAGGAGAAAAAAATGCGTCAAACAACAATGAATTTCAGTAACATTGAAAAAAAGTGATATGTTATTGATGCCAGTGGTTTAATTTTAGGACGTTTTGCAACTAAAGTTGCAATGATATTGCGTGGTAAAAATAAACCTTCATTTACACCACATTTAGATTGTGGAGATTATATCATTATTATTAATGCAAACAAAATTAAATTAACAGGTAATAAATTACAAGATAAGAAGTATTATAACCATTCACAATATCCTGGTGGATTACGTGTACGTAATGTACAAAGTATGATTGCTAAAGATGCTTCTGAATTAGTAGAGATAGCGATTAAAGGTATGCTACCAAATACTACCTTAGGTCGTAAGCAATTTACACATCTTCATGTTTATAACCATGATCAACATCAACATCAAGCCCAAAACCCCGAAGTTTTAATATTAGGCCAATAGGAGTAGACTTTTATGACAACATCTAATAAAACCGTAACTTATTCAAGTTCAGGCGGACGTAAAACGTCAACTGCCCGTGTTCATTTAAAAAATACTGGTCAATCAAAAATATTAATTAATGGTTTTGATCCTTTAAAATATTTAGAACAAGAAATCTTAGTTCAAGATATGTTATTACCTTTAAAAGTAACTAATACGTTAGAAAACTTTGAAATTAATATCAAAGTTGAAGGTGGCGGAAGAACTGGTCAAGCTGGTGCAGCACGTTTAGCTTTATCTAATGTTTTAGTTAAGGTGTCAGAAGATTATCGAGTATTATTAAGACAATTTGGATTATTAACTCGTGATGCACGTAAAAAAGAACGTAAAAAATATGGTTTAAAAGCAGCCAGAAAAGCACCGCAGTTTTCAAAACGTTAATATAACGCTAAATTGTAAAGGTAAGTGCAACTAAATTATTTTTCTATCCAAATATTCGATTGGTGAAAGATAATTTAATATTTTTCTCGGTCTTTGATTTAAAGACAATATAAATTTATGAACTTCATTTTTATTAGTTTTTGAAAAAATAAATTTTTTAGGAAATTTTTCTCTAATTAAACCATTAGTATTTTCATTAGTACCTCTTTGTCAAGGTTAATATGGATTGGCAAAATAAATTTTTACATCTAAATTTTTTTCAAGTTGTTGTCAATTTGAAAATTCTTTGCCACGATCAAAAGTAATAGTTTTAACAATGTTTTTAGGAAGAATTGATAAATAATAACTGACATTTTTATTAATAACTTTAGTAGTTCTGTTTTTAACTAATATTGCTAAAGTAAATCGTGATACTCTTTCAACTAAAGTTATTAAACATGATTTGCTTTTACCTCGTGATGATACTATAGTATCTCCTTCTCAATGACCAAGTGTTATACGATCATTAACATTTATATCTCGTTCTTTAATTGATTTACCATTAAACTTGCCACGATTTTCTTTAGATTTTCGTTTTTTACCTTTTCTTCTTAAATTTTTACTAGTAACTTTATCAAGCATTCCAAAATAAATTCAAGTATAAATTGTTTTAAAACTAATAACTCATTGTTTATGAAAATTTTTAATTCTGCCATAAATTTGTTCAGGTGATCAACCTAATAGTAATTTTTGTTGTACATATTTTACTAAATTCTTATTTTTAAACTTATGAAAACTAATATGTGATTGTTTTCGATTTTCAGCTTTATTTTGTGCAATTAATGAAAAATAATGATTATTATCTTTATTTCTATTAATTTCTCGAATAATAGTACTAATACTTCGATTAAGATTTTTAGCTATTTCACTAATTTTAAATTTAAATTTCAATTGATTCTCAATATAAATCCTTTCATCTATGCCAAGATGTTTATAACTCATATAAAAACTCCTTACTTTTTTCTAAACTAAATTTAGCATTATGAAATTTTTATATGAGAATTTTTTGCAATTTTATTTACTTGCACTTACAAGTATAATTCAGCATTCTCCTGAACAAAATATTTTGACACAAATATCAGAAATAACAGGAGAAGTTTATAGTTTAGTAGCTATGGGTAATAATGTATATGTTGGAACAAGAACTTCTGATTGTTATGGTAAGTTATTTATGATTGAATCTAATAAAAAAGTATCAGAAATTGAGGATTGAATTGAAACATATGGTGAAGTTAGAAGTTTAGCGGTTATTGATAATGATTTGTATATTGGTACTAAAACTGGTACATATACTGGAAATTTATTAATATTTAAGCCTAATGGAATATTAGAATTGTTAAAAAAATGAAATCAAAATAATGGTGAAGTTTGGAGTTTAATAGTTTTTGGTAATGATTTATATATTGGAAGTAGAAATCAACTATATGAAAGTAGACTATTTAAACTTTCTCTTAAAGGAGAAAAAATAACAGAAACTATTGGTTGAAGAAATAATAAAAATTATGGTGAGATTTGAAGTTTAGCTGTTGTTAATAATGATTTATATGTTGGAAGTAGAGTTAAAGTTATTGATAATAAATTTTTTAAAGGTGGATTATATAAGTCATCTGATGGTGGTATTACTTTTACTGAAGTATTTGGTTGAAATAAAGATTATGGTGCGGTAGTAAGTTTATTACTTGCAGATAATAATTTATATATTGGAAGCAAAAACTATAGTGATAAAACTAATCAAAATTATCAAGGGAAGTTATTTTTTAAAAGAATAAAATAAAATTATTAAAAAAAATAAAAAACATTATAATAAAAATATTATAATATTTAGAAAATATTTAGTTTTTAAATTATTAATAAGATAAAGTATATTAATAAAAATTAATGAACATAGTAATTATTAATAATTTCACAATTTTCGATTGAATCTCAAAAATTATTATTTTTTTCTTTTATTTTAAAAATAAAAATAATTACTATGAATAGAAATACTGTATATAATAAAATTGGAACGATAATTATACAAAAGATAACTCCAATCTGTAATTGAATTCAAGGATAGTAATTATCAGGAAAATGATTTAAGTTACAGAAAGAACTTGCCGAAGTGCTAATAGTATAATTTAAACTAAAATGTTTTAATATTGTATATCCATCTTTAAAATTTGAATGACATTGTTCCTTATTATCGAATTTAAAATAAAAGTTACTAAATCAAATTAAGTATAAACCAGTAATTGTAATTAAAACCGTGATTGCAAATAATATTATAGTTGTTAACTGTAATATTTTAACTTTTTTCATTTTGATACCTCTTTAAATATAAAAAAAAACATTTTTAGATAATAAAAATAATAAGTTAAGAAATATATTATTTTATGTAAAAATGATAACAAATTTATATTGTTTTTACAATTATTGATTGTATAAGCAAAGTTTTAATTAATTATATAAATGAATAATATTAAGAAAATATTTGAATATTTTCTTAATATTATTTTGATTTATTAATTTGATTCAATATTCTACTTGCATCTAAATTAAATGGTATTACAATAATTTCATAGTGAATAATTTCGCGATTAGGATATCCAAATTTTGTCACTATTTCTTTAAAACTTAGATGAAATAGTGTTGCTAATTCTAATGTTTCAAATGCTTTATATTTTATGTCATCACTTTGATTTGTTTTATATTTTAATAAATAAATTTCTTTGAGTTTTATTTTCATTTCATTTTTATTGCCATTCATTTTTTTACCTCTCAAACTTATATAATTTAACAAGTAAATTATATATAAATTATATCATTTTACTTAATTCATATTTAGTATTTTTTATTAAAAAATTTTAATAAATATACAATAAAAATATGATTATGAAAACGTAGGTGATTTTGCAATAATATCATCATTAATTTTCTCTATATTCTCATTCTCATTTATATCTTTTATATCATCATCATTTAGTGTTGCTTCTTTTCCTAAATTTTGATTTCATTTTTCAATTTTTAAGATATGTATTTTAATCTTTGTCATTCTGAATCCCCTCTTAATAAAAAAACTTGTATGAATAAATTATACAAAAAATTTTTTTTACTTTTAAAAATATAAATTTTTATTATAAGAATATTAAATAAAAATTAAATAAAATATTGTTATTATATATTGCAATCGTGCTTGAACAAATATATAATATCTCTGTTGCTCTTTTTGGGACTATAGCTCAGCTGGTTAGAGCGCACGCTTGATAAGCGTGAGGTCGATGGTTCAAGTCCATTTAGTCCCACCATTATATGTGAAATTATGAAATAAACAGTTTTGTTTATTTTTTTTATTTAAATCAAATTAAAAATTATAATAAAGATGTAAATCAATTGATTTATTAATAATATAAAAAGTTATATTAAAAACCTATGATTAATCAGATATTTTAATTAGTGATAGGTTTTTAGTAATTGCTGAATTATACTTGTAAGTGCAAGTAAATAAAATTGCAAAAAATTCTCATATAAAAATTTCATAATGCTAAATTTAGTTTAGAAAAAAGTAAGGAGTTTTTATATGAGTTATAAACATCTTGGCATAGATGAAAGGATTTATATTGAGAATCAATTGAAATTTAAATTTAAAATTAGTGAAATAGCTAAAAATCTTAATCGAATTATTAGTACTATTATTCGATAAATTAATAGAAATAAAGATAATAATCATTATTTTTCATTAATTGCACAAAATAAAGCTGAAAATCGAAAACAATCACATATTAGTTTTCATAAGTTTAAAAATAAGAATTTAGTAAAATATGTACAACAAAAATTACTATTAGGTTGATCACCTGAACAAATTTATGACAGAATTAAAAATTTTCATAAAGAGTGAGTTATTAGTTTTAAAACAATTTATACTTGAATTTATTTTGGAATGCTTGATAAAGTTACTAGTAAAAATTTAAGAAGAAAAGGTAAAAAACGAAAATCTAAAGAAAATCGTGGCAAGTTTAATGGTAAATCAATTAAAGAACGAGATATAAATGTTAATGATCGTATAACACTTGGTCATTGGGAAGGAGATACTATAGTATCATCACGAGGTAAAAGCAAATCATGTTTAATAACTTTAGTTGAAAGAGTATCACGATTTTCTTTAGCAATATTAGTTAAAAACAGAACTACTAAAGTTATTAATAAAAATGTCAGTTATTATTTATCAATTCTTCCTAAAAACATTGTTAAAACTATTACTTTTGATCGTGGCAAAGAATTTTCAAATTGACAACAACTTGAAAAAAATTTAGATGTAAAAATTTATTTTGCCAATCCATATTCACCTTGACAAAGAGGTACTAATGAAAATACTAATGGTTTAATTAGAGAAAAATTTCCTAAAAAATTTATTTTTTCAAAAACTAATAAAAATGAAGTTCATAAATTTATATTGTCTTTAAATCAAAGACCGAGAAAAATATTAAATTATCTTTCACCAATCGAATATTTGGATAGAAAAATAATTTAGTTGCACTTACCTTTACAATTTAGCATTGGATTTGGTATTGCTTCTTCGATGTTAATTGCCAATCGTTTAGGTGCCGATGATTTGATTGGTGCTAAATATAATGCTAAACATTTAATTAAGTTAGGCTTTTTTGTATCATTATTTTTTGCTGGCTTATTAGTTTTATCTTCATTTTTTTTACCACAATTATTATTTAATGCAACAACAGAAGCCTTACGAATTTCTAGTTGAATGATGCGTGTTGATGCTATAGTTTTTAGTGCTTATACTATTTTGTATACTTGTATTTATGCATTTCGTCCTGGTGGCTTAGCAATTACTGTTTTACTTGTTGATAGTTGTTTTACTTGATGTTTTTCAATATTAATTTTATTTATTGAGGTACATTATAGTCCTTTAGATATTGTTTATATTTATGCTATTATGCGTTCTTGTGATGTTATTAAAATGATTATTTCTTTATTTATTTATCATCGTGGTAAATGAGTAAGAAATTTAGCAAGTAGTATGAATAAAGTATATCCAGAATCTCCACCAGTAATTGATATACCAAAAGCAAAAGATAAAGTTGATATTGCTAATTTCTAAATATGTTTAATTTTTAAAATTTTATTATTCTTGAATTAGTTGGCTTTATTCTTTGCTTATAATTTTTTGTTGGAATATCATTTTCATATTTACGTAGTGTTTGTTCTCAAGGGATGTCTTTTTCTTTTTGTTTATTAATAGGGTTAGATATTTGTGGTTTTGGTTGTATTTTTAGAGGTACTGAAATATCTGAATTTAAAAAATCTGTTGATGTAGATTTTGAATTAAAGCCTTCATCACTACTGTTAGATAATAATTGATTTTCCAAATCACAAATTTTTTCACTAAGTTGAAATATTTCTGATTCAAATTGTTCAACCATTTGCTCATTGACTTCGACAATTGTTTCTTTTTCTTGCTGTTCTTTTTGATTTATTAAATCAATTAATAAATTATTATTATTATTTAACAAATTATTTTTATCTTCTAATAATTTGTTTTCATGTTCAGTTATTTGATTAATATTAGTTATTAAATTTGCGTATTTTGTTTGTTTTTCAATATAATTTGAATTTAAAATATTAATTTTTTGTTGATTATTTAATTTTGTTTTTTTAAATAATTCACAATTTATTTCTTCTGTTTCAATTAAATTATTAATACTTTTATTTTTATTTATTTTTCCAAATGAAAAAAGATTAATAAAAAAATTTTTAATTTTGTTAATTTTTTGTTCCTTTAATTTATAGATTTGAATATTAAATTGAAATACTTTATCTTCTATTTCTTTATTTTGTTTAATTCAAAATTGAATAGTTTTTTGATAATTATTAATTTCTTTTTCAATTTTCTCACTTTTTTCAATAAGTTTTATTTTTTCTCCTTTTAAATTTAGTAATTGTTTTTTAATTTTTTCTACAGTTTCATAATTTATTAAATATGCTTTGTTAGTAAATATTTGTTCTTTTTTAATTGTTTTCATTTTGTCCCCCTTTTAAAATAAAAACCTATTTGTTAAAAAATAAAACAATAGGTCAAAAACTATATCTTTAGTTTACAAGTATTATATCTAATATTTTTTTGTAAACGAGAAATTACTTTATTTGTAATATTTATTACAAGAAATTATTTTAGTAATAAAATGAAATGCTGAATTATACTTGTAAGTGCAAGTAAATAAAATTGCAAAAAATTCTCATATAAAAATTTCATAATGCTAAATTTAGTTTAGAAAAAAGTAAGGAGTTTTTATATTAGTTATAAACATCTTGGCATAGATGAAAGGATTTATATTGAGAATCAATTGAAATTTAAATTTAAAATTAGTGAAATAGCTAAAAATCTTAATCGAAGTATTAGTACTATTATTCGAGAAATTAATAGAAATAAAGATAATAATCATTATTTTTCATTAATTGCACAAAATAAAGCTGAAAATCGAAAACAATCACATATTAGTTTTCATAAGTTTAAAAATAAGAATTTAGTAAAATATGTACAACAAAAATTACTATTAGGTTGATCACCTGAACAAATTTATGGCAGAATTAAAAATTTTCATAAAGAGTGAGTTATTAGTTTTAAAACAATTTATACTTGAATTTATTTTGGAATGCTTGATAAAGTTACTAGTAAAAATTTAAGAAGAAAAGGTAAAAAACGAAAATCTAAAGAAAATCGTGGCAAGTTTAATGGTAAATCAATTAAAGAATGAGATATAAATGTTAATGATCGTATAACACTTGGTCATTGAGAAGGAGATACTATAGTATCATCACGAGGTAAAAGCAAATCATGTTTAATAACTTTAGTTGAAAGAGTATCACGATTTACTTTAGCAATATTAGTTAAAAACAGAACTACTAAAGTTATTAATAAAAATGTCAGTTATTATTTATCAATTCTTCCTAAAAACATTGTTAAAAATATTACTTTTGATCGTGGCAAATAATTTTCAAATTGACAACCACTTGAAAAAAATTTAGATGTAAAAATTTATTTTGCCAATCCATATTCACCTTGACAAAGAGGTACTAATGAAAATACTAATGGTTTAATTAGAGAAAAATTTCCTAAAAAATTTATTTTTTCAAAAACTAATAAAAATGAAGTTCATAAATTTATATTGTCTTTAAACCAAAGACCGAGAAAAATATTAAATTATCTTTCACCAATCGAATATTTGGATAGAAAAATAATTTAGTTGCACTTACCTTTACAATTTAGCATTTCATAATTGTCGTTAAACATGTTAATCATCATTTATGATAGAATTTAATATATGAGATTTTAGAGTTGTGAGGTTTTAGTATGGAAGTGTCAGCAGAGAATTATAGAAACATTAATTCTCATAATCGTTGAGGAATTGTTGTTAGTTCGGGATTAATGGCAATAACTTTGATTATAAGTTGAGTATTATGACTTATACTTTATCGTACTAATGTTAATGAGATTTTAGCAATTTTAACTGAAGTAATTAATAGTAAAGGCATTACATTTACTCTTACTTTTCAGATTTTAACAATTTTTACTTTAATTTTTTCGGTTATTACTCTAGTGTTTATTACAATTCCATTTATTTTTTTAAATAAATATGGAATAATAACTTTAGTATGAGCATTAATAGTAGTAGTAATTTCGCTTGTCTTACTTATTGGTTCAGGATTATTAATAAGTTATGGTTATAAAAAAATTTATAGTTATGTTATGGACAAAAAAATTATTAATGTTTTATTTTTTATTTTACCTTGAGGTTTTGCATTAATTTGTAGTTTCTTTTTAGTACTTTTTTCTTTATGATTAATAATGGCTAATTTAAGAAATAAATCAAAAAAAGCATTATCATTGACAAATAATAATGCTTTATCAGCAACAGAAATACCCGCAAGTGTTGAACAAAATTCTCTTTTTGGTGAACAAACTATTGGACCATCATTTACAGATCGATTTTTTAATGAAGATGATAAATCAATACAAGGTATAAATATAGTTATTAATAATACTGGTGGAGGTGCACTTCCACAATCAAAATTACTTGATAATCAAGTAACTAGTAATCCAAATCCTGTTCAAACTAATAACAGTAGTAATAACAGTAGTAATGTTGTTAATAGTGAAGTAACTTGAACACCACAACAAATTGAAGAAGTATGAAATAAAGGAGAAATTATTGATGATTATAATCCACAGTTATATCGAAAAGACTATGCGGGTGCGCTAATGTTTAAAAATAACTTTATTAGTAATGTTAAACTTAATGATGATCCTAAAAGTTATAATTGAACTATTATACATCAACGACCTTTATTTCATGGAGGCACTTCTGATATTAGTAATTTACAACCAATGAATAATACTAATGCTATTACTAAAGGTAATAATTATCCACGTTGAAAAACAGCTATTACTTTTAATGGAAAACAAAATTTTTTAAAACAAAAATCATGAAAAGATAAAAAATAGAGTATTAATCATTAATTTAACTGAAGATGATATTAAGCATATTATAAATATAATTGGTATTTTGCTTAGTTGTTAATAATTTAAATTTAATTACACTATTATCTTTTAAAATTTATTTGTTTATGGGAAAATGTATATAATAATTAAAAGATAGGAGCAATTAATCATGCAAGTTATTGTCCATGGAAAAAATATTAATATTACTTATGAAATTAAAAATGCTGTTGATAAAAATTTTAATTATTTACAAGAAAAGTATTCTAAATATATTAAAAAAGATATGATTGCTAAAGTTGGTATTGAAAGAAATAGTAATCATACATATAATATTTCCGTTCATATTCAGTTATTAAATAATAATTTTTTACAGTGTTTAGTAGAAAATAACGATCTTTATGTTGGCATTAATAAAACATTAGTTCCGTTGGAAAAACAATTAAGTCGTTTAAAAACGGTTGCTGATAAAACTGGTGCTGAAAGCGTTGGTCAATTTATAACTAAAGAAATTCTTGATGATAATAGTGAAGTTATTATTGACGTAACAGAAAATAAAGATTAAAGAAAACGTTTATGAAAGTATACAATTATTAGCATTAGTTTTTTTATGTAAATATGATGCATCATATTTTTCATTTTCTGCATCTTGTGCTTTTTTTTGTAAATTTTCTTCTGGTGTTATTTTTAAATTTCGCTTATAAATATTTGTATCAATTTTGTTTATTATTAAAATGGCATATTCAAGACTTTTTTTTATTTATTTAATTAATTGTATATTTAAATTATCTTGATATTTTTTTGTTGAAATATGTTTCTTTTTTTTGTTATCTCTAATTCTAAAATGTTTGATATAGTTATAGTAATAAAAAATATAATAGAGATTTTTAAAAGTATTAATAATTTTTTTTGTATATTTTTCAATAAAAAAATCACTAATATCACTATTAGTTGCGTTATCTTTTATACAAATTTTATAAAAAATTATAGTTAAAGTAGTTGTATTATTAAATACTTCACTTACTTCTTTTTCAATTTCTTTTGTTAATTTTTTATTTATTGTTATTAGTGGAATTTTAATTTTATGATGTGTATCATAAAATTCTTTTATTAATGTTTATAAATCCATATTTTTTGTTTTATTAAATTCATTAGCAATTTTTTCATTAGTCAAAAATGTAATAAATTTTTGATCTAGAAACCCATTGACTGTTGTATAAAAATATATAATTTTTTCTATTAAAGTTTTGAATATATATTCACAAAAAACTTTAGCATATTCAGTGGGATCTGGTAAATAATTAGTAGATATTTTTAACATATTATTGTTCCTTTCAAAATCATTAAATTTTATGTATATAAAATTTCAATACTTATTATATTTAACACTTTTGAATGTTAACAATTAAATATTATTTTATATTATATAAAATTACAATTGTTAATAAGTGATTGAACATTAAATTTAGTTATTAAGAAGTTAATATATTTTCGTTATCATTAAATTAATTTTTATTTTAAAAAGTGATAATCTTTTTATATAAAATAGGAGGTAATTTATTGAAATATGTAATTGTTATTATGAAAATTGTAATTGAAATTTCTGCAAAAAATAAGATTACGATTAAAAACACAAAAATTCCTAAAATTTATATAGTAAATTTTTGAAGTATAGTTTAATTATTAATTATACTTTTGGTTAGTTAGTATTTTATATATTTTAAATTTTATTATTTTCTATTATATAATGTTTAAGTATAAAAATAAGACAGTTAAGAATAAGTAATTATTTAATTATTATTGTATTACTTTACTAAAAGTAATATTAATATTACTTTTTAAAATTATAGATAGTATTTTATATTTAATAATTAGGTAGTTTAGTTTTTCTTAATTATGTTTTTATATAGAAAAAACCATTATCAATATATAATATCTTTATCTTTAAGATTATTATTGTCTTGATATATTATATTAGGTATAATATAAAAGATTATAAAAATTATAAGAGATTTTATTTTATATAAATTTAATTTATTATTAATATAATAGGGGTGATTATGTGGAGAAAGATAAAGATATTATGAACATTATTAAAAAAGCATTATCAGAAAGTATTTTATCTGTACCAGGTGTTGCCAATATTTATGAAAAAGATAATAATTATGGAATTAAAGTTAACAAGTCTGATTTAGGTTGAATTATTGATATTAATATAGTTTGTTTTTTTAATAATAATATTTGAAATATTATGAATCAAACTCAGAAAAATTTAAAATATATTGTTGAAAAGATTATTAAACATCAAGACTATATAGTACTTAACATTTTTGTTCATGATTTAATTGAAGAATAAAAGAAAATATAAGGTGAAATTAAATGAAAAAAATTGATATTAAAACCTTAAAAGTTATGCTTATTAGCGGTGCTAATAATCTTTATAATCATCATTTTGAAGTTGATAAATTAAATGTTTTCCCAGTACCTGATGGTGATACTGGAACAAATATGAATTTAACAATGATGAATGGTATAAAAGAATTAAATGGCAAAGAATATGATAGTTTAAAAACATTTGCTACTACTTTTTCTCGTGGTTTAATGATGGGTGCGCGTGGTAATTCTGGAGTTATTTTATCTCAAATTTTTCGTGGTTTTTTTCAAACTATAAAAACAAAAGATTTAAAAAATGATTTCATTAATAATGAGGATTTATTAAAATTTTGAAAAAGTGCGCAAGATTATGCATATCGTGCAGTTATGAAACCAGTAGAAGGTACTATTCTTACTATTATTAAAGATGGTGCTAATTATATTAATGAATTAGAAATAACAGGCAAAGATTCGCTTTATATTTTTGAAAAATTACTAGAAGGAATGAATGAATCATTAAAAAGAACACCTGATTTATTGCCAATTTTAAAAAAAGTAGGAGTTGTTGATTCGGGTGGTGCTGGTTTAGTTTATATTGTTGAAGGTATGGTGTATGGTTTAAAGCATGGTAAAGCTATTTCACCAAAGAAAAAATTAGAACAACAAGATACAGCAAAATTAGAAATGGTTTTAAATCAAGAAAACTTTGGTTATTGTTCAGAAGTGATTGTAAAACTAAATAAAGTTAGTAAGTTAGACTTTAATTTAAGCAAAACACGAACTGATTTAGAAACAATGGATGGTCAATCAATAGTTTTAGTAGATGATGAAGATTTAATCAAAGTTCATGTTCATACTTTAAAACCAGGTCAAATTTTAAATTATTTTCAGAAATTTGGTGAAATTTTAAAAGTAAAAATTGAAAATATGACCGAACAGGCAAAAGCACATACACAAACTATTAAACCAATTCGTAAATTAAATAATAAATTTGCTTTAATTGCTGCTGTTCCTGGTAGAGGAATTGAAGCCTTTTTTAGAGATGAATTAAAGGTTAACAATATTATTATGTATTCAAAAAGAATTAATCCATCAACAGATGACTTTTTAAAGGCAATTGAAATTGTCGATGCAAAAAATGTCTTTATTTTGCCAAATGATAGTAATTTATTTTTAGCAGCAGAACAAGCAAGAAAATTAGAAAAAAAATCAAAAGTTTTTGTATTACCTGCTAAAAATATTGCTCAAGGTATGCGTGCCGCTTTAAATTTCAATCCTGAATTAAGTGCAAAAGAAAATAATAAAAATATGTGAAGTGAAATTAAATATGCTGCTTTTGGTTATGTAACAGTTGCTGATCGTGATGTTGAAATAGATGGTATTAAAATTGGAAAAAAACACTTTTTTTCTGCTGTTAGTTTTCGTAATAAAGATGGTAAAGAAAAAATTATTGCTTCAAATGAAAATTTATTTAATGTAATTAAAGTATTGTTTACTAAATTAATTTGAGATGGTGCAGAAATAATTACTATTTTTAAAGGTAAAGGTTATTCAAAAGATCAAATTAATTTTATGAAAAAAATTTTAGATGAAGATTATGATATTGAATATGAAATTGTTGATGGTGATCAAGAAGTTTATAACTTTCTTTTCGTGGTGGAATAATACTATGTTATAATATTGTAGACTCTATTCAAATAGTTAGAAAGGATAAGATTATGACTAATTTATTATTATCCTCAGTTAATCCAAATGATCCAACTAGTTTAATTGTTTTAGCAAGCTTATTAGCTATTGTTGGTGTAATTTTGTTTGTTGTTACTATGATTTGATTTTTCACTTGAATTAAGTATTCTTGATTCCATCGTGAAAATAGTGCTAATTTAACTGGTGGCGAGTTATCTCAAAAATATTTAAAAACATACGGTATTAATGCAAAAAGAATAAAATTTAAGGGATTTGGTAATATTAATAGTATTACTGTTGAACCTAGGTTTTTTTATTTAAGGCCATATTTATTTAATAATGGTAATTTTACTTTAAGACTATTACCATGAACTTATCACCGTCGTTCTATTTATACTTTAGCAATGGCAATGGAAAGTACTTGGACAGTAAGTAGTTCAAATAGTAGTCGTTTTAATACTTTTTGATGAGATTTTTCTCGTAAAATAACATTATTTTTTGTTTTAATTCCTTTTGCACTTGCTATTCTATTTGCTCTTTCACCTGCTAATTCTTGAATTACTTTATCAGCAGCGAGCGCAAATATACTTTCAATTGTTTTATCAATTTTAGGTAGTATTTTATTAATTCTTTTTTCTTCAATGCAAATAATTTTTTATGCTAAATCAAGAAAAGAAATTTGTCAAAATCTTGTTGGTATTTTAAATGAAAAAGAAATACGTGCTATTAGTTGAATTTTCCAAATTAAGTTTATTTATTACTTGATTCGTATGATTTATGAAATATTACAACTTATTTTACGTATTGTGATGTACACACAGCAAAATGAGAAATAATAAAAATTTGTACCTAAATTATAGGTACAAATTTTAAATTTAAAATTATATTAAGTTTTATTGATAAAACATTATTTTCAAAACTTTTATAAAATATTCTATTTTAGTAAGTTTTAAAGTTTTGTTTTTTTAATTTTACATTTAATTACTAAACTAATATTTTTCATTTTCATTTATTATTGTATATTTAAAATTTTATTTTGATAGTTTTAAATTTTAAATATACAATAAAATACACTTATTAATTTAATATATACATATTCATTAGTAATTTTTTGTATATTTATTGCAAAAATATAAAAAAAGGTTTTAAATGTTAACTATGAGAGAGAAAAAAGAATATTTTAAGTTAAGGAGAATACTGAATGCAAAGTAAGTCTGCTATTAATATATATTCAGAAATTAATAAATTAAAAATAGTTTTATTACTTGCTAAAATTTTTATCAGAAATGGTATTGGAGTATTTTATATTAAAAAGTTTGTTGTAATGAGTATTATCCAAGATAAAAAAATATGTTCTTACTTAATCAATCAAATTTTAAAAGAATGGAATTCTAAAAAAGAATATATTATTTCACTAGAAAAATATTTAAAACAACTTTCAGTTCAATAATTTATTAACAAAATAATTACTTGCTGTTAATAAATTTGAGTTAAAAATTAAATATAATAATACATATCCATGTTTATGAAATTACTAATTCTGAATTGTCATGTGGCCAGAGTGTTGCCCATATTGTATATTAATGTTAAATTAAATAAAGATATTAGGAACTGAAAGGAAGAAAACATATCATGGCTATTAATTTAAAAGGCAGAAATTTTATTTGTTTATTAGATTTTACTTCAGAAGAAATTTATTACTTATTAGAATTAGCTGCTACTTTAAAAATTGCAAAACAAAAAGGAATAGAAAAACAGCCATTAAAAGGCTATAGTGTTGCTTTATTATATCGAAAAGATTCATTAAGAACAAGAAGCGCGTTTGAAGTTGCTGCTTGTGATTTAGGAATGCATTCAACATATTTTGATCCAACTAGTAGTAAATTAGGAGTTAAAGAATCAATTATTGATACCGCTAAATTTCTTGGTAGAATTTATAATGGTATTCAATTTCGTGGATATAAACAAACTGATGTTGAAGAATTAGCTGAAAATGCCGGTGTTCCGATATGAAATGGCTTAACTGAATTATATCATCCAACACAAATGCTAGCTGATATTATGACAATTCAAGAGTGTAAAAAAAATAAAGATGTTAAAGGTATTAAATTTGTTTATTTTGGAGATGCTCGTTTTAATATGGCTAATAGTTATATGATTATTAGTGCAAAATTAGGAATGAATTTAGTAATCTGTACTAATAAAAATTTATGACCATATCCTCAACTATTAAAACAATGTCAAGAAATTGCTCAAGAAACGGGTGGTTCTATTATTTTAACAGAAGATTATAAAACAGCAAGTAAAGATGCTGATGTAGTTGCTACTGATGTTTGAACATCTGTATGTGAAGATAAAATTTTATTAAAACAACGAATTAAAGAATTAATGCCATATCAAGTTAATGATGAAAAAATGAAAATTGCAAAATCAGATGTTATATTTTTACATTCTTTACCAAGTTTTAATGATGGTAATACACAAATTACTCAAGATATTGTTAAACAATATGGTGGAACAGGTGAATTAGAAGTTACTGATGAAGTATTTCGATCTTCTGCATCAAAGGTATTTCAACAATCAGAAAATTGTTTACATACTATTAAAGCTGTAATGTTAGCAACTTTGAAAGGATAATATATGAGAGTATATTAATAATGAAAAGAAGCTTTAATTATTTTATTATTTAATAAACTTATTTACATTAATTAGTTTTTATTATTCTTATTTTAGAATATTAAATATATTAATTAATTGTTTAATAAAATATTAATGTTAGTTTTTATGTGCTAAATTGTAAAGGTAAGTGCAACTAAATTATTTTTCTATCCAAATATTCGATTGGTGAAAGATAATTTAATATTTTTCTCGGTCTTTGATTTAAAGACAATATAAATTTATGAACTTCATTTTTATTAGTTTTTGAAAAAATAAATTTTTTAGGAAATTTTTCTCTAATTAAACCATTAGTATTTTCATTAGTACCTCTTTGTCAAGGTGAATATGGATTGGCAAAATAAATTTTTACATCTAAATTTTTTTCAAGTTGTTGTCAATTTGAAAATTCTTTGCCACGATCAAAAGTAATAGTTTTAACAATGTTTTTAGGAAGAATTGATAAATAATAACTGACATTTTTATTAATAACTTTAGTAGTTCTGTTTTTAACTAATATTGCTAAAGTAAATCGTGATACTCTTTCAACTAAAGTTATTAAACATGATTTGCTTTTACCTCGTGATGATACTATAGTATCTCCTTCTCAATGACCAAGTGTTATACGATCATTAACATTTATATCTCGTTCTTTAATTGATTTACCATTAAACTTGTCACGATTTTCTTTAGATTTTCGTTTTTTACCTTTTCTTCTTAAATTTTTACTAGTAACTTTATCAAGCATTCCAAAATAAATTCAAGTATAAATTGTTTTAAAACTAATAAATCACTCTTTATGAAAATTTTTAATTCTGCCATAAATTTGTTCAGGTGATCAACCTAATAGTAATTTTTGTTGTACATATTTTACTAAATTCTTATTTTTAAACTTATGAAAAATAATATGTGATTGTTTTCGATTTTCAGCTTTATTTTGTGCAATTGCTAAATTGTAAAGGTAAGTGCAACTAAATTATTTTTCTATCCAAATATTCGATTGGTGAAAGATAATTTAATATTTTTCTCGGTCTTTGATTTAAAGACAATATAAATTTATGAACTTCATTTTTATTAGTTTTTGAAAAAATAAATTTTTTAGGAAATTTTTCTCTAATTAAACCATTAGTATTTTCATTAGTACCTCTTTGTCAAGGTGAATATGGATTGGCAAAATAAATTTTTACATCTAAATTTTTTTCAAGTTGTTGTCAATTTGAAAATTCTTTGCCACGATCAAAAGTAATAGTTTTAACAATGTTTTTAGGAAGAATTGATAAATAATAACTGACATTTTTATTAATAACTTTAGTAGTTCTGTTTTTAACTAATATTGCTAAAGTAAATCGTGATACTCTTTCAACTAAAGTTATTAAACATGATTTGCTTTTACCTCGTGATGATACTATAGTATCTCCTTCTCAATAACCAAGTGTTATACGATCATTAACATTTATATCTCGTTCTTTAATTGATTTACCATTAAACTTGTCACGATTTTCTTTAGATTTTCGTTTTTTACCTTTTCTTCTTAAATTTTTACTAGTAACTTTATCAAGCATTCCAAAATAAATTCAAGTATAAATTGTTTTAAAACTAATAAATCACTCTTTATGAAAATTTTTAATTCTGCCATAAATTTGTTCAGGTGATCAACCTAATAGTAATTTTTGTTGTACATATTTTACTAAATTCTTATTTTTAAACTTATGAAAAATAATATGTGATTGTTTTCGATTTTCAGCTTTATTTTGTGCAATTAATGAAAAATAATGATTATTATCTTTATTTCTATTAATTTCTCGAATAATAGTACTAATACTTCGATTAAGATTTTTAGCTATTTCACTAATTTTAAATTTAAATTTCAATTGATTCTCAATATAAATCCTTTCATCTATGCCAAGATGTTTATAACTCATATAAAAACTCCTTACTTTTTTCTAAAATAAATTTAGCATTATGAAATTTTTATATGAGAATTTTTTGCAATTTTATTTACTTGCACTTACAAGTATAATTCAGCAATTTAAATATTATCAAAAAATATAGGTTCTTAAAATTTACGATAATTTTAACGTTTCAACGTAAATATAGTTTGCAATAATACCACAAGCAACGCTAGCATTAAATGATTCTATTTTTGGATTTATTGGTATTTGAACAATATAATCTGTATGTTTTAATAACTTTGGACTTATCCCTTCACCTTCATTACCAATAATTAATGCTAAGTTGCTACTACAATCAATAGTAAAATAATCAATTGCTTTTGCTGTTTTAGCAGCAGCCAAAATTCAAAATTTATATTTTTCTTGTAAATTATTAATTGCGGAAGTTAAGTTATTAACTTGACAAATTGGAATAATACTTAGAGCACCGGCTGCAGCCTTTGCAACTGCACCGTTTATTTCAGATTGATTACGATTTAAAACAATTACACCATCAAAGTCATTACCCGCTGCAATTCTTAACATTGAACCAAAATTATGTGGATCAGAAATACGATCTAAAATTAAAATTCTTAAAAATCTAGATGTTGAACCAATATTAATTAATTCATCAAAAGAAAAATATTGATAGTCTTTAACATTAGCAGCAATATTTTGATGTTTAGTAGTACCTAATAGATTATTCATGGCTTGTAAACTAATAATTTCATAAGGAATATTTACGCTTTTTAAATCTTTTTTCAATTCTTGGTACTTATCTTGAACTAAAAAAACTTTTTTAATTTTTATTAATGATGATGTTGATAATGCAGCAATAATAGGGTGATAACCATAAATATATTGTAATGCCATAATTTTGCTCCTTTAAATAATATTCAAATCTTTTAATTCTTGACGAATTTTATCAGCTTCTTGGTATTGTTTTTCCTTTTTTAGTTGTTCTCATATTTTAATTTTATTTTTAATCTTTTCAGAATAATTACCAACTTTAAAATCAAATCCTAATATTTTTAAAGCAAAGGTAAAAGTATAAAAAATTTCTTGAAATTCTTCATTAAAATTTTTTTTAATAAGTGCTTCATTTAATTTTTTAATCATATTTTCAATTAAAGTAATAGTATTAGTTGTATCAATATTATTTGATAAATTTTTAATAATTTGTTTATAATAAATTGAATGATGATTATTATTACATATTATATTGTTAATAAATATTTGATATGTTCATTGTTTTAAAACATTTTCATATTTTTTTGTTGACACTAATCCATTTTCAATTGTTTCATTATTGAAATCAATTGGTTGTTGATGATCACGATTTAATATTAAATATCGCAATACATTCGGGTGATGTTGCTGACAAAATTCTTTAACCAGAATAAAATTATTTAAAGATTTTGACATTTTTTCATTAGCAATATTAACATGACCATTATGTCATCAAATATTTGACATTTTTTTATTATTAGCTGCAACAAATTGAGCTCGTTCATTTTCATGATGAGGAAATTTTAAATCAACACCACCACCATGTAAATCAATAGTTTGACCATTAAATAAATCCTCAACAAAACAAGCACACTCAGTATGTCAACCAGGTCTTCCTTTTCCTCACGGACTATTTCAACTAATACCTATTGTTGTTGATTTTCACAAAGCAAAATCTAGATTATTTTCTTTAGTAACTAAATTTTTAATTCTAAAATTTGGAATTAAATCTTCAATATTTTTATGTGTCAAACTTCCATAATCTTTTAACTTATTAACTTTAAAATAAACATCACCAGCCGTAAAATATGCATAATCTTTAATAATTAATTTATTAATAAATTCAATAATCTTTGAAATATATTCACTTACTTTTGGTAATTTTGTAGGAAAAATAATATTTAATTTTTCTAAATCTTCATAATATGCTAACGTATATTTTTCAGTAACTTGTTGTTCTGTTATTTTTAAATCCGCAGCTTTCTTAATAATTTTATCATCAATATCAGTAATATTATGAACATAATTTATTTTATAATTTTGATGAATTAACAAACGATGTAAAACATCAAAAACAAGCACACCACGAATATTGCCAACATGAATATAGTTATAAACAGTAGGACCACATAAATACATATTAACTTGCTTTTTATTAGGGGCAAGCAGCTGCAATCTTTGTGAAAAACTATCATAAATTTTAATCATTTAATTAACCCTTCTTAATAAAGTTTAGTTTTCATATACTCTATTATACTGTAAAGAATATCAATCTGTAACAAAATAATTTTTTAAATTTAAAACTCTCTTTAACAAAGAAAATGCTAAATTGTAAAGGTAAGTGCAACTAAATTATTTTTCTATCCAAATATTCGATTGGTGAAAGATAATTTAATATTTTTCTCGGTCTTTGATTTAAAGACAATATAAATTTATGAACTTCATTTTTATTAGTTTTTGAAAAAATAAATTTTTTAGGAAATTTTTCTCTAATTAAACCATTAGTATTTTCATTAGTACCTCTTTGTCAAGGTTAATATGGATTGGCAAAATAAATTTTTACATCTAAATTTTTTTCAAGTTGTTGTCAATTTGAAAATTCTTTGCCACGATTAAAAGTAATAGTTTTAACAATGTTTTTAGGAAGAATTGATAAATAATAACTGACATTTTTATTAATAACTTTAGTAGTTCTGTTTTTAACTAATATTGTTAAAGTAAATCGTGATACTCTTTCAACTAAAGTTATTAAACATGATTTGCTTTTACCTCGTGATGATACTATAGTATCTCCTTCTCAATGACCAAGTGTTATACGATCATTAACATTTATATCTCGTTCTTTAATTGATTTACCATTAAACTTGTCACGATTTTCTTTAGATTTTCGTTTTTTACCTTTTCTTCTTAAATTTTTACTAGTAACTTTATCAAGCATTCCAAAATAAATTCAAGTATAAATTGTTTTAAAACTAATAAATCACTCTTTATGAAAATTTTTAATTCTGCCATAAATTTGTTCAGGTGATCAACCTAATAGTAATTTTTGTTGTACATATTTTACTAAATTCTTATTTTTAAACTTATGAAAAATAATATGTGATTGTTTTCGATTTTCAGCTTTATTTTGTGCAATTAATGAAAAATAATGATTATTATCTTTATTTCTATTAATTTCTCGAATAATAGTACTAATACTTCGATTAAGATTTTTAGCTATTTCACTAATTTTAAATTTAAATTTCAATTGATTCTCAATATAAATCCTTTCATCTATGCCAAGATGTTTATAACTCATATAAAAACTCCTTACTTTTTTCTAAAATAAATTTAGCATTATGAAATTTTTATATGAGAATTTTTTGCAATTTTATTTACTTGCACTTACAAGTATAATTCAGCATATTTATCAAAAAAAAATAAAAAAGAAGTAAAATTTAACAAATAAAAGTTGCTTTGTTTTGAAAGTAAATATAAAAATATTTACTTTCAAAGGAGAACAAAATTATGAAATATTTTAGTCCAAGTTATTGATTTAAATTGTGAGTATTAACTGCTCCACTTTTAAATAATAAAATACAAGGTATTAATGGTAAGTCAATTGATAATTCAAATATTAAAAATTGAGTTAGAAAAAATACGACTAGTTTAGATTTAGTAAATCAACAATTAAATTTTGCAAGTAATAATCAAACAGATTTTATTATTAACAACCCAACAACAAATAGCAAAATAAATATGAATAAACATCGTCATGAAAAACACAGAAATCGATTAAAAAGAACATTAAATGGTAAAAACGAAATAAGGGGTAGTTGAGGTAAAGTAACTTGTTCATTTACACCAAAAACTTTTGAAGGAATAATAGCTGATTATCATTATTGAAAAGATAATCCTGCATGAGAACTTGGCGAAAAATTTAAAGAGGATATGATGCAACGATATAATTCTAATGATATTTCAATTACTGCAATTTTTCCATGAACATGAAAAGAAATACAACAAGTAGGTAAAACAATTTGAGATAATTTTTCAAAAATTGAAAAAGTATATACAGATAGTTCTAGAAAAGAACGTATAGAAATTGTACTTTATGAAAAACCATTTAATTGATTTGATTTTGAATCAGTAAGAATAATAACAGAAGATGAGAAATATTATCCAAATAATCGTCTTGATAATTTAGAAAATGATTTTCCAGATTGAAATAAAGATATAAAAATTAATTTAGGAAAAATTAATCATAACGTTGATAACGAAATTAAAAGTGCCATAAAGAAAAAATATCATAATTTTAAATTATCAGAAGTTTATTTATTGGATAAATCTAATTACTCACACTTTATTGGCTATTTTGAAAAAAAATAATTGTTGGTACTTTTAGTCCCTATTCTTATGGTTTGACAAAACCAACTTTTACCTATGTAACACAAGATAAATTTAATGAAATTTCAAATATTATAGCAAATGATTCAAAAGTTAAACAATGATTTGCACATATAAATGAATGAAATTCTACTTTACCACAAGCAATCAATAATTCTAAAACATTTAATTCTCAAGCATTATATAATTGAAAAAGACAAGAAAAAGAAATAATAAAAGGTTATATAAGAGATTGAAGTTATATTTCAACTTTAATTGAACATGAATTAAAGTTAGATGAATTAAACAAAAATATTCAAGGAATCAAAGCAGATTTTGAAACTTTAAAAAAACAAGTTAATGAACTTGACAAAAGACTTCTAAATCTAGAAAATAAATAAAATTTAAATTGTGAAAACACATTAACTATTGTTAATGGTGCTTTAAATACTATTCCCATAATTGGTAATGTTGTTGGTGGTATTACAACAATGGCTTCTGGTGCTTGTGCTATTGGTGGTGTATAATTTTATTTTTTTATATCTTTAAAATCAATTTTAAGGCATCAACTTTGCTGCTCGACAAACGATTTAAAATTTTATATAGTTAATTATTCACAAAAATAATCTTTTATAAAAAGAATTTTATCTAATTTTAATTTGGTATTATTAGTATCCATATCTTCAAGGATGGTTTTTATTTGGTATATAAACCTTTTTAGTTTTTATCAACTCTTCTTTGATAATTGGTTTTGGTGCTATTTCTTTTAATTCATATATTTGATGATTATAACTAAGATATAACTCATTAATAAACGATTTAAGTACAATTACATCAGTTCTAGGTTGTATGTATTGAACTTTGCTATTTTTATAAGGAAAATACTTTTTACCATAATATGTTATAGTTGAACCACTATCCGTTTTTCTTTTAGAAAATCTTGAAAGATAAATATTTATTTCTTCTTGGTTTGGAGCTTTAATCATAGCAGATTTATTATTATCAATAGGTAAGGCAAATTGCTTATTAAAAATACTTATATATATTTTAAGAAATTGATTAGCTTCTTCTAAATTTTTAATTTTATTAAGTCTAAGTTCACTAATTAAGCGACTTTGAAGTGTTCCAAATAAGCGTTCGATTCTACCCTTAGCTTGTGGAATGGAAGTTCTAATAATTTCAACACCTAAATCATTACAAGACTTTTGGAATTGAGTATAAGTATCATTTTCCGTGTTTATTTTGCCAGCATCGATTTGTTTTTTATATCCAAAAACTGTTCTGTTATCAGTATAAAATGTTTTTGGTATGCCATATTTAGTTAAAATTTGATAAAAAACATTATAATAACCATCTAATGTTTCTTGATGATCAAATCATAGTCCGACAATATTGCCTGTAGCATCATCAATTGCAGCATGTAAAAAAGCTTTTGATTTATCCTTACCAAATCAATGATGATTACTTACATCCATTTGAATTAATTCACCAAAATTTGTTCTTCGGTTTCTTGTAGGATGCAAGTTATTTTTCTTATTTTTATGTCTTTTTGGTGAAGTAATTTTTTCTTTAATTAATATAGTATAAAGTGTACTATATGAAATTTTAATTTTTTCTTCATTGTTTAATTTCTCATGGAAATGTTGAAAATTAAAATTATAATATTTGGTTTTATATAAATTCATAATCTTAATTTTGATTTCAAAATTTGTTGTTTTATTAGAAATTTTATTTCGGGATTTATGAATAAAACCAACTTTACCTTCTCTATTGAAAATTTGAATTAATTGGTTAATTCTTCTAATAGTTAGTGTAAATATTTTTAAAAAGCATTGTATTGATTTAAAAAGAGATTATATAAATATTTTTTTACCTTATACAAAAACTGTTACAAGTAAATATTCATTACGATTATATGAATATTTGCGTAGTTATTTGTATATGAATGCAAAAACTAAAGGTACCCCAACTTATGCACATGAATGAAATTTTGAAAAGTTTGCTAAAATTTTAAATTTAAGTTTAAAAAGTAGTTATTTTAAGTATGTTTCAAAACTTAAAAATAATATTTTAGAACCAGTGAAAAAAGACTTAGAAAATACTGATATTATTTTTACTTATGAATTAATTAAGGTAGGTAGAAAATATAACAAAATAATTTTAAATACACATTTGGATTTAGAAAAATTTAATGCTCAAAATCCTGAACTTGAAAAAGTACCAACTAAAAAAGAATATAAAAAGTATGCTAATAAACCAAAATTAATGGCAAATAATTTTAAAAAACATTTTGTAAATCAAGTAATTGAAAAATCAATTTTAAGTGATGAACAAGTACAAAGTATTTTAGATAATATTGATAATAATTAAAATATCATATTTTATTAATTTTACATATTTTGCAAATATAAAATAAAGTTATATTTATTATTGTAAAATATATTTTACTAATAAAATATATAAAATAATATACAATCAATATATAAAGGAGTGAAAAGAATGCCAATTGAAACCAAAAATGGTATAAAAAATAAAATATTGGAACGTGTAGAAAATACTGCAGCTTTTTCAAAAGAAAATTCAAAAGTGAAAGATAAAAGAATTACAACAGATATGATACCTAATATTTATTGTGAAAAAGAACTTGTTGAAGCTTTTAGAAAAGAAGCAAAAGAAAAAAAGTGACTATATACAACTCTAATGAATGAAATTCTTAGAGAACGTTATGGGAAAGGAAACAAAAAAATGAAAATGATTAGTTTTTGTAACAAAAAAGGTGGGGTTGGTAAAACTACCCTTTGTAAAAACATTGCTTATAAATTGGCTTTAGAAAATAAAAAAGTTTTGGTTATTGATTTAGATAGTCAAGATACTATAACATTAGAATTACAACAAGATAATACAGACATTAAGAAAACAATGGCGAAAATAATTGCTTCTGTTGAAGATATAAGTATTGATAAAATTATTCAAAAATCTAAGTATAAAAATATAGATATTATTGCTTCTAGTGAAAATGTTAGAAAATCAATTTTTTTAATAAAAGATTTATATAAAGAAAAAGAAAAATATTTAATTGGAGACTTAATATATAAAATTAATAAAAATATTTTTGATAATTATGATTATGTGTTAATTGATTATCCACCAACAGTAGATGAATTAAGTTTAAATTATTTATTAATTAGTGATTTAATATTAATTCCAATAAATAGTGGTATAGGTAGTTATAAAGGTATAGTTGATTTAAAAAATACTTTGAATTATATTACTAATATTGATAAAAGAGATATGCCTGTAATTAAATTAGTTTTTAATAATATAAAGGATAATGAAAATACATCTAATATATTAGATTGACTAAAAGAAAAAAAATATAGCAATTATTTAGTAACTACCAATATTAAGAATTCTGATACATTTATTAAAACTGAAAATGATTTAAGTAGTATTTGAGATAGTCAATACTATTGACGTCAAAAACAAGCATATGAAGAACTTATTAAAGAAATTATATAAAATAATAATGTATCTTCATTTCAATAAGTTAGTTAAGTAGCAATTAAAACTACAATATTATGTATTGTAGTGGAAAGTGTTATCAAAATTTATACATGATTTTACAAATTTTTAAAAAAATAAAATGTTAAAAAATAATTTAAAAAATATTAATTTAAAGGAAAACATAATGTCAAAATTTAATCTTGAATTTATTAAAGAACAAGTTTCAAACTCTATTTTTAATCGTGGCTTAATTATGTATAAAAATAACAGTATTAAAATAATAAACAAAAAGATAAATAATATTGCAAAAAATCAATCATTAATAATTGAATGTAAAGTATTATCTTCACAAAGTCAGGAAGAATACGAAGTAAATTTATATTTTGACTTTTATGATGGTGATATTATTTTTACTAACAAATATTGTGATTGCATGTATTTTCAAATTAATAATGCAACTTGTAAACATATCATTGCTTCGTTAATTTATTGTTATCATAAATCATCAAATCAATTTTTAATTTGATCAGGTTTAGAAAATGAACACAAAAATTTAATTTCTTTTTTTAAAAACCAAGAAAAACAAAACGAAAATCCAATGATGCCTATAGTAAAATGTAATATTAGAATTACTATTGAAAATATGTCATTAGCAAAATTACAACTTAAAGTTGGTATTAATCAATTATTTGAAGTTAAAAATATTTTTGAATTTATTAAATTGATTACTGATACTAACCCTACTATTTTTGAACAAAAAACATTTTTTAAAAAATATGGCTTTTCATTAAATAAACAAGAACAAAAATTATCTATTAATTTAGAAAAAATTGTTAATTTTTTGTATGATGAATTTGAAATATTTAATATGAAATTACCTAATGGTAACATTATTAATTTTTATAATTTTGAGGATAATAATAGTAAATTTAGGTTATTATCAGTTCAATTGGAACGCCTTTTAAAAAAAATAAAAGGCGAAACAATAGACTTAATATATTTAAGAACAATATATAATGACATTTTAATTACTGAAGAAAACTATGAATCAAAATTAAATATTAATTTAGTTAATAACCAGATAATTATTAGTAATCAAAAAGAAAAACCTTTATTTTTAACCTCAAAACTACAAAGTATTTTAGAAAATAAAAAAGTTTTATTTTTAGCAAATAATCAAAAAAATAATTGTAAAATTTTACAAACTATGAATTCTCAAAATCAAATATCATTTGATGAAAATGATAAACAAGATGTTATACAATACATAATTTCACCGTTATTAAAACGTAATAATAATATTGTTATTGATCCAATAATCACTAATAATATTATTAATACTAAACTAATTATTGAAAGTTATTTTGATTTTGATGGAGAATATATTATTTTAAAATCTGTTTTCAAATATGATGATATTATTTTTGATATTAATGATAATAGTAGTAATCCAAATAAAATTGTTCTTCGGGATTACATAAAAGAGAAAAATTATTTATATCTTTTTTCTACACTACCTTTTGAAAAAAATGGTGATAAATTGGTATTAAATGATTTAGAATCAATTATTAAATTGGTATCTAACCTTTTACCTGTAATAGAACAGCAATCAATTATTTACTATACTGAAAATTTTCAAAATGTGCGATTAATAAAAACAAAAATCAATAATTCAAATATTAGTATTAATGAAAATCAACAACTTTTAGAATTTAATTTTAGTTTAGAAAATATTGCACAAGATGAACTTAAATCAATTTTTATTTCAATAAAAAATGAAAAAAAATATCACCGTTTTGAAAATGGCAATATTTTTGATTTACAAAATAAAACATTAATAAACTTCGTTAAATTATCAGATAAATTTGATATACCATTAGAAAATTTTGCAACTGGTAAATTTTTAATTCCTAAATATCATGCTCCTTTTTTGAATGAAGAACTTTCTAATTTTAAAGATGTATCTCTTAATAAGAGTTTATACTTTACTGAGTTAATTACAAAAATTACAAATTTTAATGATAATGATATTACTGTTTCGTCTTCATTAAATGCTGTTCTTCGTGATTATCAAATTAAAGGACATAAATGATTAAAAACATTAGCATTATTTGGTTTTGGTGGTATTTTAGCTGATGAAATGGGTCTTGGAAAGACTTTACAAACCATTAGTTATATTGTTAAAGAATATGAGTTAAATTCACATATGGAGCCAATCCTTATTATCGCTCCTGCTTCGATTATTTATAATTGAAAAAATGAATTTAAAAAGTTTGCTCCACAATTAAAAAAAATTATCGTTGATGGAACTAAACAAATACGTAAAGAAATTTTGAAAAATTATAAAAATTACCAAATATTAATTACTTCATATCCGTTATTACGTCGTGATTTTATTGAATATGATAGTTTATCATTTTCACATTGTTTTATTGATGAAGCTCAACATATTAAAAATCCTGCTTCATTAAATGCTAAAGTAATAAAAGGTATTAATTCTACAATTAAATTCGCTTTAACTGGAACCCCAATTGAAAATAATTTAACCGAATTATGATCAATTTTTGATTTTGTACTACCAGGGTTATTACTTTCACACCATAAATTTCAAAAACAATATGAAATACCTATCACTCGTAAACAAGATAAAGTATTATTAACACAATTAATTAAAAAAATAAAACCATTTATTTTACGTCGTTTAAAAAATGAAGTTATTACTGAATTACCTAACAAAATAGAAAATAAAGTTATTATTGAAATGACTTCTCGTCAAAAAAAGATCTATGCGGCTTATGCTATGGCAGCACGTAAGGAATTAGAAGATTCTATTAATAATAAAAATTTTAATAAAAACAAAATTCAATTTCTTACTGCATTAATGCGCTTGCGACAAATTTGCTGTGATCCAAGCATTATTGATAACAATTATGAACAAGAAAGTGCTAAACTTAATATTTTACATGATATTTTAGAAGAACTTATTTCTTTTAAACATAAAATTTTAATTTTTTCTCAATTTACTAAAATCTTAAAAAAAATAATACCAATTTTAAAAAAATTAAAAATTAATTATTTATATTTAGATGGTAAAACGGATTCTAAATCACGAGTATTATTGGTTGAAGAATTTAATAATAATAGTAATATTAGTGTTTTTTTAATTTCTTTAAAAGCTGGGGGAGTTGGTTTAAATTTAACATCAGCAGATGTTGTTATTCATTTTGATCCTTGATGAAATCCTTCCATTGAAAATCAAGCAACAGACCGTGCTCATCGTATTGGACAGAAAAAGGTTGTTCAAGTAATAAAATTAATTACTAAAGGAACAATTGAAGAAAAAATCATTACTATTCAAAATCAAAAATTAGACATTATTAATTCAGTATTTGATGGTAATAATGATACACAATTAATTACTAATTTAACAGAAACGGAATTAATGAATTTATTAACACCTATTTAAATTTAAGAAATATGAAACATTTAAAATTATATAAAAAAGCCCAACAGCTAGGGTTGGTAATTCGAGAGCTATACTCTCTTGCACAGCGTTAACTGTACTAACAAATTAATTATATAATTAATTTATAAATATGTCAAATTTGAAAGTGGAAAAAATATGCAACAAAAGTACTGATGAAAGTTACAAAAAGGAACTGGCATTAAAGTTCAAATTCCTGATGATATTGATAAAGTGACTGGTAAGCAAAAGTATCGTCCAGCAATAGTTATTAAGTCCTATCCAAGTCATGTAAAAGTTCAGTTAATGACTACTTAATCTAGTAGTCATGATTATTTTAAAATAAAAATTGATAATCAAATTCAATATATAAGACCAATTTATTATAGGACTATACCGATTGGGTGAGTTAATAGGAATTGAAAAGATAAAAATAATAAATTGATAGTACTTAATAAAACAAATAAGTTTTTTCAAAATATTGCTGAAAAAGAATATATAGAAATTCTTGGTCAAAAATTAAATTTTGCAAAAATTAAACAGTTAAAAAAAGAAAATCAGGAACTTAAAAAACATATTTGTATGCAATCATTAAAGTTGAAAAATCGTAATCGCGGATAATTTTTATATTTGGTTAAGTGAATTTTCAAATTAATTATATTAAAAATTAATTGCAAAAATATTAGCTAAATTGTAAAGGTAAGTGCAACTAAATTATTTTTCTATCCAAATATTCGATTGGTGAAAGATAATTTAATATTTTTCTCGGTCTTTGATTTAAAGACAATATAAATTTATGAACTTCATTTTTATTAGTTTTTGAAAAAATAAATTTTTTAGGAAATTTTTCTCTAATTAAACCATTAGTATTTTCATTAGTACCTCTTTGTCAAGGTGAATATGGATTGGCAAAATAAATTTTTACATCTAAATTTTTTTCAAGTTGTTGTCAATTTGAAAATTCTTTGCCACGATCAAAAGTAATAGTTTTAACAATGTTTTTAGGAAGAATTGATAAATAATAACTGACATTTTTATTAATAACTTTAGTAGTTCTGTTTTTAACTAATATTGCTAAAGTAAATCGTGATACTCTTTCAACTAAAGTTATTAAACATGATTTGCTTTTACCTCGTGATGATACTATAGTATCTCCTTCTCAATGACCAAGTGTTATACGATCATTAACATTTATATCTCGTTCTTTAATTGATTTACCATTAAACTTGCCACGATTTTCTTTAGATTTTCGTTTTTTACCTTTTCTTCTTAAATTTTTACTAGTAACTTTATCAAGCATTCCAAAATAAATTCAAGTATAAATTGTTTTAAAACTAATAACTCACTCTTTATGAAAATTTTTAATTCTGTCATAAATTTGTTCAGGTGATCAACCTAATAGTAATTTTTGTTGTACATATTTTACTAAATTCTTATTTTTAAACTTATGAAAACTAATATGTGATTGTTTTCGATTTTCAGCTTTATTTTGTGCAATTAATGAAAAATAATGATTATTATCTTTATTTCTATTAATTTCTCGAATAATAGTACTAATACTTCGATTAAGATTTTTAGCTATTTCACTAATTTTAAATTTAAATTTCAATTGATTCTCAATATAAATCCTTTCATCTATGCCAAGATGTTTATAACTCATATAAAAACTCCTTACTTTTTTCTAAACTAAATTTAGCATTATGAAATTTTTATATGAGAATTTTTTGCAATTTTATTTACTTGCACTTACAAGTATAATTCAGCAAATGAAAAAAATATTTTATAAAAATATTGGTTTATACAAATTACATCGTTCTAATTAATTAGACCATGAACATGGTAGACCTGCAATCTTATTAAAGTATAAATTTAAAAAATCATGAATTTGATGTGGCACTAGTAAAAAAGATTTAGTTACAAAAGAAAAACCTTTAACAATTAATTTGAGTAAAACTAAAACATACTTTTATTCTACTGGAATAGAAAGAGTAAATACAATTGATTTAAAAGATAAATGAGTTAATTATTCAACAAACAACGTTTATGAACTTTCTTCGTTTGAACAACAAGAATTAATTTCTAAATTTGTTAGTTTTACTTTAGAACAAAATCCATATGTAAAAATTAAAAATTTAGAAATTAATAACAAAGAATTAGAAACAAAAATACAAAAATTAGAAACAGAAATTCAACAACTGAAAAAGAAATTAGTGCAAGATTTAAAGTTAAAAAATCGTAATCATGGATAAATTTAATTAATTATGGAATAAGTCTTATGAAAAAATATATGAAAGTGAAACTCAAAAATAAGTATCTTAAATTTACTTAAAAAAAGCCTAATTAGGCTTGTTTATTTTTTGAATACTTATAAAAAACATATAAATTTTTAAATCGTTTGTATATGACCTAATTAGGAGTCTTAAAAATTGATTTTAAAAAGATAAGATATTATACTTGCAATATCTTATCTTTTTTTTACATTTGTGATGAACTTCGTTTATATCCGCTTGTTGAAGGTTGATTTTGCAAATCTATAGAATTGATTTCATTTTTTTCAAATATTAACTTAGGTAATTTTGAACTTGTTGAATTAATTAATTCGTTTTCAAAAAACTTTCTTTTGATATTTTTCATATCACTTGGGTTGTCAGAAACATATACAAAATTCAATTGTTTGAATAATAATTCACTTATTTCTCAACTAATATCATATTTTTTTAATACCACATCTAAAGGAATAAACCCTCCAACATCTTTAATATTTGGATCTGCACCATTTTCAAGTAATAATTTAACCATTTCAATATTATTTGTATATATAGAAAGATATAAGGTAGTAGCCAAATTTTCATCTTGTGCATTAATATCAGCACCATTTTCAAGTAATAATTTAACCATTTCAATATTATTACATTCTACAGCTCAATGTAAAGGTGTACATCCATTTATATCTTTTAAATTTACATCAGCATGATTTTCAAGTAATAATTTAACCATTTCAATATTATTACATTCTACAACTAAATGTAAAGGTGTACATCCATCTACATCTTGTGCATCAATATCAGCATGATTTTCAAGTAATAATTTAACCATTTCAATATTATTATTTTTTACTGCAATTTGTAAAGGAGTATAACGACTTTTTTTATCTTCAATATTAGCATTAATTTTAAAATTTTCATTTAATCACCTAAATGACAATATGTCATTATATTTTGAAAAATAAATCAAAAGTATGTCAATATATATTTTTTTATTAATATCATTAATATTATCATATTTTAATATTTCCTTAATAATTTCAATTCGATTATTATTAAATGCATAATCTAAGATTGTACAATTATTTTCATCTTGTACATTAATATCAGCACCATTTTCAATAAGCAATTTTACTATTTCAATATCATTATCAGAATTTGCTACAGCAATTTGTAAAGGTGTACATCCATTTATATCTTTTAAATTTACATCAGCATCATGTTGAAGTAAATATTCAACTATTTCAAAATAACCATTATCTACTGCATAATGTAGAAGAAAAACTAAAGGTTCATTCTTATTATATTTTTCATTTTTTTCATTATTTTTTATCAAGCAATCATCGATATTTTTATGTTCAAAAAAATTTTTTAATTTTTGTTCTTTATTTCAAAGTATTGATTCATTTATATTTTGAATTTTATTTTTAAAATTATTGAAATGAAAATCATTTATTTCTTTTTTAATTGTTGCTTTTCCTTTAATAGAAATAGATAGTAAATCATTAGAATTGATTAATGATTCGTTAGTAACAAATTTACCATGAATTCCTTTTTCAAAATTAGTACCATCTCCACCTTTTCCATAATAAATTTTATTGATATCTAAATTTAAATTAGTTAAATTAATGGCATATAAAAATCATTTTTTATTGCTTGATTTATTTGAAAAAGAATGATTAAATCTATTAATTAATACATTATTTCCACTAATATCAATGCCTACTTCTTCTCACATTTCTTTTACAACTGTTGTATAATAATCCATACTCTCAAGTCCACCGGTAATAGTACTATACTGACTAATTTTAGATACTATTTCATGAGCTGGGTTTTTTTCTTTATGTATTTGCAAATAATAATATTGATTGTCTTTTAAAACATAGGGCAAAATGGCAACTCCTTGGTTGTTACATCAAGGTTCTTCAACATAGATAAAACCATTCTTTATTTTTACTCCAATAAATTTAGAATCAAACAATACTTTTTCGTTATTTATATTTAACATAATTTATTTTACTTCCTTTTAAAAATAGAAATCCGTAATGAATTATAAAATTTAATATAAAATTTTATAAATTGATTATACAATAAATTTTATTTTTGTTTAAATTTTCGGAAGTGAAAATATGTCAAATAAAATCAAAAGACCAATGAATGTGCTTATATGCTTTTTAGTAAAGAAAAGAGAGCAGAAATTATTCAACAAAAACCAGAACTTAAATCAAAAGTTGCAGAAATTGCAAAATTGATTGGTAATCATTGAAAAAATGCTTATTACGATACAATTATCTAGTTACCGGTGTGGTCTTGGACGATGGCGCTGGTAACGATTATATTTAATTTAAAGATTTGTAAGGTAGTACAAACATTTTGGACTATTTTCCATATAATAAAAGTTTATCAAAATAATCCATAGGAGTCATTAATCCTAATGATTTATGTGGTTTAGAATTGTTATAATATTCTTGAAAAGAATTCACTAATTTTTGAAATAAACTAAAATCACTATTTAAATATGGTTTTATTTCAAATAAATTACTTCCATTTCTGTGAAATCTTTCAATCTTACCATTACTCTGTGGTGATCTAAACGGTGTAGTTTCATATTTATTGATAAAATTACAATTAGTGCTTTTTTAGTTACAATCGGTATTGGAAGTAAAATATTTTCATCATTATTTTCACCTATAACAAAAAAAGTTGAATCATGAATTTCTAACAAAATATATAAAAATGAAGAACTTAAAGAAAAAAACAAAAAAGAACGTGATTCAATAATTAAAAATTTAATAAGTGATAAACTAAAAACTAAATTACAAACTCAATATGATATTTTAAAACAAGAATTAGACAATAGAAAAGATAAAACTATAAATGAACTCTTAAATAATAAAACCATAAATAATAGTTCAAATATTGAACCATTAAACGTCAGTGATTTTGATTCAGATATAAAAAATACAGTAAATAATCAAGGTCCACAATCTTCAATAAGTTCAAATCATAACTGAAATAAAGTAAAATGTTTATTAACATAAACAATAAAGTTCTAATCGCTATTTTCAAAAAATAGCGATTTTTTATTATTTTTTACACATTTTTCGTTTTAAAAATATATAATTTTTCTTGGATATTTTAAGGATAGAAAAAAATATTCAAAAAAATTGAGAGGAATTTTATAATATGGAAAAATGAAGCCAAGCAGATAAAGACAAGTGAAACAAAAGAGTTGATGAAACAAATAAAGTTTGAGGAGAAAAAAACGAACGTGAAAGACGAGAAAGAGTTGCTAATGCTCTTGGATTTGAAAAAGAAAAATCAAAAGTAAATAGCGAAGCTTCAACAAGCAAAGGACAAAGTTCTAGTAGTAAATCACAAAAAATGTAAATTTTAATACATGACTATTGTAATAACTAAATTTTTATTTTAAAATTTTTAATATTTATGCTAAATTGTAAAGGTAAGTGCAACTAAATTATTTTTCTATCCAAATATTCGATTGGTGAAAGATAATTTAATATTTTTCTCGGTCTTTGATTTAAAGACAATATAAATTTATGAACTTCATTTTTATTAGTTTTTGAAAAAATAAATTTTTTAGGAAATTTTTCTCTAATTAAACCATTAGTATTTTCATTAGTACCTCTTTGTCAAGGTGAATATGGATTGGCAAAATAAATTTTTACATCTAAATTTTTTTCAAGTTGTTGTCAATTTGAAAATTATTTGCCACGATCAAAAGTAATAGTTTTAACAATGTTTTTAGGAAGAATTGATAAATAATAACTGACATTTTTATTAATAACTTTAGTAGTTCTGTTTTTAACTAATATTGCTAAAGTAAATCGTGATACTCTTTCAACTAAAGTTATTAAACATGATTTGCTTTTACCTCGTGATGATACTATAGTATCTCCTTCTCAATGACCAAGTGTTATACGATCATTAACATTTATATCTCGTTCTTTAATTGATTTACCATTAAACTTGCCACGATTTTCTTTAGATTTTCGTTTTTTACCTTTTCTTCTTAAATTTTTACTAGTAACTTTATCAAGCATTCCAAAATAAATTCAAGTATAAATTGTTTTAAAACTAATAACTCACTCTTTATGAAAATTTTTAATTCTGCCATAAATTTGTTCAGGTGATCAACCTAATAGTAATTTTTGTTGTACATATTTTACTAAATTCTTATTTTTAAACTTATGAAAACTAATATGTGATTGTTTTCGATTTTCAGCTTTATTTTGTGCAATTAATGAAAAATAATGATTATTATCTTTATTTCTATTAATTTCTCGAATAATAGTACTAATACTTCGATTAAGATTTTTAGCTATTTCACTAATTTTAAATTTAAATTTCAATTGATTCTCAATATAAATCCTTTCATCTATGCCAAGATGTTTATAACTCATATAAAAACTCCTTACTTTTTTCTAAACTAAATTTAGCATTATGAAATTTTTATATGAGAATTTTTTGCAATTTTATTTACTTGCACTTACAAGTATAATTCAGCAATTTTTAAATTCTTCAATTGTAATAAACATTAATGGGTCTTTAATAGCTATAATAATTTACTCCTTAATGTAAAATAAAGGGTATTTAAACCCTTTAAATTTTAACTTTAGTTGCTTTTTTCTTATCTTTTTCAGTTAATTCTTTTCTAGATGCTCTTTGACTAATAATAGTATTTTTAAATACTTCATCTTTTTCTTCATCATTATTAAAACTATCAAGTAATTTTGCAACTGATGTAGTTTCTAATTGTAATTGAGAATTTATTTGTTTAATATTTGCTTTAATAAATTCTAATTCTTTATTATTTTTTAATTCTTTTGCTAAATTTGATTGTTTTGTTTTTTTAATAATTTTTGATAAAAATAATAAAACAATAGTAACAATTACTCCACTAGCAACTGCTCCACTTAATACTGATGAAATTACTGTTGTAGATAAATTCATTTTTTATTCCTCCAATTGAATTTTATTTGAATGTTGTTTACATAATTGACATTCTTTTTTATGTTTTTTAATATTTTTATATTGATATATTAAATATGGACTTGTAATAATAATTGGTATTTTTATTAATACATATTTAATCAATTTTCCATAATTACCTAATTTAGTTACTAAATTTAGTCCAATATGACCAAACATAGGAAATAAAGTTAATATTAAATGGTCAGGTCAAGTAAAATTATATTGATTATTATAACTACCTATTCCCATTTCTATTGGTATTTTAGGTATTAATCATGGTGTTATTGTAAAAAATAATGTTATTAACATAACAAGACTATGACTTGTTATTTTTAAAATATTTGATATTAAAATTTTAATTTTATCAATATGAGTACTATTTTTATTAAATCAAATCTTATTTAATCTTTTATATTATTTATTATCTTTACTTAATGGATTAATAGTATTTCATATACCAATTGGTTTAATTGGTTTATCTAATTCAATAATAATTATCACCTACTTTCATGTTTTATAAAAATTAGAATTTTGTTTAATTTTTATATATTTATTTGTATGTAAAGAATTTTTTAATAATTGTTTTCTTTCATATCTTCATTGATTACTTCCTATTTCATTTTTAGATAAAGTTTTATATTCTTTTAATTTAAAAAAACCTTTTTCTAATCTATTAATAAAATTCATAGTTTTTTGTACATTAATATTATTTGGATAAATTACATTTGTATCTTGTGAACCATAATATTTACCTTTTTTTGCTAATTCACTTTTAACATATTTTCTTAATTGACTTGGTAATCATTTTCTATTTCAAAATTTTCAAAATATAGTTCCAGCACCAGTACCATTTTTACCTTTTGCTTGTGTCATTAATATTCATATTTCTTGTGGAAATGCTGGATAAGTATAAGGACCATATCATATTTTTCTTTTATCATTATCACTTTGAAATAATGTTGTTAATGTTCCAATTTTTAAATTTTTATTGTCAACAGTAAATCTACCTTTTTTAAATCATGAACTTGATAATACTTCTCATGCATTATTTGATATTTCTTCTTCATTTTCTTTAAATAAATTATTAAATTTATTTACATAATTTTTAACTGTTCTAATTTCTGTTGGCATAATAGATTTTTTTAAACTATTTACTGGCTTTTTAAATTTATTAATTTCATGTTGAAGTATACTTAATTCATTTGGTTTTAATATACTTATTAATTTTTTAAGTATATTTGGATTTAAAAATGAATAAGGTTGATGTATTTCATTTTCATTAACATTTTCACTATCAAATACTGCTTTTAATGATTGATTTTTATAATATTGTTTTAAAACATTTATTAATGCTAATTTAATATCATTAGTTGCTAAAGCATAGTATATTCATTCAATAATTAAAGGGTTCATATGGCTTACAAACCGTTATATACAGTTGCTCTATATATTGGTTGTGTTCTCTCTAAAACATCATTAATTAATCTTCTATTTTCGCTAGTAAATGTTGTTTCTTGCATTTCTTCACTATTATGATTTGTTTCCATAGGTAATAAATTATGAATAATTTCAGATGCACCAGCAACAATAGTCGGAACTGCATAAGCATTCATAAAATCATTATTAATACCCATTGCAACACCACTTGAAATCAAACATCCACCAGTAGCCATATTTGCTATTTTACGTATATTTTCAAACTTGCTAGGTATTAATTCAGTAATACCAGCAAGTAAATTGGCAATACCATATTAATTTAAAGATATATAAGTATCTCAATCCATTAAATGATTATTATCAATATTAGTAGTATTTAATAATAAATCTGGAAAAGGATTAACTGTAGTTGTACTAGTAGTAGTTATAGGAATAGGTGTAGTTGTTGGTTCTATAGGATTTATATTATTAGTAAATTTAGCATAATTAACTAAACCTATTGTTCCTAATCCTAGTAATATTTTTTTAGAACTATTTAATAATTTAGTTTTAGTATTTGGCATTTGATTTAAATTTCAAATATCAATCCCTAATTTTTTTGAAAAAAATAAAGCATTTATACTTCCTAAAATAGGATTACCTATTAATTGGCGATAATAAGCACTTGTACCTATCATTGCTGATAATGGTGATAATCCAGTTCTTATTAATTTTAATAAAGTATAATTACTCAATTGTGTAGTCTCAGCATGTTGTGGCATGTTTATTTTCTCCTTTTAATAATTTAGTAACTTTTTTAATTTGAATAAGTATTTTACCTTTGTAATGAATATTATCTCCAACACAAACAGCAAAACTTTCATGTGGATTTGATACAATAACATAATTTGGATTTAAATTAGGATATTCATAAAGTAATATTGCTAATATATCTTTTTCAGCACTACAACCAATATTTCAAATAGCATTTTGATTTCTAATTCCTTCTTTATTATTTTTAAAATATTCATATATTTTTTCATCAGCATTATTTTCTTTTAAATAATCTAATAATTTATAATAACAACCATTTGAAAATAATTCATAATAAGCGTAATTTAATTTTTTATTATTTTCTTTTGTTCTTTTACCTTTTCCTACAATAAATACTTGTTTTAATTTTTGTAATGGATGTCATTTATCTACAGCATAATCAATTTTTAAATAATTAGCAGTAGATTTAAGATAAGTTGCACCATCACCAGTTAATTTTAAATTTCTATTATTATAACCAATAAAAAGATTATCTAAATTAGTTATTATTGATTTAGCAAATTCTTTTTTACTAATTCTTTGACCTTTTCTAGTTGATAAAACATAAATATATTTATTTTCTAAAACATGTCTGTTATCAGTAGATTTTTCTAAATCAAAACCTAAACTAATACTTACTGTTCGATGTCTAAATTTTCTTTTTTTCTTATTATCAATTAAATTATTATATGATTCATCTGATTGAATATAAATAAAATCAGTAGGTAATATTTGCCTTTTTTCTTGTGGTAAATCTTGTACAAATATAGTTGTTTTCTTTACTCTTCTACAAATAGTTGATAAAGATATATCAATTTTTAAATTATGTTTAATTATAGGATATGTAATATTATTTAAATCTGCTTCATAAATTATTAATTTATTAACTCAATTTGTATAATTTTTATATTTATCAATATCAATATATGTTCTTGTTGGATTTATAATTTCATTTGTTAATTTATTTTTATATGTTCTTAATGGTAAATAAGATACTCCAAATTCGCTTTTTATTAAATATTTTCTACGTTTTATTACTTTATATTTGCTTCTATCATATTGATTTAAAAATCAATCATTATCATATTTTAATATTTTATTATCGTAATCTAATAACATTTGTTTTTCATGATTAATTTTATGTTGATAATTATCAAGTTTTTCGGACATTAAAATCATAATATTACTAATCCCTTCTTTAAACTACAAATGATTATATATAGATACATTAGGAAATGTTATAATATACTTAATGATAATAATGATTTTAAAGGTGATAATATGCCAAAACAAAGAAAAGAATTAGGAAATTATGATGTTACAATTAGTAATTATTTAAGAACTAAAAATAAAACATTAACACCACAAGGATTAAATAATGAACTTGGAATTGATAGAAAATTTATATTTGATTGCCGACGCAGAAGCAATCCATGACAACGTAATTTTTTAAAAAGTTATGATAAAGCACGTAGTATTATTTCAACTCATATGTTAGAAAAAGCATTAGTAAAACCAGAATTAATTTATACACATTGATTAAAATCTCATCCAAATGAATTTGATATTAATGAAGAAGATAATACTATACAAAGTAATATAATTATTAATATTTGTGAACCAAGAAAAATAGAAAATAATGATTAAAGGTCTATATTATATATAGATTTTTTCTTTATTTTAAAGGATAAAAATGATATAATTAAGTAAAGTGAATATGTTAAATAACATATATAAAAGTGACCTATTAACCAAGTTAATTATCAAAAATTAATAAAGGGAGATTAAAAGTATGAGCGATTTTACTTTTGATGAAAAATAGAATTATAGTTTAGATGATGTTAAAAATTTATTAAAACAACATAGAAATGTAGTATATGCTGAAAGTAAAAAAGATATTGAACCTAAATTAAATGAATATCAAACTAAATTAAAAGAATATGAAATAAAAGTAAATGAATATCAAGAAAAAGAATTATTTACTAATTTTAATGATAAACAAGTAAAACTTGCTAAATTATTAATGAATAGTGAATATAAATAATTTGATAAACATTCTGCTTTAAATAAAATAAAAGAAGATTATGCAGAATTATTTAATAATAATGAAATTAAACCAGAAATAAAACAAGAAGAAATTAAAATATTTAATCCAAAAATTATTTCTGATTTAGACAAAATAGCAGATACTAATAAAATTAATCAACTTAAAGAAAAAGCAAAAACTACTGGTATTACTGACCAAAGAGAATTAGCTACTTTAATTAGTGTTGCACGTGGTAATAAATAATATAAATTAAATAATTAAATATTTTCTGCTTAATTTTTATTAAGGAGAGAAAATAATGGCTTTACCAGATTTACCAAAGGCTTTAGTTACTGGTGGTAATAGTTCAACAGAAAAAGCAATTTTAAGTGTAATGGAAGCACAAATACGTGGTGTTTTAACTAATGAAATGACATCAGTATATTTAAGAACAACTATTACACCAAATCAAATTAGTAATTTAACTGGTGTAGGAATCGCTATTTATCGAGCAATAGCACGATTAGTATGAGTTTCTATATGAGATGATAATACTGGAACTAAAAAACAAGTAGGAACAGTAAAAACAACTAGTGTTATTTTAGACCAAATATTAGTTATTGATTGAAAAGTAACCGAATTTGATATTGAAAGATTTTTAAGTTCAACACCAGAGGTTGCAGCATCTATGGTTAGTGGATGAGTTTCAAGTATGACAGATAATTTATTTTATAATTTAGAATTAAGTTTTTTACAAGGTATTAAAGATTATGCTATTGCTAAATCATTAGTATTACCTATTAATTTATTAAATTTAACTCCAGAAACTGCAAAAGAAGCATTTTATAAAATTGGTTATAAAAATAATAAACAATTAATTAAAAAAATTACAGATATTATGGTTGGTGGTAATAAATCAGATATTACTGGTGTATTTGGAATTGATGGAACATTACAAATGACAAAAGCATTTGCATTATTAAATTATTCACAAATTGCTGCTGATACTGTAAAAACTGGAAAATTGTATAAAACATCAGTAATGGGTGTAGAAATATATGAAAGTTTCTTTTTAGAACAAGATTTTATTCATAGTACAGAAGAACAAAAATCATTAACTGCTATGCATTTAGAAAAAGATTATATTTTAAATGATATGTTAGGTGCAATGATTAATAGATATATGTTAGGTATGCCTATTTCATTTGAAAAAATTAGACAAATTCTTGACCCAAATACTGGAAATATGAAATGATTAGGAAAATGTTTATATTCAGCACCTACTGCTATTAGACCAGATTTAATGTATATTATTATGTCTAAAATGCCTACTGTACTACTGTACAAGAAATTCAAAGTGCACGTGCTAAAGAATGAAGTAAAGTTGAGAAAAAAACTGATGCTACTTTTAAAAAGACTGATTATGATGATTTTCTTTTAGATTTAGAAAATGTAATTTATTATAAAGATTTAGGAAAAATTACTATGGCTGGTGATAAACCTACTAATGCTGAATTGGATACTGCAATAGTAAAGGCTGGTAATGTTGGATTTGCTGCAACTAAAGCAAAATATGATGTTATTACCGATACATCTGCTACTATGACTGGTAATGGTACTGATTATATTGGAATAGTTAAATTAACTTATACTAAGGCGTAATTATGAATTATATTTATGAAGTTTTTAATAATAAATCACATATTATTATAAATTCACAAAAACCAGAAGATTTAAATAGTTCAAGTGATGTATATCATTTAATAAAATCTATATCTAATAATAATGCTAAAATTTATTCAAAAGAAGCATTTTTTAATTTATTAAAATTAAAACAAGCAAGAATTAATAAATTAAAAGTGTTTGTTTAAATTTATAAAATTTAATAAATCTAAACCTAAGTAGTTAGGAATTTTTGTTGTAAAATAGTAAAAATAAAAAATATATTTTGTTGAAAAAAATATAGAAAAGATATATAATAATAGCAACAATTAATAATTTATTTTATCTTTTATTTAAAGAAAATTAAATTATATCCACATTTGAAATACGTCCAATATTCGATTGGTGAAAGATAATTTAATATTTTTCTCGGTCTTTGATTTAAAGACAATATAAATTTATGAACTTCATTTTTATTAGTTTTTGAAAAAATAAATTTTTTAGGAAATTTTTCTCTAATTAAACCATTAGTATTTTCATTAGTACCTCTTTGTCAAGGTGAATATGGATTGGCAAAATAAATTTTTACATCTAAATTTTTTTCAAGTTGTTGTCAATTTGAAAATTCTTTGCCACGATCAAAAGTAATAGTTTTAACAATGTTTTTAGGAAGAATTGATAAATAATAACTGACATTTTTATTAATAACTTTAGTAGTTCTGTTTTTAACTAATATTGCTAAAGTAAATCGTGATACTCTTTCAACTAAAGTTATTAAACATTATTTGCTTTTACCTCGTGATGATACTATAGTATCTCCTTCTCAATGACCAAGTGTTATACGATCATTAACATTTATATCTCGTTCTTTAATTGATTTACCATTAAACTTGCCACGATTTTCTTTAGATTTTAGTTTTTTACCTTTTCTTCTTAAATTTTTACTAGTAACTTTATCAAGCATTCCAAAATAAATTCAAGTATAAATTGTTTTAAAACTAATAACTCACTCTTTATGAAAATTTTTAATTCTGCCATAAATTTGTTCAGGTGATCAACCTAATAGTAATTTTTGTTGTACATATTTTACTAAATTCTTATTTTTAAACTTATGAAAACTAATATGTGATTGTTTTCGATTTTCAGCTTTATTTTGTGCAATTAATGAAAAATAATGATTATTATCTTTATTTCTATTAATTTCTCGAATAATAGTACTAATAATTCGATTAAGATTTTTAGCTATTTCACTAATTTTAAATTTAAATTTCAATTGATTCTCAATATAAATCCTTTCATCTATGCCAAGATGTTTATAACTCATATAAAAACTCCTTACTTTTTTCTAAACTAAATTTAGCATTATGAAATTTTTATATGAGAATTTTTTGCAATTTTATTTACTTGCACTTACAAGTATAATTCAGCATTTTGTTAGAAATTCATGATTCAATTTTTTTTGTTATAGGTGAAAATAATGATGAAAATATTTTACTTCCAATACCGATTGGAAGTAAAAAAGCACTAATTGTAATTTTATCAATAAATATGAAACTACACCGTTTAGATCACCACAGAGTAATGGTAAGATTGAAAGATTTCACAGAAATTGAAGTAATTTATTTGAAATAAAACCATATTTAAATAGTGATTTTAGTTTATTTCAAAAATTAGTGAATTCTTTTCAAGAATATTATAACAATTCTAAACCACATAAATCATTATGATTAATGACTCCTATGGATTATTTTGATAAACTTTTATTATATGGAAAATAGTCCAAAATGTTTGTACTACCTTACAAATCTTTAAATTAAATATAATCGTTACCAGCGCCATCGTCCAAGACCACACCGGTAACTAGATAATTGTATCGTAATAAGCATTTTTTCAATGATTACCAATCAATTTTGCAATTTCTGCAACTTTTGATTTAAGTTCTGGTTTTTGTTGAATAATTTCTGCTCTCTTTTCTTTACTAAAAAGCATATAAGCACATTCATTGGTCTTTTGATTTTATTTGACATATTTTCACTTCCGAAAATTTAAACAAAAATAAAATTTATTGTATAATCAATTTATAAAATTTTATATTAAATTTTATAATTCATTACGGATTTCTATTTTTAAAAGGAAGTAAAATAAATTATGTTAAATATAAATAACGAAAAAGTATTGTTTGATTCTAAATTTATTGGAGTAAAAATAAAGAATGGTTTTATCTATGTTGAAGAACCTTGATGTAACAACCAAGGAGTTGCCATTTTGCCCTATGTTTTAAAAGACAATCAATATTATTATTTGCAAATACATAAAGAAAAAAACCCAGCTCATGAAATAGTATCTAAAATTAGTCAGTATAGTACTATTACCGGTGGACTTGAGAGTATGGATTATTATACAACAGTTGTAAAAGAAATGTGAGAAGAAGTAGGCATTGATATTAGTGGAAATAATGTATTAATTAATAGATTTAATCATTCTTTTTCAAATAAATCAAGCAATAAAAAATGATTTTTATATGCCATTAATTTAACTAATTTAAATTTAGATATCAATAAAATTTATTATGGAAAAGGTGGAGATGGTACTAATTTTGAAAAAGGAATTCATGGTAAATTTGTTACTAACGAATCATTAATCAATTCTAATGATTTACTATCTATTTCTATTAAAGGAAAAGCAACAATTAAAAAAGAAATAAATGATTTTCATTTCAATAATTTTAAAAATAAAATTCAAAATATAAATGAATCAATACTTTGAAATAAAGAACAAAAATTAAAAAATTTTTTTGAACATAAAAATATCGATGATTGCTTGATAAAAAATAATGAAAAAAATGAAAAATATAATAAGAATGAACCTTTAGTTTTTCTTCTACATTATGCAGTAGATAATGGTTATTTTGAAATAGTTGAATATTTACTTCAACATGATGCTGATGTAAATTTAAAAGATATAAATGGATGTACACCTTTACAAATTGCTGTAGCAAATTCTGATAATGATATTGAAATAGTAAAATTGCTTATTGAAAATGGTGCTGATATTAATGCACAAGATGAAAATAATTGTACAATCTTAGATTATGCATTTAATAATAATCGAATTGAAATTATTAAGGAAATATTAAAATATGATAATATTAATGATATTAATAAAAAAAAATATATTGACATACTTTTGATTTATTTTTCAAAATATAATGACATATTGTCATTTAGGTGATTAAATGAAAATTTTAAAATTAATGCTAATATTGAAGATAAAAAAAGTCGTTATACTCCTTTACAAATTGCAGTAAAAAATAATAATATTGAAATGGTTAAATTATTACTTGAAAATCATGCTGATATTGATGCACAAGATGTAGATGGATGTACACCTTTACATTTAGTTGTAGAATGTAATAATATTGAAATGGTTAAATTATTACTTGAAAATCATGCTGATGTAAATTTAAAAGATATAAATGGATGTACACCTTTACATTTAGTTGTAGAATGTAATAATATTGAAATGGTTAAATTATTACTTGAAAATCATGCTGATTTAAATTTAAAAGATATAAATGGATGTACACCTTTACATTGAGCTGTAGAATGTAATAATATTGAAATAGTAAAATTGTTTATTGAAAATGGTGCTGATATTAATGCACAAGATGAAAATTTGGCTACTACCTTATATCTTTCTATATATACAAATAATATTGAAATGGTTAAATTATTACTTGAAAATGGTGCAGATCCAAATATTAAAGATGTTGGAGGGTTTATTCCTTTAGATGTGGTATTAAAAAAATATGATATTAGTTGAGAAATAAGTGAATTATTATTCAAACAATTGAATTTTGTATATGTTTCTGACAACCCAAGTGATATGAAAAATATCAAAAGAAAGTTTTTTGAAAACGAATTAATTAATTCAACAAGTTCAAAATTACCTAAGTTAATATTTGAAAAAAATGAAATAAATTCTATAGATTTGCAAAATCAACCTTCAACAAGCGGATATAAACGAAGTTCATCACAAATGCTGAATTATAATTGTAAGTGCAAGTAAATAAAATTGCAAAAAATTCTCATATAAAAATTTCATAATGCTAAATTTAGTTTAGAAAAAAGTAAGGAGTTTTTATATGAGTTATAAACATCTTGGCATAGATGAAAGGATTTATATTGAGAATCAATTGAAATTTAAATTTAAAATTAGTGAAATAGCTAAAAATCTTAATCGAATTATTAGTACTATTATTCGAGAAATTAATAGAAATAAAGATAATAATCATTATTTTTCATTAATTGCACAAAATAAAGCTGAAAATCGAAAACAATCACATATTAGTTTTCATAAGTTTAAAAATAAGAATTTAGTAAAATATGTACAACAAAAATTACTATTAGTTTGATCACCTGAACAAATTTATGGCAGAATTAAAAATTTTCATAAAGAGTGAGTTATTAGTTTTAAAACAATTTATACTTGAATTTCTTTTGGAATGCTTGATAAAGTTACTAGTAAAAATTTAAGAAGAAAAGGTAAAAAACGAAAATCTAAAGAAAATCGTGGCAAGTTTAATGGTAAATCAATTAAAGAACGAGATATAAATGTTAATGATCGTATAACACTTGGTCATTGGGAAGGAGATACTATAGTATCATCACGAGGTAAAAGCAAATCATGTTTAATAACTTTAGTTGAAAGAGTATCACGATTTACTTTAGCAATATTAGTTAAAAACAGAACTACTAAAGTTTTTAATAAAAATGTCAGTTATTATTTATCAATTTTTCCTAAAAACATTGTTAAAACTATTACTTTTGATCGTGGCAAAGAATTTTCAAATTGACAACAACTTGAAAAAAATTTAGATGTAAAAATTTATTTTGCCAATCCATATTGACCTTGACAAAGAGGTACTAATGAAAATACTAATGGTTTAATTAGAGAAAAATTTCCTAAAAAATTTATTTTTTCAAAAACTAATAAAAATGAAGTTCATAAATTTATATTGTCTTTAAATCAAAGACCGAGAAAAATATTAAATTATCTTTCACCAATCGAATATTTGGATAGAAAAATAATTTAGTTGCACTTACCTTTACAATTTAGCAAATCAACAAGAAAGTTTAGGACAATTTTGTAAGTTAATAGGTCATATGTTTAATGGTACTATGTATTTGATTGAACAACATCCTAATAGAATAACAGTACAAGCAAAAGAAAAAGTAGAGTATGTTGTGCAAGTTAAAAGAATGCGTTTTTTGGGCTTTGTTGTTATATTTAATCTTAATTTATATACTAATATTGATGATTATAATAAAGTAGTGTTTTCACGACGTAGAACAAAGAAAATGATTAAAAAGGCATTATGCCTCCAAGTTATAGTGGTGAAGCAATGGCTATGACTTTATTTTTTCCTAGACACTGGTTAAAAAGGTATAATTCACGTGCTTTACATTATGTGCATGAACTTAAAAGTGAATTGTCACCTAGAAAATACCTTAAAGAAGCAAGTAGTATTGATATGACTTATACTGATATTAAGTCTGCTGGTTTAGATAAATTAGATAATATTTTAAAGAAAAAAGATAAACCTAAAAATAAAGATAAATAAAAATAGTTATAGTCCCAGTAGGTTCACTGGGACTATAATTTGGGTGAGCAACGTAGTGGCGAGGGACGTAGTCCCTATATACTTGTTAAGGAAAAAGAATGGTGTTTAACTTGAAATTTATTGAATTTAAAGATATAAGTTATAAAGAATTTTATCGTTTAACGGGTGTTAAAAATAAAACATTTGAAAAAATAGTAAAAATTTTAAAAGAAGCAGAAAATCAACAAAAATATTATGGTGGTAGAAAAAATAAACTTTTAATTGAAGATCGTTTATTAATGACATTAGAATATTGACGTGAATACAGAACTTATTTTCATATTGGAAAAAGTTTTGGCATTAGCGAACCAAGTTGTTATCGAAATATTAAATAAATTGAGGATATTTTAATAAAACACCCTGATTTCCAACAACTTTCTGGAAGAGTTAATAAAAAAGCATTTTAAAGATAAAACATTTATCATTGATGTTACTGAAACCCCAATTCAACGCCCAAAAAAAGTCAAAAGCAGTACTATTCAGAAAAAAATATAAAATAAGAGATAAAAACTCAAGTCATAATTGAAAAAGAAAGTAAACAAATTCTGACAACACATTTTTCATTTGGTAAAAAACATGATTTTTGTTTGTTTAAAGAAACAAAAATTAATTTTTTAAAAAATTCCTTATTAGTAGCTGATACTGGTTATCTAGGTTTAGCAAAAATTCATAATAATGTTTTATTGCCAAAACGAAAATCAAAGAAAAATCCTTTAACTAAAGAGTAAAAACAAAATAATAGGTTAATTTCAAAAATGAGAATTGTTATTGAAAATGTCTTTGCTAGTCTTAAAAAATTTAAAATTATTGCTGAAAAATATCGAAATCGTAGAAAAAGATTTGCTTTACGATTTAATTTAATAGCTTCAATTTATAACTTAGAATTGATTTAGTTATGAAAGAACTCTAATTAATAAAAATTTTTTATTTTTTAAAGCAAGTTTATAAGCAATATTTTTACAAAGTGTTGTTTTTCCAACTCCACCCTTTTTAACAGCAAATGAAATCATTTTCACAACTATTCACTCTCACTTTCATTTTTTTGTGCATATCAATTTTCTAAAATCATAGTCATTAGAGTTGTATATTTTCAATGATTTTGTTTGGCTTCATTTTTAAATTTTTCTACTAAATTTGGTGGACATGTCATTGTTGGTAATTTTTGATTTCATGGTTTGTCTTTATAAGGTTTATTTTTCCAAAATGAAGCCATTTTTTAACTTGTTCCATTGGTTTTATTTTTGTTTCGTTTATTTGAATATTTAATTTCAATATTTATAATCTAAATAATTTTTTAGTTGGAATTACAAGTATAATTCAGCATAAAATTTTTAGATATTAAACAAGTTTATAGTGTTTAGGAACCGCTCCTTGATTTTGATATTTTTTTAATTCTTCTTTAGTTAAACAAGGTGATTTTTTTGGTTCTTTTTGATTATAAAAATTATTGATTTTATTAATATCACTTTGAGTTAATGAACTTGCCATTTCGGTTCTTAATTTATAATTTAATTTTTCTAAGATTTTTTGCTGTTCATTTTAAATATTGATGATTATTTTATTTTGATATTTATCAATGAAAAAAGCTTCTTCAAATTTTTTAGTTTTTTTGCAAAAAATGATCGTAATGTTATTTTTTTGTTCAATAAGATTATTTAAAATTTTATTTTCTTCAATATTTAATAATATTGTTTTTTCTATTTTTTCATCTTTAATATTAGGTAATGTTTCAATATTTCAATTGTTATCTTTATGTTTTGAAATGATAATTGGTTCTGAAATATATTTTAATTTTTGATAATAGTCTGAATTTTTAATCAAAAGTGATTCTTCTAGTGTATCAGTTAAATCTTGTTTTGCCTTAGTAATTGTATCTAACTGTTGTTGTGATAAATCTAGTTTATCTGTTAAATATTTTTTTTCTTGAATAACTTTATTTAATTGTTTAGCTAAATTTTGTTTTGTTTTATTTAAATCAATAATTTGTTCTTCATTACTTATTTTAGTTTCTTTTAAAGATTGAACTTCATCAGTTAAATCTTGTTTTGCCTTAGTAATTGTATCTAACTGTTGTTGTGATAAATCTAGTTTATCTGTTAAATATTTTTTTCTTGAATAACTTTATTTAATTGTTTAGCTAAATTTTGTTTTGTTTTATTTAAATCAATAATTTGTTCTTCATAATTTTTATTATCAATTTCAAAATTTTCTAATTCTTTTTCTTTAAATATTAAATTTTGACTTAGTCGATGATTTTCTTGCTTTAAATTTTCTAATTCTTCATATTTATTATCATTATCATCTTTAAAAGATGATAATGAATTTTGTAATTCTTCGAAGACTTGAATTAATTTGTTTTTCATTTCTAAATCATAATTTACTTTTTTTCAATTTTTTAAAAGATTTTTGATACTTTTTTTAAAATTTTCAATTTTTTCTAATAAATATTTATTTTTTTCTTCTAAGTCTTGAATAGTATCGTATACAAATGTTTGATTTAATAAATTTTCTATATTTTTCATAAGTTTTAATTTTACTCCTTTTTAATAATTTGCTAATAAAATACTAACAAACATTATAAAATAATAATACAATTTAAATGTGTTTATTAACAAAATTTATTTTGTAATTTCATTATTTTTTACCATATACTTATAAAAAGCTCATATTCGCTAAAAACAGCAAATATGAGCCAAATAAAGGCATATATCTAAAAAGGAGAAATTATGAAGAAACTTTTAGGTTTAGTATTTATTCCATGATTTATAATTGAATTTATTTTTGCAATTATTGTTATTATCACAACAAGTATCGTTTGCAACTATAATTATCCATATAATGACTTTCTTAAAATAGAAAAAAATATGAGCTTATCAAAAAATAAAAAAATGTTATTTATATTATGGTTGATATGGCAACCGGTTTTGATGTTAAATCAATTTTACAAGGTAACTCGCAACTAGCAAATAATTTTACTGGTTTTACAAATTATGAAAATGTAATTACTACTAAATTGGATTAATAGCAATATCAACAATCATTTTCATTTTGTCATTTTCACTTGTTAATTGCATAATTTTCTCCTAATTTTTATTGATAAGCTGAATTATACTTGTAAGTGCAAGTAAATAAAATTGCAAAAAATTCTCATATAAAAATTTCATAATGCTAAATTTAGTTTAGAAAAAAGTAAGGAGTTTTTATATGAGTTATAAACATCTTGGCATAGATGAAAGGATTTATATTGAGAATCAATTGAAATTTAAATTTAAAATTAGTGAAATAGCTAAAAATATTAATCGAAGTATTAGTACTATTATTCGAGAAATTAATAGAAATAAAGATAATAATCATTATTTTTCATTAATTGCACAAAATAAAGCTGAAAATCGAAAACAATCACATATTAGTTTTCATAAGTTTAAAAATAAGAATTTAGTAAAATATGTACAACAAAAATTACTATTAGGTTGATCACCTGAACAAATTTATGGCAGAATTAAAAATTTTCATAAAGAGTGAGTTATTAGTTTTAAAACAATTTATACTTGAATTTATTTTGGAATGCTTGATAAAGTTACTAGTAAAAATTTAAGAAGAAAAGGTAAAAAACGAAAATCTAAAGAAAATCGTGGCAAGTTTAATGGTAAATCAATTAAAGAATGAGATATAAATGTTAATGATCGTATAACACTTGGTCATTGAGAAGGAGATACTATAGTATCATCACGAGGTAAAAGCAAATCATGTTTAATAACTTTAGTTGAAAGAGTATCACGATTTACTTTAGCAATATTAGTTAAAAACAGAACTACTAAAGTTATTAATAAAAATGTCAGTTATTATTTATCAATTCTTCCTAAAAACATTGTTAAAAATATTACTTTTGATCGTGGCAAATAATTTTCAAATTGACAACCACTTGAAAAAAATTTAGATGTAAAAATTTATTTTGCCAATCCATATTCACCTTGACAAAGAGGTACTAATGAAAATACTAATGGTTTAATTAGAGAAAAATTTCCTAAAAAATTTATTTTTTCAAAAACTAATAAAAATGAAGTTCATAAATTTATATTGTCTTTAAACCAAAGACCGAGAAAAATATTAAATTATCTTTCACCAATCGAATATTTGGATAGAAAAATAATTTAGTTGCACTTACCTTTACAATTTAGCAATTTAGCAATTCTTCTTTTATTAGACATATTCCATAATTAGTAAAGATTTATTCAGTAAATTTGATAAAATTATAAGTAAGAAAATTTAGGGTTTGAAATTTTTTAAAAATGAGGTAAAGAAAATGTTTAAAAGAATAAAAGAAATTAAAAAAAGTAATAAGCTTAAATCTATAAATGATTATCAGTGATTAGCTTTAGATATTGGAACTGAAAATTTTAAAGCTAGATATATTAATACTGGTCTTAGATATGATGCACCAACATATTTAGCTGAAGATTATGAAAAAAATATAATTATTTATGGTGAAGAAGCAAAAGCATTGATGGATAAAAGCAATGAAAATGTTATTATTAAACGTCCAGTTCGTGATGGTAATATTGCTGATCCCGATGCTTTACAGCGTATTCTTGCTAAAATTTTTCAAGATTTTAGACTTGAAATTAAAAATTCAAAACAAATTGATAATAATATTATAAAAAATTCTAAAGAACTTGAAAAAATAGATAAAAATCGTGATTTAATTGTGTTAATGGCTACACCAAGTGAAATCAATACAATACAAAGAGAAGCTCTAGAAAATATTGTTCATCAATTAGGAGCACTTCGTGGTTTTGTACAAAAAGAAGTTAAAATGGCAGCTTTAGGTTCAGGACAAGATATTTTTGGAACAGCAATTATATGTATTGATATTGGAGGAGGAAGTACTGATATTGCTGTCATTAATAATGATTCAATTTTATATTCATATACAACACATTGTGCTGGAGATTTTTTAACACAAAAAATTAAAGACTATATTGCTAAAAAACATGCTATAAGAATCGGAACAAAAGAAGCTGAAGATGTTCTTAAAAATATTGGCTCACTTATGAAATATCAAAATGAAAAACCGTATACTATTTCGGGAATTTCATTACCTAGATTGGACTCCCAACCCGGAGAAACAATGTCAATTTCTAAAACTATTGAAATTACACCCGAAGAAATTCGCGAAAATGTTATGAAAGTTGAATTTAGAGAACATGTTATTCCGTCCATTCGTACAGTCTTAAGAACTGTTGGAGAAAAAGCTGCTGGTAGTGTTAGTGATTTAAAGAAGAAAGGTAAAGGTATTACAATTTGCGGGGGTGGGGCTTACATTAAAAAAATAGATGAATTCATTAAAGAAGAATTATCTAAAGAATATTTCATTGAAGTTAAATATAATAAATCAAATACAAAACTAATTCGTCAAAAATATGAAGGAGATATCTTTGAAGTACGTATTGCTAAAAACCCTTTAGATAACGTTATTGATGGTTGTGTAAAATATCGTGATACAATTTATAAACAAATAATAGCCGAACAAAATCCTAACCGCGAAATTCTTAAAAAAGAAGAATAATAAGATAAAAATATTAAAATTAAAATTTTTGGAGGGATAATATGAATAAAAAAGAATTAGTAAAAGCAATAAGTAATGAAATTAATCTAAATCAAAAAGATGTTGAAAACTGCATTGATAAACTTTCAGAAATCATCATCACTAAAAATTCAACTGGTGAATTTGTTGATATTTCAAATCTTGGAAAATTCATGATTGTTAAAAAGAATGCAAGAACTGTTAGAAATCCTAAAACTGGTCAAACTTTACAAATAAGTGAACATTACTCACCAAAATTTCAACCAAAATCTATTTATAAACAAACTATTAAATCAGCAATTATTGAAAAAGAAACGGAGGTAAAGTCAAATGTTTAAAAACCTTAAATCAATTTTCAAAAAGAATAAAAATAAAACTGCACAATTGTGCAGTTTTAAAGTATTTAAAATATTTACATTTTTTGTGATTTACTACTAGAACTTTGATTTTTACTTGTTGAAGCTTCACTATTTATTTTTTTAATTTCTTTGAATCCCAGAGGATTACCAACTTTTTGTTTTTCTATTCATACTTTTTTAAACTGTTCTTGTTCTTTTTTTATAGTGTCTTCTTTTTCAAATCCAAGAGCATTAGCAACTCTTTCTCTTCTTTCTCGTTCGTTTTTTTCTCCTCAAGCTTTATTCGTTTCGGCAACTCTTTTTGCATGTGCTTCTTTTCTGTCTTGACTTCATTCATTACATGATCTTCACATATTTATATTCTCCTTTATTATTTTTGAATATTTTTTTCTACCCTTAAAATATTCACACAAAAAGTATATATTTTTAAAACAAAAAATGTGTAAAAAATAATAAAAAATATAGTTTTAGAAACAAGTATATAGGGACTTCGTCCCTCGCCACTACGTGGCTCACCCAAATTATAGTCCCAGTAGGTTCACTGGAACTATAATCATTTTTATTTATCTTTATTTTTAGGTTTATCTTTCTTCTTTAAAATATTATCTAATTTATCCAAACCAGCAGATTTAATATCACTATAAGTCATATCAATACTACTTGCTTCTTTAAGATATTTCTTAGGTGATAATTCACTTTTAAGTTCATGCACATAATGTAAAGCCCTAGAATTATACCTTTTCAACCAATGTCTAGGAAAAAATAAAGTCATAGCCATTGCTTCACCACTATAACTTGGAGGCATTATTCCTTTTTTAATCATTTTCTTTGTTCTATGACGTGAAAAACACTACTTTATTATAATCTTCAATATTAGTATATAAATTAAGATTAAATATAACAATAAAACCCAAAAAACGCATTCTTTTAACTTGCACAACATACTCTACTTTTTCTCTTGCTTGTACTGGTATTCTATTAGGATGTTGTTCCATCAAATACATAGTACCATTAAACATATGACCTATTAACTTACAAAATTGTCCTAAACTTTCTTGTTGATTTTTAAACTGTACTCCTAAATCATTAGAATTTATCTTTAATGCTAATTCATCTAAAATTATTAAATCTTCTTCTTCAAAAGCATAATTACTTGCTAACTGATTAAAAGTAAAAACATCATTATAATTAACCAAATAAGAATAACCATTTTTTAAATAGAAATATCATGTTTTGCTTTATTAATATCTTGCATATTATCAGCATAAGTCAAAGTAACAAAACTTAAAACCTTTGAATTGCTGAATTATACTTGTAAGTGCAAGTAAATAAAATTGCAAAAAATTCTCATATAAAAATTTCATAATGCTAAATTTAGTTTAGAAAAAAGTAAGGAGTTTTTATATGAGTTATAAACATCTTGGCATAGATGAAAGGATTTATATTGAGAATCAATTGAAATTTAAATTTAAAATTAGTGAAATAGCTAAAAATCTTAATCGAAGTATTAGTACTATTATTCGAGAAATTAATAGAAATAAAGATAATAATCATTATTTTTCATTAATTGCACAAAATAAAGCTGAAAATCGAAAACAATCACATATTAGTTTTCATAAGTTTAAAAATAAGAATTTAGTAAAATATGTACAACAAAAATTACTATTAGGTTGATCACCTGAACAAATTTATGGCAGAAGCTGAATTATACTTGTAAGTGCAAGTAAATAAAATTGCAAAAAATTCTCATATAAAAATTTCATAATGCTAAATTTAGTTTAGAAAAAAGTAAGGAGTTTTTATATGAGTTATAAACATCTTGGCATAGATGAAAGGATTTATATTGAGAATCAATTGAAATTTAAATTTAAAATTAGTGAAATGGCTAAAAATCTTAATCGAAGTATTAGTACTATTATTCGAGAAATTAATAGAAATAAAGATAATAATCATTATTTTTCATTAATTGCACAAAATAAAGCTGAAAATCGAAAACAATCACATATTAGTTTTCATAAGTTTAAAAATAAGAATTTAGTAAAATATGTACAACAAAAATTACTATTAGGTTGATCACCTGAACAAATTTATGGCAGAATTAAAAATTTTCATAAAGAGTGAGTTATTAGTTTTAAAACAATTTATACTTGAATTTATTTTGGAATGCTTGATAAAGTTACTAGTAAAAATTTAAGAAGAAAAGGTAAAAAACGAAAATCTAAAGAAAATCGTGGCAAGTTTAATGGTAAATCAATTAAAGAACGAGATATAAATGTTAATGATCGTATAACACTTGGTCATTGAGAAGGAGATACTATAGTATCATCAAGAGGCAAAAGCAAATCATGTTTAATAACTTTAGTTGAAAGAGTATCACGATTTACTTTAGCAATATTAGTTAAAAACAGAACTACTAAAGTTATTAATAAAAATGTCAGTTATTATTTATCAATTCTTCCTAAAAACATTGTTAAAACTATTACTTTTGATCGTGGCAAAGAATTTTCAAATTGACAACAACTTGAAAAAAATTTAGATGTAAAAATTTATTTTGCCAATCCATATTCACCTTGACAAAGATGTACTAATGAAAATACTAATGGTTTAATTAGAGAAAAATTTCCTAAAAAATTTATTTTTTCAAAAACTAATAAAAATGAAGTTCATAAATTTATATTGTCTTTAAATCAAAGACCGAGAAAAATATTAAATTATCTTTCACCAATCGAATATTTGGATAGAAAAATAATTTAGTTGCACTTACCTTTACAATTTAGCATTATTAAATAATATAAAATTAAGATTATCAATAACTTCTTTATTTTCTAATATAACCAAAAGTTCATTATTTTGCTCATAAAACTTAAATCTATAATTATATTTTTTTAACAGTTTTATAGTAATCAAAATATTACTAGTAATTAAAATTCAAACTTTATTAATATTAAAAGTTCTTATTGAACCGTCATAAAGTAATTTTCCTAATTCCATAATAGTAAAATTGTCAATGATATCTTTAACTTCATTAATCATATGTGTAGTTAAAAGAATAGTTTTTCCTTTTGATTTTAAATCTTTTAAAATATTATTAAATTGTTTACGTGATTCTGAATCTAAATTAGCTCCTGGTTCATCTAAAATTATTAGATCTGGATCATTAACTAATGCATGAATTATCATAATACGATTTTTCATTCCTGAAGAAAAAGAGTTTAATTTTTTATTACGATGTTCTCATAAATTAAACATTATTAAATACTTTTTTATATTTTGATTTAAAATTTCATCACTAATAATTGTTGCTCGTCCTAACATTTTTAAAAAAATATAAGCTGTTAAATCTTGAGGAAAATTTTCTAAATTTAAAGAAAATCCTAAACTGGATTTTGATTTTGCACTTCCAGCTTTATAATTATTAATAGTAATAATACCATTATAATTCTTATCAGATATTGCACCAATAATTGATTTTAATAAAACAGATTTACCACTACCAGATTGGCCAACTAAAGCATGAATAGTTCCTTTAATAACTTTAAAACTAATATTGCTAATATTAAATTTTTTTAATTTAATACTATAATCTTCCACATTAATAATAATATTGTTATTCACTTCTTACACTCCTAACTAATTTTTTTCTTTAAAAATATTACATAAGATACATAAAATAAAATAACTGAAATAATAATATAAACATAAGTAATTATTGAAATATTTTGAAAATATTCAATTTTATCAATATTTATTTTATTTTTAATAAAATTTAGTTTAAAATCATGATAACTAAATAAAGTATTTTTTTGTGTGTCAAAATCAATATTAGAAAAAGGGTAAATTTCAAATCAAAAATCACCATAATAACCCATAAAATAAGTTCATATTTGATTTCAATGTTCAATAATATTTATATAATTTAAAATTTGATATGTATTAACAGAATTAATGTATTTTTTATAGTTATTATTTATAATAATATCATTGTTAATGATATTATTATAAATGCGAACTTGTTCATAAATGTAATCTTCAACTGTTCTAATAACATAATATACTGGGTTATAGAAAATTTTGTTAAATTGATTTCGAAAATCAAATTGATATTTATAAGTTGATAAAAATATATCTTTAATTTCATAATCATTAATTGCTTTTTTACTATCAGTTTCTCCTTTAATAGCAATAAAACTTTTATTAATATCATTGTCAGAAATTAATAAAGTTGTTGCTTTAGTTTTTTGTGTTAACATAAATGTATTAATGTTATTACATTCAAGATTATAATCATTTATTAAATCTAATAAATCTTGAAAAATTTTATTACTATTTAAGTTTAATTTTAAAAAATCTAAATCTTTAAAATAACTATTAAAAGTTATTTGTAATATGATAGTTTTATTAATATAATCTACTGGTCTTCATATTGTAACTTTGCCTTCAAATTTTTTGACTACAGAATCTTGATAAATAAGTCCTAAACTTCTATAAAAATTAATTCTTTTATTAATAACATTTTCTGAATTAATGTCACTTAATTCTAAAGAAGTTAATCCAGAATAAAAAGTAAAAATACTTTTTGTTAAATTATGATATTTAATTAAATTATTTTTTAAATTTTCCTTAAACAAAATTGAATTTTTAATTTGTCTTACATTATATGAGTCATTATTTTTAAAACTCAAAATAATGTTATCAGTTTTTATTTTATTAAATGAATAAGGCAAACCACCCAATAAAAATAAACTACAAAAAATACTAAAAATTAAAAAAACAGGTTGTGAGTGTATAAATGCTAATAATACTACAACAGCAATAGTTAATAAAATACTAAACAAAAAACAAAAAACAAAAAATTTAAAAATAGTAATAACATGAAAAATTAAATATTGTTCATTAAATATAAAACCAAAAGTGGCAGCTATTATTAATAAAACTATCAAATTAAATAAAATAAAAATGAAATTATTAAAAAAAAGAACAATATATTGTGTTATAATAATATTTTTTCTTGAATATGGTTTTGTAATTAAAAGTAAAAAAGAACTATCTTCAATTGGAATACCAAATATTTTTATAGCATTCATTACAACAAAAATAAATAAAAGAATATTATAAAAAATAATAAAATAATATTGAAAATCATTAAAAATGATATCATTTGATAAATTTAAAGAAAATAAAATTAAAGAACTTATTAAAGAAAATAATAATGAAAATAAAAATAAAAAAATTGTAATGAAAGAATGATTAATTTTAAATAAAATTAATTCAAAAAGTTTAATTCAAGATTTACTTTTATTTTTCATAAAAAATCCTCTTTTTAAATTTATTATTAAACCTATAATTTGTTATATATTACTTTTAATTTCAAATATTACTATCTGATTTTTTAATTATTCATTTATTAAATGTTATATAACTATTTTTATTTGTATTATCTCTAGTTTTTTTATTACCAAAAATAAAACTAAAATCGTCAATAGTAATATTTAAGTAAGGATAATAATTTAAAGGATTTTTAATTACTTCTAGTGTAGAAGCATCTATGTTTCGAATAAATTCAGAATTTTTCAAAGTTGCATCTTCTTTTCAGCAACCATTTAATAGTATTCTAAATTCTGTATTATTAGAAATTACTCCTTCTGTTATTGCTTTTTCTTTAATTTTTTCACTAAAATAATTACTAACATCGAATAAACTTTTATTTTCAGAAACATATGAATTAAAGTCTGTTTTATCCATATACATAATTAATGCATTTTCTTCGTTAATAATACTAAATGGGATTTTAATAAAACCATCTAAAGAAAAAATTTTTCCTAATGCTTGAGATACAAAATTTACTCATTCTTGTCTTGTCTGATTTTTACGAATTGTAATAAAATTAAAATTAATTCTTTCTAAGGTTAAACCTGAAATAGTTCAATTATTTAATGAAATTTTTCCAAAATTTTTAATATTTGATTTATCTTTTTCAATTTTTGATTTTGTTGTGCTACTTAAATTCGAATCAATTCATTTATCTAAATCTTTTTTAAAATCTTCAACTATTATATTAAAATATTCTTTTAAATAATCTATTGAATCAATCCTTGATTTATTAAATGCATTATAAAAATGATTTGCTTCATTATATATATTTTTTTTAATTTTTACATCATTTTTTTCCAAAAAGGTACTTTCATTAATAACAATCTTGTTATTATTTAATATTCTAAGTAAAATTTCCTTAGCTTTATCAATTATGTTATGATTATCTTTAGTTATATCAATATTCACAAGATAATCTTCTATTTTATTTTTAATTTCTAATGAGGCTGCTTGAATTACTGAAAATATATTTGCACCTGTGTTTGCAAAATATATAATATATTCTTGATTTAGATCTTTATTTTGCAATTTATTATTATCATCTTTATATGATAATAATAAATTTAAATTTATTTTAATAGAATATCAAAATTCTATATTTAATTTATCTGGACTATAATTTTGAATGCCAAAATTAACTTCTTCTTTTTTTCATTTAAAAGGAACTTTTTTAAAATTGCTTCTATTAGTAGAAATCTTTAATATATCATCATTTGATATTCCATTAAATAATAATCTTAAATTATTATCAAGTATTAATTTATTAGTAATATTAATATTAATTATTTTTTGTATTCTTTTAGTAAAAGCATTAATAAAATTAATATTATCAATAATTACCTCTTTTTCAGAAGAAAGATTTTTTAAAATATTAAAATAATCTTTACCTGATACAAATTCATCTTGAAAAAATAAATTTGCATTTGAATTTGTTAAATCTCCAAATCCTTCTTTAATTTTATCTTGTGTTTTAATTAATAATTCTTGTATACTATTCCCATTATTAATTATTGGACTTATTGGTTCTTGACCACCACCACAAGCAATAACACTTGTACTTGCTGTTCCAATTAAAGTTATTACTGCTAACATACTAAGTAATTTCTTCATATCTTTTACCCCCTAAATTCTAAATTTTGTTATTAAAATTTTACAATATTTCTAAAATAAATCTTCATATATGCTTACTGCATAAATAATTAGTTAAGAAAGAAAAAAAAGAGAAAGAATTGATAATTGGAATGGTAACACTTTTTAGGACTATTTTTTGGTAGACATTTGTTTTTGGCTTTAACTGGAGTTAAGTAGTTTAGAATGCTGTGGATTCTTATGTTGTTGTATCAGTTGATATAATCAAATAATTCTAATTTTAATTGGATTAATGATGTAAAATTTTTATCATTAATAAATTCAGTCTTAAAAGTTTTAAAAATTGCTTCAGCAACAGCATTGTCATAAGGACAACCTTTTTTGCTTAAAGAATGGTTAATATTGAATGCTAATAAAAATTTATCAATAATTTTATTATTAAATTCATTACCACAATCACTATGAAATATTTGAATATCTTTTAAACAGCGATTTGATTGCATAAATGCTTGATGTACTAATGCTGCATTTTTTTAGTATCTACAACACTATGTCCAATAATTTCGCGGTTGTATAGAGGTCAATTAATAAGCAAATATAGTTTCATTTACCATAACTTGAACATAAGTTAAATCATCAACAATAACTTCATTTTTAATTTTATTATTAAAGTTTCTATTAACAAGATTGGTGATTTTTTCATCATTTACTTTATTATGGTTTTTATAATTTAATTTGGTATATTTTGATATTAAATTATGTTTATTCATAATTTCTTTAATTTTTCGTCTTGATAAATAAATTTTTTGGTTTTTTAGTATGACTTTTAATCTTCTTGTTCCATAAACACATTTATTTTAAAAGCACTAATAACAGTTTCATAATAAATATTATTTTGAATTTTATTTTCTTTTTTCTTTAAATTAAAATAATATGTTGATTTAGAAATTTTTAAAAAATGACACATTGTGCGAATTTTATATTTAAATTTATTATTGGCAATAATTTCTATTTTCTGCCTATTATTAGTGCTGCTTGCTTTAAAATATCATTTTCCATTTGTAACTGTTTTAATTCTTTTCTTAATTTAATTAATTCATTTTCTTCAATAGAATGATTATTTTTAGCTTTAAAGTTGCCTGAATTAGTAAATTGCTTAATTCAATTATAAGTAGCTGCTCTTGTAACATTATATTATTTAGCAAGACAAGATACTGATTTACCACTTTGATATAAAGCTACTATTTGTTTTTTAAATTCATTTGAATATGAGTTAATATTGGTCATAATTATAGTTCCTTTCTTTTAATTAATTTGTTAACTTGTCTACGTAATTAGTGTCCAATAAATTGGAGCCCATCTATAAACTTTATTATGAACTAATTGAGTTTATAGATATAATTAACTTGCTTTTGAATGAAAAAACTAAATAAATGTATTTTTACTGTCAATATCGAGTGAAAATTTCCCAAAAATATTTATCAAAAAAAAATAAAAAAGAAGTAAAATTTGCTAAATTGTAAAGGTAAGTGTAACTAAATTATTTTTCTATCCAAATATTCGATTGGTGAAAGATAATTTAATATTTTTCTCGGTCTTTTATTTAAAGACAATATAAATTTATGAACTTCATTTTTATTAGTTTTTGAAAAAATAAATTTTTTAGGAAATTTTTCTCTAATTAAACCATTAGTATTTTCATTAGTACCTCTTTGTCAAGGTGAATATGGATTGGCAAAATAAATTTTTACATCTAAATTTTTTTCAAGTTGTTGTCAATTTGAAAATTCTTTGCCACGATCAAAAGTAATAGTTTTAACAATGTTTTTAGGAAGAATTGATAAATAATAACTGACATTTTTATTAATAACTTTAGTAGTTCTGTTTTTAACTAATATTGCTAAAGTAAATCGTGATACTCTTTCAACTAAAGTTATTAAACATGATTTGCTTTTACCTCGTGATGATACTATAGTATCTCCTTCTCAATGACCAAGTGTTATACGATCATTAACATTTATATCTCATTCTTTAATTGGTTTACCATTAAACTTGCCACGATTTTCTTTAGATTTTCGTTTTTTACCTTTTCTTCTTAAATTTTTACTAGTAACTTTATCAAGCATTCCAAAATAAATTCAAGTATAAATTGTTTTAAAACTAATAACTCACTCTTTATGAAAATTTTTAATTCTGCCATAAATTTGTTCAGGTGATCAACCTAATAGTAATTTTTGTTGTACATATTTTACTAAATTCTTATTTTTAAACTTATGAAAACTAATATGTGATTGTTTTCGATTTTCAGCTTTATTTTGTGCAATTAATGAAAAATAATGATTATTATCTTTATTTCTATTAATTTCTCGAATAATAGTACTAATACTTCGATTAAGATTTTTAGCTATTTCACTAATTTTAAATTTAAATTTCAATTGATTCTCAATATAAATCCTTTCATCTATGCCAAGATGTTTATAACTCATATAAAAACTCCTTACTTTTTTCTAAACTAAATTTAGCATTATGAAATTTTTATATGAGAATTTTTTGCAATTTTATTTACTTGCACTTACAAGTATAATTCAGCTAATGATAAAAATTTTACATCATTAATCCAATTAAAATTAGAATTATTTGATTATATCAACTGATACAACAACATAAGAATCCACAGCATTCTAAACTACTTAACTCCAGTTAAAGCCAAAAACAAATGTCTACCAAAAAATAGTCCTAAAAAGTGTTACCATTCCAATTATCAATTCTTTCTCTTTTTTTTCTTTCTTAACTAATTATTTATGCAGTAAGCATATATGAAGATTTATTTTAGAAATATTGTAAAATTTTAATAACAAAATTTAGAATTTAGGGGGTAAAAGATATGAAGAAATTACTTAGTATGTTAGCAGCAATAACTTTAATTGGAACAGCAAGTACAAGTGTTATTGCTTGTGGTGGTGGTCAAGAACCAATAAGTCCAATAATTAATAATGGGAATAGTATACAAGAATTATTAATTAAAACACAAGATAAAATTAAAGAAGGATTTGGAGATTTAACAAATTCAAATGCAAATTTATTTTTTCAAGATGAATTTGTATCAGGTAAAGATTATTTTAATATTTTAAAAAATCTTTCTTCTGAAAAAGAGGTAATTATTGATAATATTAATTTTATTAATGCTTTTACTAAAAGAATACAAAAAATAATTAATATTAATATTACTAATAAATTAATACTTGATAATAATTTAAGATTATTATTTAATGGAATATCAAATGATGATATATTAAAGATTTCTACTAATAGAAGCAATTTTAAAAAAGTTCCTTTTAAATGAAAAAAAGAAGAAGTTAATTTTGGCATTCAAAATTATAGTCCAGATAAATTAAATATAGAATTTTGATATTCTATTAAAATAAATTTAAATTTATTATTATCATATAAAGATGATAATAATAAATTGCAAAATAAAGATCTAAATCAAGAATATATTATATATTTTGCAAACACAGGTGCAAATATATTTTCAGTAATTCAAGCAGCCTCATTAGAAATTAAAAATAAAATAGAAGATTATCTTGTGAATATTGATATAACTAAAGATAATCATAACATAATTGATAAAGCTAAGGAAATTTTACTTAGAATATTAAATAATAACAAGATTGTTATTAATGAAAGTACCTTTTTGGAAAAAAATGATGTAAAAATTAAAAAAAATATATATAATGAGGCAAATCATTTTTATAATGCATTTAATAAATCAAGGATTGATTCAATTGATTCAATAGATTACTTAAAAGAATATTTTAATATAATAGTTGAAGATTTTAAAAAAGATTTAGATAAATGAATTGATTCGAATTTAAGTAGCACAACAAAATCAAAAATTGAAAAAGATAAATCAAATATTAAAAATTTTGGAAAAATTTCATTAAATAATTGAACTATTTCAGGTTTAACCTTAGAAAGAATTAATTTTAATTTTATTACAATTCGTAAAAATCAGACAAGACAAGAATGAGTAAATTTTGTATCTCAAGCATTAGGAAAAATTTTTTCTTTAGATGGTTTTATTAAAATCCCATTTAGTATTATTAACGAAGAAAATGCATTAATTATGTATATGGATAAAACAGACTTTAATTCATATGTTTCTGAAAATAAAAGTTTATTCGATGTTAGTAATTATTTTAGTGAAAAAATTAAAGAAAAAGCAATAACAGAAGGAGTAATTTCTAATAATACAGAATTTAGAATACTATTAAATGGTTGCTGAAAAGAAGATGCAACTTTGAAAAATTCTGAATTTATTCGAAACATAGATGCTTATACACTAGAAGTAATTAAAAATCCTTTAAATTATTATACTTACTTAAATATTACTATTGACGATTTTAGTTTTATTTTTGGTAATAAAAAAGCTAGAGATAATACAAATAAAAATAATTATATAACATTTAATAAATGAATAATTAAAAAATCAGATAGTAATGTTTGAAATTAAAAGTAATATATAACAAATTATAGGTTTAATAATAAATTTAAAAAGAGGATTTTTTATGAAAAATAAAAGTAAATCTTGAATTAAACTTTTTGAATTAATTTTATTTAAAATTAATCATTCTTTCATTACAATTTTTTTATTTTTATTTTCATTATTATTTTCTTTAATAAGTTCTTTAATTTTATTTTCTTTAAATTTATCAAATGATATCATTTTTAATGATTTTCAATATTATTTTATTATTTTTTATAATATTCTTTTATTTATTTTTGTTGTAATGAATGCTATAAAAATATTTGGTATTCCAATTGAAGATAGTTCTTTTTTACTTTTAATTACAAAACCATATTCAAGAAAAAATATTATTATAACACAATATATTGTTCTTTTTTTTAATAATTTCATTTTTATTTTATTTAATTTGATAGTTTTATTAATAATAGCTGCCACTTTTGGTTTTATATTTAATGAACAATATTTAATTTTTCATGTTATTACTATTTTTAAATTTTTTGTTTTTTGTTTTTTGTTTTTTGTTTAGTATTTTATTAACTATTGCTGTTGTAGTATTATTAGCATTTATACACTCACAACCTGTTTTTTTAATTTTTAGTATTTTTTGTAGTTTATTTTTATTGGGTGGTTTGCCTTATTCATTTAATAAAATAAAAACTGATAACATTATTTTGAGTTTTAAAAATAATGACTCATATAATGTAAGACAAATTAAAAATTCAATTTTGTTTAAGGAAAATTTAAAAAATAATTTAATTAAATATCATAATTTAACAAAAAGTATTTTTACTTTTTATTCTGGATTAACTTCTTTAGAATTAAGTGACATTAATTCAGAAAATGTTATTAATAAAAGAATTAATTTTTATAGAAGTTTAGGACTTATTTATCAAGATTCTGTAGTCAAAAAATTTGAAGGCAAAGTTACAATATGAAGACCAGTAGATTATATTAATAAAACTATCATATTACAAATAACTTTTAATAGTTATTTTAAAGATTTAGATTTTTTAAAATTAAACTTAAATAGTAATAAAATTTTTCAAGATTTATTAGATTTAATAAATGATTATAATCTTGAATGTAATAACATTAATACATTTATGTTAACACAAAAAACTAAAGCAACAACTTTATTAATTTCTGACAATGATATTAATAAAAGTTTTATTGCTATTAAAGGAGAAACTGATAGTAAAAAAGCAATTAATGATTATGAAATTAAAGATATATTTTTATCAACTTATAAATATCAATTTGATTTTCGAAATCAATTTAACAAAATTTTCTATAACCCAGTATATTATGTTATTAGAACAGTTGAAGATTACATTTATGAACAAGTTCGCATTTATAATAATATCATTAACAATGATATTATTATAAATAATAACTATAAAAAATACATTAATTCTGTTAATACATATCAAATTTTAAATTATATAAATATTATTGAACATTGAAATCAAATATGAACTTATTTTATGGGTTATTATGGTGATTTTTGATTTGAAATTTACCCTTTTTCTAATATTGATTTTGACACACAAAAAAATACTTTATTTAGTTATCATGATTTTAAACTAAATTTTATTAAAAATAAAATAAATATTGATAAAATTGAATATTTTCAAAATATTTCAATAATTACTTATGTTTATATTATTATTTCAGTTATTTTATTTTATGTATCTTATGTAATATTTTTAAAGAAAAAAATTAGTTAGGAGTGTAAGAAGTGAATAACAATATTATTATTAATGTGGAAGATTATAGTATTAAATTAAAAAAATTTAATATTAGCAATATTAGTTTTAAAGTTATTAAAGGAACTATTCATGCTTTAGTTGGCCAATCTGGTAGTGGTAAATCTGTTTTATTAAAATCAATTATTGGTGCAATATCTGATAAGAATTATAATGGTATTATTACTATTAATAATTATAAAGCTGGAAGTGCAAAATCAAAATCCAGTTTAGGATTTTCTTTAAATTTAGAAAATTTTCCTCAAGATTTAACAGCTTATATTTTTTTAAAAATGTTAGGACGAGCAACAATTATTAGTGATGAAATTTTAAATCAAAATATAAAAAAGTATTTAATAATGTTTAATTTATGAGAACATCGTAATAAAAAATTAAACTCTTTTTCTTCAGGAATGAAAAATCGTATTATGATAATTCATGCATTAGTTAATGATCCAGATCTAATAATTTTAGATGAACCAGGAGCTAATTTAGATTCAGAATCACGTAAACAATTTAATAATATTTTAAAAGATTTAAAATCAAAAGGAAAAACTATTCTTTTAACTACACATATGATTAATGAAGTTAAAGATATCATTGACAATTTTACTATTATGGAATTAGGAAAATTACTTTATGACGGTTCAATAAGAACTTTTAATATTAATAAAGTTTGAATTTTAATTACTAGTAATATTTTGATTACTATAAAACTGTTAAAAAAATATAATTATAGATTTAAGTTTTATGAGCAAAATAATGAACTTTTGGTTATATTAGAAAATAAAGAAGTTATTGATAATCTTAATTTTATATTATTTAATAATAAAATTTTTATTCAAACTCTTTGTAAAAAAGAAATAGATTTATCATATATAAAACTATTTTTTACTTAATAAGTAGTGATTTTTTTTAATTCATAAACTTAATTGTTTAATTTGAAGACTTTGCTCTTTTGATTTTTCCATAAGGTTCTCCTTTTAAACAAATGAAATCTACGTTGATGCTAAATTGTAAAGGTAAGTGCAACTAAATTATTTTTCTATCCAAATATTCGATTGGTGAAAGATAATTTAATATTTTTATCGGTCTTTGATTTAAAGACAATATAAATTTATGAACTTCATTTTTATTAGTTTTTGAAAAAATAAATTTTTTAGTAAATTTTTCTCTAATTAAACCATTAGTATTTTCATTAGTACCTCTTTGTCAAGGTTAATATGGATTGGCAAAATAAATTTTTACATCTAAATTTTTTTCAAGTTGTTGTCAATTTGAAAATTCTTTGCCACGATCAAAAGTAATAGTTTTAACAATGTTTTTAGGAAGAATTGATAAATAATAACTGACATTTTTATTAATAACTTTAGTAGTTCTGTTTTTAACTAATATTGCTAAAGTAAATCGTGATACTCTTTCAACTAAAGTTATTAAACATGATTTGCTTTTACCTCGTGATGATACTATAGTATCTCCTTCTCAATGACCAAGTGTTATACGATCATTAACATTTATATCTCGTTCTTTAATTGATTTATCATTAAACTTGCCACGATTTTCTTTAGATTTTCGTTTTTTACCTTTTCTTCTTAAATTTTTACTAGTAACTTTATCAAGAAAACCCAAATAAATTCAATTATAAATTGTTTTAAAACTAATAACTCACTCTTTATGAAAATTTTTAATTCTGCCATAAATTTGTTCAGGTGATCAACCTAATAGTAATTTTTGTTGTACATATTTTACTAAATTCTTATTTTTAAACTTATGAAAACTAATATGTGATTGTTTTCGATTTTCAGCTTTATTTTGTGCAATTAATGAAAAATAATGATTATTATCTTTATTTCTATTAATTTCTCGAATAATAGTACTAATACTTCGATTAAGATTTTTAGCTATTTCACTAATTTTAAATTTAAATTTCAATTGATTCTCAATATAAATCCTTTCATCTATGCCAAGATGTTTATAACTAATATAAAAACTCCTTACTTTTTTCTAAACTAAATTTAGCATTATGAAATTTTTATATGAGAATTTTTTGCAATTTTATTTACTTGCACTTACAAGTATAATTCAGCATTTTAATACAATCATTTTACATGATTTCTATATCAATAAATAAACATGCTATTAAAATTAAAATAGTAATATTAAAAAATTACTATTAATTTAATATATTCTCAATAAAGAGATAAATTTAAAAATGTTACAAAAAATATCAGAAATTTTAATTAAATAATTATTTTTTGATTTATTCTTCAGGTATTCTATTATATTGTAAAGATTGCGGATCTGTAGCGAAATAATATTTTTTAAATTGATTTTCTAAATTTAAAGTTTTCTTTAATGCAGAATAACAAGTAATAATTAAAAAAACATTAACCGTTAAATCAATAGGATATTTTATAACTCTTAATGGAAAATACATTAATCATAAAGGTGGTAATCCAGGAAATAAGATTTTTAATGCAATAGGATCAGTACCAGTAATAATTAATGAAGTAATAGCATAAGCAATTGGCAAATATCAATAAAATGTCTTTTTACTATAATAAATTTTACTAAAATTTAATACTAAATAGTAAGGTAATATACATCATAAAATACTAGTAAAAGTAAAAAATAAACATGGTGATGCACCACTAGTACTAAATAATAAACCTAAAAAATCACTGGCAATACCACTAAGAAACCCTAATATTCCACCACAAAAGAAACCTATTAAAACTAATATAAAATTACCCAATTTAATTTCAAAATATTTAGAAAATGGTAAACTTTTTAACATTAAAGCACCTGTTGTATTTAAAGAAACAGCTAATGCTAACATTATTCCACTTAAGCAAATAAATTTTATTTGCTTTATCTTTTTTTTATTATCTTTATAATCAAAAACTGTGATCAATAAAAAAGTAATTAAAATTAACAGTCCACTAATTATATTCAATAACAACACATTCATTTAATTACCACCCTTTTTTATCATAATTATTTTCTTTGTTCTTAAATAATTAAGAACATCTGCCAAAAAATAACAAGAACCCGTAATTAAAATTATTTTATGAGGGCTACATTCAATCATTTTTTGATAATCAAAAAATTCACCAGTAATACTATTTAAATTACTATTACCACAAATAATAATATTATCTGATACTTTTTTTAAACAACTAATTAATTTTTGTGGATATTTATTTTTTAAACAAGAAAATATAATTTGTTGAGGAATAATTTTATTAATTTTTAGCGTTTTAATTAATGCTTTAATACCATCAATATTATGAGCAGCATCAAAATAAATAGTTTTATCATTAATTTGATATTTCTCAAATCGTAATCTAATATTAGTATCATTAATGATTTTTAAAGCTTGTTTAATATTAATTTCTAAAAATGTTTTTGAAATTAATATTAAAACTAATTTTTTATTTTCTTGATAGTATGGTTGGTTGATTAATCTTGGAGAATATATAGGTTTATAACCTTCCATATCAATTTGCTTTTTTAATTTATTATTTAAATTACCTGAAATAAAAATATTTTTTGTCGTTGGTTTTACTATTCCTAATTTTTGATGTAATATTTCAGATGTAGTTTTACCAAGTCTATCTTGATGATCTTTACCAATTGAAGTGATAATAGCATATGTTGCATCAATGATATTTGTAGGATCAATTTTTCCACCAATCCCAACTTCAATTATTGCTCATTGCACATTTTGTTCTTGAAAATAAATTAATGCAATTAAAGTTAAAATACCAAAAAAACCTAATTGATAATATTCAATATCATCAAAAATCAAGTCTCTAATGCGAACTAAATCTTGATTACTAATCATTCTATCATTAACAATAATTCGTTCATTAACAAACTCAATATGGGGAGAAGTAAACAAACCAATTTTTTGTTTTAAGGTTTGTGATAATATAGCAAAAATTAAACGTGATACTGAACCTTTACCATTTGTTCCAGTTACATGAATATACTTAATATTATTGTTTAAATATTTTGGACTAATAATTTTTAATTTTTTTAAACAATCTTTATTTGAATATTTAGATATTTTTTTAAAAAATTCTTCATTCATATTTTTAAAATCCTTTATTTAATAATTATTATTATCAATATTAATTAAAGGATTAACGGTTCTTCAAGTCACATAAATTATAATTGAATTAATTATAATTTTAAGAGGTGCTTGCAAAATTCTCATAATTGCTGTTACTCCATAATCCTTGGCATTAGGATCAAATAAAGTCATATCAGCATAAGAGGCTATAAGCACTGTTGTTACATACTCAGCTACTACCGCTAATAAAATAATTGGTAAAATTTCTTTAATTCTATAAATTTCTTTTTTCAATAAATAATAAAATAAAACACTATAAATACTTAATAGGCCAATAATGCCACCACCACCCATAATACTAGCCAGAACATATTTATTAACAATAATTCCTGACATAGAATATGATGATTGCTTACCTGAAATAACAATATACATGCCGCCACCAGCAAAGAAAATAATAAAAAAATTAATTAAAGCAAAAATAACTCATGGATAATCTTTTAGTTTTACTTTAAATATTCCAGCAATTCCTGCCAAAAAACCAGTAAAAATAATACAAAACATATAATAAACGCTAATATATGAAGGAACAAATAACATTACTAAAATATCTGTTACTGCAGCACAAATAATACCTATAATTGGACCAAACATATAACCGGTTATTTTAATCATTAAACCCTCAAAAGCAATTCTAATTGGTGGTAATACTGTAATTGGTATCGTAATAGAAACAATAATAGTTGCCACAACTGATACTGAAGATAACATTGTTATATAAGCAATATTTTTAGTAGTAAAACGAACACCTTTATATTTATCTTTACGAAATCATTTTCAAAAACTATTCATTAAAATATATGCTAACATTATGCTACTTAAAGTAATAATTAAATAAATAGCTGTAGATCTACTAAATAAATTTAAGGTATTTAAATCATATCGTTGAGAAAATATGTGATTAAATATTAAATTATTGGGCATTTAATAACCACCATTCCCGAAATATTCTTTAAAACTATATTAATTTTAACAAATATATCATAACATTGTTTGCTTAAATACATATAATAAAATTAGTATTTTTTTATTTTTATCACTTAATGGGAGTTTTATTTTTTGAAATCAATCAATTATTAGTTTTGCTAAATGGTCTTGAATTAAAAAAACCATTATAAGCAATTAAAGGTGAAGGATGTGCACTCTCAATAATAAAATGTTTTTCTGTATCAATTAGCATTTTTTTATTTCTTGCGTTTTTACCTCATAAAATAAAAACAAGATTAGTACAGTTTAAATTTAAAAATGATAAAACATGATCAGTAAAAGTTACTCATTGATATTGTAAATGACTATTAGGTTGACTTTGTCTGACAGTTAAAGTTGTATTTAAAAGCAAAACTCCCTGTTTAGCTCAAGTTGTTAAATTACCATCATTATCTTTTTCAATATTTAAATCATTTTTTAGTTCTTGAAAAATGTTTTTTAAACTTGGTGGTAATGGAGTATTTGTTTGAACACTAAATGCTAAGCCATGAGCTTGATTTGGCTGATGATAAGGATCTTGACCTAATATTATTACTTTAACCTTTGATAAAGGAGTTATTTTAAAAGCTTGAAATATTTCTTCTCATTGAGGATAGCAAAGATAAGTTTGATATTCCTTTTTAATATCTTCTAATAATTTAGTAAAATATGCTTCTTTATATTCTTGTTGAAAAAATTCTAATCATGAGGAATCAACAAATAAAGTTTTATTATACATTTTTTTCACCTACTACTTATGATAACTTTGATTATTAAGTATTTGTAATGAACGATATATTTGTTCTAATAAAACAACATAACATAATTGATGAGGTAATGTTATTTTACCAAAGGAAATTTTAATTAAATTAATATTGTCTTTTAATATTTGTGCTACACCATTACTACCTCCAATAATAAAACCAATTTTACCTTGTTGATAAATTTGATTTTTATTAATCATATGTGATAATTGTTCACTACTTATTAATTGTCCTGATAAATCTAATAAAAATCATTGATAATCATTATTCTTTGATATGTATTCGGTGATTTTATTGGTTTCAATTTTAATATTATTAGGAATTGAATTTAATTTAGATTCGATAATATTTTTTGTTTCAATATTAGTTCGCTTTTTAATTCGTTCTAAATAATCTTTGGCGGCTGATTTTCAATATGTTTGTGACAACTGGCCAATACAAACAATTTTAATATTTATCATTATAATTCTGAAAAAGCCATGTTATTTATTCTTTCATGAACCACTTTATCTGGGTTACGAAAATAAACATCACCCAAAGCTTTATCAATAGTATTTGGATTAATAACAACTATTTCTTTTTTATTTTTATCAACTCATAAACTAAAAATTACATCAATTTGAATATTAAAATCAATTTTAAAAGTCTTGTTCATTTTTGAATCTTCCATTATAAAGAATAAATGAATTCAACCTTTTTTAAAAAAAGTTTTATTTTTATCATCTTTAAAGTCAGTAATTTTTGGTGAAACAATACTAGTTTTAGCAACTTTTGAAGGGTTTTCTGCTTCTGTTGCTGTTTCATATGTAACATATCAATAACCATAATATTGCTGTTTAGATATATCATTATCAGTTAAACCAAAAACTAAAAGACTTCCATTTGCATCTTTACAACTAAATGGTTCATTCATTACTTTATCTGGATCATTATTAACATTATAATTAATACTCTCATAATTACCTGATTTATATTGGTCACTATTATAAAAATCCCTAGCAGCATCTGTAACTTCTAATGCATTACGATCAATTCTAATTTTGTCTGCTGCTAGTTGCATAAATGCAGTAAGTGGTTTGTATAAAAGTTTAGTATCATATTGATAGTATTTATTATAAACATAATCAACTAACGGATCACCTTCTTTGTTTGATGGCTCGTTTTCAAAATTTGCTTGAATTTTTAAACCATCTCCAGTACCACAAGCCACAATAGTACTCACAGAAGAAGAAAGTAAACTAAGTGTTGAAAATAAAGTGATTAATTTACGCATTTGATTGTTATTCTCCTTAAACTAAATAATAATTAAATATTCACTAAGAATTGTAACTTATTTTTTTATAAAAAGCAAAAGGAAATTCATATAGGTAAAAATACATTTTTTAAAATTAAAATATTAATGTTTATTTTAATATTTTAATAAAAATTATTATTAGCTAAATTGTAAAGGTAAGTGCAACTAAATTATTTTTCTATCCAAATATTCGATTGGTGAAAGATAATTTAATATTTTTCTCGGTCTTTGATTTAAAGACAATATAAATTTATGAACTTCATTTTTATTAGTTTTTGAAAAAATAAATTTTTTAGGAAATTTTTCTCTAATTAAACCATTAGTATTTTCATTAGTACCTCTTTGTCAAGGTGAATATGGATTGGCAAAATAAATTTTTACATCTAAATTTTTTTCAAGTTGTTGTCAATTTGAAAATTCTTTGCCACGATCAAAAGTAATAGTTTTAACAATGTTTTTAGGAAGAATTGATAAATAATAACTGACATTTTTATTAATAACTTTAGTAGTTCTGTTTTTAACTAATATTGCTAAAGTAAATCGTGATACTCTTTCAACTAAAGTTATTAAACATGATTTGCTTTTGCCTCTTGATGATACTATAGTATCTCCTTCTCAATGACCAAGTGTTATACGATCATTAACATTTATATCTCGTTCTTTAATTGATTTACCATTAAACTTGTCACGATTTTCTTTAGATTTTCGTTTTTTACCTTTTCTTCTTAAATTTTTACTAGTAACTTTATCAAGCATTCCAAAATAAATTCAAGTATAAATTGTTTTAAAACTAATAACTCATTGTTTATGAAAATTTTTAATTCTGCCATAAATTTGTTCAGGTGATCAACCTAATAGTAATTTTTGTTGTACATATTTTACTAAATTCTTATTTTTAAACTTATGAAAACTAATATGTGATTGTTTTCGATTTTCAGCTTTATTTTGTGCAATTAATGAAAAATAATGATTATTATCTTTATTTCTATTAATTTCTCGAATAATAGTACTAATACTTCGATTAAGATTTTTAGCTATTTCACTAATTTTAAATTTAAATTTCAATTGATTCTCAATATAAATCCTTTCATCTATGCCAAGATGTTTATAACTCATATAAAAACTCCTTGCTTTTTTCTAAACTAAATTTAGCATTATGAAATTTTTATATGAGAATTTTTTGCAATTTTATTTACTTGCACTTACAAGTATAATTCAGCATTATCATAAAAGGAATTAAATTTTTATCATTGATAATTGCTTTTGCCAATCTATTTCATCTTTAAAAAATCAGATTTATTAATTTTTTGTTGAAATTTCATTGCTTCTTCATATGTTGGTAATTTGTCTTTATTTTCTTTTAATATACTTTCATATGTTGATAATTTATCTTCATTTTGTTCTAAAATTTCTTCATCTAAAATATCGTTAGTTTTTGCATTAAAAAAAATTAAAGACTTCCAAATGATTATTTCAAACGACTAATATTAAAGCATTATGTCCATATTCATTTACTTGATAAAGATTTCATTATTATCTATTAAATACTTAACTATCTCTAAATCATTATCTTTGATAGCTAACATCAAAATAGTGAAACCATCTTTAATTACATAATTTATACTAACACCATTCCTAACTAATAATTTAACTTTTTCTAAGTTATTATTCATAATGACTTGTATTATTTTTTCATTTTTCTTATTAATAAATACTCTTTTTTTCTAATGTACTTTTTTTCTCTTTCTATAAATTAAACTTGATACAATAATAAATTTAATCTTATTAGTTTAAATTGTATTTAATATTTCTGCTTTTGTTTCCAAAGGTAATTGAGATTCTATTAAGCCCATATTCTCTCATTTTTGTTTGCTTGCATTTTTTGATTCTTCTGATAAAGGTTGCTGTAACTCTGGAATTTCAGTACTTATTAATTTTCATACTTCATTTAAAGATGTTAATTTTATTTCTTCTTCATTTAATTTATTTTTAATTTTTTGTTCTTCTTTTTTTGAATTTTTTTTATTTAAACTATTTTTTAAATTATCACAATTTTCAGTAGTTTTTTTAATTTCCATTGCAAAAAAATCTCTAATATTTTCCGATGTTGTAGATAAATCTTTTACTTCATCTTCATGTAATTCCTTTATTGAAATTATTTTTTTTTCTAAATCATTTATTTGAAATTCTAGTTTTTCAATGGTTTTATTTTGTTCCTCAATTTTTTGATCTTGTCAACTAGGCTTCTCATTTTCTTCATTTATTTCGGTTTGGATTTCAATACTTACTAATTTTGATTGATTAATTGTTCTTAAATACTCCTGAATTTTTTCCTTTTTTTCTCTAATTGCATTTTCTATTATTTCTTTTTCTTTTAATTTAAAATTAATTTCTAAAGTTGTGAAATCATTTTTAAATTCATTTTCTATTATTTCATTTTCTTCTCTTATGGTTTCTAAATTATTTTGAATGTTAAAATTTTCATTAAATTTTTTAATACTATCAGCATTTTGTTCTCAATAATTTTCAATAATCTTAATAAATTCCATATTTTCTAATTTATTAACTTCTTTTAAGAAATTAATAAATATTTTTTGATCTTTACTAATATTTTTAATTCATTTTTCTTTTATTTTTTTAAGTTCAAACATCATCGTATGTTTATTTTGCTTAAAAAAATCCTCAATTTTATTAATTTTATCCTCAATTTTTTTTATTTTTTTATCATTAATACTTAACTCGGTATCATGTCTTGTAATATTATATTGTAACTCCGCAATATAATCATTCTTTTTCTTAATATCACTATTCTTTTTTTTAATCACTACATCTATTTCTTTTAAATATTGTTTTTTTCCTTTTTTATCATCTGAAATATTTGGAATAAATATTTGATTTTCAATATTATTTTTATTTTCTTCTAAATCTTGCAAGTAAGTAATTTTTTTGATTTTTATATTTTTCTTTCGTTTTTCTAAATTTTCAATTTGTTTTCTTTTTTCTGCTATCTCTTTCTCATGTATTCTAATTTGTTCTTTTTTTTCTTCTAATTCATTTTTAAATAATTCTATACTTTCTTTCACTTTATCTTTAGTTTTAATAATTTCTTCTTGTTCACTTATTAATTCTTTTTCTCGATCATTATATTTTTCAAATATATCATTGTATATTCTTTCTTCATTTTTAATATTTTTTTTAATATATCGGTTAAATATGTCATCTATTAATTCAAAGAAAAATACAAAATTTTTATCAAATTTACTTTTTAAATCTTTATCTTCATTTAAAATTAATTTATATTCATCTCCACTTTTCATTCTAAATGCTCAAAAAGATAAAATTAATTGAGTCATAACTTCTTCTTTAAAAAGGTTTTCAAAAATTTTCTCTTTTTTATTTTCCAATTCCTCATTTTTTTGATATAGCCTACGAATTTCTTTATTAATTTTTATTTTTAATTCTCGTGTTTTTTTTAAAAACTCTTTTTTATTTTCAAAAATGTTTAAATTTATTGTTTTTAAAAAAATAATATCATTACTTATTGTTTCACTTAAAAAATTAAAAAGATTAAAATAATCTGTGATTTCAGTAAACTCAGTACTATTTTGGCTAACTTTATTAATTTTATTTTGTTCAATTAATGTTTTATTTTTCTCCAAGGATAATAATTTTTCATTTTGTTCTTTAATTTTACTATCAAGTTCTATTAAAAAATAATCTAATTGTCTAATTAATTTTAAATTTTCTTTTTTTTCTCAAAAATAAGAAAAGAAATTATATTTTAAATCATTTCTTAATTCTTTAATTAATTTATCTAAATCAGTTTTTTTATTTTCTTTTAATTGAGTTAATGGTGCTGATGTAGTTGGGTTTTCAAAATCAGTATCTTCTGAATTAGAAAAAAAATTATCTTTTTCATTGTATTCTTTAAAAAAATTCTTAAAAGTTTCAACAACTTCGTCTAAATTTTCATCAGTTAAAGGATAATTTCTAAATTTTTTTATTAATTCATTAAATCAGGGCATAAATCTTATTCTCCTAAATTTTATTTATAAAACAAAAAATCAATTGTTTTTAAATAAAACAATGGGTTTGAAAACTTATATTTTTCAATCTTTTGTGTTAATAACAATAAAACGCTCCTTATTCTAAAGAACTATCTTGATTATAACTAATTAATTTATCTTTTTTTAAAAAAAAGATAAATTACTATTATATGTTTATATAATAAAAATTTATCACAAAAATTATTTTTCAGTTCTGGGTTTCATATGTGGAAATAATAATACATCTTTAATACTATTTTGACCAGTTATTAACATAACCAACCGATCAATACCAATGCCCAATCCACCTGTTGGTGGCATACCATACTCCAATGCTTCAACAAAGTCTAAATCCATAGTTGCTGCTTCATCATTACCACTATTTTTTTCTTTTACTTGCTCTTCAAAACGATTATATTGTTGCAAAGAATCATTTAGTTCCGAATAAGCATTTGCATATTCTCTACCAGCAATAAATAATTCAAAACGATCAGTAAACTCTTTACTATTTTTATTTAATTTAGCAAGTGGTGAAATTTCAATTGGATAATCAAAAATAAAAGTAGGTTGAATTAAAGTTTCTTCAACAAAAGATTCAAAAAATAAATTAATAATATGACCAGTACTATTATAATGATCTGGAATATGAAGTTTATAATTTTTTGCAAGTTTTAATATAAGTTTAAATGTTTTATTTTTTTCAATATTTCTAATATTATCATCTTCAATATTATGATATTTTAAAATCATATCACTAATTTCTTGGAAAATTTTAGTAAACTCTTCATCTTTGATCATAGCTTTTTTAATTGAATCAATCATACTAATTTTTTTTCATGATTTTTCAAAATTTAATATATTTTCATCATATTCTAATGTTAATTTATTATGCACTATATTAATTAAATGTTTTATACAAGACTCTGTTAAATCCATCATATATTTCATATCTTGATAGGCAACATAAATTTCAATAGTTGTAAATTCTGGATTATGTTTTTTACTCATACCTTCATTACGAAATAATCTACCAATTTCATAAACTTTTTCAAAACCACCAACTATTAATCTTTTTAAATGTAATTCAGTAGCAATTCGTAAATATAAATCGGTTTTTAATGTATTATGATGAGTAATAAAAGGTTTAGCGGCAGCACCACCATATACTTCTTGTAAAATAGGTGTTTCAACTTCTAAATAACCTTTATTATTTAAAAAACTTCTTAATTCATTAATAATTTGTGTACGTTGTAAAAATGTTTTTTTAGTTTCTTGATTCATAATTAAATCTACATATCTTCGTCGATAACGTTCTTCAATATCTGTTAAACCATGAAATTTATCTGGTAAAGGTCTAAGTGCTTTTGATAACATTACAATATCATAGACTTGAACTGTTAGTTCTCCTTTATTGGTTTTCATAACCTTACCTTTAATACCAAAAAAATCGCCTAAATCTGCATATTCTGCAAATCATTCAAATTTTTTTTGATTAACATATTCTGGTTTTAAATAAATTTGAAATTTACCTGTTTGATCTTGCAAATGAGCAAAGATTGAGCCCTTTCCCATTTCTCTTTTTGTCATTAATCTACCTGCCATTTTAATTTGATCATTAGGTAAATTAGCAACAAATTTTGCTAACTCTTCTTTATTTTTATTTCTAAATTCGCTATTTAAAGTTTCACAATTATAATTTCTTTCTCAATTACGCCCATAAATATCATAATTTTGCTTATATAAATCTTGTATTTTTTGATATCTTAATGCTTCTTGCTCTGTCAAAATACGTCCATTAATTTCAAGTTTATTTTCTTTCATTGTTTTCATCCTTTGTATTTAAAATAAGTATTTAAAATAAAAAAATTAAATTAAATAAGATTGTTTAGGTTTATACATAATGATATCAATTTTCAATACCAAATTCTACTGTCAACAATTAATTTTAAATTTTATAATAAAACCCTTATATTTATAATAAGGATTAAAGTTTAATTTAAATATTTCTACTAATAGATATCTATAAAAATTAGAGATAATTTATTAAACATTTTTTACTTTCTAAATATTAATTTTGTATAAAACATGTTTTGCTAAAATATCACTTTTATTTATTTTTGGATGATAAAATTCTTTTATTTTTTTCATACCTATTCGTTTCATTACATTTTCTGATTTAATATTTAATATACTAGTAAAACTATAAATTTCAGTTAATTTTAAATTGTTTTTTGCATATTTTAAACATTCTTTAGCTGTTTCTGTTGCTATTCCTTGACCTCAAACACTTTTTTTAAAACGCCAACCAATTTCAATACATGGTCTAAAATCAACAATAAAATCAACTTCGCTAAAGCCAATAAAACCAATAAATTTATTGTCTTTTTTAAATTCAACAGCATAAAAACCAAATCCATTATTATTTAAATTATTTTTAATTTTCAAAAAATATTTTTCTGTATCATCTTTTGATAATGTAATAGAAAAATATTTCATGACATCTTTATCAGAATTTAATAAAACAAGTTCATCTAAATCACTATCTTTTCACTGTCTAATTTTTAATCTAGGGGTTTCAAAAAATATCATATTTTTACTCCTTTGTTATGATATTTTTTCTATTAACAATTTGTTAGTTTATTTAATTAATAATATTAATTTCAATTTATTTCACTTGGTTTCATTGGTTTTTCATTATTCTTTACACTAATAATTTTACCATTTTTAACGTTAATAACAGTATTTGCAACATATTGGAAGTTAGGATTATGAGTAACCATAATAATTGATGTTTTATATTCTCGATTAACATTCAATAAAATTTCTAACACCTTACGCCCCATTTCCTCATCAAGTGCTCCTGTTGGCTCATCACAAAATAAAATTGTCGGATTTTTTGCTAGTGCTCTACCAATCGATACTCTTTGTTGTTGTCCACCTGATAATTGACTTGGAAACTTATTCATATGTTCATCCATTTCAATAACTTGAAAAATATCATCAATACTCATATTTTTATTTTTATTTTTAGCAAGATTTTCACCAACTTCAGCATTTTCACGAGCAGTTAAGTTAGTTAATAAATTGTATTGTTGAAAAATAAAACCAACATTATCTCGTCTAAATTTAGTTAAACGACTATCTTTTAATAAAGATAAATTGTATCCGGCCACAAAAACATCACCAGTATTAGGTTTATCCAATCCCGAAATAATATTTAATAATGTTGTCTTACCACTTCCCGATGGTCCTAAGATAACAACAAAATCACCTAATTTAATTTTTAAATTAACTCCTTTTAATACTTCATATTCTAAGTCTCCAGTTAAGTAAGATTTTTTAACATCAAATAATTCAATAACATTAGTTTGAGTATCAGGAGTATTATTAGTCATTGATATAATTTTACCTGCTAAAATTTCTTTTGAATGAGTTTTTGTTAATTTTTTAATTGCTTTTTGATTATCTTTAAAAGCTTGTAATTTAGCTTTATTAGCTTCTATTTCTTCCTTTGATTCTGGTTTATCATGAGATTTATGAGTTACTGGTGGTATTGTACCTTCGGTTTTAGATACTGACTTCTTTGTAAAAATAGATTCTAATTTATTTTTAGTTACTTGTTTACTTCCAATGTCTTTATCATCTTTTTTAATTTCCTTATTATCTTTTTTCATAATCATTTCTCCTTTTTAATTCCATGCTTTTATAAATAACACACTCATTTTATCAATTGCTTTATCTTGTTTATATAGAAATGCTTAAAAAATATTTTAACTTCCTTGTAATAAAGCTGTTACTGGTTTGTATTTAATTAAATATAACCCAACAGCATAGCCAATAACCATTATTAAAAATACCATTCCAAAACAAGATAAAATTGTAACTAGATTAGCAGCCACATTAAAAACAACGCTTGCTTTAGTTGCAATAATTAAAGTAATAATATTTCACACAACATAAGAAATAATAGTACCTAAAATAAAAGCAACCAATAAAGCAATAATATAGGAGCCAATAATCAATCTGTTAATTTCATTTACACGATAACCCAAAGATTTCATCATTGCAATAATTAATAAATTATTATCTAAAATCATATTAACAATAATTACCAATACAAAAGCTACAGCAAATAATGTTAAAATTTTTGTAATATTTATAATTGTTCTAATTCCATCAAATATTTCAACTAATAATCTTTTAACTAAATCATTAATAAAAGGTATTTTATTAATAGGTTCTAAATTTTTTGCTAATATTTGTTCTTTAGTATATTCTGCAGATGGTTGCAAAATATTTATATAATTTAATGGAAAAATATTGCTCTCTTTAGATAATCAATGATTAAAAGAATCTGATATTGGTTTTGGATCTTCTGACGGGGAAGGTTTTATTAATCCAATAGATGTTCGTAAATCATCAAGATTAATATAAACATTCGAATTGTCTAAATTATTTTCAATAATTCCTTTAACTTGATAAATTACTGGAATTGTATAATTATATCAACTTGCTAACATTAAAAAGTGATCATCAATTTTATAATCATTTAAAATTGATAATGTTTTTGAAATAACTGCTGGTAAAATATAAGCTGTAGTTGTTATATTTTGTCCTTGATTATCAGTATAAGTAACTTTTTGTGCTTGTAAATTATGAGAATTATTAAAAATAGGATCAATATCACGATTTTTTGCTTCTTTAAAGTTAAATCAATTTTTTCAAACTAAATCTTGATATGGATCATTATAAAGTCCTGTTGCTTTAATTTTTTTTGCGAGAATGCGGCCTTGATTATGTCCTTTTCATTCATTAGGAGGTCTTAAATTTATTTCAATAGTTGGATAATACTTATTATTATAAATATTTAAACCTAAACTAATACCAGGCAACGAGTTTATTTCTGGATTAATACCTGTATTTGTTGAAATATAATTAAATATTTGATGAATATTTTGACAAATAATTTCCATTAATGGTTCAGGTAGTATCTTTTTTGGATTAATAAAATCTTCACAATCAGATTTAGTCTTAGTTTTTTGATAAAGGATATTAATTTCTTCGCTATTCATAAAATAATCTTTAAAATTATTATTAATAATAACACTTTCAATTTTTTTAGCTTTACTATCATTATCAATATGAAAATCATCAGCTACTCATTGATGATATTTATTAGTACCGGTTTCTTTATCTTTCGCAATATCTTTTTCTGAAACTCAATCAAAAACCTGCTTATCAATACTTAAATTAGAATCATTAGTATATGTATACATTGATGAAGTTGATGTATTTCATTTAACATCTTTATTGTAATATCCATATAAATTGTTTATTTTATTATCAAATAAATCAGTAGCTGAACTTTGAAATAGTAATAAAAAACTAACAAAAATAAAAGTAAAAAATACTAAAAATAGTTTTCCAACCGATTTTAGACTGAAAGCAATTGCTAAACGTTGTTTAAATGGTCAATAACGAAAGGGGTATTTTAAAACTGAAATTAGTTTAGAACTTGAATTACTTGGTCTATCATAAATTAATAATAATGGACTAACGCGTAATTTTGTTTCCGATTGCATATAACTAATTACTATAAAAATAATAGGAATAATTATTAAACTTACAATAAATACTATCCAACTAAAAAATAGTATTGGTAATGGCATAAAAAACCCAATGTTATTTAACGAATTAAATCATATTTGTAATCCTAGACCAATACCTAAACCAATAATACTAGAAATGAATGTTATCAAAAATATTAAAATTACAAAACTAATAGCAATTTGAAAATTACTATAACCAAGAGCTTTTAATAATCCTATCTGTGGTTTTTGTAAATCAATTTCTTTTCTAACATATGACATAATGATAAAAATAATAACTAATAATACTACAAGAGTAATTGCCGTAAACATTATATTTTCCATTTTAAAACTCTCTAAAATTTTTCCTGAACGAATATCTTCACTATCACTGCTAATAATTGAACCAAAACTAAAATTAAAAGTTTTAATTAAAAGTTCTTCTAACTTACTAACAAAATAACTATCGTTATTGTTAACTTTTAATAAAAATATATTATTTAAATTAGTTCTAAATGTAGAATCTTTTATTAAATTATTAAACCATTGATTTGACATATAAACAGGACTTGTATTTTCAGATGTCGGATTAGGATTTGTTGCAGTACGACTACCAGTAATTCCCCAATAAGCATAGCCAAAACCAACAACCTTTAACTTTTCAACTTTATCAATAACTGTTATATAATCATTTAATTTAATATTATTAATACGTGCAAATTCAGGATTGATCACTATTTCTAATGGATTAATAGGTTTAATACCTTCGGAAATATAAACTTCATTAATATTATTTCTTTTTGGAGTAAAATCAAAAGATTCACTTTTTTCTGAAGTATAAAATCCATTTTCTAATGAATAATAAATTTTTTTAAGAGAAATAACGCTTTCATAATCAAAAGTTTTAAAAAATGATTTAGCAAATTCATAATGTTGCAAATTATAAATTTCATCATCTTTAACTTCGTTTTCTAAAATATCATTAAATAATATTCCTTGATAACTTAATCCCCAGTTTAACAAATAATTTTCAAAATCTTTATTAATATCTATTCCCGAAGGAAGGGTAGGAAAATTATTATTTCTAAGATTATTTTCTTTAATTTCATCTATCTGTTCATCAATTTCTCGTTCTTGTGGATGATCTTTAAATTGTTTTTTGATAATTGTTTGGATTATTGATGTTGCATTAGCAGTATCTTTATAATTATTTAATAATTGTAAATTAATACGATAGTCATATTTACCACTATTGTTTAATACTGTATAAAAACCTGATTCAGCTCTTGATGCTGTACTATAAAGCGCAGAAAGAGTAGAAATTACAATAACTAATAGTATTATAATACCTAAATATTGTAATAATCTTTTCTTGATTCCTCTTAAAACATTAACAAAAAGATTGCTCATTATAACTCCAATATTCTTATACAACTTAAAAACTGCTAATAGTATAATTTTATCATAATAAAATAATGCTAATTATATTTGAACTATATTAAAAAATAAAAATTTTAATTTTATTATTAACTTCTAAACTTATTTACTTAACTACTTTTTTTACATTTTTCTAAAATTGCAATTTTATTAAGGTCAGCAATACCAACATAAGGTAAGTTTCTCAATTTTTCATCGTAATCAAGACCATATCCCACTAAAAAATGATCAGGAACTTCAAAACCATATCAATCAGCTTCAATTTTAGCAATTCTTTTAGATTTCTTATCTAATAGAGTAATTATTTTTACCGATTTTGCTCCAAGTTCTTGCAAATGATCACGAATTTTAAATAACGAATTACCTGAATCAATAATATCTTCAACAATTAATAAATCACGACCCTTAACATTATTAATAACATCCATTCTTATTTTTGGTTTATTTACCGCCTTTGTTTGTCCTAAATATGACTCTACATACATAAAATCAACCAAACAATCAATCTTAAGATTTAACATAAATTGTGATAAAAAAGGTAAACATCCTCTTAATATCCCTACTAAAATAATGGGCTCTTTATTATCTTTATAATAACTATTAACTGATTTTGCAAGTTCAATAATTTTATTATTAATTACATCAGTACTTAATAATATTTTTTCTACTAATTCATGTTTTTCCAACATTGTTTTTCTCCTTATTACTTTTTATATTATATTTACCAAATAAAAAAAGAAAATAAAACAAAACTTACACATTATTGAAAATATTAAAATAGTAAGTTTTGTTTTTTATTATAATAATTTAATTATTTCTTCTTAGGAACAACTGATATTGTATCATCATCAGTCCCTGAATTATTATCTTCCTTTTTATCATTTGATTCATTATCCTCTTTGGAAGGATTTTTACTATTTTTTTGCATTTCTTTTTGCATTTCTATTACTTCAATTGGTAATTTATTATATTTATCAATATATTCTATTTGTTCAGCAGTAATTGTTTCTAAAGTCATTAATGATTTAGCAATTAATTCTAATGTATCTTTATGTTTTTTAATTGTTGCTACTGCTTCAATATAACAAACATCTAATAATTTTTTAATTTCTCCATCAATTTTAGATGCAATATCATCAGAAAACTTATTTGCTGCAAAAGGTGAATACTCATTACGTGGACTTTCAAATTGAACTAATCCTAATTCAGATGACATTCCATATTCAGTTATCATTTTTCTGGCAATATTTGTTGCTTTTTCTAAATCATCATGAGCACCAGTAGTAATATTTGCATTACCAAACATAATTTCTTCTGAAGCGCGACCACCTAAATAACCAGTAATAGTTGCTCTTAAATGTACTTTTGAATAAAACATAGTATCTTCTTTAGGAGTCATAATAGTATATCCACCTGCTTGTCCACGTGGTATTATTGTAACTTTTTGGACTTTAGAAGCATATTCTAGTTTTAAACCAATAAGAGCATGTCCAGCTTCGTGATATGATACTATTTTTTTATCCATATCAGTAATTACTCTTGAAGTTTTAGCAGGTCCACCAACAACTCTATCAATAGCTTCATCAATTTCTACTAAACCAATAACTGTTTTATTATGACGAACAGCTAACAACGTTGCTTCATTTAATACATTTTCTAATTGTGCACCACTAAATCCTGGCGTTCTCTCTGCTATTCTTTGAAAATTAACTTTTGGCGAAATATTTTTATTACGAGCATGTAATCGTAAAATTGCTTCACGTTCTTTAATATCAGGTCAACTTAAAGAAATTTGACGATCAAATCTACCTGGACGCAATAACGCTTCATCAAGTACATCAGCACGGTTAGTGGCAGCCATAATAATAACTCCCAAGTTAGTTTCAAATCCATCCATTTCAACTAATAATTGGTTTAAAGTTTGTTCATTAGTTGCAGTTGAAGCTGAGGCACGTTTTCTTCCTACTGCATCAATTTCATCAATAAAAATAATACAAGGAGCACTTTTTTTAGCAGTAGTAAACATTTCTCTAATTCTTGAAGCTCCAACTCCAACAAAAACTTCTTCAAATTCAGAACCAGAAATTGAAAAGAAAGGAACACCTGCTTCACCAGCAACTGCTTTTGCTAATAAAGTCTTACCAGTACCAGGCGGTCCTACAAGAAGAACTCCTTTTGGCACTCTTGCACCCATTTGTGCATATTTTTGTGGAAACTTTAAAAAATGAACAACTTCTTCTAATTCCAATTTTTCTTCTTTAATACCAGCAACATCAGTAAATCTAGTATCTGATGTTCTAATCTTAGCACGACTTTTTCCCATTGAAAAAGGACTCATGCCACCACCGGCACCCATTTTATTCATTTTAGAAAATAATCAAAATGAACCACCAACTAATACTAATATCGGAAACATACTAATTAAAAATGTTTTTCAAAATGGAACTAATTCACTAATAATTGTGGGGTTAATATCAAAGCCTTTACCCTCTTTATCTTTTCTGAATAATTTTTCAATAACATCATGATAAAAACCACCTGTAGCAGTTCCAGAAACTGTCGCTTCAAATCGTTTTACCTTACCATTAATTCCTAAAAAACCTGTAATATAAGTAGTATGATCAAAAAATTGAACTTGTACTCCATCAATTTTACTAACAGTGTCACTACTACTATTGCCAGGGAGTTTACCATCTCTAAGTAATGTTTCTAATTGAAATTGATCTAAAGTTAAAGCATTACCTCTTAAAAAATATCACAATAAAATTCCAACAAATACTAAAAAAGCAACGAATAGTGCAACAATCATTCAATTAATTTTAATTCGCGTTTGCATTATTTTTTCACCTACGTTTAATTTCTAATTTATTTTCTTAAATAATACCATAATATTTTAGCACATACAAATTAGGTTTCTCACTAATATTGTTTTTATTTACCGATAATTTTGGAATTGCCACTACTTTTCCGCTTGAATTTATGATTACTGGTCATATAAGACGTTCACGATATGGAATTTTATTATCAATAAATAAACGATTAATTTTTTTTGTACCAAATGGTGTTTCAATTTCTTCTTCACCATTATTAGTTCTAATTGTTAATGGAAAATCTGATTTATTAATATATAAAGCTTGAAATTCACCACCTGTTGGTTCAGTTTTAGAAATAGTAATTTCCTTAAAATTATAGTTATTTATTTTAGAAATTTTATAACTAAATTGTTTTGGTTCATTTTTTTCACTAATATATGCAAAATTATATTCTTTAATAACTCAAGTATTTTCAAAAATACAAATAGTAATATTTGGTTTACTAGATTTAGTTAAAACTCTAACTATTTCTTTAATTTTAGCCTTTTTTAAAGATAAAACTAATTCTTCATCATATTGGCTTAAAAATTCATAGATAATCATTTGTTGTAATTTAAATTCATATTTTTTAAATTCATTAATAGCAAGCACATCATCATTAATAATGGTATTATAAATTACTTCAAGTTCATCTTTCAGTAACTCTTGTTCACTATTTAATTCTTTAATTTCACTTAACATTAAATTAATATCAAAATCAGTAAGTTTATTAATTTGTTGTTGTCTAACTCGATTTCTTTCATAAATAATTAATTCATTTGTTTCATCAAATCCATATTTAATATGATACAAAGTTAAATAGTCAATAATATCTTCTTTTTTTAATTCTAACATTGGACGATAAACCGATAAAGATTTATATGTTGTTTTAAATTTTAATCCATAATAAGAAACTATTGCTTTGCGTTGTTTTTGAATAATATATGTTTCAAGTAAATCGTAAATATGATGTGCTACAACAAGATTATAAACTTGATATTTTTGAGCAATTTCATTAAAAAAATCATATCTAAGTACACGTGCTTGACTTTGAAAATTTTGTTTTTTATTGTATTCCTCTTCTTTAATATTTTTTACTTCTAAAGTTATTTTATTATTTGTACAATATTCTCGAACAATTTGCTCATCAACATTACTACTTCAACGTTTATGATAATTAACATGACAAACAATAATTTTAAACTCATTACGTACTAAATTATCTAATAAAAACATACTATCTGGACCACCTGATACAGCTAATAAGTAAGTTATTTTTTTATTAAGTTTATTTAATCAATTAATATTCATTTTAAACACCTAACCTTACACTTATATTAAGATTATTTATATCACTTTGCTATTTCATCAATATAAGTATTATTTTTATTATGACAAATCAATGGTGGCAAAACAATCATTCCTTCTTTCGCTAAAAATCCTGCTTCAATTAAAAAAACATTGGCAGCCTGATTAATTTTAGGATAAACTATTTGTAATTTTTTAGGTGTAATTTGATATTTTTTTAATAAAAGCAGTGTTTCGTTTATTCTTTCTACACTATTTATCATAACCAATCGCCCTTTGTCTTTTAATAATTTACTTGCGCTAGCAATAATCTCCTCTAAATTAATATATACTTCATGTCTTGCTGGAATTTTTAAAGGTTGTGCTTTTACTTTGCTTTTATCTCATAAAGGAAAAAAAGGTGGATTACATACAATTAAATCAACTTTTTCTTTTTCTCTTTGAGCATAAATTTTTATGTCTTCATGAACAACGACAATTCTTTTTTCTAAATTATTAAGTTTTATATTTTCTAAAGCAAGTTCAACAGCTGGCTCTTGAATTTCAATACCAATTACTTTTCCTTGAAATTTTGCCGCTAAAATTATTGGAATAACAGCATTATTAGTTCCAAAATCAATTATTTTTTTAGTACTGGGTTTTATTTTAATAAAATTACTTAATAAAATAGTATCCAAAGAAACACAAAACATATCTTTTCTTTGAATAAGTTTAATTTTTTTATCATCTTGATTTAAAATTAAAATTTTTTTTGTACTTTCCATAGTTTAATTATCACTTACCTTAATAAGAAAAGAATTTATTAATAAATTTAAGTTAACATTAAATTTTAATTTAGTAATTGTAAATGAAATTTGTTCTAAAATATAGGCTATGTTTTTTAAATTACTATTTTTTCATAAATTAACTAAACTTTCAATAAAAAAATTATTAAAATCATACTTTTTAAATAAAAGAAAAGTTAATTTATTAAAAACTACTAAATTAAAAAATCTAAAAAAGTAAATAATTTCTTCTTTTAAACTAATTATTTTTTTATTCAAAAGTTGATTGTTAACTTTTTTATCATTATCATTAATAATAAATTGTTTAATAATTTCAATATATTTTTTTAATTTAAGTTTACTGCTTTCATCTGTCAAAAAAGTAGTATTTGAAAATATTTTTAAAATTAATAATTGTTCATCATCATAATCGTTACTAACAAATATATCATTTTCTTTTGAACAATTTATCAATTGACAACGAGATTTAATAGTAGGGAGTATTTGATTAATATTAGTGGTAGTAAAAATTACATAAATATTTTTAGATAATTCTTCTAAAGTTTTAAGCATAACATTTGAGGCTGAAGTTGAAGAAAATTCAATTTGATTTATTAAATAAATTTTATTAGCATCTTTTTCTAAATTAGTTTTAGAAAAATCATTAATAATTTCTAAAACAATATTTTTATTCATAATATTATTTTTACTAAAATCAAATTTTTTAAAATCAAAATAACTATTAGTTTTAATTTTAAAACAATTTTGACACATATTTTCTTCAGTACATTTTTTTAATTGATTATTATTTTTACAAACAATTTTTTTTATTAACTTATTACTAACATTTATATTTAATATTTTATTTTTCGAATACAATAAAATTACCTGCGGAATATTTTCCATTGCAAAAATAGAAAAATTTTCTGATTCTTCATTTTCAAATAAAATTACATTATTTTCCTTCATTAGATCCTCTAATTTTAATTTTTTTTCTGCTAAATTGTAAAGGTAAGTGCAACTAAATTATTTTTCTATCCAAATATTCGATTGGTGAAAGATAATTTAATATTTTTCTCGGTCTTTGATTTAAAGACAATATAAATTTATGAACTTCATTTTTATTAGTTTTTGAAAAAATAAATTTTTTAGGAAATTTTTCTCTAATTAAACCATTAGTATTTTCATTAGTACCTCTTTGTCAAGGTGAATATGGATTGGCAAAATAAATTTTTACATTTAAATTTTTTTCAAGTTGTTGTCAATTTGAAAATTCTTTGCCACGATCAAAAGTAATAGTTTTAACAATGTTTTTAGGAAGAATTGATAAATAATAACTGACATTTTTATTAATAACTTTAGTAGTTCTGTTTTTAACTAATATTGTTAAAGTAAATCGTGATACTCTTTCAACTAAAGTTATTAAACATGATTTGCTTTTACCTCGTGATGATACTATAGTATCTCCTTCTCAATGACCAAGTGTTATACGATCATTAACATTTATATCTCGTTCTTTAATTGATTTACCATTAAACTTGTCACGATTTTCTTTAGATTTTCGTTTTTTACCTTTTCTTCTTAAATTTTTACTAGTAACTTTATCAAGCATTCCAAAATAAATTCAAGTATAAATTGTTTTAAAACTAATAAATCACTCTTTATGAAAATTTTTAATTCTGCCATAAATTTGTTCAGGTGATCAACCTAATAGTAATTTTTGTTGTACATATTTTACTAAATTCTTATTTTTAAACTTATGAAAAATAATATGTGATTGTTTTCGATTTTCAGCTTTATTTTGTGCAATTAATGAAAAATAATGATTATTATCTTTATTTCTATTAATTTCTCGAATAATAGTACTAATACTTCGATTAAGATTTTTAGCTATTTCACTAATTTTAAATTTAAATTTAAATTGATTCTCAATATAAATCCTTTCATCTATGCCAAGATGTTTATAACTCATATAAAAACTCCTTGCTTTTTTCTAAACTAAATTTAGCATTATGAAATTTTTATATGAGAATTTTTTGCAATTTTATTTACTTGCACTTACAAGTATAATTCAGCTTCTTTAAAACCTTTTTCTTCAACTAAATTTATGATTAGTTCATAAACACTATTAAAAACTTTTTTTTCCGATAAATTAGCATTTATTGTATGAACGCGATTTGGATTACTAATAGCAATTTTTTTATAACCATTATATACTTTTTGATGAAATTCTAATGTTTCTTCATCTAATCTATTTAATTTTTCACCTTTTCTTAATAAAATTCGTTGTAAACCTGTTTCTGGTTTAATATCAAATAAAACTGTCAAATCAGGTTGATAATCTTCAAAAATAAGTTTTTGAATAAGATTTATTTTATCAATATCTAAATTTCTAGCATAACCCTGATATGCTAAAGTTGAGTCAGAAAAACGATCAGAAATAATGATTTTATTACTGTTTTTATTTGGCAGAATTTTTTCAATTAAATGTTGTCTTCTAGCTGCAATATAAAGCAAAACTTCTGTTCATGGATCCATTAATGTATTTTCTTTATTTAAAATAACTTGTCTTATTTGTTCAGAAATTTCGCTACCACCTGGTTCTCTCGTAATAATAACATCAAAACCATCTTGTTTTAATTGTTCTTTAATCATTTTTAAAACTGTAGTTTTACCTGCACCTTCTGTCCCTTCAAAGGTAATAAATAACATTTTTCTACCTCTTTCTATGCTAAAATTACTAAACTTTTCTAAAACTTGCCAGCAATATTTTTTTCTTTTTCATCTATTTGTTTTAATGCTTTATTTAGTTCTGTTTGTAGCATATCATTAATACTTGAATAATCATTTTCTGCTTCTTTTAATAATCCTTCAATATTAACTGAAACTATTTTACGTCCACCTGTTATAATAATTTTAACTAAACCATCAATATCAGAAAAAGTAAATTCTTCTTTTTTAAATTTTGTTAACTTTCCTTGAATTGCTTGTGCTTGTGCTAACATTCTTTTCATATCCATATTTTTCACCTCATATTTTTATATTTCTTCAATTTCAGTAAATATTTTTTTTATAAAATTTAAAGTCGGATCTCTATCTACATTGGTAAATGACTCAATTACAGGTTTTGATATTACAATATCTACTGGTTTTGGTAATATTTTTTTTGTTAGTAACTCTTGATATTTTTTTCTTGTTTCCTGTCATTGATTTTTATCAAGGGCATAAATCATGTATTCATTTTCTAATAAAATATTTAAAAATTCTCTATGTTCTTTACTTAAAAAACTTTGATTTATTAAATCAGATTGAATAATATTTTTGGTAATAATAATAATGCCATTAGTAGATGCTGCCGCAATAATAGTATTTATATAAACTTTAGTTATGTTTCTAAATTTATTATCATTAATAAATTTAGAAATATTTTTTCACTTTTCACTAACTTCTTTTCTAATATTTTTATCAGCTTGTAAAATTAAATTAATGGCTTTATCAATTATCTCATCATTTTTTAAATTTTTCACAGTTGGTACATCAAAAATTTCTTTTTCTTTAATACTAGTATTTTCTTCTTTTACTAAAATTGAAGTTAATTCTTCATTATTTTTATCTATTTCGCTTTTTTTTAAAATTTTTGTTATTTCATCTTTACTATTTAAATTTATACTTTTATTTTCTATATTCATAATAGATATTTTTGTTTTTTCTAAATAATTTAATGAATATTTATTCTCAAAATTTTTAATTAAATTTAATATTTTTAGTATTAATGTTGGTTTTAAATCATCAACATCTTCTTGAATTAAAATTTCATTAAATGAATTCAAAATTAAAAGTAAATCAGATTTTACTACTTCAGAAAAAATATTTACTTGTTGAATATTTATCATTTTAAGTAATTCTGTTTTTTTAGTAATAGCATAAATTAATATTTCTTCAAGAATGTAAATAAAATCAATAATATTTTTTTTATATTGAATAGTATATTCATCAAATAATGTTAATTGTTTTATTACTTGCTCAATATTACAATTAAATATATTAATTAAAAATAATATTTTATTTTTTGTTGATAAAACAGAAAATATTTTTTCAACATTTTTAAGTGTTATATTATTACCATAATTAAATGTTTTTTCTAAATAATTTAAACCATCACGTAAAGAACCTTCGCTCAATATTGCTAATTCCTCTACTGCTTCAACCTCAAAATTAATTTTTTCTTTTGTTAAAACATCAATAAAATGTTTTTTAGTTTCATTTACATTAATTTTTTTAAATTCAAATCATAAACAACGAGAAATTATAGTTGGAATTACTTTATATGGTTCTGTTGTTGCTAAAATAAAAATAATATGTTGTGGTGGTTCTTCTAAGGTTTTTAATAATGCGTTAAAAGCAGAAGTTGTTAACATATGAACTTCATCAATAATATAAACTTTATATTTAAAATTCATCGGTAATAAGTTAATATTATCTCTAATACTTCTTATTTCATCAACACCATTATTGGAAGCACCATCAATTTCTAAAATATCAATACAATTATTTGAACTAATGTTTATACAATTTTCACAAGTATTACATGCATCTCCATCAATGTTATTTTGACAGTTAATTGATTTAGCAAATATTTTAGCCGTTGATGTTTTTCCTGTACCTTTTGAGCCTGAAAATAAATAAGCATGATTAAAACTATTATTTAAAATAGAATTTTTTAATATTCTTACAATATTATCCTGACTAATTATTTCTAAAAAAGAATTTGGTCGATACTTTCTATAAAAAGATTTATGTTTCATTTAAATCACCTATATTTATCCTAACAATTTTTTATAAAATTTGTTATAAAAACAATTATTATAAATTACGAATTTCTCCAAAAAAACTTTGTAACATTTCTTTACTATCTAATTTTAAAGAATAAGTATATTCACTACGATGATTAAATCTTTTATCTAATGTTAAATTATAGAGTGATTCAACGCATCCAAACTTACTATCTTTTAAAGCAAAAACAATATGTTTTATTCTTGTTTGTAACAAAGCCCCTACACACATTAAACATGGTTCTAATGTTGTATAAATAGTACAATTTAATAAACGTCAATTATTAATTTTTTTACATGCTTTTTTTATTGCAATAATTTCCGCATGTTGAGTTGGATCTTTGTCTTTTTCCTTTTTGTTAAATCCTCTACCAATAATATTATCATTTTCATCAACAATAATTGCACCAATTGGAACATCACCATTAATAGCAGCTTTTTTAGCAAGCTTTAAGGCAATTTCCATATAATTTTGTTTTTTCATTTAAAGAAACCTCTTTTTTATTTTTCAAAATAAAACCACCACACACAATCCTAATCCTTATGGCTGCTACCTTTCGGTCCTGACCCGGTTCGAATGTAATTGTTGCAGTGGCATTATTAATTATAACAATTTTTTTATAAAAAAATACTTTTTTTTAATTTATAATGTTTCACGTGAAACATTATAAATTAAATAGTTTTTAAATTATTCATATAAGGTTGTAAAACAATAGGTATATTTACAACATTATCTTCTTCAACATAAAAATTTTCTAAAATTGCTGCAACAACTCGATCAATAGCTAATCCCGATCCATTTAGTGTATGTGGAACTACTTTCTTATTATCTTGACTAACTCTAGTTTCCATTCTTCTTGCTTGAAAATCTTCACAATTACTACATGAAGAAACCTCACGATAACACATTTGATAAGGTAATCATAATTCTAAATCATAAGTTTTAGCAGCACTAAAACCAATATCACCACTACATAAATTAATAACTCTATAAGGAATATCTAATTTTTGTAAAATTAATTCAGCATTTTTAGTTAACTCTTCAAGGGCATCATAAGATTTTTCAGGATCAACAATTTGAACTAATTCTACTTTATTAAATTGATGTAATCTAATTATTCCTCTTGTATCTCTACCAGCAGAACCCACTTCTGAACGAAAACATGGTGTATAAGCACACATTTTTATTGGTAATTCAGAAAAATTAATAATTTCATTACGATAAATATTTGTTAAAGGAACTTCTGCTGTTGGAATTAAATACTGTTCATTATTTAATTGAAATAAATCATCTTTAAATTTAGGAAGTTGCCCTGTACCAAATAAGTTTTCTTTATTAATAATTAATGGTGGTAAAAATTCAGAATAACCATTTTTTAAATGAGAATCAATCATAAAATTCATTAATGCTCTAACTAATAAAGCACCTTTATTTTTATACATAATAAATCTAGTACCACTTAATTTAGTTGCTTTTGAAAAATCAATTATATTTAACTTTTCAGCAATTTCTCAGTGTGGTTTACTATTTTTTTTAATAATTTTCCCTCATTTTCTAACTTCTTGATTATTAGTTTCATCGTTTCCTTGTGGAACTGAAAAATGTGGTATATTAGGAATTACTAACTGTAATTCATATATTTTATCTTCTAAATCTACAATTTTTAAATTATTTTTTATAATTTTTTCTTTTAAAATAATCATATCATCTTTAATTTTTTTTATTTGATCATTTTTTTTATTTTTTAATAATTCACTAATTTGTTTAGATTGCTTATTTCTTGTTTCTTCTAATTTTTGATTTTTTGTTTTTAAAGTTCTTATTTCTAAATCTAAATTAAAAATTTTATTTATTTCGTTTTTATAACTTTGGCCCCTTGTTTCTATTTTATTAATAGTTTTTTCTAAATTATTACGTATTTTTTCTATATCAATCATTTTAGCACCTCTTAAATTAATCAATAAAAATAGTTTTTTCTTTAGTGATTGGGATTGTTACAATTGAAGAAATTGCATCATCTTCTGTTTTAAATCTAATTAATTTAACACCTATAGTATTTCTGCTTGTAGTTCTTATATCTTCTAAAGAAAATCTAATAACTATACCTTTTAAAGTCATAATTAATAAATCATTGCTATTATTAGTGTTATTTATTGAATTTATACCAATTAATTTTCCTGTTTTTTGAGCTAATTTCATTGAAATTACACCCTTACCACCACGATTTGCTAAACGATATTCTTCAAATCGTGATATTTTTCCATAACCTTTGTCACTAATAGAGACAACTAAATCACCATCTTGATTAGAGCACATTCCAATTACATGAGTACCTTTTGTATCTATTCCTTTTACTCCGCTGGCTATTCTTGACATTACTCTAACTTGATTTTCATTGATTCTAACTGCTCGTCCATTAGCCACAGCAATAATTATTTCATTATTACCTGTAGTTTTCAGAACATCTACTAATTGATCATTTGAACGCAATTTAATAGCTATCTTACCATTTTGGTAAATAGATTTAAATTGATCTAAAGTTGAACGTTTAATAATTCCTTTTTTAGTAACAAAAAATAAATTAGCATTTATATCATAATCTTCTGATATAGCAATTATTGTTTTAATAGTCTCATTTTTTTCTGTTGCTATTAAATTAACAATTGGTGTTCCTTTAGCTGTTCTTGAGTAATTTGGTACCTTATGAGCACGAATTCGATAAACTTTTCCTTTATTACTAAATATTAACAAATCAGAATGGGTTGAAGTAATTAAAACTTTATCAATATCATCAGTATTAATATCAGTGCCACCAGCACCTTTAACACCAACACCACCACGATGTTGAGTTCTATATGTATCTAAAGGTAAACGTTTAATATAACCACTTTTTGAAAGCGTTATAACCACCTGTTCTTCTTTAATTAAAGCTTCATCAATAATTTCACCTTCATAATTTTCAATAATTTCAGTTCTTCTATCATCACCATAATTTTCTTTAATTGTTGTTAACTGAGAAATCATTAATTCTATTTGCTTAGAAGGTTCATTAATTAAAGTTCTTAATCGAATAATTTCTTCATTAATAAATGATAATTCATTATTTAATTTTTCTTGTTCTAAATCTGTTAAACGTTGCAGTTTCATTTCTAAAATAGCTTTAGCTTGTTTTTCAGAAAATTCAAATTTATTCTGTAAATTAGTTAATGCTTCTTCTGTTTTCTTTGATTCCTTAATTATTTTAATAATTTCATCAATATTTTGTAATGCTTTAACAAGACCAAAAATAATATGATATTGATGTTCATATTTTTTTAATTCAAAATTAGACTTATTAAGAATAATTTCAATTTGATGTTCAATATAAATTTCAATCATTTCTTTTAAATTCATTACTTTAGGTTGTTTATTATGTAATGCTAATAAATTTATTGTGAATGTTGTTTGTAATGAAGTAAATTTATATAGTTGATTTAAAATAAGTTCAGCATAATCAATATTTTTAATTTCTAATACTAATCTTATTCCTTCACGATTAGATTCATCTCGCAAATCAGTTATATAATTTACTTTTTTTTCTTGAACTGCTTTAACTATATTATTTATTAAATTAGTTTTATTAGTTTGATAAGGTATTTCTTCAACAATAATTGCAGGTTTACCATTTGATAATTTTTCAACTTTAGTTTTACTACGAACTGTTATTGTTGATCTTCCGTTTAAATAAGCATTTTTAAATGAATTTACGCCTAAAATCATTGCACCTGTAGGAAAATCAGGTCCTTTAACAATATCTAATATTTCCATAATATCACAATCAGGATTGTGAGCTACAAAAATAATTGCATCAACTATTTCTCTTAAGTTATGTGGTGGAATACTTGTTGCCATTCCAACAGCAATACCTGTTGTTCCATTAACTAATAAATTAGGAAAATAAGCTGGTAAAACACTAGGCTCTTTTTCAGCACCATCATAATTTTCAACAAAAGTAACTGTATTTTTATTTAAATCTTTAACCAACTCTCCTGCCATTTTACTCATTCTAACTTCAGTATATCTCATAGCAGCAGCACTATCACCATCAATTGAACCAAAATTACCTTGGCCATCAGCTAAAGGATAACGATAATTAAATTCTTGTGCCATTCTTACCATTGTTTCATAAACTGCAATATCACCATGAGGATGAAATTTTCCAATACATTCTCCAACAATACGTGCTGCTTTTTTATAAGGTTTATCATATGTCATACCTAAAATTGCTAAAGAATATAAAATTCGACGATGTACTGGTTTCAATCCATCTCTTGCATCTGGTAAAGCTCTTGAAACAATAACTGACATTGAATATTCTAAAAAACTAGTTCTCATTTCATCAGATATATTACGAACATATTTATTAGAAATAAATGTTTCATTTTTTTTAGTTATTTCGCTCATATATAAACTCCTAATTTTATTTTATTAAATTTTAAGCATCAATGTTTTTTACATATTTAGCATTTTCTTGAATAAATTCTTTTCGTGGAAATACATCTTTCCCCATCAATATTGAAAAAGTTTCATCTGCTTCTGAAGCATCATCAATACTTACTTGTAATAAAATTCTATGTTGTGGATCCATAGTTGTTTCTCATAGTTGTGTGGCATTCATTTCTCCTAAACCTTTATAACGTTGAATGTTAAAATTAGTTCCATTAAAATTATCTTTAATTTCTTGCAATTCTTGATCATTATATGCATATTTAACAAATTTACCACTATAAAATTTATATAAAGGAGGCTGAGCTATATATATATAACCAGCATCAATTAAGGGACGCATGTAACGATAAAAAAATGTTAATAATAATGTTTTAATATGTGAACCGTCAACATCAGCATCAGTCATAATAATAATTTTATGATAACGTAATTTAGTAATATTAAATTCTTTACCAACACCACAGCCAAAGGAAATAATAAGATTATTTATTTCTTCATCAGAAAAAACTTTTAAAAGTCGTGCTTTTTCAACATTAATTATTTTCCCTCTTAATGGTAAAATTGCTTGAATTTCTCTACTTCTTCCCAACTTTGCAGTTCCACCAGCTGACTCACCTTCGACAAGAAAAACTTCTGTTTTAGTTGGATCTTTAGAAGAACAATCTGCTAATTTACCAGGTAAATTAGAAAATTGTAAAGGATTTTTTCTCGAAGTCATAATATTCTCACGTGCTTTTTTAGATGCTAAACGTGCACTTACTGATAAAATAACTTTGTTAATAATAACTTTTGCTTCAGCAGGGTTTTCCAATAAAAATTTATTAATTATTTTTCCAGTTACATTAGAAACAATTTTTCTAACTTCAGAATTACCAAGTTTTGTTTTAGTTTGCCCTTCATATTGTGGATTAGGATGTTGAACTGAAATAATTGCTAAAATTCCTTCTTTAACATCATCACCAGTAAATGTTTCATCATTATTTTTTAAAAGATTATTTTTTTTCGCATAATAATTCAATTCTCTTGTTAATGCTAAACGAAAACCATCTTCATGTGTTCCACCTTCAGGTGTATTAATATTATTACAAAATGAAAATATTTGAGATTCTTCACTTTCATTATATTGAAAAGCTATTTCTGTATTTATACCATTTATTTCAAACTCTCCATAAATAATTTCATGTTTTAAAGGTTCAAATTTATTATTTAAAAAAGCAACATATTCTTTAATGCCCCCTTCATAACAAAAAGTTTCTTCTTTATTTTCACGTTCATCAATAACTTGAATAGTTAAACCTTTATTTAAAAAAGCAAGTTGTCTTAACCTTGTTTTAATTATTATAAAACTAAAATTTACAGTTTCAGTAAAAATACTTTCATCAGGTTTAAATAAAACAGTTGTTCCTTTTTTATCACTTTGTCCAATAACTGCCAATGGTAATTCTGGTTTACCACCTTCAATATATTTTTGAAAAAAAATATTACCATCACGGTAAATAGTAACTTCCAAATACTTACTTAAAGCATTTACTACTGAAGCACCAACACCATGCAAACCACCTGATACTTTATAAGAACCATTATCAAATTTTCCACCAGCATGTAATGTAGTAAAAACCGTTTCTACTGTTGAAATATTAGTCTTTGGATGTATATCAGTAGGAATACCTCGACCATTATCTTTTACTAATATTTCATTATTTTTAGTAATAGTTACAGAAATTTTTGTACAAAAACCGGCAATAACTTCATCAACAGCATTATCAACTATTTCTCAAACTAAGTGATGTAATCCTCTTTCTGCAGTGGAACCAATATACATTCCAGGTCGTTTTCTAACTGCTTCTAGTCCTTCTAAAACTTGAATTGAGTTAGCATTATAATCATTTGGAGTCCTTGTGCTCACTATTTTCACTCTCTTTCATCATTAAATATTTTCATTAATTTAATAATGAAAATATTTAAAATTTCAAAAATAAATTCAAAAAAAGACTTTTTATTCTTTAAAATAAGCATATTATTTTACATTTTATGCATAAATTATACATTTTTTTTTGATTTAAAACAACATAATTTTTTTAAAAGAAAAATTAAAAAATCTTTATTCAAAAATAATAAATTACTTTTTTAAAAATATTTAACAAAAAATCTATTTAAAATTTTCTATTAAATTAATAATACTATTTGCCATTTGTTGATGAAATCACATACCTGTATGAAACTCATCAAAATAAAAATATTTATTTAAATTACTTTCATTAACTCCAGAATTAAAAACTGGTTTATAAGAATATTTTGTTTCTTTAGACATCATTTTACAAATTGTAGCACTATTTTCAACAATTCCATCTGGAATTTTATTTTTAAAATTATTAATATCAGTTGCTAATTCTCTTGAAAGAAAAAAAGGTGTAATAATATTTTTATAAATTATTTTCATTTCTAATATCATTTTTTTTCATTGTTTTTGATATTCAATACATGTTTTACGTGCTATTTGTATTTTTTGTTGATTATTATGTAATATCTTTTTAATTTTTGGTGTTAATGTTAAGTCAGGAACATCACTAATAATAATTTTATTTGCACCATTTTTAATTAATAATTTTATTGCTTTTTTTCTTCATTTATTACATTATTAATCTTACTGTTAATAATAATAGGATCTGTTTTATTCATTAAATTACCAATATCATTAGCTCCCATTTCTATTCAAATAACATCTTTTTTTTTGTAAAGAATGTTGTAATAACAACATTTGTGTTTGATGAGACAAATCAAAAGTTTTAATAATATCTAAATTATTATCACTGCTATTAGCAACTTCTCCTCCATAAGCATAATTATTACCCAAACTTTGAAATGTTTTACCATTGATATTAAATAATCACCCAGGTTTAAAATTAATATTTAATTTTTCAGCAATTAATTGTGAAGCTACTTTATTATTACTTCAACAATTATTATAATAAGGTTTATCTAATTGAAAATGTTTAAATTTACTATTACTATTTTCTAAATATTGATTTTGTGCAAATGTTCATGCACCAGTATCTGATAAACTATCCCTTAAAACATAAAATTGACTAATACTATCTTGCTTATTTTTACAAGCAATTATATTTAAATTAGTAAAAATTAAAATAGTAAACATACTTAACAATTGTAATTTCTTCTTCATTATTTTTTACCTTTTCTTAGCTTATTAATTAAAAATAACTATTTTAGTTATATCATATTATTTTTCTCCAATTGGTAAAACTAGTTGTAATAACCCAGTTTCTTCTTCACTATCAATAATTGTATAATTTTTTGGTCAAGAAATTTTCAAATTTACTTTTTTACATTTATTAAAAGATTTTAAAGCATTAATAATTAATTTTGAATTAAAAACTACTTTTATTTCTTCTTTTAAACTTTTAGATTTCACAATATGAAATTTTTTAAATTGTTCAATTACTTCACCTATACTATCATTATTAGATAAACAATTAATTTTAAAATCATTTTTTTCCACATTGATTCAAAATTGAATCATAGGTGAAGTATCTTTTTTTGCTAAAATTATTGATAATTCAATAATTTTTAAAAATTCTCTAACGTTATTAATTTCAATAATATTTTTTTCTTTTTCTATAATATTTTTAATAATATCATCCGTATTTGGATAAGTACCTTCAATCATTCGTGTTTGAAATAAAAAATTTTCAATTTCAATAATTAAATTATAATCATTTTCAAAATAAAAATTTATATTTGAATTTAAATCACTAGTAATTTTATCAATTTCATTTAATAAATGAACTGGAATATTAAACTCTTTATTACTAAATTCTAATTTTTCTTCAAAAGAAAATCACTTTTTTGCTAAACAATATCCATCAGTTGCTGTAACAAATAACTTTTGATCATTAAATTTAAAATTAATTCCACTTAATGCTGGTTTATTATTGTTTGTATTTGTTGCAAAAGCAATTTGTTCATTTATATTTTGCAACAAACTTTTATTAAAAGATACTTTATTTTTAATATTTTTATTAAAGTTAATTTTTGGAAATTTTTCAATTGTCAACGTACTTAGTTTGAAGATAAAATCATTATTATCATTTTTAAAATTACTAATGATTAAGTTATTAATTTTAAGTTCAAATAAAATTCATTCATCTTCTAATTTACTAAAAATATCATAAATAATTTTAGTATTAATTAATACTGAACCAATATTTAATATTTTTAAATATTTTTCATTATTATTTAGTTCATATTTTAATGATAAATTACCATTAGATGCGGTTAAAATTATTTTTTCTTTTTCAACTTCTAATAAAAAACAAGATAATTCTTCATAATTGTTATTAGAAATTGTTATTTTTATTATTTTTTTTATTATTTTGAATAATATAGAACTTTTGATTTCGATTTTCATAAATATCTCCCATTTTTTAAACATTAATAATTAATTATATTATATATATTAATTATTATTATTTATTTAATTATTAATAATATTACAATGTGGATTAATGTGAATAACTAATTTTAACTTATAAAATCAGTAAAAAATCAGGATTTTATAAGTTAATAATTTATGATTAAAATAGTGGATTAATTGTGTTTTAAACATTCACGTGATAATCTTTCAATATTTTTTTTAAATTCATAATTAGTTTCAATATTTTTTTTAATTTTGTTATAAGCATTCATTACTGTTGTATGATCTTTACCTCCAAATTCAGAACCAATTTTTGTATATGATTCATTTAAAAGTGTTTTTATTAAATACATTGATACATGGCGTGCTATTGTTATCGTTTTAACTCTAGAAGTACTAATCAATAATTTGATTGGAATATTATAATATTCAGATACAATTGTTTTAATTTTTTTAATAGTTAGTTTTTCTTTTAATGAAGTATTTGGTGTTTTAAAAGCTTTCATAACGTCTTCAAGCACTATTAAATGATTAGGCTTTATATATAAAATGCTGTAAAAAATTAATCTATTTAATGCTCCTTCTAATTTTCTAACATCACTATTAAAATTTAAAGCAATAAAACTTAAAGATTCTTCAGTAAAAATGCTTGGATCATAATTTAAAGACTTAATTTTTTCTTTTAAAATAATTAATGAAGTTTCAAAATCTGGTGAATCAATACCAACACTTAAACCACTTTGAAATCTTGAAACATTTCTTTCTTCAAAACCATATAAATCATCAGGATGTTTATCTGATGTAATAACAATTTGTTTTTGTTTGTTAACAAAACTATTAAATATATGAAAAAATATTTCATTTGTTTTACTACGATTAGCTAAAAATTGAATATCATCAACTAGAAGAACATCGTATTGATTAAATGAATCTTTAAATTTTTCAATATCATTAACATTTTGTTTAATAATTTCTGGTACCATACGACCAAATTCTTCAGAAGATAAGTAAAGTACTTTTTTTTGATTATTATATTTTGTTAGTATTTCATTTTCAATAGCATGAAGTAAATGTGTTTTTCCTAATCCAGAATTACCATAGATAAATAAGGGATTTCAATACCTACCAAGTTCTATGGTAATTGAAAATGCTGCTTGATAAGCATCGTTATTTGATTCACCTTTAACAAAGTTATTAAATTGAAATTGTTTTTTAATTTGTTGCAATTTATTAAATTCAACAAAATCTTTTTCTACATATATTTTTTGTTTCTTTGCTTCATTAAGTTCTAAAAATTCAATTTGAAGATTTTGTTGAATAATTCTTTCCAAAATTTCTTTAACTTTAAATGTTATATTTTTAGTTAAAATTTCTTTTGCAAATAGTGAATCAACAATAATTAAACATTTATTTTCAAAAATATCATAAATATAAGTGTTTTTAATATAGTTATTAAAAACACTTGGATCAATCATTTCATCATATTGAAGAAAATTTCTAACTTTATTTCAAATATTTTGAAAGTTTTCTCGTTTATTATCAGTGTCATTCA